>JBIOYV010000140.1:0-124330 GCA_044870335.1 Burkholderiales bacterium | reverse complement strand
CCCCCCCAACTGTGCCACTACCAGCCGATCGCTAGGGAGAGATCTTGGTCAGCACCCGATGGCGTTGGCAGATGCGCGGAGTCTCGATCGTCTGCGGCGGCTGACCCGCCGGCGAGGTTTGCACGTTTACCTCCACGCTGGGGCCTTCGCTCGTGAGCACGATCACCTTCAGATCCTTGCCGAGGAAGCCGGTCTGGTTCGGCAGATCCCTCTGCGTAGTCGCCCAGCCCACGCGGTTTCCACCTGCCGTAATCACGCCGTTCACGTTGGTGTCGTCGATGATCAGCTTGCCGTCGACGATCTGCCAAGTGAATGTCCCGCTCTGAGCTACGCTCGTCGCGGCAACCGCGCCATTGCTCACCTGTGCCTGGATGACCGATTGCTGCGGGGTGCCAGGCGGGGTCGCAATGACGATGTTCGTGTACACGATGCCCGGGTAGGCCTGCGTGATCGAGTTGAATTCGCTCGTGCCCGTGTTGTCCGCGTTGAACGTGCGGATGCCGTTGACCGTCGCCGTGGTGTGCTGAACGAAGGTGTTGGGGACGATCACCGGGCCCGGCGGAGGCGGTGAAGGAAACGTGAAAGGCGGAGGATTGACCGGCGTGAAGTCGGGGTTGAACCCGCGCGTTGCGTTCAGGCAGGACTGCGAGCCGGTGAAGGCATAGCGCCCCACGACGCTCGTTTCGTTGGTGCTCATGTTTGCGCGGATATCCGCGTCGGCCGCCTTGCGCTCTACCGACTCCTGCAGGATCGCGGCCTCGAGCGGCGCGAGGTTCGCCGGCGGCGGAATGGGAATGCACGTTGCCGGCGTGCCGTTCGGCTGAAGCGAATTCACCGCCTGCCCGTCCGGACAACTGCGAACCGGCTGGGCATGCGAAAGCTGCAACACGCAAAGACCGATCGTCACCGTGACGAGCGGCAACACTCGACGCAAGACCATCTTTTTCTCCCCTTTCCCCTTTGGCAAGATGCGGCTCGGACCCACCCGCATGCGGTGACGCCTCGCCGCGCCGGTAGGATTTCAGCTTTTCCGGCGGAGGACAATGCCGCGCGGCGCAACATGCTTAGAGTATTTTCTTCGCTGCTTATGCTCGCGGCCGGTCGCCCGGCTTGCGCCAGGTTGACGTGTGTAAATCCGACAATCGCCGGCCTTATCGTTTCGACCCGGTTTCTCGTCTAACATAGCGGTTGAGAAAGGAAAGTCACGATGGGCCCCAAAGAGGCTCGAGCTCAAAAGTTGGTTCTCCCGGGCGGCTTCACGCTGCTCGAGCTGCTCGTGGTCGTAGTCATCATCGGCCTGCTCGCGGGCTTCGTCGCGCCGCGTTATTTCGGCCAGGTGGGCAAGTCGGAAGTCGGCATGGCCAAGGCGCAGATCGACGCGCTCGAGAAGGCCCTCGACCAGTACCGGCTCGACACCGGCCGCTATCCCGACAACGAGGCCGGACTGAAGGCCCTGGTGGCCAAGCCCGCCAACGAGCCGAAGTGGGCCGGGCCGTACCTGCGCAAGGACATCCCGCTCGACCCCTGGGGACGGCCCTACGTCTACAAGTTCCCGGGCGAGAAGGGGGAGTTCGACCTCCTCTCCTACGGCAAGGACGGCCAGCCCGGCGGCAGCGGCGAGAACGCCGACCTCACGAACCACTAAGGCCGCGAAATGCGCTTCGAGCTCAAGGCGATCGGACCGAGCGGCGCCGTCGAGGCGCTCGACTTCCAGGCCCCCGATGAAGTCACGGCGGTGCGGCAGGTCGAGGGGCGCGGCTACACCGTGCTCAGCGTGCGCGCCAAGGGCTCGCTCGGGTTGCCCTGGCGCCGCGGCGGCGAGCGCTTCCCGGTCGCGCTCTTCAGCCAGGAGCTGCGCGTGCTGCTGAACGCCGGCCTGCCCCTGCCCGAAGCGATCGATACGCTAGGGGAGAAGGAGAAGCGCGGCGACTGGCGCGGCATCATCGAGCGCCTGGTCGAGGTGCTGCGGGAAGGCCAGACGTTCTCGAACGCGCTCGAGGAGTTCCCGCAGATCTTCTCGCCGCTCTACGTCGCCACCGTGCGCTCGAGCGAGAAGACGAGCGACCTCGCCCCGGCGCTCGGGCGCTACGTCGCCTACGCGGCCCAGCTCGAGGCGATCAAGAAGCGCGTGGTGAACGCCTCGATCTACCCGGCGCTGCTCATCTGCGTGGGCGGCATCGTGAGCCTGTTCCTGCTGCTTTACGTGGTGCCGCGCTTCGGCCGCATCTACGAGGAGCGCGGCAGCGCGCTGCCGCTCTTCTCGCGCCTGCTTCTCACCTGGGGGAGCGCGGTCGACCGCCACGCGCCGGTCGTCCTTTCGGTTTTTGGAGGAATGATTCTTCTTGGAATTTATGCATTGCGCCTCGCGAACGTGCGCACCGCGATCGGCGACGCGCTGTGGCGCCTGCCGGCGCTCGGCGAGCGCCTCAGGATGTACCAGCTGGCGCGCTTCTACCGCACCATCGGCATGCTGCTGCGCGGCGGCACGCCGCTCGTGTCGGCGCTCGACATGGGCGGGGAGCTGCTGCACCCGCTCCTGCGCGAGCGGCTCGCGCGCGCAAGCCGGGCGATCCGCGAAGGCCGCGGCGTGGCGCAGTCCATGGAGGCCAACGGCCTCACCACGCCGGTGGCGCTGCGCATGCTGAACGTCGGGGAGAAAAGCGGCAACATGGGCGAGATGCTCGAGCAGATCGCCGCCTTCCACGACGAGGAGATGGCGCGCTGGGTCGACTGGTTCACGCGCCTGTTCGAGCCGATCCTGATGACCATCATCGGCCTGGTCATCGGGGTCATCGTGATCCTCATGTACATGCCGATCTTCGAGCTCGCGGGGAACCTGCAATGACCATCACCGCGGGGGAGATCGCACAGGCGCGCAAGCTCGCCACCGCTTCGCGCCGGCGCCTGGTCGACGTGCTCGAGGAATCGCTGCAGGGTGATGCCGACGCCTTCACCGCCCAGCTCGCCAAGACCCTGCGCCTGGATTACTTGACCATGGCTCAGCTGAGAGAGGCGACTCCGGCGTTCGACCTCCTGCCCTTCGGCGAATGCTCGCAGCGCGGCTGCGCGCTGCTGCGCGCCGCCGACGGCCGGCTGCTGCTCGCCTTCGACGACCCCTTCTCGGGCGAACTCCATGCCTGGGCCGAGGAGCGCATCGCCGAGCCGTTCAGCTGGTGCCTGGTGCACCGCGGCGACCTCGTCGCCTTCCTCGCCTCCCACGAGGAATCGATGCGCGCGCTCGACGATGTCGAGGCCCAGGCCGCCACCGGGCCCGCCGAGAGCGGGCGCATCGAGGACCTGTCGCTCAAGGCGATCGGCGACGAGGCGAGCGAGGTCGTGCGCCTCGTGCGCTCCACGCTGCGCGACGCCCTCCTCCTCGGCGCGAGCGACATCCACCTCGAGACCCTGCCCGCCGGCCTCGCCATCAAGTTCCGCATCGACGGGATCCTCTCCCAGGTCAAGCTGATCCAGGACAGCGCGCAGGCCGAGCAGGCGATCGCGCGCGTCAAGGTGCTCGCCGAGCTCGACATCACCGAGCGGCGCGTGCCCCAGGACGGCCGCTTCAAGGCGCTCGAGCACGGGCGCGCGGTCGACTTCCGCGTCTCGATCATGCCGAGCATCCACGGCGAGGATGCGGTGCTGCGGGTGCTCGACAAGCAGTCGCTCTACGAGCAGACCCAGCAGCAGCTCTCGCTCGACTCGCTCGGCTTCGAGCCCGACGACGTGCGGCGGCTGCGGCGCCTCTCACGCGAGCCCTACGGCATGCTGCTCGTGACCGGGCCCACCGGCAGCGGCAAGACCACCACGCTCTACGCCGCGATCAGCGAGATCAACAGCGGCCAGGACAAGATCGTCACGATCGAGGACCCGGTCGAGTACCAGCTCCCGGGCGTGCTGCAGATCCCGGTGAACGAGAAGAAGGGCCTCACCTTCGCGCGCGGCCTGCGCTCGATCCTGCGCCACGACCCCGACAAGATCATGGTGGGCGAGATCCGCGATCCCGAGACCGCCAATATCGCGGTGCAGTCCGCGCTTACCGGGCACCTGGTGTTCACTTCGGTGCATGCAAATAACGTCTTCGACGTGATCGGCCGCTTCATGCACATGAACGTCGACCTCTACGGCTTCGTCTCGGCGCTGAACGCCATCCTCGCTCAGCGCCTGGTGCGCATGGTGTGCCCGCATTGCGCCGAGCCGGACAAGCCGTCGAAGGAGGCGCTCGCGGAATCCGGGCTTGCGGAGGTCGACGTGTCCCAGTGGAAGTTCGTCGTGGGCAAGGGGTGCCGCGAGTGCCGCGGCGCAGGCTACAAGGGGCGCATGGCGATCGCCGAGCTCATGATCCTGAACGACGAGCTGCGCGAGCTGATCACCGGCCGGGCGCCGGTCCGCAAGCTTCGTGAAGCCGCCCAGCGCTCGGGCACGCGGCTCCTGCGCGACGCCGCCTACGACGCGGTGCGTAAGGGCCAGACTACGCTGCTGGAAATCAACCGTGTCACGTTTGTTTCCTGAGAAGCTGCGCGTGCTGCTCACGCCCGGCGAGGTGCTCGCCGGCGGGCGCAGCATCGCATGCGACTCCGCCGCCGGCGCCGAGCCGTGGCAGGGTCCGGTGGCGGCGCTCAGGACGCTGGAGTGGACCAAGCCCTGCCGCGTGACGCTGGTCCTCTCGAACCATTTCGTGCGCTACGCGGTGCTCCCCTGGAGCGACGGCCTGTCGACTCCGGCGGAGGAGGAGGCGTACCTGCGCCATCACTTCTCGAAAATCCACGGCGAGCGCGCCAAAGGCTGGAGCCTGCGCGCCTCCGAGGCGCCGCGCGGCGCCCTGCGCCTCGCGAGCGCCATCGACACCGCCATGGTCGAAGCCCTGAAGGCGGTTTTCCCGAAGAACGGCAAGGCGAAGCTCGTCTCGGTGCAGCCCGAGCTCATGGAAGCCGCCAACCGCTGGCGCCAGGCGATCCCGGCCGCCGGCGCCTGGCTGGTGCTCGCCGAGCCCGAGCGCGCCTGCATCGCGCTGCATGCCGCGCAGGGCTGGCGCTCGGTGCAGAACGCGAAGGGCGACTGGTTCACCCTCCTCGACCGCGAGCGCTACCGCCTGCACGGCGCGGAGGGCGAAGTGCCGAGCCTCGTGCTTCTCTCCGGGACCAAGGCGCCGCCGAAGGCCGACGGCTGGGAGTTCCGCGAGCTCGCGGCGTAAGCGTAGCTTCAGGAATTCTCCCCACTCCTCGTCCCACGCCGCAGAGCAGGCCAGGGCCGGAAAGAAACGGGGCTTTCGCTTTTCGTCCACACGCGGTATAGATGCGTTAAGTAGAAACGCCGTTCTTCAGAGGAGGGGAACGATGCGTCTAAGCAGCGCCTCCATTGCCGCGGCCGCCCTGTTGTTCGGGTTTCAGCCCTCTGTCGCAGACGACAAGTCCGCGGTGGTGTCCTGGGAAACGCTCGCCCAGGTCAGCGTGACGCGGCAGAAGGACCGCTACGTACCCGAGTTTTCCAGGCAGATCCTCGCCCTCGACAAGCGCGAGGTGAAGCTCAAGGGCTTCATGATGCCGCTCGAGTCCGGAATGACGCAGAAACATTTCCTGCTGAGCGCGCAACCCCCCGACTGTGCCTTCTGCATGCCCGGCACCGCCGAGCAGTTCGCCGAGGTCCTCGCGAAGCTGCCGGTGAAGATTCCGAGCGACGCGATAACAGTTTCCGGAACGTTCTCGCTGGTGCGGGACGACTCGGGCGGACTTCTCTACCGCCTCACCGAGGCGGTCGTCGTCAACAATTGAACTCGAAAGGAAGGCGAACCAGATGACCAAGGACAAGCGCAGGCACGGCGCGTTTACGCGCCGCAAGTTCATGAAGACGGCGGCCGCGAGCGCCGCGGCCGCGGCCGGCGGCAACATGCTGGTCGCGCCGGCGCAGGCAAAGACCAACCAGCACCCCGATCCGGATGTCATCCTCATCAACGGCAGGATCCACACGATGGACGCGAAGAACACCGTCGCGGCCTCGGTGGCGATCAAGGACGGCCGTTTTCTCGAAGTCGAGGGCGGGCGCCCGAATGTGCACGCCGGAAGAAAGACCCGCGTCATCGACCTGCGCGGCCGCACCGTGGTCCCCGGCATCATCGACAACCACAACCACATCGTGCTGATGGGCAACCGCCCCGGCTTTCATACGCCGCTCGAGAATGCGCACTCGGTCGCGGAGGCCCTCGACATCTATGCCGCGCGAGTCAAAACCGTGCCGCCGGCCGCGTGGATCACGACCATCGGCGGCTTCCATTTCAACCATCTTTACGCCAACCCGCTCGACAAGACGACGGGCCGCTTTCCCACGCTTGCGGAGCTCGACGGCGCCGCTCCGAACAATCCGTTATTCCTGATGATCAGCTTTACAGGCCCCGGCATGGCGAATAGCCGCGCAGCCGTCATTCTGCGCGCGAATGGCGTCGTGGTCGGCACCGACGGATCGGTTGGAGGCGGCTTTCCGACCAGCGAATGCACCAAGGCATTGCTCTTCCTGCGCCAGACCCTGCTCAATCCCGCGGAGCGGCGCCGCAGCACGCTCGACGCCATGAACTACGCGACGAGCCTCGGCGTGACGACCCACACCGACCAGGGCGCGTTCCAGGCGCTCAACAATGCGACCGACGGCGCCGCGCACGAAGACAACTTCACCATGCACTTCCCGTTCCTCGAGAACTACGAGCAGGGCAAGGGCACGGTGCGCCTGCGCATCAACTTCCTCCACATGGAGACCGACGACGCGACGCCGGAGCTGGTGCAGCGGCTGAAGAACGCGTTTCAGTTCTTCGGCGGCGACATGGTGAAGACCGGCGGCATCGGCGAGTTCATCGCGCAGGGCACGACGGTCCCAGGACGCTTCCTGGAAGCGGCGCGCAAGGTCGGCAAGGCGAACTGGCGGGCTGAGGTGCACTCGCTCGGCCGCCGCGCCAACGCCAGCAGTCCGCCACCCGACTTCGAGCAGGAAATCACCGCGTTCGAGACGGTGAACACCGAGTTTCCCGGCGTCGTCGGCAACAAGCGCTGGGTGATTGCCCACGTGCCCGGGATCACGCAGGAGTGGATCAACCGCTTCAAGGCGATCGGCGGCAGCCTGTCGCTGACCGGCTGGCAGTTCCTGGCCGGCGCACCAGTGACCAACCCGCTGTCGCCCTACGCCGGCCCCCCGTTCCGCATGATCCTCGACAGCGGCATCCACGCAGGCCTGAGCTCCGACGGCATGCAGATCGCGCCGATGAATCCGTGGATTCACATGTACTTCGCGACCACGGGAATCAACGCGCGCGGGCTGCCGATCAACAACAACCAGGCGACCGGAAGCCCGCTCGCCGACCAGCGCATCACCCGGCAGGAGGCGCTCGAGCTCTACACGAGCCGCAACGGCTGGTTCCTGCGCGAGGAGAACGATCTCGGCACCATCGAGGTGGGCAAGCTCGCGGATCTGGTGGTGCTGAACCAGGACTACTTCACCGTGCCCGACGAGCAGCTCAAGCGCATCAACTCGGTGCTCACGATCGTGGACGGCAACATCGTGCACGATGCGAAGGTGCTGCGCGTCGAGCGCGAGGACGATGACGACGACGACGAGCGCGGCAAGGGCCGCTAGAGGCAAATGCACGGGAGGAGCGGCCGGGGTGCGGCCGCTCCTCAGCACGGGCCGCCGCGTCACCGTCGACGGGCACCCGATCTGCTCCGAGTGCGGCGGCGCGGTCGAGCCGGTCGGCCCGGACGAGTGGCGCCACGGCCTGAGCCCGAGGCCGCGCTTCACGCCGCTCGCCTCCTACGCCGAGTTCACGCGGCACTTTCCTTGGGTGGTGGTACCGGAGGAAGAATGGCGCCGCGCCGCAGTCGCCTTCGCCGAATATCGGGAAAAGCTGGACGATTTCCGGAAAGCGCCCGTTGTATTGGGTTCAGGCGGGAATCCCTGCCTCGAGCTCTTCCAGATCCTGATGAAGGCGCCGGCGCGGCTGCTCGACCTGGACGAGCGGCGCCGCGAGCTGGCGTCGCTCTTCTCCTGGGCGATCCCGACCGAGCCGGCGCTCGAGGTGCTGGCGCGGCATGCGCCGCTCGTGGAGTGCGGCGCGGGGACGGGATACTGGCTCGCGCTGCTGCGTTCGCGCGGCGTCGATGCGATCGGCTACGACCGCGCGCGCCCGGGCCGCGGCAATGCCTATCACCGCGGCGGCCGCGGCGCCTGGACTTCGATCGAACGCTTGAAGTCGGCTGCGGCGGTGCGGCGCCATCCCGAGCGCGCCCTGCTCCTTTGCTGGCCGCCCTACGACGACGACGCGGCGAGCTACGAGGTTCTGCGCGCCTACCGCGGCGGGGTGGTGATCCACGTCGGCGAGCGCGACAAAGGCGCGACCGGCTCGGTGCGTTTCCACCGCGAGCTCGCCGTAAATTGGTCTTTAATTGAAGAAGTCGAGTTGCCGCACTGGCCGCGGCTGCAAGATCGACTCATGGTGTACCGGCGTAACCCCGTGCGCCGGCCGCACCTCGAGCGCGACCGCTGTTTCGAATGCAAGCAATTCATGCCGACCGGCGCCATCGGCCGCTGCGATGCCTGCTTCAGAAAGAATCCACCGGCGCTGGCGCTGCGCGTGGGCAGGCACCGGGTCGAATATCCGCGCGAGGTCGTGGATGCGATGCCGGCCGCCCTGCGGCGCGCGTTCGAGGCGAGCCCGACCCGCATCCGCTAATCGCGCCCGGCCGAGAAGAAAAGCGTCTGCGTCATGTCGAAGTCGGCGTTGCGGATCACCACTTCCTTCTCGGTGATGGACTCGACGCGGTAGCCGTTGCCGACCGCATCGCCGACCCGGACCACGTACACGCGCTCCTCGCGGCCGAGCACGGCGAACCCCTCGCCGTCGCGCGCGACCTTGCCGACATAGGTCAAGGGAGGCGGCAGCGGGCCCGCCGGGCCCGGGGCGATCGGGTCGGCCGGACGCGCCGGCCGCGGGCGCTGGATCGGAGCGTTCGGCTCACGTCCCTGGAACAACCCGCGTCCGTTTTGCGCGGGGAGCTCGCTGCGCGCCTCCCGCCAATCCGGGGCCGGGCTTCCAGTCGGAGGGCCGGCAGCGGCGTCTTGCGGTTGCGCCGGCCTCGCCGCGGCGTCGCCCTGCGGATCGCCGCGGCTGCAGCCAAGCACCGAAACGACCACCGCAAGTAGCCATGCAACGCAACTCGTGTAGAACCTGCCCTCGGGCATGCCTGCCCTTACCACTTTTCAGGAACGAATGTAACTGTCGTGCCATCACGAAACGCTGTAGCGGCCGCCGAAAACCGGCCGCCGCGGAGGTAAACTGTGCCCAGGGAGGGACTGAAGAATTCGCGCTCGTCGCGTTGAGCTCGACTATGTCGCGCCTGTCCCTCGGCCGTTGTGGCCGGGGTTCGTGGTGCTCGCCCTGTCGCTCGTGGTCGCCGCCGGACTCGGCGAGCGCTATCGCGACACGCGCGTGGAAGTGGCGAGGCTCGAGACGCAGAGCGGGCTGACCGTGCCCGAGCGGCCGGCGAAGCCGATCCCGCGCGAAAGGATCGAGGAGGAAGCGCGCAACGCCGAATCCGTCGTGCGCCAGCTCACCCTGCCCTGGGCCGCGCTGATCTCCACGATCGAGCAGGCCGTCTCGGGCGAAGTCGCGATCCTGCAGCTCCAGCCCGATGCGGAAAACCGGCTGCTGCGCCTGACGGCCGAGACGCGCCAGCGCGAAGCGATGTTCAGCTTCGTGCGCCGGCTCGGCGAGGCGCCGCTGCTTGCCGACGTGCACCTCGTCAGCCACCAGGTGCAGCGCGAAGATCCGCAGCACCCGGTGCAGTTCTCGGTCCAGGCCTCGATCCGGGAGCCCCGGTGAAGGCGCGCCTCGAGCTGCTGCTGCGCCGTCTCGGGTTCGCGGGCATCGCCGGCGTCGGCGTGCTGCTCGCCTGCGCCGCGTTCTACTTTTCCACGCTTGCGCCCCTGGAGGCCGACGCCGCGGCGCAGCGCCTCGCGCTCGAGCGCCTGAAGGAGCGCAAGGCGCACCCCCAGATCCATTCGGCCGGGCGTGGCGACGATCTGCGGCGCTTCTATGCGCTCTTCCCGCCCGCGGACAAGCTCACCGACGAGGTGCAGAAGCTGCACGAGCTCGCGCGCGCCTCCGGCGTCGACCTCGCGCAGGGCGAGTACCGCCTGGAACGGCGCGCGTCGGGCCTGTGGGCCTACCGCGTGACCCTGCCCGCCCGCGGCAACTACAGGCAGTTCCGCGACTTCATCGGCCAGGTGCTGAAGAAGATGCCGATCGCCTCGCTCGACGCGCTGCGGTTCGAGCGCAAGAGGGCGATCGAGAGCCAGCTCGAGGGGCAGCTGCGCCTGACCATCTATGCCCGGCCCCCGGGAGATCTGCCATGAAGCGAATCCGTCTCGCCCTCTTTCTCCTGCTCGCGGCCTGCGCCACGGGGCCCTCGCCGATCGACGACGCGCGCAAGCGCTTCGACGAAGGCCGCAGCGACGAGGCGCTCGCCGTGCTGCAGAAAGCCTCGCGCGAGAATCCGGAGAACATCGCCCTGCGCACCGAGTACTACCGCATGCGCGACGTCGTCGTTGCGCAGTGGCTGTCGCAGGCCGAGCAACTACGCCAGTCCCAGCGCTTCGACGCTGCCGAGACGCTCTACCGGCGCGTGCTGTCGCACGACGCGACGAACCCGCGCGCCACCGCGGGACTCGCCCAGATCGAGACCGACCGGCGCCACGCCGCCCTCGCGGCGCAGGCCGAGCAGCTCGTGCGCGCCGGCAAGTTCCGCGAGGCGCAGGACGTGCTGCGCCCGGTGCTCACCGAGAACCCGCAGCAGAAAGACGCGCGCCGCCTGCAGCGCACGATCGACGACAAGCTGGTGCCGCCGGTGATCGTCAGCGCGCAGCTCAAGCCCGCGAGCCCGAAGCCGATCTCGATCGAGCTGCGCGACGTCACCCTGCGCAACATCTTCGAGACGCTGCAGCGCGCCACCGGCATCAACTTTATCTTCGACCGCGACGTGCGCTCCGACCAGCGCACCACCATCCTGCTGCGCGACGCGAGCATCGAGGACGCGATCCGCATGGTGCTGCTCACCAGCTCGCTCGAGCAGAAGGTGCTGAACGACAACACCGTGTTCATCTTCCCGAACACGCCGCAGAAGCTGCGCGAGTACCAGGAGCTGGTGGTGAAGGGCTTCTATCTCGCCAACGCCGACGTGAAGCAGACCGCGAACATGATCCGCACGCTGGTGAAGACGCGCGACATCTTCATCGACGAGAAGATCAACCTGCTGGTGATCAAGGACACGCCCGCGGCGATCCGCCTCGCCGAGCGGCTGATCGCGGCGCAGGATCTGGCCGAGCCCGAGGTGATGCTCGAGGTCGAGGTGATCGAGGTGGCGAGCAACTGGCTGCAGCAGCTCGGCCTGCGCTTCCCCGACACCATTGCCTGGAGTCTGGTCGGCGCCGCCGGCGTTCCGGGGCAGGTGACGCTGCCCGAATGGCTGAACCGCAGCTCGGACCTGGTGCGCCTGCAGTTCACCGATCCTCTGTTCCTGCTCAACCTCAAGCAGAACGACGGCTCGGCCAACGTGCTCGCCAACCCGCGCATCCGGGTGAAGAACAAGGAAAAGGCGCGCGTGCACATCGGCGACCGCGTGCCGGTGATCACCACTACCGCCGCGGCAACCGGCGGCTTCGTCTCGGAATCGGTGTCCTACCTCGACATCGGCCTGAAGCTCGAGGTCGAGCCGCTCATCTTTCTGGAGGACGAGGTCGGCATGAAGGTCGGCCTCGAAGTGAGCAACATCGTGAAGGAAATCCGCTCGGTCGGGTCGAACAGCCTCAACTACCAGATCGGCACGCGAAACGCCGCGACCGTCCTGCGGCTGAAGGACGGCGAGACGCAGGTGCTCGCGGGCCTGATCAGCCGCGAGGACCGGCGCAGCGCCGACCGCGTCCCAGGCCTGGGCGAGCTTCCGATCGTCGGGCGCCTCTTCTCGAGCACCAACGACACCCGCAACCGCACCGAGATCATGCTGCTCATCACGCCGCACCTCGCGCGCGCGCTCATCCGGCCCGATGCCAGCTCCGTCGAGTTCGCCGCCGGAACCGAGGCCGCGACCGGCACGCCGCGGCTGGGCGGCGCGCCGATCGCGCCGATCCCGGCGGAGCCGCAGCCGCAGGGTCCCACGCCCGACACGTCGGGCGCCCCGGTGGTGCCGCAGCAGCAGCCGCCGACGGGCGGCACGCTCGTACCCTTCGGCGGAGTCAAGCCCGCGCCGCAATGAGGCCTGCTCTGCGCCTTTCGCCCGCTGCGCGCGGCTTCACGCTGATCGAGCTCGTCATCACGGTGGCGATCATCGCCGTGCTCGCCTCGGTCGCGCTGCCGCTGAACGAGCTCATCGTGACCCGCGCCAAGGAGCAGGACCTGCGCCGCTCGCTGCGCGAGATCCGCGACGGCATCGACGCCTACAAGCAGGCCTGGGACGACGGGCGCCTCACGAAAAGCGTCAACGAAACCGGCTATCCGAAGAGCCTGGACGACCTGGTGAGGGGCGTCGAGGACCAGAAGAGCCCGAAGCGGGACAAGATCTACTTCATGCGGCGCATCCCGCGCGACCCCTTCGCCACCTCCGAGACGCTGACCAACGCCGAGACCTGGGGCAAGCGCGCCTACCAGAGCCCGCCCGACGACCCGAAGGAAGGCGAGGACGTGTTCGACGTCTTTTCGCTCGCCACAGGAAACGGGATCAACGGCCGCCCCTATAAGGAATGGTAATGCGCCGAAAGTTGACCCCCTGTGAAGGGGGTCGCGAGCCTTCGGCGAGCGGGGGGTTTGGTTTCACGCTGATCGAGCTCCTCGTCGTCATGACGATCGTGGCACTGCTCCTCACGCTCGCCCTGCCGCGCTACTTCGGCAGCATCGACAGGTCCAAGGAAGCGGTGCTGAAGGAAAACCTCCACCAGATGCGCGAGGCGATCTCGCGCTACTACGCGGACAAAGGCCGCTACCCGGAATCGCTCGAATCGCTCGCCACCGACAAGTACCTGCGCCGCGTGCCGGTCGACCCGATCACCGAGAGCACCACCACCTGGATGATCGTGCAGCCCGAGGACCAGACCAAAGGCGGCGTCTACGACGTGAAGAGCGGCGCCGCGGGCAAGAGCAAAGACGGCAGCGAATATTCGCAATGGTGAAGCGCGCGCGGGCATCGCTGCGGCAGGTGGGGTTCAGGCAGGCGGGGTTCACTTACCTCACGGTGATGTTCATCGTCGCCATTCTCCTCGGTGGCCTCGCCATCGTCGGCGAGACCTGGGAGACCTCGGCGCGCAGGGAAAAGGAGGCCGAGCTCCTCTTCATCGGCAACCAGTACCGCCGCGCCATCGGCCTCTACTACCTCGCGACGCCGGGACCGAACAAGATGTACCCGCGGCAGATCGAAGACCTGCTGAAGGACCCGCGCCAGCCTGGCACCATGCGCCACCTGCGCAAGCTCTTCCCCGATCCCATGACCGGGAAGGAATTCGTGGTCATCAAGGGTGCCGACGGCGGCGTCCAGGGCGTGGCGAGCTCTTCCGACGTCGCCCCGCTCAAGGTCGCCGGTTTCCGCGTGCGCGACGCGATCTTCGAGGGCGCGCAGAAGTACTCGGAGTGGAAGTTCATCCACACGCCGCCGCCCGCGGCTGTGGCCCCTGGGGCGAAGCCCGCTGCGGGCGCCGCTGCAACCGGCGCCGCAGGCGCCAAGCCGCCGACCGATCCCATCCAATCGCCCGGCGCCGGCGCGCCGAACCCGCCCGGCGGCCCGATGCAAGGCGCCAGACCGCCCGCGACCGGGCTGGAAGGCACCAACCACTGAGACGACAGATTGCGCTGCGCTGGTAATTGAAGCATGCTCGTTGCAACTACCTAGGGGGAAGCACAAATGTTTCTGCGAATCTGCAGTACGGCCTTTTTGTCCCTTGGCATTGCGTTTTCTGCGCACGCCAAGCTCACTTGCGCCGACGTACTCAAAGCGCTTTCGCGCGATCTGGTCGATGCTACCTGCTTCGTGAGCACGGACCTGACGACCAACAACGAGCAGACCACCCCGCTCAACAACTCCATTCCAACCCTGCCACCTTTCGCGTTTACGCCGCGCACCGATCGAGACGTGATCTCGCCGAACGCGCCGGCTCACACGCCGATCACCAAGGCGGTGCCGGGACTGCAGATCCAAGCGCGCATCGCCGGGGACCCGACGAGCCAGGCGCGCTTCCTCCTGCGCCTGCCGAACGACTGGAACGGTCGCCTGGTCGTCGCCGGCGCCTCGGGCACGCGCAGCGAGTTCAACGGCGACTTTGCGTGGAGCGACTTCGTCGTGCAGAAGGGCTACGCCTACGCCTCGCAGAACAAGGGCGTGCTCAACCTGCAGCTCAGCACCGCGGCGGATCCCCTTGCCTGCAGGCTGAACCCCGACACGCCCGTCTTCGTGCGCTTCTTCGACAACGAAGCGGGCCAGCCCTTCACGCGCTGGACCGAGTTCATGATCAAGGCGGGCGAAATCGCGCGTGACGGCGTCAAGGCCGCTTACGGGCCGCCGCCGCGCTATACCTATGCGGTCGGCACGTCGAACGGCGGCTACCAGGTCCGACGCGCCATAGAGGAAGCGCCGCACGTGTTCGACGGCGGCGTGGACTGGGAAGGCACGTTCGTGGACCCGCACGCGCCCAACCTGCTGACGGACCTGCCGCCCGCGGTGCTGAACTTCCCCGACTATCGTGCCTCGGGCTTCAACACAGCGACTACCGCGGCGAAGAACATCGTGGCGGCAGGCTATCCGCCCGACATCGCCTCCGACATCGGCGCGGTCCCGACCACGCTCTACAACAACAACTGGCTGAGCTTCTGGGAAGTCACGCTGTGCCAGTGGCAGAAGCGGCTCGATCCAGCGTACAACACCTACGTGAGCGGCACCGGCACCTACAACTACATCAACCGGCTGTCGTTCTCCAATGTCGGCGCCGAGATTGCCGCATTCCAGAACACCGGCTTGATCACCAGGCCCATGATCACGGTGGCCGGGACGATGGATGCGCTGCTGCCGATCGATCACCACGCGAGGGCTTACGCGCGCAAGGTCGAAGCGGCACGCACCGACAAAGGCAACGATCGCGACGAAAGGCACGCTGCGTACAGGCTTTACGAGGTGCAGAACGGCAACCACATCGAGAATTACAAGCAGCTCAACTTCTCGAAGCTGGAGTTCATCCAGCCGCATGCGCAGCGCTCGTTCGACCTCCTCGTCGACCACGTCGAGCGCGGCGCAACGCTGCCGCCCAGCCAGTGCATCGCGCGCGGCGGCTCGATCAGCGATTCACCCGCGCCCGCCCAGGCCGGACATTGCGCGAGCTTCTTCGTGCCCTGAAGCACGCGCCTGAAGCGCATGAAAGGCGGCCCGCGGGCCGCCTTTTTCATTTGGATGTCACAAATCAGGTCGGAATACCGACCGCGTGCAGGTGTTCTCCCGGTGCAGTCCAACCCCGCATCGGGAGGAGGTTCTAGATATGAAAGTCACTGCCATCGCGGCCACGCTGTCGCTCGCCGCATTCACATACGCGTTCCCGGCCAGTGCCGATAACCTGAAGTTCAGGGGCGGCATCGGTGTCATCCCCGTGTCGTCCGGCGTAGGCACTGCTGCCACCGCCGAAGTCGTCAACCGCAATCTCGTTCGTGGGGTACAGCCGCCCGGCCAAATCTGGGTCATCGAGGACCTCAAGGCCGAGATCGATCTCGACAGCGGGGCCGTCCGGGTCGACGGCCGCGGCCTGCTGCTCGGCGGCGGCAACGGCATCGGCGGGAACGCCAACCAGAGCGTCCGCGCGACATTGATCTGCAGCACCGTCATCCCGGCGGGAGCGGCCACGCCGCCGCTCTTCGACAGCGCCCTCGTGCCGCTCGAGGCGAACGGCGACTTCCGCATCGACGATGTGCTCGCGCCGCTCCCGCCGACCGAGTGCGCGAGCCCGGTGTTGCTGATCCGCAATCCGAACGGCGCCTGGTTCGCCGCCGGTATTCCGAAGCTGTAAGCCCTACGGCACGAGCGCGAAGGAGCGCAGCGCCGAGCCGGTGCCGCCGCGCATCTTGAGCGGCGGCACGACGAGCAGGAACTCGTACTCCTTCGCCGCGGCGATCTCCTCGAGAAAGTAGTTCTCGATGATGTTGATCCCGTTGTCCGCGATCACCAGCATGTGGACCGGGAACACCTGGAACTGCGGCACCTCGGGCGGGAACGAGACCGGCGGCCGCACCTCGAAGGTGAGCGTGTCGTTGCCGACGACCCTCGCGCCGCGGTCGATCAGCCAGTGCGCGCCGCTGACGCCGACGCCTGCCGCGTTGTCGCCCTTGTAGAGCGCGGGGTTCTCGCTGAAGTAACGGCCCCAGCCGGTGCGCACGAGCACGGTGTCGCCGCGCTTGATCTTCACGCGCTGGTGCTTCGCGGTGTCCTGCAGGAGATCGCCGGTGATGTTGAATGCGCCCGCGAGCGGCTCGGCGCTTCGGTTGACGAACCGCGCCACGTCGAGCAGCACACCGCGGTTCACCAGCAGCTCGTTCGGATAATGCGCGATGTCGAGGTGCGCGCCGACGCCGCTGCGGCCGATTCCGCGCGGGTCGCTCGTCGACTTGGCCGCGTCGACCCCGCCGAAGAGCAGCCCGTTGTGCCCGATGTGGCCGAGCGCGTCGATGCTCGGCGCGCCGTGCTGGCCGCTCCAGCGCATCACCTCGCCGGTAAACGAGAGCTGGCCGCCGTCGCCGAAGGTGCCGCGCGTGCTGGTGTGATTGGCAGCCTGGTGCAGCGGATCCTGCGCCGGATCGACCGTCATCGAGAAGCTCGGGTTGACTCCGGCGATCGGCGAGTTCTCGTCCCAGAGCTGCGAAAGGTCGAACAGGCGCGCCTTCTGCACCGCGCGGATGAATTTCTCGACGTCGTGGTCGTCGTCGGCCCGGACTTCGCGGCCGATCAGCGCTTCACCCAACGCTCCCGCGACGGCGGCGAATCCTGCGGTGGCGACGAACCTGCGGCGAGCGTTGCTGGCGTCTTTCATGCGGACCTCCTCCCAGAAGTTGAGACCGATGATCCGCGCAAGGCCCAGCGGCGTCAACGCCGCCGGTGGAACGCTAGAACCGCAGGCTGAGGCCCGCTGCCACGGCCCAATCGGCCGTGAGCTGCACGCCGTTTACGTACTGGTAGAGGGGCAGCTGGACGAACCCATACGCCTGCAGGCGCTGCGTCAGCATGTAGCTCAGCCCCGGGCTGAGGAACAGGAACTTGCCCCCGCTGTCTTCAGGCTCGGCATCGCTTCCGCTGTCGCGCGCCTTGTGCAGCAAGTTGAGCTGCAGCATCAGGCCCAGCTTGTCGCCGATATTCTTGCGGTAGCCGAGGTCGACCGAGGTGCGGGTCCCGGGCTTGAAGTTTTCGTGCTCGTTGAGCGGCGTCTGCACCAGCAGGTCGGCGAACCAGGAAGAGCCGGACCCGAGCACGCGGCTGTAGTACCCGCCCACCAGGAGATCGGTCGTGCCGGTGCCCGGCTGCAGGGTACGCTCGGCGAGCGTGCCTTCCGAGTTCCGCACGTCGGTCTGGCCCGTGGGCAGCTTCAGGCCGAAGTTGAGGCCGTAGAAATCAAGCCGCTCTGCGCGGGCGTTCTCCGAGTGCCACTGGCGCCGGCCGAGCACGCGCGCGTCGCCGACTTCGGTGAAGTTCCAGGTCTCGGGGATCTGCCCGCCCTGGTGGTTGTGAATGTGGGTGTGGGACTTGTCGACGATCGGCAGCGTGGCCGACACGCCCCAGGCGTCGTTGAAGGCGTAGTCGAAGGTGCCGAGCCAGTTGCGGTTGATGGTGCGCACCTCGTCGTGGTGCTGGCGGATCTCGCCGACGCCTACCTTGCGGCTCCCCGCCATCGGCTGGTCCTGGTCGATGTATTCGAAGCGCAGGTCGAAGCGCGCGCCGGGCTCGGTCCACTGGCCCTGCACGTTCCAGTTGGTGTTGATCATGCAGAATGCCGAGCCGCACGAAGCCCCGGCCTCGGCCGCGGCGCTCATCGCGAGCGCCGCAAACAGCAAACGCTTCATCTTGGTCTCCCGCCAAAACACCCTGTGGCGCGCTGCGCTCAAGGCGGCGCGCACTCAGATCACTTACGCGATCAGGCGAGCGGCGGGGCCCGGGCGAGGCCCGGCGGAAACTGCGGAGAAGGCTTGGTTGGCGCCTCGGCGCCCGCGACGGCTTCGTCGCGGCGAGGCGGCAGGAAGGAGAGCGCACAGCGGATGACAAGAGCCAGCTTCGCGCCCGCGTCGGACAGCGACAAATTGTCGCAGGCGCAGACGTGGCCCGATCCGGGCGGGCAGACCGGAGACCAGTCATGCCGTTCGATGATTGAAGAGCTTGCACCCGCATGGGGATTCGAAGCCTTGTGATTCTCTCCGCCGTGCGCGAGCGCGTCTGCGGGCGCGTACCCGACGAGCAGTGCGGCGAGAAGTAGAAGCAGCGCCCTCACGCGGCCATTCTAGCGCCGGGTCTCGCGGAAAGTCACGACCGACCAAGTTTCCATGCCGTTCGGCAGGACGAGGCGCGCGCTCAGCCGGTCGCCGACGCGCGGGCTGAGACCGCTCGCGGTCAGCCTGTTCTCTCCCGACGGAACGAGCTTCGCTTGCACCGCAGCCCGCCCGGGTCCGACCACACTCAGCCAGGCGCCTTTGAGGTCCTGCGCGGCGATCGGGCTCGCGCTGTCGTGGTCTTCGACGTAAACGGCGACGACACCCTCCTCGAATACGAATTCGACCGTGACCGTATCGTCGCCTCTGCCCATGATGCCGCCGTGCTTCGGCTTGTCGTCGCCATGGGCGAGCACCTTCCCCATTTGCAGCGCAAGAACGAGCGCAAGAAAAAAGGCGGCCCGAAGGCCGCCTTTCGTCGTGGCAGGAAAGCCAGGCACTCAGTCGTCGTCGTCGTGGCCGAGACCGCTGTCCTGACCGAGCGCGATGCGTTTCGCCCGGCCGTGCAGCTCGAGAATGTCGAGTCCGGCGCCGTTGCGATCGACCGCGTAGATGAAGCCGCGGTTGTCGACCTCGAGGTTGTTGGTCATATAGCCGTCGGGATCTGTGTTGGCGTTGCTCTCCGGCACGTAGAAGGCGATTTCCTTGGGGCCCTGCGGCTCGCGGATATCCCACGCGCGAACGCCGCCGGTAAAGTACGCGAGGAAGGTGACCCGGGGGTAGAACGGATTGCCGAAGTTCTCCTCGCTCGAGTGCACGCCGAATCGCGCGCCGCGCGTGCAGTAGTTGCCACGCGGAAACTTCTCACCCGCGCGCGGATCGAGCCACATCGTCGAAAGCACCATGGGGCCGGTCCACGGGTTCTGCGAGAGGCGCGCCCCGCCCGGAGGCGAGGTCTTCGAGTTCTCGACCGTCACGTCGACGATGAAGCTCCAGTGCGGCGCCTCTTCGCACCGGTCGGCCGTCGACTCCGAGGCGAGCAGCACGATGTCGCGCGTCTTGAACTCGGTGAAGTTCTCGTAGCTCTTCGGCGCGATGCCGAACACCGGAAAGCTGGTGTGACCGCCCTGGTCCGGCGACATGTACATCAGCCCCGCCTGGGCCGCCTCGAGCTCGGCTCTCGTCGGGCTGTCGGGATTCGCGCCGTTCCATGTCCCGTGCGGCGGCGGCAGCAGTTTGTTGCGGTCGATGATCTGAAGCTGGCCATCGTCGCCGACGCCCCACGCGGCGTACACGCGGTTGCCTACCACGTCATCCGGTCCGGCCGCGCGTGCGAGCGGCATTGCCTTCTGCGGATGCTCGAACGCGCTGATCGCGCCGTGCAGGGAATTCGGAATCGGTCCGGTTCCGGTTGGCTCGGCGCCCACCACTCCGTAGGTGCGGATGTAGTGCGGATAGCTGTCCCCGGGCACCGGTATGGGTCCGGAGGCTGCCGCGGCCGGCGGATTCCTCCAGTCGTACAGCAGCATCGACTGCGGCGTGCGCCATAGCGGAGCCGCATTCTTGCTGCCGGGCATATAGGCGATGCCGGTGTTGCATTCCCACCAGTGCTTGTGCGTGGCGCGAAGGTTGCGCACCGCCGCCACCGGCCTGGGATTGCCGACGTCGGTGACGTCCCACAGCTCATAGCCGGAAGCGGAGCTTCCCTGCACGTTGCGCATCATGTAGACGTGGCCGGCCGCGCCGCCGGGCAGGTCCGAGCCCAGGCACACGCGGTTGGACTGCGTCTGCGCTCCGTTCGCAGGGGCCGGGATGTGGAACTTCTCTACCGGCCGCGCGGGATCGGTCACGTCGACGATCATCGTGCCGTTAAGCTCGATCGCGCCGCCCTTCAGCGGATTGGGCTTGCTTCCGCCATGCGTTCCGATGAAGGCGATCACCCTTCCATTCGGATACTTGATGAAGGTGGGGTGGTAGGCGGGACGTCCCTGCAGGTCCGCGTGGCCGACGCGGCGCATGTCCTTCTGCTCGCCGCTCTGGCTGATGCCGCGGTGGCTGTCGCGATCGTCGTCGCGATCCTTGGCGAAAACCGATGCCGCGCCCAATGCGAGAACTGCCGCCGCGGCCGCGCTCAACGCGAAGCCTTTGCGGATGCTGCGTGATTTCGACATTGCTCCTCCTGATCTATTCGATGCGGTCCGACTCTCGTTTTAGCACCGCGGGATCCGCGCCGCCATTTGACTCGGTCATGAACTGATGAGCCTTCGCCATCAATCGCGGCCGCGCCGCCCGTGACGCCCCTCGTCGTCGCCGCCGTGCACGATGCGGCCGGCTTGAAGCGTGAGCGTGGAGCGGATGCGGCGCAGGCGATCGGGCGGCACCGTGAGCGGATCGTCGCTCAGCACCGCGACGTCGGCGAGCTTGCCGACTTCGAGCGAGCCGAGCTTTTCCTCGTCGAACGAAACGTACGCGCTGTCCGCGGTGTACAAGCGCAGCGCTTCCTCGCGCGTGATCTGCTGATTCGCCGGCGTGGCGTCGACGCCCGCGTTGTTCTTCATCGTGGTCATGTAGGACATCATGAGCCACGGGTTGAGCGGGCCGACGTTGGTGGAGTCGGTGCCGGCGGCGAGCCGGATGCCCGAGTCGACCAGGCTGCGCCACGGCGGCCCGGCCGGGTTCGCCGACGTGTAGTTCCAGCCCTGCAGGCGCAGCACGATGCCGAGCGCCTTTACCGCCGCGATCTGGATGGGGCTGATCGGATTCACGTGATCGAGGCCCCAGCGCAGCTTTTCGATGGGACCCGCCTGGGCCGCGACCACGGCCTGGTAGGAGGCGATGTGGAAATCGATCTCCGACGAGGTGAGCGAGTGCTGGGTGACGGTCCAACCGTTCTGCGCCGCGAACTTGAGGAAGTCCGGGAATTGCAGGTTGGTCGTGCTGGCGTTGGTGCGCTCGCCCACGCCGAGCGGCCGGAACACGTCGTCGCCGACCTGGTTCAGCGAATGGATGATCTTGGCTTCGGCCTCGGTGAAGCCCGGGTCGGTGCTCGAGTTGAAGTAAAGCCGGATGCGGAGCTTCAGGTTGTCGTCGCGCCAGAGGTTGAGCGCGTACTTGAAGCCCGGAATGCCGGCGACCGCCGCGCCCGCGACGCCCATGTCGGTGACGCAAGTGAGGCCGAGGCTCGCGGCGAAATCGATCGCCTCGGCGGTGCCGCGCTGGCGGTCCTCCTCGGTCTGCACCGCCTGCAGCGCCGCGAGTCCCTGCCCGGCGTTGAGCGTTCCGTTGGCGTTGACGGTGAGCCCGCGCGATACGAAGAACGCCCGTCCCGGCGTATTCGTCACCGCGCCGCCGGCGCCGGTGGTGGAGAGGTACACCGGATGATTCGGCGCAGCCTTGTCGAGCTCGTCCACCGTCGGCAGGCGCTTTTCGGCCAGGCCGTTGATGTTCCAGCCGCCGACGCAGGTGATGAACTCGCCCGCCGGAACCGCGAGCTCCTTGATGCGCGCGCCGATCATCTGCGTGAGCTCGGCGATCGAGGCGGCGGTCTCGATGATGCGTACCTCGTGCCCGGGGTTCTGCCCGCAGCGGATGAAATGCACGTGCGAGTCCATCAGGCCCGGAATCGCGGTCGCGCCGCGCAGGTTGATGGTGCGCGCGCATGGGCCGAGCTCGTCGGCGTGGCCGAGCGCCGCGACACGGCCGGCCCGGATCGCGAGCGCCGATACCACCGGCCGCCGCGGATCCATGGTGAGGAACCGGCCGTTCACGAGGTGCAGGTCCCTCGCGCCCTCGCACGAGGCGCGCTCGTCGTCGTGCGCGGGCGCCTGGCCTGTCATCGTTCCGCCCGCCGCCATCGCGGCCGCGCCCTGGATGAACCTGCGGCGTGTGAACCTGGTCATCGTCTCCCTCCTCAGTTGGCGAGCTTGATGTCGGCGCGCGGGTACTCGTCGGCGTATTCGCGCGGGAAGAAGCCTTCGTCCATCAGCTCCTTCAGCCGATGCTGGATGCGGCTCACGTAGCCGCCGTGGTTCTTGTAAAGCGCCCTCATCTCCCCGGCCGAGAACGGCGTGATCCAGCCGGTCTGGCTGCACAGGCCGGGCCCGGTGTTGGGTATGGTGAAGGTGAACGCCGGTACGTCGAGGTAGGTGCTGCGCACGCCGCCCCTGGCGTTGCCGTGCTCGTCGAGCACGACGCGAGTGCCGTTTTGCGAGGACGGCGGAGGTTTCCATGTACGAGGGCGCGTGCGGCGGAATCGTGCCGAAGGCGGACCAGTCGAGGAGATGCTGCAGGCCCATGAAAGTGAACGCGCCATGC
Source organism: Burkholderiales bacterium (assembly GCA_044870335.1). GTDB lineage: Bacteria > Pseudomonadota > Gammaproteobacteria > Burkholderiales > SG8-39 > SCGC-AG-212-J23. Next base: position 101,553 of record JBIOYV010000140.1, on the reverse strand, counting down.
GGGAAGTGCGACAGCGGATGAGTGCAGCCTTCGAAGGCCGGGTTCTCGCGCGCATCGTTGTGCGACATCCCCGCGACTTCGTAGATGCGGAACTGGTTGCCCGGGGCATCGCTGTCGGGCCGCCGGTACTGCACGCCGACGAGCACCCCGCCTTGCGTCGCGCTCGACTGATCGTGCACTTCGGACTGGCTCGGCATCTGGATCGTCGGCACGTCGGCAATCGGCACCACGGCGTTGCCGAGCGTCGAGGTGACGAAGAAGCCCTGGTGAATCGGGCCGCCGTCGGGCATGCGCACGTCGGCGTGGTCGAGCTGGGTGCCTGAGCTCATGTAGGCGCGCGTGGCGGCGGAGGAGTCCGAGGTGCCCGACAGGATCAGCAGGCTCACGGCGTAGTTGCCCATCGGCCCGCCGGAGAGATTGGCGCGGATCAGCCGTCCCACCTGCGCGATGATCTCGTTGGTCTGGCTGTCCGCGACCTGGAGGCTGGCGTAGCGCTGCGGATTGAATTCCTTCAGTCCCGCCCCGGGCGTGGCCGGGTTGTTGAGATTGATCCGGCGGGCCGCCACGGTGACGCAGCCGTGGCCGCGCTTGCCGATCCCGAAGCGGGCGTACTGGCAGATGAGCGCGTTGCCGCCCCGGTGGGTCGGCTCGCCGACCATCATGCCGCTGAACTTTCTGCGGCGTCGGCGGCTTTCGGATCAGCATGTCGGGTTCCGGGCGGATGCCGGGATGCATCTCGCCGGGGCCGGTAATCGGCCCTTCCACCGTCGGAATAGGCGGAATCACCGCTTGCGCGCCGCCGACCGCGCCGACGAGCGCGCTGGAACCAGGAATGGGATTGCTGCATTGCGCAAGCGGACGCGGACGCCTTTGGGATCCATCTCTCCTCAGGTGTAGTTGTTATCGCGATGTCATACGAAAGCGGTCGTCACACGGCGACGCTTTCTGTACGATCTGATTTAACACACCGCTCCACTCCAACACCAACAGCAATCGCTCATTGATTCATCAGCGTTGGCAATGAATATCACCACGCGCCAGCTGAAGGCCTTCGTGCTCACGGCGCGGCACCAGAGCTTTTCCCGCGCGGCCGAGGAGCTTTTCATCACCCAGTCGGGAATGAGCGTGCTGGTGCGCGAGCTCGAAACGCAGCTCGGGTTTCGCCTGTTCGAGCGCACCACGCGCAAGGTGATGCTGACCGAGCCCGGCTCGAAGTTCCTGCGGGTCGCCGAGCACAGCCTGCGCGATCTCGAAACCGCGGCGCTGTACCTCTCCCGCGAGGCGGCGACGGCGGGCGACCGCCTCGCGATCGGCGCGCCGCCGTTTCCCGCCGCCGAGCTGCTGCCGCTGGCGATCAGCGCTTTCACCGCGGTGCATCCGAAGCTCCACATCCAGCTGATCGACGCCGACGGCGCGCGCCTCATGGAGATGGTGCAGTCGGGCAAGGTCGACGTCGCACTAAGCGCTTCGCTGCAGGAGTCGCCCGGACTGATGAAGCTGCCGCTCGCGCGCTTCGCGCTGATGCTCGCCTGCCCGGAGGACGCGGCGCGCGACCTGCCGGCGGTGGTGCGCTGGGGCGACGTCGCCGCCCAGCGCCTGATCGGCCTGCCGAGCGGCTATCCGATCCAGCGCCTGGTCGACGAGCAGCTCGCGCGCGTGGGCCGCACAGTTCCGCCCGAGCTGGTGTGCAACTTCCTCGAGACCCAGATCGCGATGGTCGAGGCCGGCGCCGGCGCCGCGGTGACGCCCGCCTCGGCGCTGCCGGCGTGCGCGAAGCGCAGGATCAGCATGCATGCGATCGTCGACCCGGTGGTGTGGAGCGACCTCTTCTGGGTCGTCAATCGCGCGCACAAGCTCTCGGCGGCGGCCGAGGAATTCGGCGCGTTCCTGAAGGGCTATCTCGGCCGCATCGCCGAGCAGGCCGAGCTACTGGGCGACGGAGGTGCGGAAGGCCGCGAGCGGCTCGTGCACGAGCGCGCCGGCGGCGCCCTGCAGCACCAGGGATGACAGCTTCAGCTCGGTGGTCGCGCCGGCGCGGATCGGCTTGAAGGTCACCACGACGAACTCGGCGTCGTCGGGCACGTCGCCCTTGCCGAAGGCCCCGACGGTGATCGAGCCGCTCGGGTTCACGCGGTAGGTGAAGCTGCCTTCGGCGAAGAATTCGCCCGCGCGCACCGCGACCGGCTCGAGCACCTTCGCGTCGTACGAAAGCTGCAGCGGCGAGCCGCGCACCAGCTTGTCGGAAGTGATCTTGAGCGCCACCTCGAAGTCGTTGCCCGCGGTCACGCTCGCCGGACCTTCCCAGCGCAGCTGCGCGGGCCGGCCGCCGCCCGCCTCCTGCTTCACGCCGCGGCCGGCGCCGGCCGTCGGCGGCACCACCGGAACCTGGAGCGCCGAGGCGACGGCGAGCGTCTGGCGCTCGTCCAGCGGCAGGTAAACCAGCGTCACGGCGTCGGACTTGATCGATTCGACGCGGTAGCCGCCTTCGAGCATGTCGCCTTCGCGCACGAAGAAGACGCGGTCGTCCCGGGCGAGGACCACGCGCGGCGGACCGTCGTGCACCACCTGGCCGGCGACGCGATAAGGCATCGGCGGGGCGACCGGCGGCGGCGGCGGCGCCTCGACCGGCGCCTTGTGCTTGGGCGCCGCGCGCACCGGCGGCGCGTTCGACCCGAACAACTCGCCGCGCGGCCCCGAGAGACCGTCGCGGGAAGGCAGGGACAGAGCCCCCCCGCCGCTGCGTGGCTCGTTCTTGGAAGCCGCCGCGACCGGCTGCGGATCGCTCACCCGCGGTGCGGGCTTATCCGCGAAAAACCACACGCCCGCGGCTGCCGCCGCGGCCAGCGCCCAGCCCAATACTTTGTTCTTTCGTCCCACAGATCAGAAGCTTAAGCGCGGGATCGCGCCCGCGCAATCCCATCCAGAATTCTCTCTGGTGTGAATGGCATACGTGTGACACGGGCACCGCCGAGCGGCGCGAGCGCATCGTTGATCGCGTTCATCACCGCCGCCGGCGCGCCGGCGGTGCCGGCCTCGCCCACGCCCTTCGCGCCGAGCTGCGACTGGAGCGTCGGCGTCTCGACATGCGCGCAGACGATGTCCGGCATCTCTCCCGCCATGGGCACGAGGTAGTCGGCCATGTTGCCGTTCAGGAGCTGGCCGTCGGGGCCGTAAAGGCACTCCTCGTAGAGCGCCGCGCCGATTCCCTGCACGATGCCGCCGCGCAGCTGCTCGTCGGCGAGCATCGGGTTGATCACGGTGCCCGAGTCCTCCACGCACCAGTGGCCGAGCAGCCTGACGAACCCGGTCTCGGCGTCGACCTCGACCAGAGAGGCCTGGATGCCGTTGGTGAAGGCGAAGCCGTACTGGCGCGGCGTGTAGTGGCGCGTCACCGTGAGCTCGGACTGGAACTCGGGCGGCAGCGTGTCGGGGCGGAAGTACGCTACGCGCCCGAGCTCGGCGAGATCGAGCTTCTTTTCAAGCGTCAGCCTGTTCACGATGGCATTGGAGGCGACATCGAGTTCTTGCCGGTCCAGCTTCAGGATCGCGGCGGCGACTTCCAGGATGTTGGCGCGCAGCGCGCGCCCCGCCTGCAGTACCGCCTCGCCGCCGATGCCCGCGCCGCGCGAGGCCCACGTGCCGCCGCCGTAGGGCGTGACGCCCGTGTCGCCGGTGATGACCCTGATCTTCTCCAGCGAGACCCCGACCGCGCTTGCGGCGATCTGCGCGAAGATGGCCTCGGTGCCCTGCCCCTGCTCGGTGACGCTGCACATCACGCTCACCATGCCGCTGGGCTCCAGGCGCAGCGTGGCGCCGTCCTGCGCCGAGATGCGCGCGCCGCCCACGCCGTAGAACGCGGGCGAGGGATTGGTCACCTCGATCATCGCTGCAAGTCCGATCCCGCGGTAGATGTTCTTGCTCCTTAACCGCCCCTGCTCCTCCCGCAGCGCCCGGTAGTTCATTACGTCCAAAAGCTTGTCGAGGCACTGGTGGTGCGAGAGCTTCTCGAACTTGATGCCCGAAGGAAACGTGTACGGGTAGGCGTCGTCGGCAATCAGGTTCCTGCGCCGGAATTCGGCGGGATCCATGCCGAGCTTCTGCGCGGCGAGGTCGACGATGCCCTCGGTGAGGGCCACCGCGATCGGGTGCCCGACCGCCCGGTACTGGCAGGTGACGTTCTTGTTGGTGAACACCGCGTGCATGCGCGCGCGGTACTCGCGGTGCTTGTACGGGCCGCCGGTGAGGTTGACCACCTGGTTGCCCTCGATGCCGCTCGTGCGCGGGTACACCGAGTACGGACCGATGGCGGTGAGATCGTCGAGATCGAACGCCAGGATCTCGCCGTCCTTCGAGAGAGCCACTTTCACTTTGGCTCGATGCTCGCGGCAGTGGATGTCGGACAGGAACGATTCGAGGCGGTCGGCGACGAACTTCACCGGGCGGCGCAGCATCACGGAGAGCGCCGCGGTGGCCATCTCGTCGGGATAGACGTGCACCTTGATGCCGAAGGAGCCGCCCACGTCCTTCGTGATCACGCGCACGTTCGCCTCGGGGATGTTGAGGTGGCGCGAGAAAATGTCCTGCATCATGTGCGGCGCCTGCGTGGCGTGATACACGGTGAGCGAATGCTCGCCGGCGTTGTAGTCGGCGAGGATCGCGCGCCCCTCGAGGCACACGCCGGTGTGGCGGCCGAAATGGAAAGTGTCCTCGACTACGACGTCAGCCTTGGCGAACACGTCGCCCACGCCGCCGGTGTCGTGCTCGCGCTTAAAGCAGATGTTGTCGCCGAACTCCGGATGGATCACCTGCTTCCCGTAAAGAGACTCTTCCATATCGACGACGGCCGGCAACTCTTCCCATTCCGCCTCGATGAGCTGCACCGCGTCCTCGGCCTGCGAGCGCGACTCCGCCACCACCGCCGCGCAGGCCTCGCCCTGCGAGCACGCGCGCTCGATGGCGATCGCATGCTGCGGCGGCGACTTGATGCCCTTCAGGTGCGCGAGCACCGCGACCCACGGCGTGCAGTACTCCGCGACGGCTCTGCCGTCGAAGACTCCGATGATTCCCGGTTGTTCCAGGGCTTTCGAAAAATCCAGCCTCTTGATGCGCGCGTGCGCGTATGGGCTGCGGAAAAACGCGACATGCGCGAGCCGCGGAAAACGCAGGTCGTCGATGAAGGCGCCGCGTCCCTGGAGCAGGCGCTGCGCGTTCGGCCGGGGCACGCTCTGGCCGATGTAGCCGCGCTCGAGCCGCGTGCCCGGGGCGTGCAGCGGCAGCTCAGCCTTTCCCATTAATGACCTCTTCGATGGCGTCGACGATGGCCTGGTACCCCGTGCAGCGACAGTAATTCCCCGAAATATGCAGGCGAATTTCTTCCCGCGTGGCATTGCGGTTCTGGCGAAGGAGATCCTGCGCGGCCATCAGCATGCCCGGAGTGCAGAAGCCGCACTGCAGCGCGTTGCGCTCGTGAAACGCCTTCTGCAGCGGCGCGAGCTCCTTCGAGTCGGAGAGGCCTTCGATGGTCTCCACCCTGCAGCCGTTCGCCTGCACCGCGAGCATCAGGCAGCCGCGCACGATCTCGCCGTCGACCCGCAGCGTGCACGCGCCGCAAACGCCGTGCTCGCAGCCGACGTGCGAACCGGTGAGGCCGAGCTCCTCGCGCAGGAAATCCACCAGGTGCTGGCGCGGCGCCACGCGCCGGCTGACCTGCGTGCCGTTGACCGTCAGGGTGATGTCGAGAGCGTGGTCCATGCGCGCTTGAGCAGCACCTTGGCGAGGTGCAGCTTGGTGGCCGCACTGTGGTAGAGGTCGGCCGAGGGCTCCAGGTCTTTTTCAAGAAGTGAAACTGCAGTGTCCAGGTCGCGAGCGGCAGAGGCGTGCTTCGCCAGGACCGGTGTGGGGCCGGCGCCGCAGAATACGAAGCGAGTCGACTTCCCCTTGTAGGCGGCGAGGCCGATGATCGCGTAGTCGCCGTGGCGCCGTGCGAGCTCGAGGAACACCGAGCGCTGGTCCTTGAGCTGCGCCGGCACCTCGACCGCGGCGACGAGCTCGCCGGGCGCGAGATCGACCTCGAACAGGCCCTTGAAGAAGTGCTGCGCCTTCACCAGGCGCTCGCCGCCGGCTCCCGCCACCGCGATGCTCGCATCGAGCGCCACCATGCACGCGGGATATTCGGCCGCGGGATCGGCGAGCGCGATGCTGCCGCCGATGGTGCCGCGGTTGCGGATCGCCGGGTGCGCGACGTGCTTCACCGCCTCGGCGAGGAGCGGGACATGCCTTGCGATTTCCTCGGATTTTTCAATTTCCGAATGCGTAACGAGCGCGCCGATCCTGAGCACGCCCTGCTCGAGGCTGATCTCCCTGTAGGGCAGGCCCGAGATGTCGACCAGGAGCTCGGGCTGCGACAAGCGCATGTTCAGCGCCGGGATGAGGCTTTGGCCGCCCGCGAGCAGCTTCGCGCCCGGGCGCCGCGCGAGCTCGAACGCCTCGGCGGGCGATCCCGGCTTCGCATAGGCAAACGACGGCGCCTTCACCTGCCGAACCTCCTCGTCGAAGCCGTTATGATAACCAGTGAGGAGGACACGATGACTGTTCTTGGTTCGATCTGCGCCGCGCTTCTTTTCGCCGTGGCGCAGCTCGCCGGCGCCCAGGGCTATCCCAGCCAGCCGATCCGGCTGATCGCGCCCTTCCCCCCCGGCGGCAGCGTCGACATCACCGCGCGCCTCATCGGCGAGCCGCTCGGCGCGCAGCTCGGCACGCGCATCGTGATCGACAACCGCAGCGGCGCGTCCGGAAACATCGGCATGGAGGCCGCCGCGCGCGCGCCGGCCGACGGCTACACGATCGTGCTCAACACGATCCCGCTGGTCACGAACCAGGCGCTCTTCGACAAGCTCACGTGGGATCCGCTGCGGGATTTCGCGCCGATCGGCATGGTCGCGACCTCGCCGCACGTGCTCGTGGTTCCCAAGCACGTCGCGGCGACCAGCGTGGCCGAGCTGATCAGGCTGGCGCGCGAGCGCCCGGGGCGGCTTTCCTACGCCTCGGCGGGCGTGGGGACCACGTTCCACATCTGCGGCGAGATGTTCAAGGATTCCACCGGGACCTTCATCCTTCACGTGCCGTACCGCGGCGGCGGGCCGGCGCTTCTCGATACGCTCTCGGGACAGGTGGATCTCAGCTTTCCGACCCTGTCCGCGGCGCTGCCGCACGTGAAGTCCGGCGCGCTGCGCGCGCTCGCGATCACCGACAGCAAGCGTTCCCCGCTCCTGCCGGACGTGCCGACGCTGCAGGAGGCGGGCGTGAAGGACTTCCAGTTCACCCAGTGGCTCGCCCTCCTCGCCCCGGCCAATACGCCGCAGCCGGTGCTCGCGCGCCTGAACGGCGCGCTGCGAGAAGCGCTCAAGACGAAGGACGTGCGCGAGAAATTCGAAGCGCAGGCCTTCGTGCCGTTCCCGACCACGCCGGAGGAGGCGGGCAAGTTCCTCGCGGAGGAAGCCGCGCGCCTCTCGCGCGTGATCAAGGCGCGCGGCATCACCGCGGACTAGGTGCTACAGGAAAATTGCTCTGACCCCTTTTTATTCATTCGCAGCGCAGCGAAAGCCGATCTGGCGATGCCCCGTCGCGGGGTTGCGAAACGCGACGGTCCGGTTCCACGCCACCAGCTTCTCCGGCGTGTCGTCGAAGATGTAATTGCCGCCGCGCACCACGCGCTCACCCGGCGCGCGCGGATCCTCGCGCCCGTCGTCTCCCCGGTAGGGGTACGGCCGATCGAGGCTCGAGGTCCATTCGAGCAGGCTCCCTGCCATGTCCTGCAGCCCCTCCGGCGTGGCGCCTCGCGGAGGGCTACCCACGCGCACGGTGGTGCCGCTCGGCAGGCCGATCACGGCGAGCTCGGGCGTCGGCATCGCCTCCCCCCAGGGGAACGCACGCGCGTCCGGTCCGCGCGCCGCCGCCTCCCATTCGACTTCGCTCGGCAAGCGCGCGCCGCGAAGCGGCCCTGGCGCACGCCGATGCGCGCATCTTCGTCGTCGAGATCGATCATGGTGTAGGGGGATGGACGGCTGCTGAACTCGAGCAGCATCGAATGGAATGCCCTCGGAATGTTGGCCGGCGCGACCTTGCCGCCAGGCGCGGCTCCGGCGGGCTTCACCGGAAGCGCGTTGAGGAATTCCGCGAACTGGGCGTTCGTGACTTCGGTCCGGTCGATGCGGAACGACTTCAACTCCACGCGATGCTGGGGCATGGCCGCCGGGTTCGCGAGCGGATGCTGCGCAGGAGAGCCGATCGTGTAGGCGCCCGCCGGGATCCTCGCCATCGACGCCTGCTGGCGCGCCGACGCCGGCGCCGTGCCGCAGGATTGACCGAGATCAAAACAAGCGCCAGCGCGGCGCTCACCATGGCGATGCAAACAACCGACCCACTGGAGTCTCACCATGCTGTTCCTCACGAAAGACGATTTTAGGATCAAAGCCGAAAACTTCGACCTCACCAATGGCGCGAACGTCGTGCGCATCGCCGCGGGGGCGTTCATGTTCCCGCACGTCGCGGGCAAGTTTGCCGCGATCGGCACGCTCACGCTCAAGGCCGGTACGGTCGGCTTCTTCGCCAAGGCCGGAATGACGCCGCCCGAATTCTGGGTTTATCTCGCGGCGGCCTCGGAGCTCATGGTGGGCATCTTCCTGGTCCTCGGCGTGTGCACGCGCTATGCGGCGCTCGGCGCGGCCGCCGTGCTCGGCGTCGCGGTGTACGCCCTGCAGACGGTGAAGGGGTTTTCCGGGTGGACCTGGAACACCGGCGGCTACGAATACCTCGTGTTCTGGGCGCTGGTGTGCCTCGCGATCGCGCTCGAGGAGTTCAAGGCGCTGCGCGGCGCCCAGCGGCACGCGATTGCCCCCAGAGGAGCGCCGCGGCTCGCGACCTGAGAGGTCTGCTATGCTCCCGGCCCCAACCGGCCGGGAGCGCACAGTGGATCTCAGACTCGAGCGGAAGAACGTCCTCATCACCGGCGGCAGCAAGGGCCTCGGCCTTGCCTGCGCCAAGGCTTTTCGCGCCGAGGGCGCGCGCGTCGCGATCGTCTCGCGCTCGCAGCAGAATCTCGACTCGGCGAAGAAAGTCCTGGAAGGCTGTTACTGCGTGGCGGCAGACCTCACCGACGCCAACGCGGCAGCCGCCATGGTGGAGCGCGTGGAGAAGGAGTTCGGCCCGCTCGACATCCTCGTCAACTCGGCGGGCGCGGCGAAGCGCACCGATGCCGAGGACCTGAGCCCGCAGGCCTGGCGCGCCGGCATGGACGCGAAGTACTTCAGCTACATCCACGTGATCGACCCGGTGGTGAAGCGCATGGCGGCGCGCGGCCGCGGCGCGATCGTGAACATCATCGGCAACGGCGGCAAGCTTCCCGCGCCCACGCACCTCGCGGGAGGCGCGGCGAACGCCGCGCTCATGCTCGCGACCGCCGGGCTCGCAGGCGCCTACGCGGGCAAGGGCGTGCGCGTGGTCGGCCTCAACCCCGGCCTCACCGAAACCGGGCGCGTTGCCGAAGGCATGAAGGCGGAAGCGAAGCGCCAGGGCATCAGCGAGGAGGAGGCGCTCAAGCGCGCGACGAAGAACCTGCCGCTCGGGCGCATGCCGCAGCCCGAGGAGCTCGCCGACATCGTGCTCTTCGCGGCCTCCGAGCGCGGGCTGCTCCTGAGCGGTGCCAACATCACCGTCGACGCCGCCCACCACCCTACTGTGCTGTAGGAACGTACGGGGTTCCACGACACCCCGAATCTTGCATGGAAGCGGGCATGGTGCGCCTGTCTTTCACCACGCCCCTCCGCGGGGGGCCGCGTCAGGTCAGCGCGGAAGCGTTCGTGCTGCGCGGCGGGCAGCTCGAAAGCCAGCCCCAGGCCGAGCCGATCGCCTTCGGCCTGGGCGACGGCTGGGAGCTGGAAAGGGACCGCTTCGCGCGCGTCGAATGCCCCGACCGGGTCCTGTGCCTGTTCGAGGAGGACGGCGCGATCGGCGAGCGGCAGGGCCCGTTCACCGGGCTCGCGGTCGTTGACGGGACGCTGCGCTGCGGTGAGCGCCTCATCGCGACGCTGCGGGGGAGCTACTGGCAGTCGGAAAAAACGCGCCGCGCATGGCCGCGCGTGCGCGTGGTCGAGGCGCGCGGCTGACGGGCCGGTACACAGGCTTGGCACACCGTTTGCTGGGCTGTGGCGGCCATGGCCTCGAACGAGACCGCTGCGAACGACTGTCCCCAGCCACCCGGTTTCCGCGCCCAGGTGCGCACGCTGATCCTGCACGAGGCCTGCCAGACCGCCGGCGGCGTCGGACAACTGGCGACGCTTCTGCGGCTCCCTGCCGCGGCGGTGAGCCGCTGGCTCGAGGGCGCCGAGGAAGCGCCCGATTTCGTCTACCAGGCGTGCATCGACATTGTGCTCACGCACCCTGACGGGGCCGGGCGCTAGCAGCTTCGACCAACAAGAACTCCGCAGCCAAATGGCAAAAAAGTATCAATCGTTCCGCTACGCGGGCAGAGTGCTCGCTGCCGGCGCGCTCCCTGCACTTTTGCCTTTGAGTGCGCAATATGACGCGGCAAAGTCGCGCCCATGTATTGGCGCTACTGGGGCACGAACCTGTGGCTCAACGTCGGCTGGGAGCTTGCGCACTGGCGCAGGCGCTTCGCCCTGTTCTGGTACGGCGGCGACAAGACGCCGTGGCTGTTCGTCGCCATTGCGGTGTTCGTCGTCGCCGCGCTCGGGTTCGGACTGCGTTCGGCGATCGCCTACCAGGACGAGCGGCGCAAGCGCGTGCGCGAGTTCCACCAGCAGAGCCTGACCTGCCTCGCGCGCAACGTCTATTTCGAGGCGCGCGGCGAGCCGATCGCGGGCCAGTTTGCGGTGGCCGAGGTGACCATGAACCGCAGGGCCTCGCGCCGCTTCCCGAACACCGTATGCGAGGTGGTCTACCAGAAGAACTGGGATTCTTCACGCCGCCGCTTCGTGGGCGCGTTTTCTTGGACCGAATTCGACGCGCTGCCCGATCCCTCGGGCGAAGAATGGCACCGCGCGCTCGCCATCGCCGAGGCGGTGTACTACCAGCGCTATGCCCCGCAGCTCAAGGGGGCGGTCTTCTTTCACGCCACCTACATCAAGCCCGACTGGGCCCCGCAGAAACAGCGTGTTGCGAAAATCGGACGGCACATCTTCTACCGGTAGCCGCGCCACGGGAAAGCCACATTCCGGCGGGTAGAATCGGGTCGCATGTGGCAGCGCAAAAAGATCCTGCGGACCTCCGGCATCGCGTTCCTCGTGCTGCTGGTCTGCGCCGGCGCGTTCACGCTGTACCTCGACCACCGGGTCCGGACCGAATTCGAGGGCAGGCGCTTCGCGCTGCCCGCGCGAATCTACGCGCGGCCCCTTGAGCTGCACGCGGGGCGACACCTCGCGCTGCCCGACCTCGAGGACGAGCTGCGCGAGCTCGGCTACAAGGCGCTGATCGAGAGGCCCGACCCGACGCGCGAAGCCGAAGGCGGCTGGTACGTGCGCAGCGGCGAGCGGCTCGACGTCGGCTTGCGCGCCTTCGTGTTCTGGGACGGGCCGCAGCCCGCGCGCCAGGTGCGTCTCGCCTTCGACGGCGGCAGCGTGAGCGCGCTCACCGACACCGAAGGCCGGGAAGTGGCGCTCGCGCGGGTCGAGCCGCTGCCGATCGGCGGCATCTATCCCGCGGGAAACGAGGATCGGGTGCTGGTGCGTCTCGCCGAGGTGCCGCCGCATCTCGTGAAGGCGCTGATCGCGACCGAGGACCGAACCTACTTTACCCACGCGGGCTTCTCGCTGCGCAGCATGGCGCGCGCGGCGCTCAGCATCGGCTCGAACCGGATGCAGGGCGGCAGCACCATCACGCAGCAGCTCGTGAAGAACTTCTTCCTCACGCCCGAGCGCACGCTGCAGCGCAAGCTCACCGAGCTCGTCATGGCGGTGCTGCTCGAGGTGCACTATGGCAAGGAGGAGATCCTCGAGACCTACCTGAACGAGATCTACCTCGGCCAGGACCGCGACCGCGCGATCCACGGCGTGGGGCTCGCGGCGCAGTATTACTTCGGCAAGGAAGTGCAGCACCTCACGGTCGCCGAATCGGCGCTGCTCGTCGCCCTGGTGAAGGGGCCCGCCGTGTACGACCCGCACCGCCACCCGGCGCGCGCCCTCGAGCGCCGCAACCTCGTGCTGCGCGAGACGCGCGAGCAGAACGCGATCACCATGGAGCAGTATGCCGCCGCGCGCGCCGCCGAGCTCGGCGTGTCGCGCAAGCCCGGCTTCGGCACCTCGCCCTATCCCGCGTTCCTCAGCCTGGTCCACCGGCAGCTGCGGCGCGACTACGACGAGGCCGACCTGCGCTCCGAGGGCCTGCGCATCTTCACCACGCTCGATCCGCGGGCGCAGGGCGCCGCCGAGCGCGCCCTCACCAAGCGCCTCGCGCAGTTCGACAAGGACAAGCGCTTCGGCGCGCCCGGCCTCGAAGGCGCGGTGGTGATCACCGATCCGCAGAGCGGCGAGATCCAGGCGCTCGTCGGCGGGCGCGACGCGCGCTATCGCGGCTACAACCGCGCCGTGGACGCGGCGCGCCCGGTCGGGTCGCTCCTCAAGCCCGCGATCTACCTCACCGCGCTTACCGAGCCGGCGCGCTACACCCTGGTCACGCCGGTGGACGACGGCCCGTTCGTCTGGAAGAGCCGCGGCGCGCCCGACTGGGAGCCTGAGAACTACGACAAGAAGTTCCACGGCATGGTGCCGCTGCGCACCGCGCTCGCGAATTCCTACAACGCGGCGGCGGCTCGCCTGGGCACCGAGCTCGGCGTCGAGAAGGTGCTCGGCAACGTGAAGAAGCTCGGCGTCGAGCGCGAGCTCAAGCCGTTCGCCTCGGCGCTGCTCGGCGCGGTCGAGCTCTCGCCGCTCGAGGTGGCGCAGATGTATCAGACCATCGCAAGCGGCGGCTGGCGCGCCCCGTTGAGGGCGATCCGCGAAGTGACCACCAATGAGGGCAAGCCGCTGCAGCGCTACGCGCTCGCCGTGGAGCAGGCGTTCCCGCCCGAGCCGATGTACCTGCTCGCCGCCGCGCTGCAGGGCGTGGTGCGCGAAGGCACCGGCCAGGGGCTCAAGGCCTTCGTGCCGCCGGAGCTAGGCGTCGCCGGCAAGACCGGCACCACCGACGAGCAGCGCGACGCCTGGTTCGCGGGGTTCACCGGCGATCGTCTCGGCGTGGTGTGGGTGGGCTACGACGACAACCGCGCCGCGCGCCTTTCGGGCTCCACCGCGGCGCTGCCGGTCTGGGGCGACATGATGGCGGCGCTCGCGCCCGAGCCGCTCGCGCTGGAGAAACCCGAGCGCATCGAGACCGTCTGGATCGACCCGCAGAGCGGATTGCGCGGGGTGAGCTGCCCCGGTGCCCAGGAGCTCCCATTCGTGCAGGGCTCGGCGCCGCGCGACATGGCGCCTTGCGCGAGCCCGGTCGACGGCGCGGTCGAAGCGGTCGGGCAGACGATCCAGAAAGCAAAGAGCTGGTTCGAGCGCCTCTTCAGCCGATGAGATTTTTCGCAGTTCTCCTGATCTTCCTTGCAGCATGTGCAACTGCGCCTGAAGGGCCACCGGGCGGCCAGCCCGAGCCGGTTCCGCCCGCGCCACCCCCAACGGCCGAGCCCGCGCCGCCGCCGGTCTCGCGCTCTGAAAACGTGGCCGTGGCCGGGCTGATGGAATCCGCGCGCGCGGACGCCGCCGCCGGCAAGCTGTCGAGCGCCGCAGCGTCGGTCGAGCGCGCGCTGCGCATCGAGCCGCGCAACCCGAGGCTGTGGCAGGAGCTCGCCCGGGTTCGGCTGCAGCAGACGCAGTTCGGTCAGGCCGAGAACATGGCCGCCCGGTCGAACTCCTTCGCCGGGAGCGACAGCGCGCTGCGCGCGGAAAACTGGCGCCTGATCGCCCAGGCGCGCGAGGCGCGCGGCGACGCCGACGGCGCTCGAGCGGCGCGCGATTCCGCGGAGAAATTGGCGCGATAAAAAGCGTCGCGTACGTGAAAAACGTACGCTAGATTCGACAGCAAATTCCCCCATACTTGCGGGGACATGCGTGCGAAACCGCAAGTAGAGTCTCTGTTTCCTGTCACCCTGCCCGGGGGGATTCGCTATGCCCCGGGCGTGCGCGCCGGGCGTTGGGTCTTCGCCACCGGCCACAAGGGCACCGCCGAGTTCACCGGCCGCATGGCGCCGGAGGTGGTGGATGACTCCGCGCCCAGGCACGGCGCGCCCAAGCACAAGAAAGAAGCCCGGCGGATCTTCGCCAACCTGGACGCGGTACTCGCGGCGGGCGGCGCCGAGCGCAGCCACGCGCTGCGCATCGACCAGTATTACGCCAGCGCCCGCGCGGTCGACCCGTATCATGAAGCGAGGCGCGAGTTCTTCGCCGGGAACATCCCGCCCAGCACGTCGAACCTGCACCAGCGCTTCCTGCTCCCGGGACAGGACATCGAGGTACAGCTCATTGCGGCCGTGGCCGACGCGGGCTTCGAGCCGCTGCAGCACCGCCCCAACGATCTGCCGGTTCATGCGAGCTCGGGCTATAGCCCGGTCGTCACCTGCGGCGACTTCGTCTTCGTCGCCGGGCAGACCGCGGAAGCCCTCGACACCGGCAACGGCCCGCTCGACCCGGAGGCCTGCATGCCCGCCGGGCACCTGTGGAAGGGCACGCCGATCAAGCTCGAGACCGAGTTCGTGATCCGGCGCAAGCTCAAGCCTGCGCTCGAAAGCGTGGGCAACACGCTCGCCGAGGTGGTCAAGGCGCAGGTCTATCTGCGCGACGTCGACGACATTCCTGCCTTCAACGAAGTCTGGGCCGGCCATTTCGGCAACGCCCCGCCCGCCACCAGCATCATCACCACCGCTACGCCAGGCTTCATCTGCGAGGCGAGCCGCATCGAGATCAACACCATCAGCGTGCGCAGAGGCGGCGCCGCGCGCAAGGAGATCGTCGACGCCGAAGTGCCGATGCCCTTCGCCGGCCAAGTGCAGGCAGTGCGGGCGGGCGAGCTCCTTTTCCTCTCGAACCTGATGGCGGTGGACGCCGCCGGCGCGCTGGCGGCAGGCGCCGATGCGCGGCATCAGATGGATCACATGCTCGCCGGGGCCGAGCGCCTGTGCCGCAAGGGCGGGACCACGCTCGCAAACGTGGTGCGCGCACAGCAGTTCCACACCGACCTCGCGCATTTCAACGACGCGTGGGCGGCGTGGGAGAAGCTGCTCCCCGGGCATTACGTTCCGTTCTCCGCGATCGAGGTGCCGGCGCTCGCGGTGCCGGGCGCGGTGGTGATGCTCGATCTCTGGGTCTACGTCCCTTAGGCGGTCAACATGAAAAAAATTCTTCTCTTCATCCTGGCGGCGACGGTTTCGCTGCCGGGGCAGGCGCAGCCCGAGTTTCCGCCTTCCCAGATCCGCTTCGTGGTGCCGTTCAGCCCCGGTGGCGGCACCGACGTCATCATGCGCCTGGTCGCGCATCACCTCGGGGAGGCGTGGAAGATCACCGCGCTGGTCGAGAACCGCGTCGGCGCCGCGGGCGTGATCGGCTCGCACTACGTCGCCACGCAAGCGCCGGACGGGCGCACGTTCCTCGCGGTGGCGAGCGCGTTCGGCGTGCGCAGCGCCATCGACCGGACCGTGCCGTACGACGTCGCCCGCGATTTCACCGGCGTGGCGCAGATGGCGCGCTCGCCGAGCTTCATGGTGGTGTCGCCCGAGCACGGCTTCAAGTCGCTGAAAGACCTCGTGGCGTACGCGAAGGCGCAGCCGCTTGGAGTTCACTACGCGTCGGCCGGCGTCGGGAGCACCGCGCACCTGCATGCCGCCGCGGTGGCGCAGCTTGCCGGCATCAAGGCCGAGCACGTGGCGCAGCGCGGCACGCCCGAGGCGGTGAACGATGCGATGGCTGGGCGCGTGCTCTACGCGTTCGCCCCCGGGCCGAACGCGATTCCGCTGGCCAAGTCGGGCAAATTGCAGATCCTCGCCACGACGTCCCCGGCAGGGCATCGCTTCATGGCGGGCGTGCCCACGCTCGCCGAGGCGGGCCTTCCCGGATACGAAGGCGACGACTGGTTCGGCGTGTTCGCCCCCGCCGGCACGCCGCTCGCGATCCGCAGCCGCGTTGCCGGCGAAATCTCCCGCATCCTGTCGCTGCCGGAAGTTCGCGAGCGCCTCGCGACGCTCGGCGCCGAGCCGGCGTTCATGGGCCCGGAGGAGTTCGCCGCGTTCGCTCGCAAGTACGTCGCGGAGACGCGCAAGCTCGGCGAGCAGATCGGCATCCAGCCGCAGTAAGGACGTCGTTGGTCCGGCGACCCGTGTCGCAAAACGGCGACGTTGTGTGAAGGGCACAAGCGGACGCATGGATGCCCTGAAACCCCGACAAGCACGCTAGACTTTTTACAAACAAGGACAGGGAGCGGAGCTTGGCCATGAAGTGGCTTGGCAGGACGCGCGACGATGCGGGCTCCGCCGTACCCGCCAGCGAGCGCTCGCTGGTGTGGCTGCGGCTCGCGGTCGTCCTCGCCGCGCTTCTGCCCCTGGTGTTCTTCGCCGGCGCCGCGCGGCTCGGCTACCTCGACGCCGTCAAGGCGACGAGCACCCGCCTCGAGGAGCTGGCGCGCGCCGCCGAGGAACAGGCCGTGCGCATCCTCGAGCGCAACGACCTCGTCATGCAGCAGATGCTGCAGCTCCTGAAGGATGACGACGACGAGGCCTTGCGCAAGCGCGAGGCGCCGCTCCACGAAGTGGCGACCGCCATCCTGCTGCGTCTGCCGCACATCGGCTCGATCACGCTGAAGAACGCGCAGGGAGACGTGCTGATGTCGACGTTCTTCCCGCCGGCTTCGCGCACGCTCGCCGGACCCGACTGGAAGCTCCTCGCCGACCGCGCGAACGACGAGGTGATGCTCACGGTGTCGAAGCACCGCAGCCTCGCCTCCGGCGCGCCGGGCGGCGTGGTCGAGCTCACGCTCAACCGGTCGTACTTCGACGAGTTCTATCGCCGCCTCACCGAGGGCGACAGCCGCCTGACGGCGGCCCTCCTCAACGGGGAAGGGGTGCTCGTGAGCAGCTGGCCGCCGGTGCCGCTCTCCGACACGTTGCTCGCGCACGGCCCGCTCGTGAAGCGCATCAAGGCCGGCGAAGCGCGCGGCACGCTGCTCGAAAGCGGCGTGCTGGCCTCGACCGGCCAGCGCTACGCCGCCTTCCGCAAGGTGGGCGACGAGCCCTTGTACGTCGCGGTGACGCAGGACATGGCGAGCGCGCTCGCCGACTGGAAGCACCAGATGCTCGTGCTCGGCGCGATCCTGCTCCCCATCACGCTCGCGCTGGTGGGCGCGTCGTGGCTGGCGCTTCGCCGCACTCGCCGCGAGATCGAGGCGCGGCGCAGCCTCCAGGACGAAGCGCAGCAGCGCGAGCACGCGGAAGAGGCGCTGCGCCAGGCGCAGAAGCTCGACGCGCTGGGCCAGCTCGCCGGCGGCCTCGCGCACGACTTCAACAACCTCCTCATGGTGGTGAGCGCCAACGCGGAGCTGCTGGGGCGCGCGGTGCCGCAGGCGGCGGCGCGCCCGGAGCTCGGCTCGATCCTGCGCGCGGTCGACGGCGGCGGCAAGCTGACGCGGCGGCTGCTCGGCTTCTCCCGCAAGCGGGCGCACCATCCGGAGGTGATCCGTCCGCAGGCCGCGCTCGACGGCATGCTCGATCTCTTGCGCACCACCGCCGGAAAAGCGGTCGAGATCACCCTGCAGGTCGACGCCGAGACCCCGCCGATCGAAGTCGACGTCGCCGAGCTCGAGATGGCGCTCATCAACCTCGTGGCGAATGCGCGCGACGCGATGGGGCACAAGGGCCGCATCCGCGTCCAGGCGCGTCCGGGCCGCCCCGGCGAAGGCTCCGAAGCGAGCCTCATCGGCTACGCGGTGATCTCGGTCTCGGATACCGGACACGGCATGAGCACCGACATCCTGAACCGCGCGTTCGAGCCGTTCTTCACCACCAAGCCGCCCGGCGTAGGCACCGGGCTCGGCCTCGCCCAGGTGTACGGGTTCTGCGCGCAGGCGGGCGGCGAGGTCGAGGTGGCGAGCAAGCTGCGCGTCGGCACCACGGTGTCGATGCTCATCCCCGCCACCGCCAAGTCGGCGCAGCCTTCGCGCAGCGAGGCCGCCCCCGTGTCGAAGCTCTCGGCGCGCGTGTTGCTGGTGGAGGACAGCCCTGAGCTTTCGTCCAGCATCGCCGCATGGCTCGAGAAGTCGGGCTGCGTCGTGACGCCCGTCAGCTCGGCGCTGGAAGCCGAGCGCCTCGCCCTCGCGCCCGACAGCGGCTTCGACGTGGTGCTCTCCGACATCGTCATGCCCGGCGGCGACGGCGTCGCGCTCGCGGCGCGGCTGCGCAAGCGCCGGCCCGACCTGCCGGTGGTTCTCATCACCGGCTACGCCAGGGAAGTGCGCCATGCCGTGGGGCCGGACCTCGAGATCCTGGCGAAGCCCTGCGCCGCCGAGGAGATCGTGGGCGCGCTCTCGCGCGCGATCTCGGCGCAGCGGCCCGCCTCGCCGATGCACTGACGAGCGAAACGTCGCCATGGAGCGACATGGCGAGTCAGACTCGTGAAACCTTGCGTTGATACGATCGCCGGATGGACGCGCGAACCGCTGCGATCGCGATAAGGCCGGACCCTCCGCGCGATGCGTGGGACCTGCTGCTGATCGCGGCGATCTTTGCCGGAATGCTCCTGCTCGCCTATGCCGCGTTCGCCACGCCGCTCCTGCAGCCGATCTTCTCCCTGGCCGGGAAAGGCGAATGGGCACAACTGTGGATCCGCCCGACGGTGATCTGGGTCGCCATGGGACTGGTCCTTCTTCTCATGCGCACGATTCTCTGGCTGCGCTATCGCCCGTTTGCCGCTGCTGCCGTCGAGGACGCGCCGCTGCTGAGCGTCATCATCCCTGCCTACAACGAGGGCGCGATGGTCGAAAGCTCGATCGCGTCGGTCGCCGCCGCGAGCTATCCGCGCGACCGGCTCGAGGTCATCGCGATCGACGACGGCAGCACCGACGATACCTGGCGCCATATCGAGCGCGCCGCGGCCCGCTTTCCCGGCATGGTCACGCCAGTGCGGCTTCCGGAGAACCGCGGCAAGCGCGATGCGCTCGCCGAGGGGTTCCGGCGTGCCCGCGGCGAGATCCTGGTCACCGTGGATTCGGACAGCCTGATCGAACGCGACACGCTACTCGCGATTGCCGGGCCGTTTCGCGACCCGAGGGTCGGGGCGGTCGCCGGCAAGGTCACGGTCCATAACCGCACGGCCCTCATCCCGCGCATGCTGCACGTCCAGGTTCATCCTTTCCTTCGACTTTCTGCGCAGCGCCCAGTCGATGTTCCGGACCGTGTTCTGCTGTCCGGGAGCGCTCGCGGCGTACCGCGCCAGCGTGGTGCGTTGCGTTCTCGAGCGCTGGGAACGGCAGACCTTCCTCGGCACGCACTGCACTTATGGCGAGGATCGTGCGCTCACCAATTTCATCCTCGGCGAGGGCTACGACAGCGTCTACCAGCGCAGCGCGGTCGTGCACACCGTGGTGCCGGAGACTTATCGGAAGCTCTGCAAGATGTTCATCCGCTGGGACCGCAGCTACATCCGGGAAGAATTGCGTTTCGCAAGCGTGGTGTGGAGGCGCCCGCCGCTGTGGCGCGCGCTGGCGCTCTACGAGTCGGGCATCACCAACCTGCGCTTCCCGATTGCGTACCTCTCCATCTCGCTCTGGATGATGAACGCGATCCGCGACCCGTGCTCGCTCGGTCGCATGCTGCTCGCCATCATGGTGGTGTCGACGCTCTACGCCCTGTACTACCTGCGCAGCGAGCGCTCCTGGAATTTCGCCTATGGCATCCTCTACGGCTACTTTTCCTTCTTCGCGCTGAGCTGGATTTTCCCTTACGCCGCTCTGACCCTGCGTTCGCGCGGCTGGCTCACGCGCTAGGCCTAGTTGAGCGTCACGCCGGCGGCCTTGATCACCGCCGCCCAACGCGCGCTGTCGGCGGCGAGCATCTGCGCCATCCGGTCGGGCGTCGAGGTGATGACCTCGAAGCCGAGCGGCTCCATGCGACCGCGGAAGGCGTTCGAGCCCGCGCCCTTCGCCGCTTCGGCGTTGAGCCGCTTCACGACGGCCTGGGGCATTCCCGCCGGGCCGATCAGCCCGTACCACGACACGACCTCGAATCCCGGCAGTCCCGCTTCGGCCACGGTGGGCACGTCGGCGAAGAGTGGCGAGCGCGCCGCGCCGGTCACGGCGAGCGCGCGCAGCTTGCCGCTCTTCACGTGCGAGACCGCCGACGGAATGGTGTCGAACATCATCGCCACGCTTCCCCCCATCAGGTCGGTCAGCGCGGGCGCGCTGCCTTTGTACGGGACGTGCACGATGTCGATGCCGGCCATGGTCTTGAAGAGCTCGCCGACCAGATGAAGGTTGGTGCCGTTGCCGCTGGAGGCGAAAGTGAGCTTGCCCGGCGCGCGCTTCGCCTCGGCGATCAGCTCGGCGACCGATTTCGCCGCCGAGCCCGGGCTCACGACCAGCACGTTATTGAAAGACACGAGCGGCGTGATGAAGGAAAAGTCCTTCATGGCGTCGAACGGGAGCTTCGCGTAGAGGTGCGGGCTGATGGCGTGCAGCGCGTTCAGCGTCAGGAGCAGCGTGTAGCCGTCGGCCGGAGAGCGCGCCACCTCCGCCGCCGCGACGTTGCCGCCGGCGCCGGGCTTGTTCTCCACCAGGACCGGCTGGCCGAGCGGCGCGCTGAGCTCCTGCGCGATCGCGCGCGCAGTGATGTCGACCCCGCCGCCCGGCGGGAACGGACACAGGATGCGCACCGGCTTGGTCGGAAAAGCCTGGGCGGGCGCGAGCTGCGGCAGCAGAGCGGCGAGAACAGCGAGCAGTATCTTCTTCACGTGCTTCCCTTTTCCATGTCTATTCTTTGCTGTACCGCAGAGTGTACCTGCGCGGTCAGCCATACGCCCCGAAACGAACCGGAAGCAGGCGGTGTGTACGTGCTGTGGCGCGGCGGGCAGCCGGTCTACGTAGGCACGACTGCTGAGGGCCAGAGCCTCAGGCACGCCCTCGAATGGCACCTCGAGAAGTCCGACGCCGAAACCGACCCTGCGACCCACTTCACCTGCGAACCGTGCGCCGAAACCGCGGCGCGCGAGACCGAGGCCCGGCTGCTCAGCGCAAAATTCAGGCTTTCAGGCGGTAGCCGGTCCTGAATATCCACCACACGACGCCAAGGCACAAGAGGAGGAACAGGCCCGTCATCGCGAGGCTCACGCCGACGCGCACGTCGGCGATCTCGTAGAAGCTCCAGCGGAAGCCGCTCACCAGGTACACGATCGGGTTGAAGAGCGTCACCGTCTGCCACGCGGGCGGCAGCACGCTCACCGAGTAGAAGGTGCCGCCGAGGAAGGCGAGCGGCGTGATGATGAGGAGCGGGATGAACTGCAGCTGCTCGAAGCCGTCGGCCCACAGCCCGATGATGAAGCCGAACAGGCTGAAGGTGAGCGCGGTGAGGACGAGAAAGCCGAGCATCCAGAGCGGATGCGCGATGCGCAACGGCACGAAGAACCAGGCCGTGGCGAGGATGGTGAGGCCGAGGATCACCGACTTGGTGGCCGCCGCGCCGACGAAGCCGAGCGCGATCTCGAACGACGACACCGGCGCCGAGAGGTACTCGTAGATCGTGCCGGTGAAGCGCGGGAAGTAGATGCCGAACGAGGCGTTCGAGATGCTCTGCGTGAGCAGCGTCAGCATCACCAGCCCGGGCACGATGAACGCGCCGTAGCTCACGCCCTCGATCTGCGCGATGCGGGTGCCGATCGCGGCGCCGAACACCACGAAATAGAGCGCGGTCGAGATCACCGGCGCGGCGATGCTCTGCATGAGCGTGCGCCGGGTACGATCCATCTCGAAGGCGTAGATCGCCCACACCCCGCGCAGATTCACCGGTCTCTCCTCACCAGGTCCACGAAGATGTCCTCGAGCGAGGTCTGGGTGGTGTTGAGGTCCTTGAGCTCGAGCCCCGCGGCGTTGAGATCCTTCAAGAGCGCCGGGATCTCGCTGTGCTCGGCCTGCGTGTCGTACGTATAGACGAGCTCCCTGCCGCCGCCGCCGAGCGCCAGGCCGTGTCGTTGCAGCTCGGCGGGGATGACCGGGATGACTTCGTGGAGCTGCAGGGTGAGCTGCTTCTTGCCGAGCTTGCGCATGAGCTCGGCCTTGTCCTCCACCAGGATGATCTCGCCCTTGTTGATCACGCCGATGCGCTCGGCCATCAGCTCGGCCTCCTCGATGTAGTGCGTGGTGAGGATGATGGTCACGCCCGAGTCGCGCAGGGCGCGCACCGCCTGCCACATCCCCTGGCGCAGCTCGACGTCCACCCCGGCGGTCGGCTCGTCGAGGAACAGGATCTGCGGCTCGTGGGCGAGCGCCTTGGCGATGAGCAGGCGCCGCTTCATGCCGCCCGAGAGCGTCATCATGCGGTTGTCGCGCTTGTCCCAGAGCGCGAGCTCGCGCAGCACGCGCTCGACGAGCGCGGGATCGCCCGGCTTGCCGAACAGGCCGCGGCTGAAACTCACCGCGGCGCGCACCGTCTCGAAGGGATTTCCGGGCAGCTCCTGCGGCACCAGGCCGATCAGCGCGCGGGCCGCGCGGTAGTCGCGCACGATGTCGTGGCCGGCCACGGTGACGCGCCCGGAGGTCGGCCTGACGATGCCGCAGACGATGTTGATGAGCGTGGTCTTGCCCGCGCCGTTGGGGCCGAGCAGCGCGAAGATCTCGCCGCGGCGGATGTCGAGGTTGACGCGCTTGAGCGCCTCGAAGCCGGAGGCGTAGGTCTTGGACAGGTCCGAGACTGAAAGGATGACCGACATCGGCTCCGGCCGCATCTTACGCGGACGCGGCGGCGACTATTGCAGACGTAACTTGTCCAGGGCCGCGCGCAGCTCCGCCAATTCGGATTCGAGCCGCGTGACTCTCGATTCCAGCGTCTTGCTTTCCGGGAGGGAAGACATGGATTCCGCGTTGTTCTCCGGGGTACCGCTCAGAAGGTGCGCCCAGCGGTTCTCGCGCGCGCCGGGAAGCCGCGCGAGCTGGACCACCAGCGCGCCCGCGGGACGCGCCGCGAGCTCCTGCAGGAACGCTTCCACCGCGGAGAGATCGGCGAAGCGGTGCAGGCGCTCGCAGTTGATCCGCAGCTCGCCGGGCGTCTGCGGCCCGCGCAGCATGAGCACGGTGAGGATCGCCACCGACTGCGACGGGATCTTCAGCACCGAGTCGACATTTTGCGCGTAGCGCGCCACGCGGCTGCCGCTCGACTCGATCACCAGGTTGCGCCGTTTCAGGGCGTCCAATGTCGCCTGGACCTCGGTCTCGGTCGCCTCCATCACCGGCGAGCGGCTGGTCTTCTGGTTGCAGCCGGAGACCAGCGAGTTGAGCGTCAGGGGATAGGTGTCCGGGACGGTGTGCTGCTTTTCAACCAGCGTGCCTAGCACGCGCGTTTCCAGGAGCGAGAGGTCGTTCATCGAGCCCGCAATTATCTTTCAAGACGAGCGACATAATTCAGGGTCAGAGCCCGAATTCGCCTTACGTGCGTGAAACTACAGCTGGGCGAGGCAGGCCTTGTGGCGTTCGCTGACGCGCATCGCGTAGCCGTAGCTCGTCAGGCGGCGCGGGGTCTTGAAGCTCTCGACGACGATCATCGGCACGACCGCGCGCGGCGCGCGTCGGCCGAGCACGCCGTCGACCATGGTGAACACCGACAGGTAGAGCCGGCTGCGCTCGAACTCGGCGCTCTGCCCGAGCTCCAGGTCGCTGCGTACCTCGGCGTTCGTCATCTCGAAATGCCCCGCCAGCGTGCGCACCGCGGCCTCGGTGCGGCTGACCTCCCGGGTCAACTTGCCTTGCTCGAAGCGCAGCAGGTCGCCGTCGAGCTCGAGCGCGGCGCCGGTCAGCTCGCCCACCGCTTTCTGGAAGGCGGCATTGCGGCTGGCGTAGCGCCCGGCGTTGTAGTCGGCGAAGCGGTAGCGCAGGTCGTCGTAGGGCGCGGCGTAGTCGAAGAGGTGCGCGATGCCGAAGTAGAGGCCGCCGCGGCGGGTGAACACCTCGTCACGGATCGAGCCCTGCAGGGCGAACGGGTAGCGGGCGGAAGCGGCGTGCAACTGGGCAAAGCCGATGCTCACCTGCATCGGGCCGCCGCTGCGCACCGGGTTCTGCTCTCCGAAAAGCGACTTGCCGAGCGGCACGCGGCTGGCGAAATCCTCGAACATGTCCGAAAGGTGGCGCTCGGTCGTCGCGGCGTCGAGCCGTTGGCCGTAGGTACGGCCGTCCGAAGAGGCGAGCTTGAGCGCCGACTCGGCCACCACCTTGGGTACGCCAGCGCGCTCGCGCCGCTTGTCGAGCTCGCGCCGCGCCAGCTCCGGCAGCCCGGGGATCGACGGATCGACGCGGAAGCTCGATTCCTGCTCGATGATCGCGATGACCGCGCAGACGTTCTCCGCGGTCGGCTCGACGCGCAACGCCGACAGCGCCGCGTACATGTCCTCGGCCCAGCCGCGACGCTCGCCGAGCCGAGCGGGCAGGAGCTCCTCGACGAGCGCCGGTCCCCGCACGACTGCGCCGCGCTCGGTGCGTTGCTGCTGCGCGCCGGGCCGTTGCTGCTGCCCGCCGGGTAGCGGGTCGCCGGGCAGTGTGGCGCACCCAGCCAGAAGTACCAATACCGCCGCAGCCAGGCGACCCGGTTTCCGCATCCTGCGAGCTTAGCGAACCGCCGCCGATAACACGATGCGCCTTTTCACACATGGCGCCCGCGACGTGCGGTCACAACGTGAATTTCAGTGAAGAAATCAGCGCACCGGGAAGGTGCGAGCTCGACGTGGACCGCTCGCCGTAGGTCGAAACGTCCGGCAGGAGCTCGCGCTCGCGCGTGAGCTCGACGAGGTTCTCGCCGAGCATGCGGTAGATCGAGTCGTCGAAGCGCATCGGCGTGACGGGCGCGACAATGCGGCCGCGCTCGATCCAGAACGTGGCGAAGCGGGTCATGCCGGTGATGCGGCCCGCGGGCCGGTCGGAGAAGTTGAGGTACCACAGGTGGCTCACGTAGAGCCCCGTGTCCAGCGCGTCGAGAATCTGTCCGCTCTCGAGGTCCCCGGGAGAAAGCTCCATCGCTTCGGGACTCTCGCGCCCGGCGTTGGGAGCGAGCCCGTATTCCTTGGCCGAGCGCGGCGAGACGAGCGCGTCGCGCAGCCGTCCGCGCTCGATCAGCGTGACGCGCGGCGGCTTCACGAAGCCCTCGCCCTGGAACCCCGGCGCCATCCCTTCCGCGGTGTTCTCGATCATCGTCACTTTCGCGCTCAGCGCGCTTGCCGACTCCATCCGAAGAAGCGGGCTCTGCTTGGTCGCCCGCGAACGCGCCGAGAAGCCACCCCAGGAAAGCAGCCCCATCATCTCCTCAAGCGCCCGCGGCGCGAGGTAGACGCGGTATTCACCCGGCGCGATGGTCCGCCGCGGCTTTTCCAGGTGCTTGAGCTGATCGGCGGCGGCGTGCAGTTTCCCGGTAAAAGCCTCCTGGCTCCATTCGAAGCCGGCATAGCCGGTCTTCACCGCCTTGTCGCCCTCGAGGTACAGGCTCCAGTCGAAGTTGAAGCTGTCCACTTCGTGCCAGTTGCGCTGGCCGAGCGAGTTGGCGAAGCCGCGGCAGATCGTTCCGCCGGCATAAATGCCCACCAGGTCCCGCCCTTGCGCCTTGCCGACGACTTCTTCCGCGACCGCGCCGGCGGAGACGAGCGCGCCGCGGCGCTCGGCTGCGCTCGAGCGCGGGGCTTCATTGACGAGAAGCCAGGGATCCTCGGGCAGATCTTCGAGCACGCCGCGGAGCTGGTCGAGCGCCGTCCTGGGGGCGTCGATGTCTTCGCTTCCGAGCGCGAGGGTTGCCGATGCCTGGCGGCGCTCGTGGATCAGGCGCAGCGAAACGTAGCCCTGCTCGACGCTCCCCGCCTGGCGCACTTTGCCGCGGTTGAAGCGCACGAAGTCGGAGCGCTCGCCCGAGAATTCGCAAAGCAGCATTTCGCCGGCCTCCAGCGCGCGGCCGAGCCGCTCCGCGAGCTCGAAGAACCTTGCTTTCATCGCGGGCGCTCGAGGAGCGAATCTTGCTCGCGGACGAGGCCAAGGAGGTTTTCCATGCTGCTCGAGGCACGCCGGCGCATCCGGCGCGAGACCGTCGCGAGCCTCACCCGGTTCCGTGGCCTGCCGCGGTGGGCGATCGAGAACCGCCTGGCAAAGCTCGACCGCGAATGGAGCCTGGCGCGGGACATGAAGACCGGTGCGGCCTGCGCCGCGCTCGCCGGCCTCGCGCTCGCCGCGCTCCTGGATACGCGCTGGATGCTTCTCCCCGCCGCAGCATGACACCTTCCCGCTAGCGAGTCGTCGGCGTGGCCTTGCGCTGCTTCAGCGCCTGCGCCCGGCAGTCGAGCAGCGCCTCCAGGACGGTCGCGCCTGCGCCCTCCACCGAGCGCCTGAGGACGCTCGTCTGGCGGGCCGGACGCTCGTCGGGCCTTCTGGTCCAGTAGACCGTATAGGCGCCGCCGCTGCGCGTGATGATGATGAAGCCCTGCTTCGTCATGTCCGCGGCAAGCGCGTCGAGGCCCTGCCCTTCCGCGGAAGGGCCGTCCCCCGCGCTGCGCCAGCGATCGAAGAGTCCCATGCGCCGTCCCTTGCCCTTGCGGCCACGCCGGACCGAACGTTCGGAGGAAGTTTGTCACCATCGCGGGGGGCGGGAATAAGGAACTAAGTCCTCCTTCAGGCGGATTGGCCGCCGAACACCTCGACGCCGGAGAAGAGGCACGCCGGCGCGGCATGGCCGCAATGGATCGCCTGATTGGGCTCGCCCTTGCCGCAGTAGAGCGTGCCGTGCACCTCGAACGATGCCGGGCTGCCGACGCTGCGCAGGCTGCGCCAGAACGTGGCCGAGACGCCGCGATAATTCGGGTTCTTCACCACGCCGCGGCGAGCGCCGTCCTCGACCAGCTCGCCCCATTCGCAGCCGAACTGGAACTTGTTGCGCGAGTCGTCGATCGACCACGACACGTTGGTGCGCATCAGCACCCCGCGGCGCATCGACCCGATCATCTCCTCGAGAGTGCTGGAACCGGGCTCGACGTTCAGATTCGCCATCCGGTGAATGGGCGGCCGGTTCCAGCCGCTCGCGCGGGAGTTGGCCACGCCCGGGCCGCCGAGCGCCGACACCAGGACGCCGTTGCGGATCAGGAATACCTTGCGCGCCGCCATGCCGTCGTCGTCGAACGCGTACGTCGCGAGCTCGCCTTCCAGGGGGTCGTAGGTAACGTCGAGGAGATCCGATCCATAGCGATACGAGCCGATCATCTCCGGGGTGACGAAGCTCGTGCCCGCGTAGTTTCTTTCATCGCCCAAAACCCGATCCAACTCCAGAGGGTGGCCTATGGACTCGTGGATCTGCAGCATCATCTGGTCCGGCATCAGGAGCAGATCCATCTTCCCCGATGGGCAGTTCGGCGCCGCGAGCAGCTGCAACGCGTCGTGGGCAAGCCGTTCCCCGCTGCCGATGAATCCGGCGCGCTCGACCTGCTCGAATCCGCCCTGCCGCGCGTGGTCGAGGCTGCGCGACTGAGTCTCCACGCCTTCGTTCGCGGTCACGCGCATGTGCGGCAGCGTGAAGCGGAAACGCTGCGCGACTTCGCCGCCCGTGCTGGTGAGATAGAGGCGCTCCTCGTCGACGAGCTCCAGGGCCGCGTAGCGCTCGACGATCCGGGCGTCGATCTTCGCCGCCCTGCACTCGCGGGCCAGCAGATCCTGCAATTCTCCTTTGCCAGGCGGTTCCCGCAGGACTCCAGTTGCGTATTCGCCGCGAGGCGCTGGCATTGCCGCAGGGTCGAAGCGGTACGCGCTCCTCCCTTTCGTCGCCTCGGCCCATTGCGTGGCGCGATCGAGCGCCTTCTGCAGCCCGGCCCGCGACAGATCGCTCGTCGCGCAGTAGCCGTATCCGCCTTCGGTCACGGCCGTGAGCATCGCCCCGCGGTCCAGCGACAGGCGCGGCGGCTCGAGCGTGTCCTGCCGCATGGCGTGCGACTCGCGCTTCTCTTCGTGGCAGCGCAGCGACCAGAACGGCGCCGTCGAGCGCAGCGCCGCGAAAATTTCCGTGATCGGACGGCTCGGCATCGTTACGAATGGTAGCAATCTGATACCAATCGAATTGGGGATCGTTGTTCTAATCCGTTTCGTCGATCAACTCTTTCTCGAGGACACGGACATGTTCAGGGCAGGAATCGTTGTGAGCAGCTTGATGGTGTCGCTGGCGGGCGTCAGCGGATGTGCGACGCAGGCCGAGACGGTAGGCACTGCGACGGGTGCGGCCGTCGGCGCGGCAGTGGGCGGCGGCAGCGCGATCGGCACCATCGGCGGCGCGATGGTGGGATTCGGAGCGGGCAAAGCCTACGATCAGCGGCAAAACCGCTAGCGCGACGCGCTGATTTGAACCCCCCTTCCGCGGCGCTTGCCGCGGAAGGGCGAGCGTTTTCCTATCTTCTAGGCGCTCCGCGCTTTCTTGTAGCTTCTCGTCGCGGCCTTCAGCGCACGCTGATGTCTTTTCAGCGCCGCCCCCATCCTCGCCGCCTCTTTCCTCGCCCTGCGCTGCAGCGCGGCGAGCTTGACCTTCGCCTTCTTGAGCCGGGCTTTGGCCTTCATCACGGTCTTCTTGTTCATTTTTGAAGCCTCCCTGTTATTGACAACGGCCGTTATGTACCACGGATCATCTCCGCCTGCATGGCAGGATTCGGCATCGAGCTACATTCTCTCCGGAAAGCGCGGAATGAACCCGTCGCGGTTCGGCATCTTCACCTTGGGAAGCGTCCGCGCGTCCATCAAGTCCTGTTCGCCGATCAGCTTGTTCAGCGCCAGGATGTACGCCGTTAGCGCGTAGACCTCGTCGTCGGTCAGCGAACGCGGCTGCTGAAAGGGCATCGCGCGGCGGATGAAATCGAAGAGCGTGGTGGCGTATGGCCAGAAGTTGGCGATGGTCTTGGTCGAATCCATGCTCTTCACCGGCGCGCCGCCGACCACCGCAGCGTTGACGCCGCCCCTGCCCTGCTCGCCGTGGCAATGCGCGCACTTCTGCGCATAGATCGGCGCGCCTTTCGCCGAGGTGCCGCTGCCGGGCGGCAGGCCCGTGCCGTCGGGCATCACGTTGATGCTCCACGCCGCTAGCTCGGCGGCGGTGATGGGCTGCCCCAGGTTTGGACCCGCTGCAAGAACTACCTGTGAAAGAAAAACAGCCAACCCGGTTCCAATCCACTTACGCGTAGACATGGCGCACGCTCCCTCCCGTGTCGATCGCCCAGCTCGTGGGACCGTTGTAATGCTGGCTGGGGAAGGCGGTGACGGGCGGAACGCGCGAGGCCTGGCCGCGCACCGCGACGATCTGTGCACGCGTCGGCTGCACGTTGCCGGCCTCGTCCCAGGCGCGGCTTTGCAGCACCGCCGGGCCGCCGCTCCACTGCCAGGGAACGCGGAAGCGCGTGAACGCCTTGCCGAGCACCGGCTCCTGGAGCGCCGCCTGCGCCCAGCTCGCGCCGCCGTCGGCCGACACCATGACCTTCGCGATGCGGCCGTTGCCGGAATAGGCGATGCCGCAGATCTCGTAGAAGCCCGGGCCCCTCAGCGCGAGCCCCGGTGAGGGATGGGTGATGAAGGACTTCACTTCCTGCAGGAAGTAGAACTGGTAGGCCCTGCCGTCGGGCAGGATCGGCGCATACGTGCGCGATTCGTAGTAGCTCATCGCGGGCGACGCCGTGAGCTCGAGCCGGCGCAGCCATTTCACGTTCATGTTGCCTTCCCAGCCGGGCAGCAGCAGCCGCATGGGATAGCCGTTGCCGGGCATCAGGCGCTCGCCGTTCTGGTAGAGCGCGACCATCGCGTCGTCGAGCGCCTTGCCGAGCGGCACGCTGCGCGAGAGGCGCGGCGCGTCGGCGCCCTCCGCCACGATCCACTTCGCTTTAGGGTCGACGCCGGCTTCGTCCAGCAGGACGGAGAGCGGCACGCCGGTCCATTCCGCGCCCGAGGCGAGCCCGTGCAGCGCCTGCACGCTCGCCTGGATCGGCTCGGGAGAAAAGAGCGGCGCGCTGTTGCCGCCGCATTCGACGAAGGTGAAGCGCGAGACCATGGGGTAGCGCTCCAGCGCCTCGAGCGTGAAGACGAGCGGCCGCTTCACCAGGCCGTGGATCGCGAGGCGGTGCGCGCGCGGATCGATGTCGGCGTCGCCGGCGTGCGAGATCACGAAGTGCAGGCCGTTCGGCGTGGTCATGCCCTGCAGCAGGTGGTGCGGCGTGCGCGCGTGCTGGGTGCGCGCCTCGCCCTTGGGATTGGAGAGCGTACGCAGCGCGGCCTTCTCGAACTTCGACGGCACGCCGTACGCCGGCACCAGCATGCCGGGCTCCTTGCTCCACGGCGCGTCGGCGAGCGGCTCGGCAGCCGCAGGGCGGACGACGTAGCCGGTGATCAGGATGCCGCTCGCGCGCAAGAACGCCCTGCGATCGAGAAGCCCGTTGCCCGCGGCCGATGCGATCTGCGCCATGGCGCCTCCCTGGTGGTCGATTCAGCCTACTCTGCCCGCAAGAGCGAAACAAGCGGGGCGCTTCCCCGCTGGAGCTTCCCCGATTCTCCCCGCGCGGAGTAGGCTCCCACCCTTCCAAGGGAGAAACGCATGAGCCAATTCAGCCGCAGGAACCTCCTCAAGGCCGCAGCCGGCGCGGCGGTGCTGGGCTTTCCCGCCATCATCCGCGCGCAGCAGAAGGAAGTCGTGATCCTCGGGCTGTGGGACCAGACGGGCGCGTTCGCCGACGTCGGGCCGCTCAACGACCGCGGCATGCGGATGGCGCTCGAAGAGCGCGGCATGAAGGTGCTCGGGAAGCCCATCAAGTACGTGACGCGCGACGGCGCGACGCAGGCCGGCACCTCCACGCGGCGGGCGGAGGAGGCGATCGACGGCGAAGGCGCGCGCTTCATGATCGGGCCCTGGTCCTCCGGCGTGGCGCTCGCGGTCTCGGAGGTGGCGAAGCGCAAGAAAGTGCTGCACCTCGTCAGCGGCGGCACCGAGGACATCTCCGGCGCCCGCTGCCACCGCTACTCGTTCCAGTGGGCCGCCAGCCCCTACACCGCGGCCAAGACCGTGGTCGACAACTTCATGAAGGCGAACCCGAAGGCGAAGCGCTGGCACCTGCTGGTCGCCGACTACGCCTTCGGCTGGTCGGTGGAGAAGTACATCAAGGAAGTGGGGAAGACGCATGGCCTGGAGTTCGTCGGCGCCGACCGGCATCCGCTGGGCGAGCGCGAGTTCTCGAACTACGCGCAAAAGGCGGCGGCCAACCGGCCCGACGCCGTGGCGATGATCAACTTCGGCGGCGACGCGGTCGCGGGCGCGCGCGAGATCTTCAACTTCGGGCTGACGCCCAAGATCCCGCTGATCATGAGCTGGTCCTCGGGCGTGGAGGAGCTGATCCAGCTCGCGCCCGAGATCCGCGACAACCTGTGGGTCGGGACCAATTTCTATTACACCGCCGACACGCCGGTGGCGCGCGAGTTCGTGAAGGGCTACCAGTCGAAGTTCAAGACGCCGCCGGGCTACGCGCCCTCGGCCGCCTACTCGATGACCCGCATGCTGCTCGCGGCTTTCGACAAGGCGAAATCCGACGACGTGCAGGCGGTGATCAAGTCCCTCGAAGGCCTCGAGGTCAA
Source organism: Burkholderiales bacterium (assembly GCA_044870335.1). GTDB lineage: Bacteria > Pseudomonadota > Gammaproteobacteria > Burkholderiales > SG8-39 > SCGC-AG-212-J23. The sequence continues at coordinate 69,708 of JBIOYV010000140.1, read as the reverse complement.
CGACCTCCTGGGCCGGATGCGGGTGGACCCGGCCACGCACCAGACGCTGCGGCCCTACTTCTTCCTGCGCTGCAAGCCCAAGTCGGCGATGAAGCACGAGCTGGACCTCGCCGACATCATCGCCACCGGAGATGCGCCGCTGCCCAAGGAATACGCTGCCTGCAAAGACATCGGTGCATTCTGAACCCGGGAAAAAAGCGATAGTCCCCGCTTTTCTTCCCAAGCCTTGAACCTATTACTCGGTCAGATTCTCAACGGGATCGCCACCGGGATGCTCTACGCCCTCATGGGGCTGGGGCTGGCGCTCATCGCCGGGATCCTCAACATCCCGAACTTCGCCCACGGCGCGCTCTTCGCCGTGGGCGCCTACCTCACGGTGAGCGCGATCGGCGCGTTCGGCAATTTCTGGCTGGCCCTGATCGTTGCCCCGGCGGGCGTCGCCCTTCTTGGCTTGATCATCGAATACGCGGGCATCCGCAGGCTCTACGCCGCGGGGCACGACTATCAGCTTCTTTTCACGTTCGGCCTGTCGCTCATCCTCGCCGAGGGGATCATCCTCGTCTGGGGGCCGGTCGGAATCAGCCAGCTGCCGCCGACCGCGCTGCGCGGTGGCGTGGATCTCGGCTTCACCTTCTATCCGAAATACCGCCTCTTCGTAATGGCCGCCGCAGGGCTCCTCGTGGTCGGCACCTGGCTCTTCCTCGAGAAGACGCGCTACGGCGCCATCATGCGCGCGGGCATCGAGAACAGGGAGATGGTGTCGCTCCTCGGCATCGACATCCACCGCCTGTTCACGGTCGCATTCGCCCTCGGCGCCTATCTCGCCGGCATCGCCGGCGCGCTGACGGCGCCGATCCGCGGACTCTCGCCCGGGATGGGCGTCGACATGCTCGGCATCGCTTTCGTCGTGGTCGCGCTCGGCGGCATGGGGAACATCCTCGGCGCCATCGCGGCGGGCCTGCTCATCGGCGTGGCGCAGGCAGTGGTGGCCGCCTACTGGACCGAGGCGTCGGTCGCGGTGATCTATCTCGTGATGGCGGCGGTGCTGGTGTTTCGACCCCAGGGGTTGTTCGGAACACGATGACGCGCGCAATCAATATCAAGAATCTGGCAATCATCGCGGCGGTGATGGTGCTACCCATCTTGGTGCGGCCGGCGATCGCCACCGAGATCTGGATCTTCGCCATCTTCGGGCTGGGCGCGAATCTGCTCATCGGCTACACCGGCCTGCTCTCCTTCGGCCAGGCGACGTTCTTCGGCTCCGCAGCCTACGTCGCGGGCTATCTTCTGAAGTACCACGGCCTGAATGTGTTCGCCGCGCTCGGCGCCGGGATCGGCGTCGGTGCGGTTTCGGCCCTGGCCGTCGGCTACCTCTGCGTGCAGCGCTCGGGGATCTACTTCATCATGCTCACCTTCGCGCTGAACCAGCTGTTCTATTTCGTCGCCTACCAGTGGACCAGCGTCACCGGCGGCGAGGACGGGATGCCCGGGATCCCGCGCCCGGTGCTGCTCGGCGTCGATTTCAGGAACCCGCTGGTCTACTACGGCTTCGTCTCGGTCTTCTTTCTCGCCTCGCTCTGGGCGATGAAGCGCATCGTCGAATCGCCCATCGGCAAGATCCTGCAGGCGATCCGCGAGAACGAAGTGCGCGCGGCGGCGGTCGGCTACGCCGTGCCGCGCTTCAAGCTCGCCGCCTTCGTCCTTGCCGGCGCATTCTCCGGGCTCGCCGGCGTCCTCTACGCCATGCTCTTCGGCATCGTGCCGCTCGAGGCGATCAGCTTCGTGTTCTCGGGCAACGTGGTGTTCGCCACGCTCATCGGCGGCAGCGGCTCGCTCTACGGGCCGATCATCGGCTCGTTCGTGTTCATCTGGCTGTCCGAGTCGGTGAGCGTGCTGTGGGAGCGCTGGCCGCTGCTGCTGGGGGTCGCGTTCGTGCTCGTGGTGCTGTTCCTGCGCGGCGGGGTGATCGAGGCCTGGTCGAGGTTCGTAGCTTGGAAAACGAGATGGCGCTCCTCGAGACGCGCGGCCTGAGCAAGGCGTTCGGCGCCCTCACCGCCGTCGACGGCGTTTCGCTCGCGGTCGAAGCCGGGACGCTGCACTCGATCATCGGCCCGAACGGCGCGGGCAAGACCACGCTTTTCAACCTGCTCACCGGCACGTTCGCGCCGAGCGCGGGCGACATCCTTCTCGACGGCAGGAGGATCACCGGCACCCCGGCGCACCGCGTCGCCCACCTCGGCATCGCGCGCTCGTTCCAGCGCACCAACGTGTTTCCCGCGCTCTCGCTCCTCGACAACGTCTGGATCGCCGCCTTCGCGCGCAGCCCGTCGTGGTCGGGCCTGCTGTGGCGGCACACCGAGCGCTATCCGGAGCTGGTTTCAACGGCAAGAAAAGCCCTGGCGGATGTGGGGCTCGCGGGCAAGGCCGGCCAGCCGGCGCGCGCCATCTCGCACGGCGAGCAGCGCCAGCTCGAGCTCGCCATCGCGCTCGCCGCTGCGCCGCGCGTGCTGCTCCTCGACGAGCCGGCCGCCGGCCTCTCGCCCGAGGAGACGCGCAGGATGGTGGCGCTGGTGCGCTCGCTCAAGGCGCCCGCACCCGGGCAAACGCAGGGCCGCTACACCATCGTGCTGATCGAGCACAAGATGGACATCATCATGAGCGTGTCGGACCGCATCTCGGTGATGCACTTCGGCCGGCTGATCGCCGAGGGAACGCCGGCCGAGATCCAGCGCGATCCCGAGGTGCGGCGCGCCTATCTTGGCGGGGTGGCCGCCTGATCCTCCAGGTCGAGAATGTCGATGCGTACTATGGGATGGGTCACATCCTGCACGGCCTGTCGCTCCGCGTGGCCGAAGGCGAGGTCGTGGCGATGCTCGGCCGCAACGGCGCCGGCAAGACGACCACGCTACGCTGCATCACCGGCCTCACCCCGCCGCGCGGGGGCGAGATCCGCTACCAGGGGCGCTCGATCGCCGGCGCGCCGCCGCACCGCATCGCGCGCATGGGCATCGCGCTCGTCCCCGAGACCCGGGACATCTTCAGCTACCTGACCGTGAAGGAGAACCTGGTCATCGCGCAGCGGGCGGGGTCGCGCTGGCGGATGGAAACGGTGCTCGAGCGCTTCCCCAAGCTCGCCGAGAGGCTCGCCAACAAGGGGCGCGAGCTTTCGGGCGGCGAGCAGCAGATGCTCGCCATCGCGCGCGCGCTCCTCACCGGCCCCGAGCTGCTGCTCCTCGACGAGCCCTCGCAGGGCCTCGCGCCGCTCGTGGTGAACGCGGTGATGGACACGATCCGCGGCCTCAAGGCCGAGCGGGTGAGCATGCTGCTCGTCGAGCAGAACGCCGAGATGGCCCTGCAGCTCGCCGACCGCGTCTACGTCATCGACCACGGCACGGTGGTGTTCGAGGGCACGCCCGCCGCCCTGCGCGCGGAGCGCCAGGTGACCGCCACCTACCTCGGCGTCGGCGGCTAGGGGAAAAGCTCGGCCATGCGGCGGGCGAACCGGTAGAGGTCGCTGTTGCGGTCGCGGATCGCGCGCAGCATGGGCTTCGCCTCGGCGATGATCGCGCCGGCGTCGAACGCCTTGATCTCGCGATCCTCGACCACGACCACGCCGTCGACGATGACGGTATGGACGCTCGACCCGGTCTCGGCGAACACCATCTGCTGGACCGGGTCGTTGAAGGGCGTCCACGCCGGCGTATCGAGGTCGTAGAGCACCACGTCGGCGCGGTAGCCGGCCTGGATGCGTCCGATGCTTTCGGACATCCGTACCGCCTTCGCCCCGCCCTCGGTCGCCATGGCGAGCGCCTGCCGCGCAGTCACCCACTTGGCGCGCTCGCGCTCGGCCACCCGGCCGAGCATCGCCGCGAGGCGGATCGCCTCGTGCAGCACGAGGTTGTCGTTGGTGACGCTGCCGTCCGTGCCGAGCGCCACGCTCACGCCCGCGGCGAGCATCTTCGCGATCGGCGCGATGCCGGTACCGAGCTTGAGGTTGCTCTCGGGGTTGTGCACGACCACCGTGCCGTTCGCGGCGAGGCGCTCGATGTCCTCGTCCTCGATCCAGATGGTGTGCGCGCAGGAGAGGCGCGGACTCAGCAAGCCGAGGTGCTCGAGCTGCTGCACCATGGTGCGGCCGTAGCGGCGCTGCGCGAGGCTGGTCTGGACCTTCGATTCCAGGAGGTGGGTGTGGATGCCCAGGTCGTGGCGCTCGGCGAGCTCGCGGCACATGGTGAGCAGCTCGTCGCTGCAGCGCACCGGGTTGGTGGGCGCCGGGAACACCGAGACGCGCTCGTCCGGCTTGTGGTGCAGGCGGATCGCGTCCTCGATGAGCCTCCGCGTCTCGGGAAGCGGCTTGGGCGGCAGCGGCTTGATGCGCTCGAGGTCCTTCGCCAGGTCCGCGGGCAGCGGCCGGTCGCTGGGGAAGATGTCGCCGAAGTCGTCGTCGAACACGCGCAGCCCGAGCACGGTGCGCATCCCCGAGTCGCGGTAAGCCTTGACCACCGCGGCGACGTCCTCCGGGCCGAAGTTCTGCGCCGGGAAATGGTCGAGCGAGGTGGTGATGCCGCCGAGGAGCATCTGCGCCGAGTTGAGCATCGCGCTCACGTAGACCTCGCGCGGCGTGCGCCCGCTGGTGTCGGCCTGGTTGAGCCACATGAAGGCGGGATGGCTCGCGCTGTCCTGCGTGCCGGCCGAAAGTGCGCCCGGCGTGTGGGTATGGGCGTTCACCAGCCCCGGCATGGCGAGAAAGCGCCGGCCGTCGATCACCCGATCGGCCCGCCGGCGGTCCACTTCGCCTACCCGCGAAATGCGGTTGCCTTCGATGAGGACGCTGGCGCGTTCGATGAAACGGTCGGCCTCGTCCAGGGTCAGGACGGCGGCGTTCTCGATCAGCAGCGAGCCCATCGCTAGACGACGATGCCGGACCCGCGATTGAGCACCGCGCGCACGATGCTGAGCGGGGCCGAGATCGAGGTGCGCGGCGCCTCGGGGCGAGTCTTTCCCAGCATCCTGATCTCGAAGCGGCCGAAGGTTCCCTCGGCCAGGATCTCGTTGCGATTTCCGCCCGCATGGGGATCGGCCACCAGCTCGACCGCAGTGCGCTCGAAGCCCACGCCCGCCAGCGCCACCGCCGCGGCCACGTTCGCGTTCATCGGGTAGGTGCTCGCCGCCTCGCGCGCGTTGCCTTTGAACAAGCACACCGCCTCACGGACCGCGGAAAGGTCGACCGCCTTCTCGCCGGCGGTGCCGAGCCATGCGAGCGGCGGCTTGATCGAGCGAAGCACCACGCGCTCGATGCCCTCGCTTCGCACCGCGGCGAGCAGGTCGAGCGCGCCGACCGCGCCGGCGGGGATGACGATCTGGGCGCCCGTCCTCTGCGCCGCCGCCTTGACGCGCTCGAGGAGGGCCGCGTCGGCAAACGCACCCATCGAGATCGTCATCAGGTCGGCGCCTGCGCTCGCCACCTTCTCCGCGTATTGCGCGACCGCGCCCTGGCCGGCGCACTCGATGACGAGATCGGGTTCGAGCGACAGCATCTCGTTCACGTCGTCCACGAAGCGCAGCGGCCGCGGCGGCTCGGGGCGCTTCGAGTCCTTCCGTCCCGGCCGCAGCAGCACGCAAAGCGCTTCGATGCCGTGAGCCGCGAAGTGTCGCAGCACCGCCTGCGAGACGGCGCCGTACCCGATCAGGGCGATGCGCTGCGGTGTTCTCATCTTGTGTTAACGTCCGTTTTGCTGCCGCTGCTATTTTGTTTTGCGAGTGTGTGTGGAGGCAAGTCTCTTTCACAAGCTTTCGCCGCATCTGTCCCGGACACGCGCGCGGGCGCTGTTCCAGGAGCTGGTGCGCGTGCCCTCGCCTCAGACCGACCTCCTCGAGGACGAGCCGCAGCTGCGCGAGTTCATGAAGGCGGCGCTCGTTCCGCGCCTGAAGGCGCTCGGCATGTCGAGCGTACGCCTGGACGCGATGGGCAACCTCATCGCGGAAAAAGGCAGCGGCCGCAGCGGCCGTTCGCTGATGCTGGTCGCGCACGCGATGAACCAGCCGCCCAATACCATGCCCGACCCGTACGGCGGCAGCGTCATCGACGCCACGCCGCACGGCCTCCCCGGCGAGGCGGTGCTCGGCAAGGGCGCGAGCGAGCAGAAGGGCACCATGGCCGCGATGCTCCACGCGATAGAAGCTGTTCAAAAATCTGAAATTACTTTGGATGGCAAGCTGTACTTCATCTGCTGCGTCTCGGGCGAGACCGGCAAGCACGACGCGATCAGGAACGTGGTCGAGAAGGAAGGCGTGCGCGCCGACATGGCCTTCGTCTACGGCAACAGCCTGAAGCTCCAGCTCGGCAACCGTGGCCGCGTCGACGTGAAGGTGACCGTGCACGGCAAAGCCGCGCATTCGAGCCGGCCCAACGACGGCGCGAACGCGGTCACCGGCGCCATGGAGCTCCTGCGGCGGCTCGCGGCCGAAATTCCCAACAACCGCTCCCATCCTCAGCTCGGCACGGCGTGGTTGACGTGCAATCGCCTCGAGAGCCTGCCGAAGTCCACCCACACCGTGCAGGACCGCTGCGAGGTCGGCCTCGACCGGCGCCTGCTTCCCGGCGAGGACGCCGACGCGGCGCTCGAGGAGATCGCGCGCGTGGCGCGCAGCCTGGAAGGCTGGAAAGACCCGGTTTCCGGCAGGCCGCTGCGCTTCGAGGTGGAGAAAGGCGCGGTGATGTACCCGAGCCTCGTCACCGAGGACTCGCCCGTGGTGCGGCTGCTCGCGGCCGGCTGCGAGGCGATGCTCGGCGCGGCGCCCGAGAGCTTTTTCGGCCAGTCGGCGCACGACCAGGGCTACCTCAACCATGTCGGCATCCCGACCGCGAACTTCGGCTCGGGCGAGCAGGCCTTCGCCCACACCGACCTCGACATGGCGTCGGTCGACCGGACCTTCGATGCCGCCCGGGTCTATGCCTGGATGATCGCCTCCTATCTCGGTGAGCAGAAGAACTAATCTCGGCTATTTCTTCGCCGCCTCGGTCGAAAGGTTCCCGCAGAAGGTCGCGATCATCGACCTGTACGGCGGCATCGAGCGCAGCATCACCTACGCGCAGCTCGACGAGCGCGCCGACCGGGTCGCGGGGCTGCTGCAAGAGCGCGGCGTGAAGCCCGGCGAGCGCGTCGGCATGATCGTCGGCAACCGGGTCGAGTTTCTGGAGATCTTCTTCGGCGCGATGCGCGCCGGCGCCATTCCGGTCGCGATCAACACGCGCCTTGCGCGCGATACGCTGAAGTTCATCCTCGAGGACGCGGAATGCGTCGCGGCGTTCGTCGAGCCCGACGCGCATCCGGATGCGATGGCGGTGTCGGCGACCGTGCCGCACCGCGTCACGGTCAATTCCGTATATGAGACGCTACGGGATGAAAGTCCGAGACTGAAGGAACCGCCCGATCTTGCGCCGAACGCGCAGGCGTTCCAGCCCTATACCTCGGGCTCGACCGGACTGCCGAAGGGCGCGATCATGACCCACGCCGGCATGCTCTGGTACGTGCAGTACAACCAGCGCTACTGGCCGACGAAGCCCGACGATCGAGGGCTCATCGCCCTGCCGCTTTTTCACAAGAACGCGATGCGCGGCACGGTGAAGCCGATGCTCTACGCCGGCGGCTCGTTCGTGCTGATGCCGGGCTACGAGCCCAAGGGCTATCTCGAGGCGCTCGCAAAATACAAGTGCAGCTATTCGCGCGGCGTCGCCGCGGTGTTCACCATGTTTCTGCAGCACCGCGACGAGCTCTCGAAGCTCGATCTCTCGAGCCTCAGGAGCTTCACCATCGGCTCCGCGGTGGTGACGCACGAGCTGATGGACGAGGTCGAGCGCGCGATCCCCGGCGTGCGGGTGGGCGAAAGCTACGGGCTCACCGAGGGCGGCAGCCCGTTCCGCGAGCCGCTCGACGGCCGGCCGGTGCCGCGCGGCTCGCCGGGCGTGCAGGCCCCCGAGTACCAGGTGCGCCTGGTCGGTCCGGACGGAAACGACCGGGACGACGAGGGCGAGCTCTGGCTGAAGTCGCCCTACAACTGCCTCGGTTACCACAAGCGGACCGATGTGACGCGCGACAAGCTCATCGACGGATGGCTGCGCACAGGCGACGTGTTCCGGCGCGACGCGCAGGGCTTCTACTACTTCAAAAGCCGCGTCGACGACATGTTCTCCTGCGGCGGCGAGAACATCTATCCCAAAGAGGTCGAGGATCTGTTATTTCGCCATCCCGCGGTGGCGAACGCCGTGGTGGCGCCGGTGCCGCATGCGGTCAAGGGCTACGTGCCCGCTGCGCTAGTAGTGCTCAAGCGCGGCGCGTCGGCCAGCGCGGAGGAGATCAAGGCCTATTGCCTCGACGAGGGGCCCAAGTACGCTCACCCGCGCTTCGTGGAGATCATCGCCGAGCGCGACATGCCGCTGAACGGCGCAGGCAAGATCGACCGCAACCTCGCCCGCGCCAGGCTTGCTACTCTCGCGCAATCCCGGCGGCTTTGATCGTCTTGGCGAGCTTGTCCATGTCGGCGCGCACCAGCTCGGTGAGCTGCTGCGGCGTGGTCGGATAGGGATCCGCGCCGAGCGTCGAGAAGCGCTCCCGCAGGTCCGGCGCCGCGAGCGCGTGGTTCAGAGTCTCGTTCAGCTTCTGCACCACCGGCGCGGGCATGTTCGCCGGGCCGTGCAGGCCGAACCAGAAGCGCAGCGTGGCCTCGGGGAAGCCCGCCTCTGCGAAGGTCGGCACCTCGGGCAGCAGCGGCGAGCGCTTGTCGGAGAGCACCGCGATCGGCTTCGCCTTGCCCGAGCGGATGTGCTGGATCGCGGAGGGCAGCGTATCGAACACCATCGAGACGTTGCCGGCGAACATGTCGGGATAGGCCACCCCCGCGCTCTTGTAGGGCACATGCAGCATCTGCGCCCCGACGCTGGTGCGCAGCACCTCGCCCGAGAGGTGGCCGATGCTGCCCACGCCCGAGGAGCCGAAGGTGAGCTTGCCGGGGTTCGCCTTGGCGTACTCGACCAGCTCCTTCAGCGTGTTGAACGGCGCCGAGGCATTCACCGTCAGGATGTTGGGCGCGATCGCGACGCCGCCGATGGCGCTGAAGTCCTTCACCGGATCGTAGGTCACGCTCTTGTTCATGTTCGGCGCGATGGCATACGCGGTGAGGCTCGAGAGCACGATGGTGTAGCCGTCGGGCGCAGATTTCGCGGTTGCATCGGTGCCGAGCGCGCCGGCGGCGCCGGCGCGGTTCTCGACGATCATCGGCTGGCCGATCAGCTCGCCGAGCTTCTGCGCTAGCGCGCGGCCCATGATGTCGGATACGCCGCCCGCGGCGTACGGCACCACCAGCCGGATCGGCTTGTTGGGATACCCCTGCCCGAGCGCCGGTGCGGAAAGCGACGCCGCCGCGAGCGCGATGATGAAGCTCCTCCTGGATCTCATTGTGGCTCCTTCTCGAGTGGTCATTATTTCAGAGGCCCGGTGAAATAGGTGCCCCGCCCGCTTGCGATCAGCCGGTTCTCGGCGTCGAACACCTGCGCCTCGCACACGGAGAATTGACCGCCGAACTTGATTACCCTGCCCTTCACCACCAGGTCGCCGGGCATTGCCGCGCGGTGGTAGTCGACCCGCATGTCGATCGTCGGCACCGCGTGGCCGCTGCGCGATGTCAGCGCCCAGTCCGCGCCAAGGTCGATCAGCGCGGCCAGGATCCCGCCGTGCGTGTGCTTGCGGTCCGGATTGGCCATCCATTCCTCACGCCAGGCCGCCTTCACTTCCACGAAGTCCTCGCCGCAGTCGATTACCTCGAGGCCGAGCCAGCGGTGATACGGCCCCCGCGTGATCAATCGCTGGAGCTCTTCCTTGGTCACAGCGGTCATGGCGTCACCACCACCTTGCCGACGACCTCGCGGTCACGGATGAGGCGCAGGCCCTCGGCCGCGCGCTCGAGCGGCAGCACGCGGTCGATCGCGGGCCTGATCTCACCCCTCGACACCAGCTCGAGGAGCGCGCGCAGGTCCTCGTCGGTGTAGCTGTTGGATCCGATGATGCTGAGCTCGAAGCTCCAGATGTAGCGCAGGTCCTCCTTCGGATCGAAGCCCGCGGTGGCGCCGCACACCAGGATCCTGCCGCCTCGCTTCACGCACCTGAGCGAGGGCACCCAGGTGTCGCCGCCGGTAAAGTTGACCACGCAGTCGACGCCGCCTTCGTGGCTTCGCCGCTGCGGCTTGCCGTATTTTTCGATCACCCATTTCGAAAAATCGGTTTTCTCGTAGTTCACCACCTGATCGGCGCCGAGCTCGCGCAGCCGCGCCAGCTTGTCGTCGCTCGAAGCGCAGGCGATGACCTCGCAGCCGATTCTTTTCGCGAGCACCACGCACGCCATGCCCACTCCGCCCGAGGCGCCGAGCACCAGCACGCGCTCGCCTTTCGCGAGCGTGCGGTGCGTCACAAGCATGCGGTGCGCCGTGCCGTAGGCCACCGGCAACGCGGCGGCATCGACGAAGCTCACGTTGTCGGGCATGCGCACGAGCTGGTCCGCCGATACTAGGCAATACTCGGCCATGCCGCCGTCGAGCGCTTCGCCCATGAGCCCGCGTTCCTTGTTGAGCGGATTGACCAGCACGCGCTCGCCCGGCCTCCATCCCGGCGTCGCGGTCTCGACCACTTCGCCGGCCATGTCGAGGCCGATGACCACCGGCATGGGCACCTTGATGCCCGGCATGCCCTTCACGGTGAAGACGTCGTGGTGGTTGAACGACGCGGCGTGCACGCGAATCACCGCATGGCCCGCCGCCGCCTTCGGCTGCGGATGGTCGTTCACCACCCGCAGGTCGTCGATTTCGCCGTGCTGCCTGAGGACGAGCGCTCTCAAAACTGCTTCGCGCCGGGAAGCGCGGCGATCGCCGCCTTCGCCACCTCGAGATCCTGCTCGCCGGTGCCCGAGCCGACGCCGATCGCGCCGATGACATGACCATCGACCACGATCGGCAGCCCGCCGAGCAGGTTGGTGAGCTTGCCGCCGGTCGCGAAGGCGAGCTTGACCTCGTTCGCGACGTTGGCCTGGCCGGACGGCGCGCGCGCGGACGCCGCGGTCATCGCCTTCTTGTGGGACGAATCGATGCTCAGCACCTTGGCGCCGTCCATGCGCACGAAGGCGAGCAGGTGCCCGCCGTCGTCGGTGATCGTGATGCACTGCGGCTGCTTCATCTCCAGCGCCTTGGCGATTCCGGCGCGGAGCATCTTCAGCGCGCCATCGTGGGTAAGCTTGAGATGCGGAAGGTAGTCGGACACGGTGCTCTCCTTCGGTGGTGAACTACGATACCGCGCGCCGCCCCCGCGTTGGGCATTAGTTCACAAAATCCTCCGTTCGGCGCAGCATCGGCCGCACGAGGCTCAAAGCAGCGCGCGCATGTTGGTCCGCATGAGAATCCAATCCCTCATTGCGCTCTCCGCGGCGAGCGTGATCATGATCGGCCTTGGCGCGATCGCCGGCATCGTGGCGTACATGTCGCGCACGACGGGGCCCGGCGAGGTGCGCGTCGCAGTCGCAGCGAAGCCGCTCGACCGGGGCTGCGTCGACTGCGGCGTGGTGGTCGCGGTGAAGCTGGTTGAGCTCAAGGGCAGGAAAACCGAATCCGCCAGCCAGTACCAGATCCGCGTGCGCATGTCCGACGGCAGCGAAAGAACGGTGACCTACGCCAACCCGCCCGCCTGGAAGGCGGGCGACCGTGTGCGGCTGCTGAACGGCCGGCTGGTGGGCTAGCTATGCGACTGCTTCAGCCCCCACCTACTTCCTCCACTTGGGGAGCGCAAGTGCAACACCGGGCGGACAGAATGCCACATCGCGCGCGACGCGAGGATACGCAGCGATTTGGGCTTTCTTGAATTCGTCGTCCACTTCCTCTCGAGTCACTTGGTTGTCCGTGTACTCGCAATAAAGCGACCGCTCTCCCATTCGAAGCCACTGAATCTGGCCGTTCGAAAATCTTGCCTCGATCATCCGAACGTTGCCCTCGAGCCACAAATTCAAACACCCCGAATACGTGTCCGGAACCTCCCACGGATTCGGAAACCGAAAAACCAGCGGAACCGCGCCGAGTTGCTCGCGAAGCGCGGGCGGCAGCCGATCAGCCTTTGGAATCAAAGGTTCACCTTTTACCCCAGGTGGAATAATGACGAGGTTGCAGTTGCTCGATTCGTCGGCTCGCGCGGTTAGGCACACGCACGTCAATAGTGCCGCGAGTGAGATGCCAAGAAGTCTGCGCACCCGTATCCCCGTGGCGGACCTAGACATTGAGGCGGCGCGCCTCCGAGATGTGCTTGCTCCAGTAGGGCGCGTCGACCCGGTCGCGGCGCACCCGCTTGCCCGAGGAGGGCGCGTGCACGAACTCGCCGTTGCCGACGTAGATGCCGACGTGCGAGTTCTTCTTGCCTTCCTGGTCGAAGAAGATGAGGTCGCCGGGGCGCAGCTCGGAGACCTTGATCCGCTGGGCGACCACGCGTTGCTCATCGGTGCTGCGCGGGAGCTTGCGCCCGGCCTGCGCGTAGCTCCATTGCACCAGGCCGCTGCAGTCGAAGCCGATCGAGGGGCTGGCGCCACCGTAGCGGTAGGGCTTGCCGACGAGCTGCGCGGCTTGCTGCGCGGCGCGCCCAGCGGTGTCGCCGCTCGCGTGCTCGGCGGCGCCGCCGCCCGCGCGCTCGACGGGCTGCGGGGCGCTCGCGCACCCCGCGAGGACGAAGAAAAAAAGGCCGATCGGGAGGACGGTGGACAATCTCTTCACCGGCATCGCAGCGACTCCGATCGGCCCGGAAGCTATGCCTGGTGCCCGACCCGATGGCTGCGCCGGGACATGCGGCCGCCGAAGAGCGGCGCGAGCGACGATGAGCCGGTGAGCACCGCGGCGAGCAGCCACGCGGCGCTGAGGATGATCGCGGTGACCGAGATCCAGCTGTAAGTCTGATGCCAGGCCTTGCTCATGAGCGGCCCGACGATGATGAGCAGCACCGCCTGCCCCGCCGAGACCACGATGAGCGTGGTGAGGGGAAGCAGCGTGCTTTTCAGGACGTTCCAGCGCACGTCGTCGGCTGGAAGCAGTGCAGCCGCCCGGCGCGCGGCGAGCCAGAGAATCGCGAGCGCCAGGCCGTAGGCCAGGAACTGGACCAGGTTCGCGGCGCTCAGCCCCGTCCTGCCCAGGCGGGTGGTCTTGAACAGCGACATCTCCCCGAAGGCCGCGCCCAGCGCGAGCGCGGCGGCGATCACGACGGCGTAGCGGATGATCCAGCTCCAGCGTTCATTCATGGTTGCCCCTCTGCATGGCGGGTTTTTGCGTTGCTGCGCATGTCTCGCGCATTTGATCGCAGAGCGCCGCCGGACATGAAGGCAAAAGAGCACTTACCAGTCCGGTTGGGCGATCTCAGAAAGGAAAAGGCCGATCAGGACTCGCTGACGGGGCTGCGTCTCGTCAGGCGGGTGCTGATCGGCCTGTGATTCAAGGGCCGGTTGCGACCTCCGGTCCCTGCCTCCAGTTAGTTATTAACTTCGTGTCGGAGGTGCTTCATTTAACTACCATTTCGTCCTGTTAGCAAGTGACAAAAACCACGCCGAAGGCAGAAAAGCACGCCGCCCCTCCCGAAAAGCGCGCCGTTCGTCTGAAAGAGCGCCAATCAGGGTAGCGAAACCCGGTCCAGGGTCTCGAGCGAGCGGACGGTTTCTACCAGTCGAGGGCCTTGCGCGCCGGCGAGGCGCGCGAACTTGGCCTCCAGCCTCGCGTCGTCCATCGGCAGCGACGCGGGCGCCTCGAGGGCGGCCCCATCGGCGCGGATGCGCGCCGCCATCTTGTCGAGACTGGGGTCGGCCGCCACGCCGATCCGTCGCCGCATCGCCTGCACCTCGCCATCGACGGCCGCGGCGTCGCTGAACTGCGCGAGTCCCGCCTCGCCATGGAGGAGCGCGACCGCCACCGCATGCTGCGCGCTGAGGCGCGCTTCGATCGCGTTGCGCGGCTCGGGGCGATCGGTACGCTCCACGGCGAGCGGGCTCAGAAGGACCTGGATGGACTGCGCGATTCTCAGCTTTTCGCGGTGCTCCAGGCAGGCATCGATGAGCGCGTGCAGCACCACGCCGGACGGATACGGCTTGTACGCGACCTGCTTCATCTCCCAGTGCTCGCCCAGCCGCTGCGTGAGCTGCGAGAGATCGGCGTTGCCACCGAACACGTTAACGAACCCGCGCAGGCCCTCGATCGGCGCGCGCGGACCTTCGAATCCACCGGCGGCTAGACGCGCAGCGGCGAGGCCGTTCCGGGCCGCGAATCCCGCATTGAGCACGCGCGCCATGCTGCCCAGCACCTCGACCAGGCCGGATGCCTGCGTCGCAGCGATCCCCAGCGCCGAGGCCATCCGGCGCTCGTCCAGGCGCAGCAGCTTCGCCGCCGCGGCGGTCGCGCCGAACACGCCGCAGGTGCTCGTGATGTGCCAGCCGCGCTCGTAGTGCCCGGGCATCACCGCGTTGCCCATGCGGCAGCTCGTCTCCACGCCCAGAACGAAGGCATGCAGCAGCTCCGCGCCGCTCACCTTCTGCTTCCTCGCAATGGACAGCACGGCGGCCGCAACGGGCGGCGTCGCGTGGATCACGGTCGGCAGGTGCGTGTCGTCGTAATCGTGCGCGGTCGCCGCCGCAGCGTCGATCAGCGCGTCTTCGAGAGGGAACACTTTCCGCACGATCGCGATCGCGGGATCGTCGCGGCCGGCGAGAATGCAGCCGAGCGCGTTCAGAATCCCGCGCTTGCCCTGGTGGCGGATCGCCGCGGGGACGTCCTCCCACCTGGATTGCGCAAGGAACCGGGCGAGAGCCGGAGTCAGTCCAGCTTCACGCCCGCGTGCTTCACGACCGGCGCCCATTTCGCCGACTCCTCGTGCATGAAAGAAGCGAAGGCCTCCGGGCTGCCCGGCATCGGCTCGGCGCCCTGCGCGAGCAGCTTTTCCCGGATGTCGGCAGATTCCAGCACCTTGCGTGTCTCCCGGTTCAATCGATCGATGACCGGGCGCGGCGTGCCGGCCGGCGCGAGCAGGCCGTACCAGAGCGAGACCGCGACCTTCGGGTAGCCGAGCTCGGCGAAGGTCGGCACCTCGGGCAGCAGGCGGTTGCGCTGCGCGCTCGCCGCGGCGAGCACACGCAGCTTGCCGCTTTTGACATGCTGGATCAGCGAAGGCGCGGCGTCGAACATGATCTGCACCCGCCCGCCGACGAGGTCGGCCACCGCCGGGCCGCTGCCCTTGTACGGCACATGGGTGATCGACGCGCCCGTCTCGCTCTTGAAGAGCTCTGCCGCCATGTGCGGTGCACCCCCGTTTCCGGAGGAGGCGAAATTCAGACTCCCCTTTTTCGAACCGGCGATCAGCGCCTCCACCGTCTTGAAGGGCAAATCGGCGTTGATCGCCATGATGAGCGGCAGCAGCGCGAGCCCGGTGACGGGCGCGAAGTCCTTGACCGGATCGTAGGGCAGTCTTGCGTAGAGATGCGGCCCGACGCCGTGCGTGGTGATCGAGTTTTGCAGCAGCGTGTAGCCGTCGGCGGGCGCCTTGGCGACCGAGTCGGCCGCGATGGTGCCGCCGGCGCCGGCGCGGTTGTCGACCAGCACCGGCTGGGCGAGCGACTCGGCGAGCTTCGCGCCGACCAGGCGCGCGATGAAATCGGCCGCGCCGCCCGGCGGCACGGTGACGACCAGGCGTACAGGACGGTTCGGATAGTCGCTCTGCGTCCAAGCCGCCGGCGAGAGCGCGATCATCAGGCACGCGACCAGGATTTTCATCGCCGGCAAATATAACCGAGGTTATCCCGAACGGCCGCGCTCGAGGAGCCACGAGACCGCGAGCCCGAAGACCAGCCCCCAGAACGGCGCGCCGATTTGCAGGATCGGCACGTCGGCCACGGTGACCAGGAAGCAGATCAGCGCGCCGAAGCTGAAGCGCCCGCCGAAGGAAGCAGTGAACGCAGTTTGCAGCACGCGCAGCATCGCGAGGCCGGCGAGCGTGGCGATGAAGGCCGTCGGCGTGGCGAGCAGCAACCGGGTGAAGAACGGCGCGAGACCCCCGAACGCCGCGGCGAGCAGGCAGAAGAACAGCGCTCCCGTGTATTGGCGATGCGTCTCGCCGGCGCTCGAAAGCACTGCGGTCACCGGTCCGGTCAGGCACGTCGAGACCGCGCCGAACAGTCCCGTCACCACCGACCCGACGCCGCACGCAGCCGAGATCGCGTTGACCGGCGCCTGGTGGCCGTTGGCCGCGAGGATGGCAACGCCCTGCGCGTTTTGCACCGCGAGAACGGTGATCGCGAGCGGCACCACGAGCTCCACCATCGCCGCCCACGAGAACTGAGGCAGGTACAGGTTCGGCGCAGCCAGCGTGAACAGCGTGGCGGCCGGCGGCTTGAACGCTCCAAGGACGCCGATGGCGAGCGCGCCCGCGATCAGGGCGCCGATGAGCGGCGGAAGCACTCTCGAGGGGCCGGGCAGAGCGCTGAGAAGAGCAAATGCCACCGTCATCGGCAGGGCGATCCAGGGTTGGTCGCGGAAAGCGAGCACCAGATCCACGCCGAAGCGCAGGAACACCCCGGCAACCATCGCCATCACGATCGGCATCGGCACCGCCTCCATCGCGCGGCGCACCCAGCCCGACAGGCCGAGCAGAAGCATCAGCACGCCGGTGGCGAGAAACGCGCCGACCACTTCGGCGAAGGCGAGATGGCCGAGCGCCGGGCCGACCAGCACCGCGCCCGGAATGCTCCATAGGAAGACGAGCGGTTGCCGGTAGGCCAGCGTAAAAGCGACCGAGATCACGCTGTTCAGGCAGAACGCGGCGAAGATCCAGGAGGCGATGTCGGATTCGGCAAGGCCGCCCCGCGCGCCGACTGCGAGGATGATCGCCACGGGTCCGCTGGCCGCGAACAGGAACGCGACCATCGCTGCCACGGCATACGGCGTGCCGGCGGCAGCAAGGATGCTGCGCGGTCCAGGCGGCGGCGAAACGATTCTTTCGAGCGGCATGCGAGGCGGCATTCTCGGCTAACATTTGCCGCTCCGGCAATGAGCTACCTCGTAGGCATCGACATCGGCGGCACCTTCACGGATTGCGCAATCGTCGATCGCGCCGGCAGGCTCCTCACCACCAAGGTACCCTCGACGCCGGAAGATTTCTCGCGCGGGATGATGGATGCGCTCGGCGCCGGCGCCAAGGCCCTCGGCCTGCCGCTCGGGGAGTTCTGCGGCGACATCGCGTTCCTCTCGCACGGCACGACGGTCGGCACGAACACCATCATCCAGAAGAAGGGCGCGCGGGTCGGCCTCATCACCACCAAGGGTCACGAGGACGCGATCCACATCATGCGCGGCTCGCGCGGCTACGGCGGGCGCGACATCCGCAAGGTGGTGCACTTCCCCGAGACCTCCAAGCCCGTACCGATCGTGCCGAAGCGCCTCATCCGGGGCGTGTCGGAGCGCGTCGACTGCTTCGGCGAGGTCGTGGTGCCGCTGAACGAGAAGGAGGCCGAAGACGCGATTCGCGGGCTCGTCGCCGAGGGCGTGCAGGCGATCGCGATCTGCTTCCTGTGGTCGTTTCGCAATGCGAAGCACGAGCTTCGGGTTCGCGACCTCGTGAAATCCATATCGAAGGACGTGTTCGTCACTTGCTCGGTTGACATCGCGCCCAAGTGGGGCGAGTACGAGCGGGTCACGGCCACGGCGCTCAATGCCTATCTCGGGCCGGTGATGACCGGCTACCTGAATCGCCTGGATCGCACGCTGATCGATCTGGGCTATTCGCACGGGCTTCAGATCGCCCAGTGCGGCGGCGGGACGGTGCCGGTCGCACGCGCCGGCGAAGCGCCGCTCCTGACCCTCGACTCGGGCCCCGTTTCGGGTGTGACCGCGTCGATGTTCCTCGGCGCGGCCATGGGCGAGCGCAACATCATCACCACCGACATGGGCGGCACGTCGTTCGACGTGTCGATCATCTACGGCGGCAAGCCCGCCTACTCCTTCATCAGCAACACCGGCCAGTACGAGTACTTCCTGCCCAAGGTCGACCTGCAGGCGATCGGCGCGGGCGGCGGCAGCCTGGCGCGCGTGCAGCCGGAGACGCGCACCATGACCGTCGGGCCGGACAGCGCCGGCGCCTTTCCCGGACCGGTGTGCTATTCGCGCGGCGGCACGGTGCCGACGGTGACCGACGCGCAGCTCGTGCTCGGCTACCTCGACCCGGACAACTTCGCCGGCGGCAGGATGAAGCTGGACAAGGAATCGGCAACGAAAGCGCTCGCGGAACTCGGTGCCAAGATTGGGATGAGCGCAATGGAGTGCGCCGCCGGGATCTGCCGCATCGTCGAGCTGCAGATGGCCGACGTGATCCGCAAGGTCACGGTCGAGAAGGGCTTCGATCCGCGCGACTTCGTCCTGTTCGCCTTCGGCGGCGCGGGCCCGGCGCACGCTGGCGTATTCGCGCGTGAACTGGGTGTGAGAAAAATAATAGTTCCCCAGAGAAAAGCGGCGTCGACGTGGTGCGCCTTCGGCGCCGCGGCGGCCGACGTGCTGCATATCTTCGAGCACACCGAGATCATGCCGACCCCGGTCGCGGCCGCGCGCATCAACCGCAACCTCGATCTCCTGGAAAAGCAGGCCCGGGCGCTGATGGCGAGCGAGGGCATCGCCGCCGCCCGCCAGCGCTTCGAGTTCTCGCTCGACGTGCGTCACAAGGGGCAGATCAATGAAGTGGAGTTGCTTCTGCCGTGGAGGCGCGCGGGGGCCGACTATGAGTCTTCCCTGAGGCGAATCTTTGTCGAGCGTTACGAAAAGCTCTACGGCCGCGGCTCGGCGCTCGCCGGCGCGCAGCTCGAGATCGTGGTGTGCCGGCTGCGCGCCCGAGCGCTCACGCCGAGACCGAAGCTCGTCAAGGCGAAGACCGGCTCGAAAGGCATTCCGCGCGACGCCGTGCTCAGGCAGCGTCCCATTCAATGGGAACGAGTGAGAAAGACGCCCGTCTACGACGGCGAGAAGCTCGCGATCGGCAACCGGGTGAAGGGACCAGCGATCGTCGAGACCTCCGATACCACGGTGGTAGTGCATCCCGGACGGACGCTCGCCGTCGATGTTCTGGGGAATTTCGAAATCACGTTCAAATGATCGTGGGCGACCATAAACGCAAAAACAGGGACGGACCACGTTTTTCTAGATTCGAAAAAACGTGGTCTGTCCCTGATTTCGGGGTAAGTGAATGAATGCACCGCTGAAAAAGCTGAGCGAGCTGACCGGCCTCGCGTTCGACGGCGTGCGCAGCGGTTACGTGCCTCCCAAGACGCTGACGATTTCTCCCAAGCTCAAGCTGCACCGGAAAGCGAAGAGCGTCATCGACCCGGTGACTTTCGAGGTGGTGCGCCACGCGCTGTGGAACGTGAACGAGGAGCACGGCGCGACCATCCAGCGCCTGTCGGGATCGCCGGTGGCGATGTACGCCCTCGACCTCAACCCCTCGATCCTCACCGAGGATGCCGAGTTCGTGTATTTCGGCCCCTACATGCAGTACATGTCCGGGGTCACCGACACGCAGGTGAAGTGGACGCTCGAGAACCGCAGCGACAACCCGGGGATCCGCGACGGCGACATGTTCCTCGCCAACGACCCCTGGGTGGGCGCCGCGCACCAGATGGACGTGATGCTGCTCTGCCCGGTGTTCTGGAAAGGCGAGCTCTTCTGCTGGGTCACCAACTGCCTGCACCAGTACGACATCGGCGGCATCACGCCGGGAAGCTTCTGCCCCTCGGCGCGCGACGCCTACGACGAGGGGATCTTGCTGCCCCCAATAAAAATAATTGAAAACAATGAAATTAGAAAGGATATCGAGGACGTTTACCTTCGCTCCTCGAGAAAGCCCTCCGCGGTCGCGCTCGACTTCCGCGCCCAGCTCGCCGGCAACACGACGGCGAAGGACCGGGTCCTCGCCCTGATCTCGCGCTACGGCGCCGAAACCGTCAAGGGCGTGATGAAGAAGATCATCGACGACGGCGAGCGCGCCTTTCTCAAGAAGCTCGCGCGGCTGCCCGACGGCGTGTGGCGCGACCGCACCTATGTCGAGTGCTGCCGGCCGGGAGACCGGTCGGTTCACAGAGTGATGCTGACTCTCAAGAAACATAAGAACCATTTGGTCTTCGAGAACGAAGGCACCGATCCCCAGGCCGGCGCGATCAACGCCACCTACTCGGGCTGGCGCGGCGCGATCATGGTCGCGCTGAACGAGCTGCTGTGCTGGGACCAGTACTACGCTGTCGGCGGCGCGCTGAGGCACGTCGACTTCAATCCCACGCCGGGGACGCTCAACTGCGCGGATTTCCCCGCCTCGGTGTCGACCGCGCCGGTGCAGTGCATGGAGATCTCGCTCTATCCCGCGTACAACGTGCTCTCCAAGATGCTCTACCCCGACCGCGAGTTGCGCCGGGATCTCATGTGCATCGGCGGCACCAGCCAGTGGCCGGCGACGATCTTCCGCGGCATCGACCAGTGGGGCGAGCGCTACGGCTACCTGCTGGTCGACCCGATCGGCGGGGCGATCGGCGCGTTCTCGCACGCCGACGGCATCTCCACCGGCGGCCAGGCGCGCACGCCGATCTGCAAGCTGCCGAACGTCGAGCACACGGAGCAGAGCTTTCCAGTGTTGTTCCTGTACAGGAAGGAAATATGTGATTCCGGCGGCGCCGGCAAGTATCGCGGCGGGCTGTCGGCCGAGTCCTGCTTCATCCCGCACGGCACCGACGCGATCACGCACGACACGCTTTCCTCGGGCAACGCGATCCCGACCTCGACCGGCATGATGGGCGGCTACCCCGGCGCGGTGAACCGCTACCGCTTCCTGCGCGACTCGGACATTGCGGAGCGGATGAAGCGTTCGGCGCTGGTCCACGATATCGATGAATTGAACGGCAAGAAAGAAGAGCTGCAGCTGCGCCAGCAGGACTTTACCCAGAACCCGGCCGACGTCTACGCCGTGCTCTGGTCCGCCGCAGGCGGCTTCGGCGACCCGCTGGAGCGCGATCCGGCGAAGGTGCGTGCCGACGTGGAGAACGGCGACGTGTCCGCGGCAGCGGCCCGCGAAATCTACGGTGTTGTTCCGGCAAACCTGGAAGAGACGGAGAGGCTCAGGCGCGAGAAGCGACTCGCCCGCGTCCGCGAGCCCATGGGCAGGAAGCTCGACGCCAAGGAGAGCCTGCGCGCGACCGAGAACCTCTCCATCCGCGGCGGCCGCTGGTGCTGCGCCAAGTGCGCCACCGACCTCGGCGCGGTGAGCACGAACTACAAGAGCGGCTGCGTGCGCAATGACCTGCCGATCACCGCGTCGAATCCGATCGTCGGCGACCCGCGCCGCTTCATCGATCCGCTGCCCCAGTTCCGCCAGTTCTGCTGCCCGGGCTGCGGCCTCGCGATCGAGAACGAGATCGCCGTCGCCGATGACCCCATACTCCATGACGTCGAGCTCGAGTGACTGGGTGAGCTTCAGCAACGTCACCTACGAAGAAGCGATGCGCCGCGCGCGCGACATCGTCCCCACGCTGCGCGCGCGCGCTCAGAAATGCGAGGACGCGCGCGTCCTGCTCCCGGAAAACGAGAAGCTCCTGCACGACACCGGCCTGTTCCGGTTCCACCAGCCCAGGCGCTTCGGCGGCATGGAGCTTCCTTTCATCGCCGTGGTGGACATCGTCGCGGAGCTGGCGCGCGGCTGTCCGTCGAGCGCCTGGAACGTCGGCAACCTGGGCTGCCATCACTGGATCCTCGCCTACTACGAGCCCGAGACCCAGCACGAGGTGTGGGACGAGAACCCCGACGCTTTGATAGCGTCCTCGATCGCCCTGGCCGCCGGCCGCGGCAGGAAAGTCGATGACGGGTTCGTCGTAAGCGGAAAGTGGCCGTTCTCGTCGGGCGTCGACAACTGCCAGTGGAACATGCTCGCCGTCACCGTCTACGGAAACGACGGGAAAACGCCTATTGACTGGCGGCTGTGCGTCGTGCCGAAGAAGGACTACGCCATCATTGACACCTGGTATGCGATGGGCATGGTCGGCACCGGCAGCAAGGACATCGAAGTGAAGGAGGTGTTCGTGCCGGAGCGCCGCGCGCTCGCCCTCGCCCGCTGCCGCGGCGGCCTCGAGCACCCGGGCGCGGCGCTGAACAACGGGCCGCTGTTTCGCGTCCCGATCGTCGCCTCGGCGGGCCATCCGCTCTCGGCCACGGCGCTCGGTGCCGCCGAAGGCGCCTTTGAGTCGGTAAAAGAGAACTTCACGAAAAGGGTCGGGACCTACACCGGTGCCAAAGTGGCCGACTTCCAGGCGGTGCAGATCAGGATCGCCGAGGCGCGCGTGCTGATCGACTCGGCCACCCACCTCATGCGGCAATCCGGGCTCGGATTCCAGGAATACGCGGAAAACAACGCGGTGCCGGACATCGACACCAAGCTGCGCTGGCGCGCGCAGAACGCCTTCGCAGTGCGCCAGGCGCGCCAGGCGGTCGAGACGCTGTGGTCGTGCTACGGCGCCAACGCCATCTATACGCGCGACCCGCTGCAGCGCTACCTGCGCGACCTGCAGGCGATCAACCAGCACTTCTCGTTCAATTTCGACATCGCCGGTGCGGCGTACGGCACGTTCGCGCTCGGCGGCAAGTACGCCAACCCGACGATGTAGGAAGTAGGGCGGGCCGGCTACGAGCGGCGAGACCGCGCCTTGGGCGTGGGCAGCAGCGCCGCCAGCCGATCGGCGCTCATGGGGTGTGCAAACAGGAAGCCCTGCGCCTGCTCGCACCCCAGGCCGTGCAGGAACGCGAGCTGGTTCTCGGTCTCGACGCCCTCGGCGACCACCATGAACCCGAGGGTGTGCGCCAGCTCGACGATGGTGCGCACGATCACCGCGTCCTGCTGGTCGTGCTCGATGTCCTTCACGAAAGAGCGGTCGATTTTGAGCGCGCTCACCGGGAAGCGCGTGAGGTACGACAGGCTCGAATAGCCGGTGCCGAAGTCGTCGATGGCGATGCGCACGCCCGCCTCGGAGAGGCTCTCGAGCGCCCGCATGGCGAGCTCCGGGTCCTGCATGAGATGGCTCTCGGTGATCTCGAGCTCGATCAGCCCCGCGTCGATCCCGGAAGCGTCGATCACCTTGCGGATCAGGCGGTCGAGGTCGCGCTGCTGGAACTGGCGCGCCGACAGGTTGACCGAGACCGGCACCGGCTCGCGCCCGGCCGCGGCCCAGGCTCGGACGTCGGCGCACACGCGGCGCAGCACCCAGTCGCCGACCGCCACGATGAGGCCGGTTTCCTCGAGCACCGGGACGAACTCGCCGGGCGGGACCAGGCCGCGTTCCGGGTGCGCCCAGCGCAGCAGCGCCTCGGCGCCGCGCACGACGCGCGTGCCGAGGGCGACTTTCGGCTGGTAAACGAGGCGGAATTCCTCCCGCTCGAGCGCGCGGCGCAGCTCCGCGGCAAGCTGCAGCCGGGCGCGCGCGCCTTCCGCGATGCCCGGCGTGAAGGAGCAGTAGCTGTTGCGGCCCGACTCCTTGGCGCGGTACATCGCCGCGTCGGCGGCGCTGATCAGCGCGTCGGGGTTGTCGCCGTCGTCGGGATAGATCGCCATGCCGATGCTCGCGGTGACGAAGGTCTCGCGGCCGGAGACCGCGAACGGCGCAGCGAGGCGCTCGAGCACCTTCTGGGCGACCGGGGGCGCATTCTCGGGCGACGCCAGGTCGCCGAGGATGACGACGAACTCGTCGCCGCTGATGCGCGCCACCGTATCGCCGCTGCGCACGCAGGCCGACAGGCGCCGCGCCACCTCCTTCAGCAGCTCGTCGCCCGCGGCATGGCCCTGCATGTCGTTCACCAGCTTGAAATGATCGAGGTCCACGAACATGACCCCGAGCTTGGAACCATGCCGGCTCGCCTGCGCCAGCATCTGCGCGAAGCGGTCGCGCATCAGCGCGCGGTTCGGCAGCCCGGTGAGGTTGTCGAACTGCGCGAGATAGGCGAGGCGCTCCTCGCTGTTGATCCGCTGCAGCGCGGCCGAGAGGACGCTCGCCAGCGCGCCGAGGAACCCGCTCTCGGCCTCGGCGTAGGCGCGCGGCCGCGGCGAGAACGCGCACAGCACGCCGAAAGTGCGGCGCTCGCCGCGCACCGGCATGGCGAGCGCGCTCGCGAAGCCGCGCGCCGAGCCGCCTGGAAAGCCGGCCTGCACCGCCTGCTCGTCGTGCAGCACGCACGGTTCGCCGCCGCGGATGGCGCGGCCGATGGCGTCGTCCGCGCCGATCTCGACGATGCTGGCGTCGAAAGCACGGCCCGTGCACGAGCGCTGCACCACCTCGCGCTCGTCGGCCATGCATTCATAGTACGCGACGGCCTCCGCGTCCAGCGCGTGCGCCGCGCCGCGCACCGCGTCATCGAGCAGCGCCTGCGCGTCGTGCAGCCTGAGGGCGTTGCGGCCGAACTCCGCGATGATCTCCTGGTGGCGCGCATGCGCGACCTGGAGTTCTTCCGTGCGCTCCCGCTCGGTCACGTCCGATCCCACGCCGCGGTAGCCGATGAAGCCGCCGCCGGCGAACATCGGCTCGCCGCTGATCGAGACGTGGCGCTCGTTTCCCTCGGAGTCGATGCGCGCGAAGCAGAAGTCGCGGAACGGCAGGCGCGCGGCGCGGATCGCCTTGTGCGCGGCCCAGCCCGCGGCGTCGGGGCGGGTGCTCGGCAGGTCCCACGTGGCCCTGCCGATCAGCGTCTGCGGAGAGTAGATGCGCCGGTAGCCGCCGCCGTGGACGACCTGGGTCAGGCGGTGCTCGGCGTCGGTCTCCCAGTAGAAATCGGAAAACATCACCGTCAGGCTGCGGAAGCGCTCTTCGCTCTTCCTCAGCTTCTCCTCGGCCTCCTTGCGGTCCGAGATGTCCTCGATCACCGAGATCACGTGGCTCGGCCTGCCGCCCGCGCCCTTCACCACGTTGACCGCGAGGTTCACCCAGACGGTGCTGCCGTCCTTGCGCAGGTAGCGCTTCTCGCGCGAATAGGTCGAGACCTCCCCGCGCATCATGCGCTCGTTGTATTCGATGGCCGCGTCGCGCTCGTCCTGCGGCGTGAGATCGACCGAGGTGAGGGTCACCAGCTCCTCGGGCGGATAGCCGAGGATCTCGCAGAGCTTCTGGTTCACGCGCAGCCAGCGCCCTTCCAGGCTGCGCAGCGCTATTCCCACCGCCGCCAGCTCGAAGATGGCGCGAAAGCGCGCCTCGCTGTCGCGCAGCGCGTCGCCGGTCTGGCCCTGAAGCGCGGCGAGCCGCAGCAGCCGCTCGAGCTCGGCCGGATCCGTGCCGCGCCTGCAAACGACGTAGTTGGCGCCGCATTCGAGCGCCTGGCGGCGCAGCGTCTCGTCCTTGTAGGCGGTCAGGGCCACCACCATGGCGTCGGTGGCGTGGCGCAGCGTGACCAGGGTGGCGAGGCCGGAAGAGTCGGGCAGGTCGAGGTCGGTCATGACCAGCGCGAATCTGGTGCGCGCGATCTGTCGCAGCGCCTGCCCCATCGATTCGGCGCGCGTGACGCGCGCGTCGAGTCGGCGCCCGGCGACGAGGCTCCTCGCCACCGCGTCGGCAACGACGGCGTCGTCCTCCACGAGCAAGACGCTCACGACCACGCGATCTTCGATCGCGAGCCCGGCACGGAGCGGTAGGTTCAAAGCCCTCCCCTGTGGCGCTGGTCCCCGGCGGAAATTGTCCCCTTTCGGCCGGCGCCCCGCGTGGCGAAAAGTCCCATCTCGCACAAGGCATGGGGCGGGGATTGCGGCGCCGCAGGCGAAACTGTCAGAGTTGGTCATGCCGGTGAGCGCCGGCATGCCGCAAAATAGGGCGCCATCCGAGGAGAACCCATGCCAATCACGGAGTTGAACCACTATCTGCTCGTCGCCAAGGATCTCGAGCGGACCAAGAGTTTTTATCAGAACGTCCTGGGGCTGGAGCTCGCCGAGCGCCCCGACTTCGGTTTCCCGGGCTACTGGCTGAAGACCGGCGACCACATCTGCGTGCACCTCGCCTCGCAGGAGCCGAACAAGACCCGCGACATGTTCCTCCTGAAGAAGCACCCCAAGGGCACCCGGGGCTCCGGCTCGGTCGACCACATCGCGTTCCTCGCGAAAAATCCCGACGAAGTGCGCAGCCGCATCCAGAAGAACAAGGTCGAGATGCACTTCCGCAGCTTCCCGGACGCGAAGCTGTTCCAGATCTTCCTCAGGGACCCCGACGACGTGACGATCGAGCTCAACTTCCTCGGCGAGGTGGTCGACCCGAAGAAGTGGGAAGGCAAGGGTTCAGCCTCCGCCGTGACGCTCGACGCGCCCGGCGGCAGGGCGCGCCGGCAGAACTAGCAGTCAGTCGTCGTCGTCATCGTCGTGCCCGTGGCGCTCGCCATGACCGTGCCCACGGCCGCCTCGCGGACCGGCACAGGCGTAGCTCGACGCAACGTTGACGTCACCGCCGACATGCGTTGCTTTTTTCGGGTAGGCGCAGATCGGCCTCGATTTGACGACCGGGAAACCGGTCGTGACGGCGGTTGAAATATCGATGCGCTTCGGCGCAATGCCTTTCTCGACCCAGGCGGTCAAGGCGTCGTAGAGCTGCGAGGTGCCGTCCGCGACTCCGTCGGCATTCGCAGCCCCCGGAAGCGGCGGGTTGGCATTGGGATTCGTCGTTCCATTGCTGAAACCGTGCGCCATTCCCGGCACCAGGAAGAAGCGATAGAACTTCTGGACCTCATGTAGCCCATCGAGCTCGCGAATCACCCGCTCGTAGTAGTTGATCGAGCCCTGCGGCATGATGAGGACGTCCGCCAGGCCGTGGTACATGATCATTTTTCCGCCGGACTTGCGGAACGGCCGCAGGTTCGCGTCGTCGGTGTTGATGTGAGCAAAGCTCCGCTGCAGGATCAGGCCCTGGTCGTACGCATTGGCCAATTGCGCGTAGGACAGGTTCTTCCAGCCGTTGGCGCCATTGCCGGTCGCATTGATGAACGACGGCGTCGCGAGCGTCGGATCCTGCAGTTCAAGCGCCACGAGGTCGGTGGCGATCGTGAACGGCGCCGGTTGCCCTGCATTGCTCCCGCCGAGGCCGCCGAAGCTGCTGCCGCGCGCAAGCCCGTACCAGAGGTGGTTACCCCGCCCGATGTGCAAGGACCAGCTGTTGTCCGCGGACGGCGGAGGTGCGGTCCCGTCGCGCGTCTGGCCGAACCAGAGCTTGTTCATCGCCTGCGCCTTAAGCGGTGTCACGCAATTGGCGGTGCCGTTGGCGCCGCCGTTTGCGGTGCATATCACGCTCGCGTCCAGAGTGGGGTCATAGCGGCACTCCGACGGATCGGGGATGTAGCCCATGTGCTGGCCGTTCACCACGTCGCATGCGTTGATCGCGGCGTTGCCGAGCAGGTTCAGCTGGCCGGCGGTCAGCGGAACGCCGCCCAGATCGCGCTGGTACACGATCTGCGGATACAGCTCGGCAGTGATGAAGCGCGTCCAGTTGAACGCCGGCGCGCCGGCGAGGATGCCGTCGAAGTCGTCCGGATGGAGTTGCGCGAGCTTATGGCCCTGCCGCCCGCCGGTGGAAAAGCCGTCCCAGTAGGTGTACTTGGCGTCCTTGCCGTAGTAGGCCTTGGTCATCTGCTTCGTCTTCACGGCCATTTCGTGAATGCCGCGCTGCGCGAAGTCGTTCCATAGGACCGTGTTGATGCTCCCATCCGGGTTCATCGCGAACGATCCACCGCCGGGCCCGCTGTGTCCGGTGTCCGTGGTCGCCGAAACGGCCCCCTCCACGGCTGCAATGAACGAAGGTGCAGGGGTAGTTCCGCCGGCGCCGCCCGCTCCGGCCAGTACTGTCAAAGACGTATGGTTACCACCGGCCCAGCCACCCCCGCCGGTGACGTGAATGCGCCGGTTCCAGTTCTCGCGCACCGGCAGCCAGATTTCGATGCCGATCCCCGGCGAGGTGGATGGCGCGCCCGCCGGCCCGGGATTTCCCGGACCCACGAGCAGCTTGACGGCACAAACGTCGTTCGCGGCGACAGGCGTGGTGGGGGTCGGAGCCGAGAGCGTGAGCGCATCACCCTTCTTGAACGCCTTGACCAGCAATACCGTAGTAAGCGAGTCCGGCCGGAAGTCGGCCTTCATCGTGTCGTCGCAGTTCAGCAACTTGTTCTGTTGGCGCTCGCCATCATCGTGCTTGCGTTCATCCGCGCGCCCCGCCTGACAGAACAAAGCGAGCGATAGTGCAAGACCGACCTGCAGCAACCCTTGCTTGGCCATCTTCGGCTCCCTGGTAAGTGACCGCGCATGCAATAAACTGCATCTCGCGGGTGGAGCGACTGCGTGGAAGATATTGAGCGTGAAGAGGGGCCGGATTCATTCTGAATCGTTCTGAGTTCGTCCGCTCCTCTTATAAACTGAGGTCTTTGTCAGCGGAGCTGAGCCATGCGCGGCGCGGTATTCCTCGGGAACCGAAAGGTCGAGCTGCGTACTTTTCCCGACCCGACACCGGGCGCGGGCGAAGTCGTGATCGAGATGAAGGCCTCCGGCATGTGCGGCTCGGACCTCAAGTTCTACCGCTCGCCGCCCGGAGCCGCGCAAGCCCTTCTTGGTTTAGGAAATTCGAGTGAACCTTTTATCGGGGGACACGAGCCTTGCGGTGTGGTGGTCGCGCGCGGCCCCGGAGTGTCGGAGCGCGACGCGCCCGACGGCCAGCGTGTCATGGACCATCACTACGCCGGCTGCGGCACCTGCCCGCATTGCCGCCTTGGCTGGTCGCAGCTTTGCCGGGCAGGCATCACCGTCTACGGGGTCACCGCCCACGGCGGCCACGCCGACTACCTGAAAGTCCCGATGCGCACGCTGGTTGCGCTGCCCGATGAGCTCTCCTTCGCCGAGGGCGCCGCGGTGGCCTGCGGCACCGGCACCGCCTACGCGGCGCTGCGCCGCATGCGCATCGCCGGCGGCGACACGCTCGCCGTATTCGGCCAGGGCCCGGTCGGCCTTTCGGCTACCCTCCTCGGCAACGCCATGGGCGCGCGCGTCATCGCGGTCGAGACCACGCCCGAGCGCCTCAAGCTCGCGCGCGGCTTCGGCGCCGATTCGGTCGTAGACGCATCGAAGGAAGATGCTGTGAAGGCGATCCAGGATCTCACCCGCGGCGAAGGCGTCGCGCTCGCGCTCGAATGCTCGGGCGCCGCGGCGGCGCGCCGCGCCGCGGTGCGCTGCGTAAAAACCTGGGGCACCGCCTGCTACGTCGGCGAGGGCGGCGAGGTGACCCTCGACGTGAGCCCCGATCTCCTGCGCCGCCAGGTCACGCTGATCGGCTCGTGGACCTTCAGCGCCATGGGCATGCTCGAATGCGCGCGCTTCATCGCCGACCACAAGATCGACCTCGAGCGCATCTTTACCAACCGCTGGCGCATCGAGCAGGCCGACGAGGCCTACCAGAGCTTCGACACCCAGACCACCGGCAAGGGCGTGTTCCTCTTCTAGAAAAATGAAAATCCCACTTCTGTTCCAGCCGCTCGAGCTGCGCGGCGTGCGGCTGCGCAACCGCGTGGTCATCTCGCCGATGTGCCAGTACTCCGCGCAGGACGGCCACGTCACCGACTGGCACATGGTGCACCTCGGCAAGCTCGCGCAGGGCGGCGCCGGCGCGGTCTTCATGGAGGCCACCGCGGTCGAGCGGCGCGGCCGCATCACCCACGGCGATACCGGCATTTGGGACGATGCGCATGTCGCGGGTCTCAAGCGGATTACGGAATTCGTGAAATCGCAGGGCGCCGTACCGGGACTGCAGCTCGCGCACGCCGGGCGCAAGGCGAGCATGGCGCGGCCATGGTACGGCAACGGACCGCTTACCCAGGCCGACCTCGACCGCGGCGACAAGCCCTGGAGCATCATCGCGCCGACCGAGCAGCCGATCGATCCGAGCTGGATCGCGCCGCGCGCGTTCAGGGAGGGCGACTTCCAGACGGTGCTCGCCGCCTACCGCAACGCGGTGCGCCGTGCGCTCGCCGCGGGCTTCGAGATCCTCGAGATCCATGCCGCCCACGGCTATCTCCTCCACACGTTTCTTTCTCCGCTCTCCAACACGCGGCAGGACGAATACGGCGGCTCGCTCGAGGGCCGCATGCGCTTTCCGCTGCAGGTCGTCGCGGAAGTGCGCAAGGCCTGGCCGGAATCCAAGCCGCTCTTCGTGCGCTGCTCCTCGATCGACGACGTGGAGGGCGGCTGGAGCATCGACGACACCGTCGCGCTTGCGAAGGAGCTGAAGAAGCTGGGAGCCGACGTCGTCGACTGCTCTTCGGGCGGAATCCAAGGCTCGGCGACCGCGGCGACTCGAACCCTGCTCAAGCGCGTCCCCGGCTTTCAGCTCCCGTTCTCCGATCGGGTCAGGAAAGAAGCCGCTGTCGCCACCATGGCGGTCGGCTTGATCCTCACCGCGCAGCAGGCCGAGCAGGCGCTGCAGGAGGGCCGCGCCGACCTCATCGCCGTCGGACGCGAGGCGCTCTTCGATCCCAACTGGCCGCTGCACGCGGCCGCCGCGCTCGGCGCCGATCCCGAATTCGCGCACTGGCCGCAGCAGTACGGCTGGTGGCTCACCCGCCGCGAAAGCCTGCTGAAGAGCCTGGGAGTGCAACGATGAGATCGATCCGGATGTCGAAGCAGCAGATGGGCAAGCGCATCGCGCGCTTCGCCAGGCTGAAGCCCCTGCCGATCCAGAGCGCGTCGATTCCGCAGCAGGCGCGCGACGTGGTCTACGCCCGCAAGCTCCTTTCGGTCATCGGGCTGGAGAGCGAGACGCCGATCAACTCGGGCGCGCCCATCGTCGGCGCCGCCGGGATGACCATGACGCTCGCGGTGTGTCCGCCGGGACAGGGTCCGGGGCTGCACGCCCATCGCCGCACCTATGAAACCTTCACCGTCCTCAAGGGCGAGTTCGAGGTTTCGTGGAACGACGACGGCGCCGAGCGCGCGAGGCTGCGCCGCTTCGATACCATCTCGTTCCCTCCCGGCGTGTGCCGCGCCTTCCGCAACGTCGGCCGCGGCGAAGGGATCCTGCAGGTGGTCATCACCGGCGGCGTCCACGACATGTCCGACATCGCGTTCTCGCCCAACGCAAAGCGCAGGATCGAGGCCGTGCGTCCGGGGCTGGCGCGCGAATTCGAGAAAGCCGGATTCCGCTTCGACGCGGCCGCGCGCTAGAGCGTCGCGCCGCGGTCACATTCCGACCGGTCCAAACCCGCCCCGCGGCAGGCGCGCATCCCTGACACGGCGCGCCGATACACTGGCGGCACGGCGTTGCGACCAAGCTGCTTCGCGGCGGCGGGCCCCTCGCGCGGCGACGCGCGAGGGGCTTCTTGCGTACCAAAAAAAAATCGGGGTCGAGCCCCGATTTTGTTCTCCCCGAGCGTTCTGGCTCAGCGTGCGCGCTTGCGCAGGCGGTCTTCTTCCTTCTCGTACTGCTCCGCGCGGGTGCGGTCGAAATGTTCCGGCAGCGCCGAGATCGCGGGCTTGTCGTCCATCGGCGGAGCGAGCTCGCGCACCGAGGCGCCGCCCGCGGCCGGTTCCTGCGGCTTCTCGCAGGCGGCAAGCGCGGCGAAGAGGCAAGCCAGGAGTAGAAGCCTGACGCGCATCGCAACCCTACTTTACCGGACCCGGTCTGGCTCGGCCGTGACATTGGTCACGAAGCCGCGCCCCTCAGGCGCGCTTGAAATAGCGGCAATAGCCGGCGTCGCCGTTCCAGTTCTGGTCGACGAGCTTGTTCTCCTGGAAGGTCACGGTGCGCTCGCAGATCGGCGGGTTGACCGTGGTTCCGAACGGAAAGCCCACGCCCACGCCGACCCCGCCCCCTCCGCCGCCGCCGAACACGCCGATGCCCACCGACGGACCGCCCGCGCGGACCGGTCCTTCCTGGGAGGTCCAGGTATGGGTCTGGCGCCCGTCGCTCAGCGCGGCGCTCCGGTTGGGCGGTCCCCAGCGCATCACCATCTCGTCGTAGGTGGCGCCCTGCCACGAGATTTTCGCCTGCTCGAGCTCCTGCTCGACGGTCACCGTGGAGCAGCCGGCGAGGACGGCGAGGACGAGGCTAGCGGTCGGCAGCCTGGCGATGCGGGCCTCCCGGCGTGGAAACGCCAGCGACAGCTTCGGCGACGACTTCGCGCTGACTGCCCCGCCGCGCCACATCGCCCAGCGAGAGAATGCCGACCAGGCGCTTTTCGCGGTTGACGACCGGGAGCCGCCGCACGCGGACCTGCGCCATTCCGTGGGCGACCCGATCGAGGTCCTCGTCGTCGAAGCAGTATTCGACATGCTCGCTCATGATTTCACGCACCGGCGTGTCGGGGCCCTTGCCCAGCGCCACAGCGCGAACCGCGATGTCGCGGTCGGTGATCATGCCGATCAGGCGGTCGTTTTCGCCCACCGGCAAGGCGCCGGCGTCGATCGTCGCCATGGTCTGCGCCACTTCCCGGATCGGCTGGCCGGGCGTGCAGATCTTCACCTCGCGGGTCATCGCTTGGCTCACTCGCATGTGCCTCTCTCCTGGGTTCAGGTCCGTTGGGACAAGCCAAGCAAGAGATACGCCGTCGCGATGCAGAAGGCCACCGTCGCGGCAATGCAAAACGCCACCGCCAAGGCCGCCGGGACGAAGACGAGCGAAGCTTCGGCCGCCATCGCCTCGGCCGGGGCGATGGTGAGGAAAAGCGTCGCGGCGATGAAGAGCCAGCGCCGCAGGTAGGGCACCAGCAGCCACCGCATGGCCTGGTTGTAGGACAGGTTGCGCTCGCGCACCATCGTGGTGCCGCGGGAGGCGTCCTTGAAGAACGCGAACGGGTCGAGGTAAAGCAGGAGCTGCCGCCTCAGCGGCAACCCGGCGCGAAGCTCGCAGATCAGGAGTTGCTCGACATCCATATAGCCCTTAGTCAGCAAAACGCGGGCCCTGGTTTCCAGTTTACTTGCCCCGCGCGTACTCCCAAGGATCTATTGCAGGTCTAGCTCGGCGCGCCCGCCTGCGACTGCAGCCAGTTCTGCAGTCCCATCTTGTCGACCAGGTCGAGCTGGGTCTCGAGCCAGTCGATGTGCTCCTCCTCGGACTCCAGGATGCGCTCGAAGATCTCGCGCGAGATGTAGTCCTTGACGCTCTCGCAGTGGGCGATTGCCTCCTGCAGCGCCGGCCGCGCCGCGCGCTCGAGCTTGAGGTCGCCTTTCAGCGCTTCGGGCGCGTCTTCGCCGACCAGGAGCTTGCCCAGGTCCTGCAGGTTGGGCAGGCCCTCGAGAAAGAGGATGCGCTCGATCAGCCGATCGGCGTGCTTCATCTCGTCGATCGACTCCTTCTTTTCGTGCTCCTCGAGCTTGCCGAGCCCCCAGTTGCCGAACATGCGCGCATGCAGGAAGTACTGGTTGATCGCCGTGAGCTCGTTGAACAGCACCTTGTTGAGGTGCTCCAGGACCTTGGCATCGCCTTTCATGGGTTTGGCAGGGCTCCTCAAAGCGTGGGATTGTCGCTCGGCAGGCCGAGCGCGACGCGGCCGTGCGTGGTGCCGGCTATGTCGGTGTTGAACGAGAAATGCTGCTTGACCGCGTGCGCGTCGCGGAAGGCGCGCGCCGCATGGCCCGATTCGTACAGTCCCGCGGCGCCGGACAGGCCGAACATCACGTCGACGGCGCGCACCGCCCACTCCACCGCGTAGGCGCCCTCGAGTCGGTAGCGCGCCTTCGTTTTCGCATCCGGTATCTTTTCGCCGGATATCAGGTTCCAGGCCTCGGCGCAGTTGCCGAGCTGCGCGGAGCGCGAAGCGCGCGCGTAGGCCGTCGCCTCGCTGAAGCGGATCTGCGTGCTCTGGATTTCCGCGATGCGCGCGCCGGTCATCTTGCCGGTCCGGGTCCCGATGGTCGAGAACTCGTCGATCATCCCTTCGGCGATTCCGAGCGCCACGCCCGAGAGCATGTAGGGGAAGAGCGCGAACACCGGGATTCTGAAAAGCGGTCCCGGGTTGACCGCGCTGCCCGGGGTCGGCCCGCCCTTCGTGTCGGCGACCGCGAGCGTCATGTGCTCGGGCACGAACTGCTCGGCTGCCTCGACGTCCTTGCTGCCGGTCCCGCGCAGCCCGCCGGCATACCAGTTGTCGATGATGCGGTACTGCGAGCGGTGAAGCAGGAAGATGCGCTGCTCCGGCGGCGCGTTCTCGTCGAGCCAGGCGAGGCCCGCCAGCATGTTCCAGTCGCTCGGATCGACGCCGCTCGAGAACGGCCAGCGCCCGGAGATGAGGTAGCCGTCCTTTACCTTGCGCGCCTTGGCGGCGGGGAACACGAACGAGGAGGCGATGAGCGCGTCGGGCGACCTGCCCCAGATCTCGTCCTGGGCCTGCGGCGGGAACATCCCGAGCATCAGGTGATGCGACAGGAAGTTGATGAAGTTCCAGGAGCTCGACGCGCAGGCGCGGGCGAGCAGCGCACCGAAGGTCACCACCGCGGCGAACTCGAGCTCGGCGCCGCCCACCCGCCTGGGCTGGTGGATGCGCAGGAGCTGCGTGTCGTGGAACTCGCGCAGCGTCTCGTCCGGAAGGCGGCGCAGCTCCTCGCAGCGCGGCGCGCGCTCCTTCAGCCTGGGCAGGAGCTCGGTCGCCCTGCCCCACAGCTCGTCATGGCTTGGCGGCATGCCGGTACCAGTCGAGGATCTGCTCGCCGGTCCACATCTTCACGCCCGGGCGCTGCAGGATGTACTCGTAGAGCTTCTCGAGATAGCCGATCCGGTGGGGCACGCCGGTGATATAGGGATGCACGCTGATCGCCATCACGCGCATGCTCTTCTCGCCCTCGGCGTGGAGGCGGTCGAACTGGTCGATGCCGCGCCGCAGCCATTCCTCGGAGGGATGGTTCTGCAGCACCATCATCGGGATGTCGTTCAGGTCCACCGTGTAGGGCACCGACACGATCGGCCCGGACGCGGTCCGGATCTCGCACGGCTGGTCGTCGAGCACCCAGTCGGCGACGTACTCGATGCCCGCCTCGGCGAGGTAGTCGATGGTCTCGTAGGTCTCCGTCAGGCCGGGACTTTCCCAGCCGCGCGGCTTCTTTCCGGTGAACGACCGGATCGCCTCCACCGCCTTGAAGATTTCTTCCTTCTGATTCTCCAGATGGTGCATCGGCCGCTGGAGGTAGCCGTGCCCCATGAATTCCCAGCCTGCTTCGAGGGCCGCGCTCGCGACGCGAGGGTAGCTCTTGCACACCGAGCCGTTGATGGCCAGCGTCGCCTTGAGGCTGTACTTCTTGAGGGTCTCAAGAAAACGCCAGAAACCCACCCGCATGCCGTACTCGTGCCAGGCCCAGTTCGGCAAGTCGGGCTGCAGCGGCTGGCCATAAGGGGGTGACAGAACCGTGCGCGGCATGTTGCGCTCGATCGACCACTCCTCGACGTTGACGATGGTCCATACCGCGATGCGCGCGCCGTCGGGCAGCTTGAGCGGCGGCCGATCGACGATCGCGGAGTAGGCAATCCGGTCCTTGGGCAGCTTCATCGCCCGAGAATCGTATCAGGAGAACAGCCGCAGCTCGAATGCCCGTTCGAAGAGCCAAACGCAGGCGACAGCGACGATCACGACCGAGCCCGCGGAGAGGGTCAGGCGCCGGTAGAGCCAGGTCTGCCGCAAGGCGAAGGCGACCGGCAGCAGCGCCGCCACGATCGCCAGCTGCCCGGCCTCGACGCCGAGGTTGAAGCTCACCAGCGCGGCGAGCAGGTTGTCCCGCGGCAACCCGAGGTCGCGCAGCACGCTGGCAAAGCCGAAGCCGTGGATCAGGCCAAAGAGGAACGCGACCATCCATAAGCGCCGCTCCAGCACGGGAAAGACGTTGTTCAGCGCCGCGATCATGACCGAGGCGGCAATCGCCGACTCCACCCAGCGCGAAGGAAGCGCCACCACCTCGAGGGCAGCCAGGGACAGGGTGAGCGAGTGGGCGAGCGTAAAGGCGGTGACGATCACGCACGTTTTCCACAGCGCCTGCTTCAGGCCGGGAACGGCCACCCAGCGTCCGGCTTCGCGCACGAGCACGGCGGGCAACAGGAGCGATAGGAGGAACAGCACGTGGTCGAAGCCGGTCCAGATATGCCAGACGCCTTCGCGCACGAAGTCGAGCGCGCCGCGCAGCCAGGCGCGCTCGCCGCTCCCCAGGTGCTGCGCCGGCTGTCCCGGACTGAAGATCAGGCTGCGGCTCGCGCCGCGCTGCTCCACCCGCGCGAGTCCCCGGTGCAGCGGATCGAGATCGAAGAACAGCGCATAGCGCGCTTCGAGCGAGCGCGCCTTCTTTGGGCAGGCGACGGCAAAGCGCAGCACAGCATAGGCGCCGTCGCTGTGATGGTCCACCTGATGCTCCAGGTCCGTGCTCGCGCAGGGTGCGCCGTCGGCCCAGATCGTCAGCCGCGCGAGCGCGTACGCGGCGATCGCGTCGTGTTGCGCCTGCAGCTCCTGCCAGGTGATCGCGCCGTCCTCGTTCGCGTCGATCCCGACCGCATATTCGAGGTCGCGCAGGGCGATGTCCCATTGGACATCGACCATCGACTCCTCGACGCGCAGCGTC
This sequence comes from Burkholderiales bacterium, assembly GCA_044870335.1. Taxonomy (GTDB): domain Bacteria; phylum Pseudomonadota; class Gammaproteobacteria; order Burkholderiales; family SG8-39; genus SCGC-AG-212-J23. Next base: position 33,055 of record JBIOYV010000140.1, on the reverse strand, counting down.
AGATAGCTGTCGCTAGGCTTATGTGCTGCGGCGGGCAGGGAGACAAGGAAGATTGCGAGGAGAAGGACGCGGCGCATTCGATTACCTTGCCGCTTGCTGCGCGAGCGCCGCGAGCCTGACGTCCTGCACGCGGTTCGCCCGCAGCCAGTCGAGCACCGGGCGGGCGGCGCCTGGATTTCCCGCGGCCAGCGCGGCTTCGAGGAAAATGCGGGCGTCCCACGGTTCGCGATGCACCGACCAGTTCTCCTGCGCAAGGCGCAGCGCCTCGCTCGGTGCTCTCAGCACGTGCAGCGCGAACCGCGCTTCTTCGCGTCGATGAAGGCTGTCGCCGCGCATGCGGCTCGCGGTAAAACGCGCCTTGAGCGCTTCCGCGTGCTCGCTTGCGCGCGCGAGCCCGAGCTTCTGCTCGGCCAGCGTAAGGCGCAGCAGCAGCGCATCGGCCCGCAGCTCGTTCCTGAGCAGCGCAGCCACTTCGGAGTGGCGCTCCTCGTCGAGCAGGAAGTCTGCATAGGCCGCTTTGAGGTAGGCATCGGGCTCGTCCGTCGCAAGCGCTTCCTTGAAATGTGCTTCGGCGAGCCGGCTCTTGCCCTGTCGCCCGGCCATCTCCGCAAGGCCTGTAAGAACCCACTGACGCACGCCGGGCGGCGCGGCGCGCTGCCTTGCCAGCGTCTCGCGCAAGCGCTCGTAGCTCGCTTCGCTCTGCCCGCTCAGGCCCGCCGCGCCTGCCCAGCACGCGCTCGCCACGAGCTCGCCGGCGAGGCGCTCGAGCGGCCGGCAGCTCTCCAGCGCTTCGCCGAACTCGCCGCGCACCTGCCGGATCGTCGCGCGGGTGAGCAAAGCCTGGGCGTTGCGCGGGTCGATCGCCAGCGCCGCCGACAGGTCCGCCAGGGCGTTCGGAAAGTCGTGCAGGCTCTGGCGGATCGTCGCGCGCAGCACCAGAACGACGGCCGGCGAACCCGCGCCCCACCAGGGCGCGAGCGCGGCCTGGGCGTAGCCGAGATAGCGCGGGTCGGCCTCGGCGCGAGCCCTCTGGAGGTAGCCGCGCGCGACCCGGGTGGCGAGCACGAGGTTCTCCGGGTCGCGCGCCAGCTCGCGCCGCAACTGCCTGAGCTCCCGCGAGAACGGAGCTTCGGGCAGCGTTTCGAGGATCTGCTTCGGATCCACCGGAACGAACGGCGCGGCCACGCACGTTCCGGCGGTCAGCAGGACAACGCTAAGGATTCTCATGCCTGCGGTTGCGCCCATCCTGCGGCGTGGCGAGGAACGGGAACCGGTCCGAAAGCGCGCTCAAATTGCGGTTCACGCCGTCGCCGGCACGCGCCGCGATGAAGTTGGCGCCTCCGACCACGCGCACCGCGATGTCGGTCACGTCGTCCTTCGGACGCCGGCCGTTGGGCCAGCCCGCCGGATCGGCCGGCGTCGCAAGAACCGTCATCCGCCGCTGCTGCGCCATCGGCGTCGGTGGCACGCTCAGGTCGAGCCGCAGCAGCTCGGAGAGATTCCGGTCGCCGGGCCCGTACCTGAGGAGCAGGTCGACGAGGTCCTCGCGTCCCGACGTGTCCGCAGGCACGCCGAAGACGAGCTGGAGCGCGAGCGCCAGGCGCGGGTTGCGGTAATAGTCGAGGAACTGCTCTTCTTCGCTCGGATCGGTGGCGTTCCAGCGGTCCTTGTCCTTCGTGCCGATGATCGCCTCGTTGATCAGCGGATTCGCCAGTCGCTGCACCTGGACCGGCCGCCCCGCGCTGATCCGCAGAGCGTCGAGATCCCTGTCGTCGTCCGCGCGTCCCGTGCGCAGCACGGTGACCTTGGGACGGCTGGTGCTTGCGTAGGCGCCGAGCTTCGGCTGCTTGGTCTTGCCCGGGCCGGCGCGGTCGCGCGTGAGGAGCGACGCCGGCACTTCCAGGGCGATGGTCTGCACACTGAAGCTGCCGATCATGTCGATGCCGAATGGGTTGACATCGTCGTTGGCGTCCTCGGCAGGCGTCAGCAGCGGCGGGTTCCTGCGGAAATTGAGCGTGTCGAAGGTTGCGCCGAGGTCGATGTAGAACGGATCGCCGCGCTGGCCGGCGAACACGCGCATGCCGTTCGGCAGCGTGTTCACGCCCTGCGCCGCCAGCCCCGCGTAGTCGGGCATCGTGCTGGGGCCGGCGTTGGACGGAACGGCGATGAGGCCGTCGGCCAGTTTCTGCCGCTTGCCGTCACGCACCATCGTGACGCTGTACCGCTGGCGCAGGCCGAGACCTTCGGAGCCGGGCCCGTCCAGCGCGGTGATCGCCGGGAGCGGAGTCGCGCATGGCGGGGTGCGAGTGCCGCAGCCCAGGTAGGAGACGAAAAGACCCAGCTGGTCGACCAGCCCGCGAACCTCGGTCCGGAACTGGAACTCGAACTCGATATCCTCGGCCTTCCCGTTCAGGTTGTTGTCGATGTGGAAGGCATAGCGAACGTTCGGATCGAAGGTGAAGTAGTTCGGGCCCGAGCTCGGCTCTCCGCCCGGAAAAACGTTCATGATCAGCACGATCTTGTCGTCTTTGCCGGTCTCGTAGCTGCGGAACATGAAGAAGTCGGTGATGTCGGCGGGCGCGTCCAGGGTGATGAGCGGCGCTTCTCGGTGGCTGGCCGCCAGCGCCGACGGCGAAGCGGGCAGAACCGCGAGGACCGACAGTCCCAGGACCGCGCTCCGAAAGGTTCGAGAGAAAAGTGTTGTGAAGCAGGGCTTTCCAGGTTCCACGGTTGCCTCCTTGTCAGGCGCGAGGCGAGTCGTGCCTCGCGCATATGCCCTGATACGGGCATCGCGGCCTCCTGGATGCGCCTGCGGCATGAGTATTGCTGCTGCTCGTGGTGAAAAGGAGCGTATCTATGGCACTCCCCCTCTTCAGGCTGGCCGTGATGGCCGGCGCCGGCTATTTCTTCTACAACCGCTACCGCAACCGCGGGCGCTCGCAGACCAATGCGAGCGAGGCGATGGACGACATCGAGCTCGGATCGAACCCGCACCCCGAGGAGGTTCTCGACGCCGGGGTGAAGGAGACCTTCCCGGCGAGCGACCCGGTCTCGGTCAGCGCTTCGGGCGAAACCGCCTACGAGAAGAAAAAGCGCGGCGAGCTGCCCTGAGAATCGGGGTCGGACCCCGATTTTGTAAGCTGGCGCGATAGACTATCGCGCTCTGAAGAACAACTGCCTTCCAGGGGAGCGCACATGCATCGATATCTGCAGCTTTTCGTATTGACGGCAATGGCGCTCGGCGCGGCCGGTTCGAACGCCCAGACGCCGCCACCCGTCATCGAGGGCCCTGTCTACGTCGCTACGTACGTCGAGCTTCTACCGACCACGGTCAGGGAAGGCAGCGCGCTTCTGAAGCAGTTTCGCGACGCCACCCGAAAGGATGCGGGCAACCAGCGCGCGGAGGTCGTGCAGGAAGCGAACCGGCCGACCCGCCTCGTCGTTCTGACGATCTGGGCGGACCAGAAAGCGTTCGATGCGCACGGCAAGGCCGCGCCCACCGCGCAATTCCGCGACAAGCTGAAGGCCGTCCACGCCGCGCCTTACGATGAGCGGGTGCATAGTGGCATGGCCGTGGCCGCGAAGGATGCGCTGCGCGCAGGCGCCGTCGTGGTGGTGACCCATGTCGACGTTCCGCCGCCGTTCAAGGACACCACCGTGCCCATGCTCCAGCAGCTCGCCGAGGCGAGCCGCAAGGACGCCGGCAACCAGCGCTTCGAGGTGCAGCAGCAGGCCAACCGGCCGAATCACTTCACCGTGGTCGAGGCCTGGGCGGACCGCAAAGCCTACGAATCGCACGTGCTCGCCGCGCACACGCGGCAGTTCCGCGACAAGCTGGGTCCCATGAGCGGCGCGCTCTACGACGAGCGGCTTTTCACGGCAGTCGACTAGGAGCGGGCGGAGCGCTCGCCGCGGGCGGCTAGCGCAGCCGCTCGCCGAAGCGCTCGAGCCGCGGCGCCCAGGTGCCTTTGATGTCTGCGGAGGCAAGGATCGCCACAGCGCGGCCGATCAAAAGCTCGCGCGGCACGAGGCCGAAGTAGCGCGAGTCGGCGCTGTCGTCACGGTTGTCGCCGAGCATCAGGTAGCGTCCGGCCGGAAGCACGATCGGGCCGAAGCTGTCCTCCTCCGAACCGTCGGGCAGATGAAACCACTGCACGACGTGCTCGCCCGACGGGGTGATTTCGTTCAACCGCAGCGCATGCACCGTCGTCCCGGGCGCGAGCCGCTCGATGGCCGTTCCGATCGGCGCGTACGTGGCGGGCTGTCCGTTTACTACCAGCACCTTGTTGCGCATCGCGACCGTGTCGCCGGGCACCGCGACCAAGCGCTTGATCAGCCGCACGCCGTCCCTGGGCGAGGAGAACGTAACGATGTCGCCGCGCCGCGGCTCGCCGAGGTGAGCGACGACGATGTCGGTCAGCGGTACTTTCAGGTCGAAAGCGAGGCGGTTGACGAGCACCACGTCGCCTTCGAGCAGCGTCGGGCGCATCGACCCCGAGGGGATAGGGTTCCAGTCCGCGACCGCGGTCCGGAAGAGGCCGAAGAGCAGGAGAAAGACGAGGAAGCCCTTGTTGTTACGAATCCACTTGGCCATGTCGCTTGAGACCCGCATTCCCCGGCTTGGTTCTAGCGCCGGGCTGCGTAGGCATACACGCCCTGGACGACCTTGGCCATGCGGCGATAGTCGAGCCGGTCGAATGTGTCGCCGGCCCCGTGGTAAGCGAGGTTTCGATTGAACGCCGTGTCCGTCACCATCACCGCGGCCACGCCCTGCGCCCAGTAGCACAGGTGATCCGAGAAATCCACGCCCGGCACGATCGGCAGGGTGTTGAGTGAGCGCACTGGAAGGTCCGACGCGCCCAGCATTGCCGCCTTCAGGCGGCGTGTTTCCGCCCAGTCGTGCAGCCGGGACACGATGGCGATGAAGTCCCCTTTCGTCGGATAGAGCCAGCCCAGGCCGGGGACGGGATAGGCCTGGCTGTCTTCAGCGTCGCTGAAGTAGCCGATCATCTCCAGCGAGATCATGAGCTGCACCGCGCGGCCGCTGCGCGCGTGCCAGCAGCTTCCCATGTGCTCGGTCCGGAAGTGCGGCGGCTCTTCGAGCGTGTACGCGACGAGTTCCACCGGACGCTCGGGCGGATGCCGTGCCAGCAGGTGGGCGAGCTCGATCAGGCCGGCCACCCCACTGGCATTGTCGTCCGCGCCCGGCGTGTGCGTGCCCAGGTCGTACTTTCCCCCCCGCGCCGCCGCCATCGCGTCGCCGTACGAATCGTAGTGCGCGCCGATGACAAGCAGCGGGCCTTCCGCCGGGCCGAAGCGTGCCACCACGTTGAAGAACCGCTCGCCCTGGACAAGCACCTCCTGCTCTTCGACCTTTGCGCCCGCCGCGGCAAAGGCATCCCGTACAAACCGTCCCGCGGCCGTGAGCCTGCGCGGCTGGTCGAAGCTGCGTGGATACAGCGCTTGCGAGAGCTGCTGGACGTTCGCGCGCATTCGCGCCTCGTCGGGCGGCGGTACCTGAGACTGGATCGGTGCGACGAAGGGCTGGGTCGTGCCACCCCAGAGGAGAAGCACCATCAGTGCTGCGACCGACAACCACCATCTCGCGGAATTCGTGGTCCGTCCCTGATTCGATCTACGGCCTGCGCTTCCTGCCGGTGACGCCGGACTCCTCGATCACGATCGGGATTTCGGCGAAGTTCATCGGCGCCATGACGTGCGCGCCGGCGACGCCGGGAATGTCGGCGAGCTCCTGCAGCACCTCGATGCAGATCTTGCGCCCTTCGCGCTTCGGGTCGGCGGCCTTCTCCAGGCGCGCCACCATGGCGTCGGGGATCAGCGTGCCGAAGAGCTTCTCGCGCATCCAGCGCGCCGAGCGTGCCGAGGGAATCGGCGCCACGCCGATGAGGATGGGGACCTTGACGCCCGCCTCGAGGAGCCGGGCCGCGTATCTTCGCGCGACGCCCGTGTCCATGCAGAACTGCGTCTGGACGAAGTCCGCGCCGGCGGCGACTTTGGCGCGCAGGCCCTTGGGCTCCCAGTCCGGCGGCGGATCGATCGGCATGTCGGCCGCGCCGAGCACGATGTCGAGCTTCCCGCCGATCTCGGTCCCGGACGGAAGCTTGCGCGTGCGGCGCATGCGATCGGCCATCGCGAGCAGGCCCTTGCTGTCGAGGTCGAACACCGGCTTGGCTTCGGGCTGGTCGCCCGCCTTCGGATCGTCCCCGGCGAGCATCAGCATGTTGCGGATCCCGAGCGCCTCGGCGCCGAGGATGTCGCCCTGCAGCGCGAGGCGGTTGCGGTCGCGGCAGGTCATCTGGACGATCGGCTCGATGCCGTTCTGCACCAGGAAGTGCGCGGCGGCCAGGCTGGAAAGGTGCACCTTCGCGCCCGCTCCGTCGGTGACGTTCACGGCGGTGGCGACGCCCTTGAGCGGCAGTGCACGGCTCAGGAACTCGGCCGGATCGGTGGACACCGCCGGCGTAATCTCGGCGGTGACGACAAAATCGCCGGCCTGCAGCCTCGCCTGGAGGTGGGTCGCCATCTATGATCGCGGTTTGCCCGAGCTGCCCGATCTTACTGTCTACCTGGAAAGCCTGGAGGCGCGGATTGCGAACCGCCGGCTGCTGCGCGTCGTTCCGCTCAATCCGTTCTTTCTGCGCACCGCCGTGCCGCCGCTCGCCAGCGCCGAAGGTCGCAGGGTGCAGGGCCTGCGCCGGCTCGGCAAGCGCATCGTCATCGAGCTGGAAGGCGAGCTCTACCTGGTATTGCACCTCATGATCGCCGGCCGGCTGAAGTGGCATGACAAGCAGGATGCCAAGCCGCCGAAGCGGATCGCGCTGGCGCTGCTCGAGTTCGAAGGCGGCACCCTCGCGGTCACCGAGGCCGGGACCAAACGCCGCGCGTCGCTGCACCTCGTCCAGGGGAAGGCCGCGCTCGACGCCCTGGACCCGGGCGGCATCGAGATTTTCAGCTCCAGCCTGGAACGCTTCGGGGGGGCGCTTGTTTCCGAGAACCATACGTTGAAGCGCGCCCTGACCGATCCGCATCTTTTCGCCGGCATCGGCAACGCCTACTCGGACGAGATCCTGCATCGCGCCAGGCTCTCGCCGATCGCCATGACGAAGAGCCTCTCCGCAGCGGAGGTCGAGCGCCTGTACGCCGCGACGCGCGAAGTGCTGCGCGAATGGGTCGAGCGGCTGCGCGCCCAGACCGGCGCAGGATTCCCCGGGAAGGTGACGGCTTTCCGCGAAGAGATGGCGGTTCACGGGCGCTACGGCAAGCCCTGCCCCGTCTGCGGCGCGCCGGTTCAGCGCATCGTCTATGCAGAGAATGAAACCAACTACTGCGCGCGCTGCCAGACCGGCGGACGGATCCTCGCCGACCGCGCGCTGTCGCGCCTCTTGAAGAAGAGCTGGCCGCGCTCGATCGACGAGCTGGGATGAAGGCGGTTTTCCGCTTTGATTCCCAGTTGGCGGTTTTCCTTGACCGGGCAAAGCGAGGGGAAGCGTTCGAGTACGACTGCGCCCGCGCGGCGACGCTTAAGAACGCGATCGAAGCCCTCGGCGTGCCGCACACCGAAGTCGGCGCGCTGCGCGTCAACGGTGAGCCGGCGACGCTGCAGCGGATCGTGCGCGAGGGTGACTACGTCGAGGTAGAAACGACGAAATCGGGCTCTGACCCCGATTTGCGGTTCGTGGCCGACGCGCACCTCGGCGGCCTCGCGCGGTTCCTGCGCATGCTCGGGTTCGACACGCTGTACTGCAACGCCTTCAGCGACGAGGAGATCCGGCGCCTCGCGGAGACGGAAGGGCGCATCGTGCTGACGCGCGACCGCGAGCTGCTCAAATGCCGCGAGATCGCGCGCGGCGCCTACGTCCGCGCGCTCAAACCCGAGGCGCAGCTAAGGGAAGTGGCCCGGCGCTACGGGCTCGAGGCGCAGGCGCGGCCGTTCAGCCTGTGCCTGGCCTGCAATCTGGCGCTCCAGCCGGCGGAGCGCAGCGCGGTCGCCGCACGGGTGCCGCCGGCAGTGCTGGAGCTCCACGATTTCGTGCGTTGCCCGGGATGCAACGGCGTGTTCTGGCCGGGCTCGCACTATCGGCGCATGCTCAGCGCCCTTCGGTCGTCTTTTGACGTGCCGAGTTGAGCGCGTTCGCGCTCTGCTGGTAGAACGCCGACATCGCATCGCCGACCGCCGTGGCGGCCTGGAGCTGGGCGTCGAGCACGCTCCGGAAAGCAGTAAGTTGCTGGTTTTGCAAGCGTTCGGCGTTCTCCAATGACGCTTGCATCAAGTCGAGCGCGCCCTTGAAGCCGGAGCGGTAGAGTTCGAACAGCTCCGGCTGCGGCTGTATCGCGACGTTCCTCGGCTGCGGCATGACGTTACTCCTTGGCAGGCTGGACCTTGCTCCCTTCGGCATAGCACCTCCGCGTTCGAATTTTGCTTGCGTAACCGAATATACGCCCACGTGTGCGCAATTCGGAATTGTCAATGGAAAACATAGTTCGCCTCGACGAGTACCGCAAAGCGCGCAGCCCGGCGCGGCCGCCGAAAGCACCCGACGCGCCACGGTTTTTCTGCCTGAGCTGCGATACCGACCAGTTCAAGCTCTACGCCTCGGGCAGCGTGCATTGCGCGGCCTGCGGCGCGCTGATCCGGAACATCGGCGTTTCGGATTCGGTCGCGCGCTAACCGTTAGAATTGGGGGTTTTTGGCGCATCGCGCGCCAAACACCCCCAAGGTGCAGGTACAACTCCCTACCGGCGATGCCATCGTCATCCGTGGCGCGCGCCAGAACAACCTCAAGAACCTGACTCTCGCGATCCCCACCGGGGAACTGGTGGTGGTCACGGGCGTGTCGGGCTCCGGCAAGTCCTCGCTCGTCTTCGACACCCTCTACGCCGAGGGCCAGCGGCGCTACGTCGAGACGTTCAGCCCGTACGCGCGGCAGTTCCTCGACCGCATGGACAAGCCCCAGGTCGACGCGGTCGAAGGAATTCCGCCGGCGATCGCCATCGACCAGACCAATCCGGTGCGCACCTCGCGCTCGACCGTCGGCACGATGACCGAGCTGAACGACCACCTGAAGCTGCTGTTCGCGCGCGCGGCGACGCTGCACTGCCGCGGCTGCGGCAAGACGGTCAGGCGCGATACCCCTTCTTCCATCTATGAACATCTTTGCGGAAAAGGCGATCTGAGGATCGTCGTCACGTTCCCGGTGCCCGTGCCGAAGAACTTCACCGAGAAGGAGATCGAGGAGCTGCTCCAACGCCAGGGCTACACGCGCCTGCATGCGCGTTCGAAGGGCCTGCTCGAGGTCACCCAGGACCGCATCAAGCTCCCGGCCGAGCGCGCGCGCGTGGTCGAGGCGCTCGAGTCGGCGCTCCGGTTCGGGCAGGGGAGGGTCAACATCTATTCGGGGTCAGAGCCCGATTTCGTGTGTCACCGCTACTCCTCCGACCTGCACTGCGCCGACTGCGACATCCACTATTCCGAGCCGACCCCGGCGATGTTCTCGTTCAACTCGCCGCTCGGCGCCTGCGAGGCCTGCCGCGGGTTCGGCCGCGTCATCGGCGTGGACTTTGGCCTGGTGGTGCCGGACGAGTCGAAGACGCTGCGCGAAGGCGCGGTGCGGCCATGGCAGACCGCGAGCTTCAAGGAATGCCAGGACGACCTCGACAAGTACGCCAGGAAACGCGGGATCCCGCTCGACGTTTCCTGGAATTCCCTGACGGAACAGCAGAAGACCTGGGTGCTGGAAGGCGAGCCCGAGTGGGTGAGCTGGCGCAAGTCCTGGCCGGGCGTGTGGTACGGCGTGCGCCGCTTCTTCAAGTGGCTCGAGAGCAAGTCCTACAAGATGCACATCCGGGTGCTGCTCTCGAAATACCGGGCGTACACCGAGTGCGTGCAATGCCTCGGCACCCGGCTCAAACCCGACGCGCAGCTCTGGAAGCTCGAAGGCAGGTCGATCCACGACCTGCTGCTTCTCCCCATCGAAAAGAACAGCGCTTTCTTTAGGGCACTGACGTTACCGGCGCCGCTCGACGAAGCGACCGACCTCCTGCTCGGCGAGATCCGCACGCGGCTGGGCTACCTCTGCGACGTGGGGCTGGGCTATCTCACGCTCGACCGCCAGTCGCGTACGCTTTCTGGCGGCGAGGTCCAGCGCATCAACCTCACCACCGCGCTCGGCACCTCGCTCGTGAATACGCTGTTCGTGCTCGACGAGCCCTCGATCGGCCTGCACCCCCGCGACATGGGACGCGTCATCGGCGTGATGAAGCGGCTGCGCGACGCCGGCAACACGCTGGTGGTGGTCGAGCACGACCCGCAGATCATGTTCGCCGCGGACCGCATCCTCGACATGGGGCCCGGACCGGGCGAGCGCGGCGGCGAGATCGTGTTCTTCGGCGCGCCGGAGAAGCTCAGGTCCGAAAGCTCGCTGACGGGCGAATACCTGTCGGGCCGCAAGGTCGCCGCGGATCCCAGTCCCGCCCCTCCTCCCAGGACCTTTCTCGAGGTGATGGGCGCAGCCGAGCACAACCTCAAGGGCATCGACGTGCGCTTCCCGCTCGAGCGGCTGGTGTGCGTCACCGGCGTTTCGGGCTCGGGCAAGTCGACCCTGATTCAGGACGTGCTCTACCCGGCGCTGCGCAAGGCGCACGGCAAGCCCACCGAGCCGCCCGGCGCCCTGCGTACGCTGCGCGGCGCCGACCGGGTCGACGAAGTGGTTCTGGTCGACCAGTCGCCGATCGGCAAGACGACGCGCTCGAATCCGGCGAGCTACGTAGGCGCGTTCGACGAGATCCGCAAGCTGTTCGCGAAAACGGCGGTGGCGCGCGAGCGCGGCTATACGCCGGGCACCTTCAGCTTCAACTCCGGCAACGGCCGCTGCCCGACCTGCTCCGGCTGCGGCTTCGAGCACGTCGAGATGCAGTTCCTGTCCGACGTCTATCTGCGCTGCCAGGACTGCGACGGGCGTCGCTACCGCGGCGAGGTGCTGGAGGCGAGGATCGAGGGCAAGTCGATCGCCGACGTCCTCGCGATGACGGTGCGCGAGGCGAGCCGCTTCTTCAGGCGCAACGACGAGGTTCAGGCGCGGCTCGCGCCGCTGGTCGACGTGGGACTCGAGTACCTGCGCCTCGGCCAGCCGGTGCCGACGCTCTCGGGCGGCGAGGCGCAGCGGCTCAAGCTCGCCGGCCACCTGGTGGAAAGCGGCGACGAAGGCGCCAAGCTGTTCCTCTTCGACGAGCCGACCACCGGCCTGCACTTCGACGACGTGGCGAAGCTGGTGCGCGCGTTCCGCCAGCTCCTCGCCGCCGGGCATTCGCTCGTGGTCATCGAGCACAACCTCGACGTCATCCGCGCTTCCGACTGGATCATCGACCTCGGCCCCGAGGGCGGCGACGCCGGCGGCGAGATCGTGTTCGCAGGTCCGCCCTCCGAGATCGTCAATCATTCTGGTTCTCATACAGGCAAGGCGCTGCGTGAATACGCCGAAGCGTTCAAGCAGCCCATCGTCGCGCGCGAGCCGCGCGGCGCCTATCTCGGAAACGCGATCCGCATCCACAAGGCCCGCGAGCACAACCTGAAGAACATCGACGTCGAGATCCCGCGCGGGCGCTTCACCGTGCTCACCGGCGTGTCGGGCTCCGGGAAATCGACGCTCGCCTTCGACATCCTGTTCGCCGAGGGCCAGCGCCGCTACCTCGAATCGCTCAACGCCTACGCGCGGCAGTTCGTGCAGGCGGCCTCGCGCCCCGACGTCGACGCGATCTTCGGCATCCCCCCGACGGTGGCGATCGAGCAGCGCACCAGCCGCGGCGGGCGCAAGTCCACCGTAGGGACCCTCACCGAGGTGCACCACTTTCTCCGGCTGCTCTTCGTCAAGCTCGGCACGCAGTACTGCCCGGACTGCGACATCCCGATCGAACCGCAGAGCGAGGACGCGATCGCGGCGCGCGTCCTCAAGGAATACCGCGGACAGAAGGTTTCGCTGCTGGCGCCGCTGGTCGTGAACCGCAAGGGCGTCTACACGGACCTCGCCAAGTGGGCGCTGGGCAAGGGCTACTGGCACCTGCGGGTGGACGGCAAGCTCACGCCGACCCGGCCGTTCCCGCGCCTCGACCGGTTCAAGGAGCACACGATCGAGCTCCCCGTGCAGGAACTCAAGGTGGAGGCGAAGGGCGAAAGAACCCTGCGCGAGGCGCTCGCCAAGACGCTCGACATCGGCAAAGGGGTGGTTCATGTCCTGAAGGACAAGGAGCTGCAGGTGTTTTCGACCAAGCGCGCCTGCCGCGCTTGCGGCCGCAGCTTCCCGGAGCTCGACCCGCGCCTGTTCTCCTACAACTCCAAGCACGGCTGGTGCGCCGCGTGCTACGGCACGGGGATCGCGATCGAGGACGTGGAGTGGACCGACGAGCGCGCGCGCACCGGCGCCGAGGACCACGTGCTCGACTCGTGGATCGAGTGGCTCGAGCTCGAGGAGGCGTGCCCCGAGTGCGCCGGCCAGCGCCTGAACCGCGAGGCGCTGGCGGTGCGCTGGCGCGGCGAGAACATCGCCAAATACTCGGCTCTTCCCATAGAGGTGCTCAAAGATCAATTCGAGAAGACCGCGCTTGCCGGACGGGCTGCCGAGATCGCGCGCGACATCGTCGCAGAGCTGAACGCGAAGCTCGGCTTTCTCCAGGACGTCGGGCTGGGCTATCTGACGCTCGACCGCTCGGCGCCCACGCTCTCGGGCGGCGAGGCCCAGCGCATCCGGCTTGCGGCGCAGCTCGGCTCCAACCTGCGCGGCGTGTGCTACATCCTGGACGAGCCCACCATCGGCCTGCACCACCGCGACAACCGCATTCTCCTCGACGTGCTCGAGAAGCTCGAGGCCAAGGGCAACTCGCTCGTGGTGGTCGAGCACGACGAAGATACGATCCGGCGCGCGCACCACGTGATCGACCTCGGCCCGGGCGCGGGCAAGCTCGGCGGCCAGGTCATCGCCGAGGGCACGGCGGCGGACCTGATGCAGCACGCGGACTCGCTCACCGGCCGGTTCCTCAAGTCGCCGCTGCTTCATCCGGTGCAGCCGCGCAGGCGGGTGGCGCGGGGACATCCGTGCATCGAGGTGCAGAAGGCGAAGCTGCACAATCTGAAGAGCATCGATGCGCGCATCCCGCTCGAGCGGCTGACCGTCGTCACCGGCGTGTCGGGGTCGGGCAAGTCGACGCTCGCCCGCGACGTGCTCTACAACAGCCTGAAGGAGGAGACGCAGATCGGCTGCAGGGCGATCACCGGGTCGAAGCAGATCGAGCGCGTGCTGGAAGTCGACCAGACGCCGATTGGCAAGACCCCGCGCTCGTGCCCGGCGACCTACGTCGGCTTCTGGGACGCGATCCGGAGGCTGTTCGCCGATACGAGCGAGGCGCGCATGCGCGGCTGGACCGCGAGCCGCTTCTCGTTCAATACCGCGGGCGGGCGCTGCGAGGGATGCGAGGGACAGGGCATCAAGAAGATCGAGATGTCCTTCCTGCCCGATGTGCGCGTGACCTGCGAGGCCTGCGGCGGCGCGCGTTTCAATCCCGAGACGCTGCAGGTGCAGCTGCGCGGCAGGACCGCGGGCGAGGTGCTGGCGATGAGCGTCGACGAGGCGCTCGAGTTCTTCGCCGCGCACCCCTCGATCCGGCGCTGCCTGCAGCTCCTGCAGGACGTCGGCCTCGGCTACCTCACGCTCGGCCAGCAGAGCCCCACGCTTTCCGGCGGCGAAGCCCAGCGCATCAAGCTGGTCTACGAGCTTTCGAAAACCAGCGCGACCAAGACCCTTTACGTCCTCGACGAGCCCACCGTCGGCCTGCACATGGCCGACGTGGAGAAGCTGATCCGCGTGCTGCACCGCCTGGTCGACGCCGGCAACACCGCGGTCGTGATCGAGCACAACCTCGACGTCATCGCCGAGGCCGACTGGCTCATCGACCTCGGGCCCGAGGGCGGCGGCGGCGGCGGCGCGGTCGTGTACCAGGGCGCGCCGGAGGGCATCAAGCCCGGGCACACCGGCGCCGCGCTGAAAAGCTTCCTCGCCGAGCGCAAGGCCGCATGACGCGCGGCGCGGCGCTCGCGCTGATGGTCGCCGCCCCGGTGCTGTGGAGCAGCGCCGGCGTGGTGACGCGCCACATCGAGCGCGCCGAACCGATCGAGCAGGTATTCTGGCGCAGCTTTTTCGCCTTTGCCTTTGTCGCCGGTTACCTTTCTCTTTCGAAGAGAAACCCTTTGAAAGCAGTTCGTGCGGCCGGCCTGCCAGGCCTGTTCTCGGGGGCGATGTGGGCGGTGATGTTCACCGCATTCATCATCGCCTTGTCGCTCACCACCACCGCGAACGCGCTGGTGGTGATGAGCATCGCGCCGCTGCTCACCGTGGTGTGCGCGCGGATCGTGCTCACCGACCCGATTCCCCTGCGCACCTGGCTAGCTGCGCTCGCCGCGATGGCGGGGATCGCCGTCATGTTCGGTTCTTCCGTCGACAATGCAAAGCACGTGGGCGGAATGCTGGTGGCGCTGGTGATCCCCGTGGCGTCGGCCTTGAACGTGGTGGCACTGCGAAAGCACTCGGCGACGGTGGACCTGATCCCCGCAGTGATGCTGGGCGGCGCGCTGTCGGCGCTGGTCGCGCTGCCCATGGCGCTCCCGATCTCGGCTTCGGGGCGTGACCTCGCCCTGCTCGCCTTCCTGGGCGTGGTTCAGCTCGGGCTGCCGTGCATGTTCCTGGTGATGGCGAGCCGCGCGCTGCTCGCGCCCGAGATCGCGCTCCTCGGCCTGCTCGAGGTGGTGCTCGGGCCGCTGTGGGCGTGGCTCGGCGCGGGCGAGACCCCCGCAACCAGCACGCTCACCGGCGGCGCGCTCGTGCTGGTCGCGCTCGCTGGAAACGAGCTCGCGGCGCTCAGCAGCCGGACACGCAGCGCCCGCTACCGTCGAACTGCATCGTCCTGCCGCTGAGGGGCACGTGCACCGGCATCTTTGCCGCCTTCTGGAACGCGGCGGTCTTGCTGTTGGGCGCGACCTTGCCGCCGACGGTCGCCGGCTCGTTCACGTGGGAGACGATCACCGAGTTCGGCCGCACCAGGTCGTTGACGACGTAGGCCGCCTCGTCCGGACCGGTAGTGAACGGAAAGCCGCCGACGTTCATCACCACCATGTTGGCCTTGTAGTGGCCACGCACGACGAGATCCTGCTCCGCGGTGATGCCGGTGTCGCCGGAGAGATAGGCCGTGAGACCGTTGCTGAAGCGCAGCACGAAGCCTCCCGGAGGACCGACGTAGGCGGTGAGTCCCGCCGCGTCGAACAGCTTTGCCTGCTCGGGCGGCAGGAACGCCGGCGGCAAGCCATTGCTGTGCACCGCCGGGACGCTCGCCACCATCACCTTGCCGACCATGGTCTGCGCGCCGAAGCGGACCAGGCGCACGAGCTTCCCCGGATCGCCGCCGAGGGACTTCACCTTGACCGAGAGAAACGAGCCCATCTCGCCGCCGACGATCACCGGCGCCTGTTTCGCCAGCGCGATATTCACGCTGTTCGAGTTGGGCGTCACGCTGACCGAGAAATCGGGCTTGGGACAGGCGCCGGCATTGGCAGAAGGCTGGATCAGATCGCCCAGGTGATCGCCGTGGACGTGGCTCACCAGGATGGCGTCGATCTTTCCGAGGCGCGGATCGCTCGGCCCCCGCACCGTGCGCCCGGCGTCGTACAGGATGCGCGTGCCGTCGGGATCCTCGAAGACCAGCGCGCGGTCGAGCGGGCAGAATTCACCGTCGTGGCTGCCGAGCGGCGTGATCTTTACCGTCTGCGTGGATCCTGGCTGTGGCTGCAATTCGGCGCAACCAGCGAGCAAAGCAACAACCAAAACAAACACTTCTTTACACCGCATGGTCTCCTCCCCGGAAAACCGCGTATAATACGCGGCAAGCTTTCTGTCACGCGTACTTCCGGTTAGCGTTTCAGTCGTTGTTGGTTCAACGAGCAGCCCACTCCGGGCCGCCCAATAACAAGCTAAAAACAGCATCCGCCTGAACCGGTCGAAGGGTCCTCCCCTTCCCAGGCCGTGCTCAGGAGAAGTCCATTACCACGTCGTTTGAATCACTCGGCCTGACGGCCGAGCTCTCGCGGGCGGTAGCCGACGAGGGCTATACCATCCCCACTCCCATCCAGGCGCAGGCGATCCCCGTGGTTCTCGCGGGCCGCGACCTCCTCGGCGCCGCGCAGACCGGCACCGGCAAGACCGCCGGGTTCACCCTGCCGCTGCTGCAACGCCTCGCGCCGAAGTCGACCACCAGCTTTTCACCCGCGCGCCACCCGGTGCGCTGCCTGATCGTCACGCCTACCCGCGAGCTCGCCCTGCAGGTCGAGGAAAGCGTTCGCACCTACGGCAAGTACCTGAAGCTCAAGTCCACCTGCATCTACGGCGGGGTCGGCATGCAGCCCCAGGTCGACGCCCTGCGCAGCGGCGTGGACGTCGTCGTCGCCACCCCGGGACGGCTGCTGGACCACGTCCAGCAGAAGACCGTCGACCTGCGCCAGGTCGAGATCCTGGTGCTCGACGAAGCCGATCGCATGCTCGACATGGGCTTCATCCACGACATCCGCAAGATCCTTGCCCTGCTTCCGGCGCAACGGCAGAACCTGCTCTTCTCCGCCACGTTCCCGGAAGAGATCCGCAAGCTCGCCGCCGCATTCATGAAGGACCCGGTGACGGTGGAGGTGGCGCGGCGCAACACGCCCGCCGAGCTCGTCGGCCAAGTCCAGCATCCGGTCGCCTCCGACCGCAAGCGCGAGCTCCTCGCGCACCTCGTGAAGACGAACGACTGGCGGCAGGTGCTGGTCTTCACCAAGACCAAGCACGGCGCCAACCGCCTCGCGCAGCAGCTCGAGAAAAGCGGGATCGAGGCCGACGCGATCCACGGCAACAAGGCCCAGAACGCGCGCGTGCGCACCCTCAAGCGCTTCAAGGACAACGAGCTGCGTGTGCTCGTCGCCACCGACATCGCCGCGCGGGGCCTCGACATCGAGGCGCTGCCGCACGTGGTCAACTTCGACATGCCCCACGTGGCGGAGGATTACGTACACAGAATCGGCCGCACCGGCCGCGCCGGGGTCGAAGGCGAAGCCGTCTCGCTGGTCAGCCCCGAGGACCGGCCGTTGATGGCGGCGATCGAGCGGCTGATCAATCGCAAGGTCGAGCAGCGCGTCATCGCCGGGTTCGAGCCCGGAACCCGCGGCGAGCCGCAGCAAGAACAGCCTCGCCGTGAACAACGGCAGCCGCAACATCGGCCGCAGCAGCAACGCCACAGTCGCGGCCAGCAGCCTCGCCGCGGCGACGGGCAGCCGCAAGGTTCTCGCGGCAACGGCGGCCAGCAGCAGCAGGCTCCTAGTGGCAACGGCCAGCAGCAAGCACGTCGTGGCAGCGGCGGCCAGCCGCAAGGCCCCCGCGGCAACGGCCAGCACCAGCCGCGGCGCGACCAGCCGCCGCGGCGCGGGCCCCAGCCGCAGCATCGGTCCGGCCGACGCAGCGGCGGTCAGGGATACATCAGTCCCGAACTGCAGGCACAGATCGAAGAGGGCCGCAAGCTCGCACGCCAGGACCGGCACGAGCACCCGGTGGAGCACGCCGAGCCTGCGCCGGCGCCTGAACCGCGGCGAGCGCCTACCGTCACGCACCGCGCTACACGCGGCATCCGCCGCGTACTCGGCTCGCTTCTCGGCAGCGGCAACAAAAAAGACAACGAGCCGGGCACATAGCTTGCAACGCTTCCTCCATTCGAGCGAAAGGAGGACAGCGTGCAACAACTCAGAAGGATCACCGACCGCGTCGCCAGGACCGGCCAGGCGGCGACTGACCAGGTCGCCGAACAGCTTGCAGTGATGAGCAAGCGCGGCAACAAGGCCGCGAAATCGGCTTACGGCTACGTGATGAACCACCCGAAGTCTGCGACTGCAGTGGTCCTCGGCACCGCGGTCGCCGCGGGACTGCTCTGGTTCATGCAGCGCAACGGCGGCTACAACGCAACGCGCAAGCGGGTTCTCCAGCGCGTGCGCGGCGCGGCCTCGCGCACCGAGAAGCAGGTCGCGACCTCGCCCGAGTAGGGACTAGCTCTTCGGCAACCCGAACTGCAGCAGCAGGAGAAGGAAGACGATGGCGCCGAGCACGGCGCACGCCGTCCTCCAGAAGGCCACCGGATTGCGCGCGATGAGCGGCGCGCTGCGCAGCAGTTCCGAATTGGGATGCCGCAGGTCGTAGACGAATTCAGACAGGGTCTCGTAGCGCTCGAGCGGCTCGGGCTGGACCGCCTTCCTGAGCGCCGCATCCACCCATGCCGGGAGGTCGCGCTGCTCGTCCAGCACCGTGGCATACCGGAGCTTGCGCTGGGCCGCACGCGTGCGCACCCTGGCGGCCTCCGCGCCGTACGGCAGCCGCCCCGAAAGCATCTGGTAGGCGATAGAGCCGAGCGAATACAGGTCCGCGCGCTCGCTCCCGGCGTCGCCGACGAAATATTCCGGCGCCGTATACTGCAGCGTGCCGAGGATCCTGGAGCGCTCCTCCGGCGACGCCCGCTCGTCCACGCCCGCCACGCAGACCGAGCCGAAGTCGATGATCTTCACCGTCCCGGTCTTGTCGATCATGATGTTCTCGGGACGCAGGTCCTGATGCAGCATCTCCATGCGATGGAACGCCTGCAGGCCGCGGGCGATCTGCTCGACGATGCCGCGCACGGTCTCGAGGTCGGGCTGCGGGTTGTCGGTCATCCACTGCGCGAGGGTCTGCCCCTCCACGTATTCCATCGCGACGTACAGGAAGCGGCGCTCGCGCGTGCGCGGATAGGGCTTCAGCACGTGCGGGCTCTTCAGGCGCCGCGCGATCCATTCCTCCAGCATGAAGCGCTCGAGAAGCTCCGGGTCGCCCTGCAGATCGGCGGCGGGCGTCTTCAGCACGACGCGAGCGCCGGTTTCGAGATCCTCGGCCAGGTAGAGACGGCTGCGCGCCGAGGCGTGGATCTCGCGCACGAAGCGGTAGCCGTCGATCTCGGCGCGCGCCTCGAGCAAAGGCGGCGGCGCGAGCCGCGCCAGCTGCTGATGCAGCCCGCCCCCCGCCTCCGGCAGGTCTTCGACCGACACGATCTGCACAGTCAGGTTGTCCGCGCTGCCGCGGCGGTAGGCCTCCGCGACGATCGCGCGCGCGGCGTCGTCCAGGTTGGCGCGCGCTTCGCGGATCGCCCGGGCGACGAACGCAGCCTCGACGTGCTCGTAGACGCCGTCGGTGGCAAGCACGAACACGTCGCCGCGCTCGACTTCCAGCGCGTGGTAGTCGATCTCGAGCTGGGAATTGAAGCCGACGGCCCGGCTGAGGTAGCTCTCGTTTTGCGCCACCCGGACGCGGTGGTCCTGCGTCAGCTGCTCGAGCCCGTTACCAAGCAGCAGGCCCTGCAGCCGATATACCCGCGTGTCGCCGACGTGGAAGAGATGCGCGGTGGTCCCCTTCAGCACCAGTCCGCTCAGCGTGCAGACGTAGCCGCGATCCTTCTCGTAGCGGTACGAGCTGTGGTAGGTGCGCGAGTGGAGCCAGGAATTGGCCGCCGCGAGCACGCGTTCCGCGGACTTCTTCACCGACCAGGTCTCCGACGTGGAGTAGTAGTCGTCGAGGAAGGCCATCACGGCGAATTCGGCTGCCACCTGGCTCACGCCGCTCGAGCCGATGCCGTCGGCCAGCGCGATGGCGATGCCCTTCGACGAGAGCAGCGGCTCCGCGGGGGCACGCCAGCCGTAGAAGTCCTGGTTGACCGCCTTGCGGCCGCGGTCGGAGTGCTGCCCGACCGCGACCTTCAGCCGCGCGCCGCCGGGAAGGAAGTCAGGCAGCGCGTCGGAGAACACGCTTCGGCGCCGTCTTCACGTGCGTGGCGTACAGCGTCAGGCCGGTGAACGACAGGCCGCCGACGAGGTTGCCCAGCACCGTCGGGATTTCGTTCCACAGCAGGTAATCGATCCAGGTGAAGTGCGCGCCCAGCAGCAGGCCCGAGGGGAACAGGAACATGTTCACGATCGAGTGCTCGAACACCATGTAGAAGAACACCATGATGGGCATCCACATCGCGAGCACCTTGCCGGTCACGCTGGTGGAGATCATCGCCCCCACCACGCCGGTGGAGACCATCCAGTTGCAGAGCATGGCGCGCACGAAGAGCGTGAGCATGCCGGCCAGACCGTACTTTTCGTAGCCGAGCGTCCGGTTCTCGCCGATCACGCCGATGGCCTTGCCGACCGCGCTCGGCTCGGTGGCGAAGCCATAGGTGGCGTAGATGGCCATGAACACCGCGACCGTGAAGGCACCCGCGAAGTTGCCGCAGAACACCAGGCCCCAGTTCTTCAGCACCCCCTTGAGCGTGACGCCGGGACGCTTGTCGATCAGCGCGAGCGGGGTGAGCACGAAAACCCCCGTGAGCAGGTCGAAGCCGAGCAGGTAGAGCATGCAGAAGCCCACCGGGAACAGGATCGCGCCGACGAGCGGCTGCCCGGTGCTGACGGTGATGGTGACGGCGAACCAGGCGGCCAGGGCCAGGATGGCGCCGGCCATGTAGGCGCGGATCAGCGTATCGCGCGTCGACATGAAGACTTTCGATTCTCCGGCGTCGACCA
Organism: Burkholderiales bacterium; assembly: GCA_044870335.1. GTDB lineage: Bacteria > Pseudomonadota > Gammaproteobacteria > Burkholderiales > SG8-39 > SCGC-AG-212-J23. The sequence goes on along the minus strand of JBIOYV010000140.1, from coordinate 12,393 downwards.
TCTTGGTGACGAACTCCGACGGCACTAAGTACGACATGGGCTTTCTCCCGTTTTAAAGAATTTGGATGTCCGCGCCCTCGACCCGCGCTCGATAGACCGGGACACTCACCGATGGGTCCTCCATGCAGAGTCCCGTTAGAAGGCTGAAATGCTGCTTGTAGACCGGCGAGGCGACGACCAGCTCGCCGTTGAGGTCGCCGACGATGCCGCGCGAGAGGACGTTGGCACCGGAAAAAGGGTCGCGATTCCCTATTGCATAGACGTCTTGATGAATTCGAAAAACCGCAACTTGCTCGCCGCCGACCAGGACGCAGACCCCGGTGTCGGGGACGATGTCGTCGAGGCGGCAGACCTTCATGCCGGGATCGGCTGGCCGCGCTCTTCGACGAACACCACGCCGCTGTCGGGCTCGTCGCTGTTCACGAAATGGCGGAAGCGCCTGAGGATCTCCGGTGTCTCGATCGCCTTCTTCCATTCGCAGGCGTAGGTTTCGACGTGGCGCTGCATGTCGGCCTCGAGCTCGGCGCCGATGCCGAGCGAATCGTCACATGTCACCTGGCGCACGTAGTCGATGCCGCCCTCGAGGTTCTCCAGCCAGGTGCTGGTGCGCTGCAGGCGGTCGGCCGTCCTCACATAGAACATGAGGAACCGGTCGATATATCTGACGAGAGTTTCCGTATCGAGATCTTTGGCCAGGAGGTCGGCATGCCGCGGCTTCATCCCGCCGTTGCCGCACACGTAGAGGTTCCAGCCCTTCTCGGTGGCGATGATGCCGACGTCCTTGCCCTGCGCCTCGGCGCACTCGCGGGTGCAGCCCGACACCGCCATCTTCAGCTTGTGCGGCGCGCGCAGGCCGCGGTAGCGGTTCTCGATGTTGATCGCCAGGGTCACCGAGTCCTGCACCCCGTAGCGGCACCAAGTCGAGCCGACGCAGGACTTCACCGTGCGCAGCGCCTTGCCGTAGGCGTGGCCCGACTCGAAGCCGGCGTCCACCAGCTCCTTCCAGATGAGCGGCAGCTGCTCGACGCGCGCGCCGAACAGATCGATGCGCTGCGCGCCGGTGATTTTCGTGTACAGGCCGTACTTCTCGGCCACTCGCCCGAGCACCACCAGCTTCTGCGGCGTGATCTCGCCGCCCTGCACGCGCGGCACGATCGAGTAGGTGCCGTTCTTCTGCAGGTTGGCGAGGAAGTGATCGTTGGTGTCCTGCAGCGGCGCGTGCTGGGGCTTCAGGATCATCTCGTTCCAGCACGAGGCGAGAATTGAGGCCACCGCCGGCTTGCAGATGTCGCAGCCTCTTCCCTTGCCGTGCTTCTTCAGAATTTCCTCAAAAGTTTTCAGCTCTTCAATACGAACGAGGTGAAGCAGTTCCTGCCTGGAGAAACCAAAGTGTTCGCACAGGTGGTTGCTGACCGCGACGCCCTGCTTCTTGAGCTGGGCGTCGACGATGGACTTGGCGAGCGGCCCGCAGCCGCCGCAGCTGGTGGCCGCCTTTGTTTTTGCCTTTACGGAAGAAAGGGTCCTGCAGCCTTCTTTGACTGCCGCGCAGATCTGACCCTTGGAGACACTGTTGCAGGAGCACACCAGCGCGGACTCCGGCAGCATGTCCACGCCGATGCCCTTGCCGCCCGCATTTCCTCCGACGGTGCGGACCGGCAGGATCAGGTCCTCCGGGTGCTGCGGCAGCGCCACGCCGTTCAACGCGAGCTGCAGCAGCGGGCCGTAATCGCCGGCATCGCCCACCAGGATCGCGCCCAGCAGATGCTTTTTATCTTTTGTAATTACAAGTTTTTTATAGATACCGGACGCTTCGTCGGTGTAGACGCAGCTCAGCGCGTCCGGGGTGCTGCCGTGCGCGTCGCCGATCGAGGCCACGTCCACGCCCATGAGCTTGAGCTTGGTGCTCATGTCAGAGCCGAGGAACTGCACGTGCGTCTCGCCGGCGAGATGCCGTGCCGCCACCTCGGCCATCTGGTAGCCGGGCGCCACCAGGCCGAAGATGCGCCCCTGCCACAGCGCGCACTCGCCGATGGCGTAGATGTCCGGGTTCGTCGTCTGGCACTGCGAGTTGATGCGGATGCCGCCGCGCTCGCCCACCGCCAGGCCCGACGCGCGCGCCAGCTCGTCGCGCGGCCGGATGCCGGCCGAGAACACGATCACGTCGGTCTCGAGGCTGGTGCCATCGGTGAAGACCAGCGAGTTTCTGCGTTCCGTTCCGGGGACGATCTCCTTCGTCTCCTTCGACACGTGGACGATCGCGCCCAGAGCCTGGATCTTCCGGCGCAGCAGCCGGCCCGCCGCATCGTCGAGCTGCATCGCCATCAGGCGCGGCGCGAACTCGACGATGTGCGTCTCCAGGCCGAGGTCCTTCAATGCCTTCGCCGCCTCCAGGCCGAGCAGCCCGCCGCCGATCACCACGCCGACCTTCGAGCGCGCCGCCCGGGCGGTGATCATCTCGAGGTCCTCGATGGTGCGGTAGACGAAGCAGTCGCGCCGGTCGCGGCCTGCGACCGGCGGAACGAACGGGTACGAGCCGGTGGCGATCACCAGCTTGTCGTACGGCACCTCCTTGTAGCGCGCGGAGCGCACGACCTTCTTTTGCGTGTCGATCGACTGCACGGCGTCGTTCAGGCGCAGCGTCGCCCTCGTTTCCTTGAAGAAGCTCGTCGGCGCGAGGCTCAGGTCGTCGGCGGTCTTGCCCGAAAAGAAGCTGGTCAGCGCGACGCGGTCGTACGCCGGGCGGGGCTCCTCGCAGAACGCCGTGACATCGAACTCGTCCGATCGCTTCGCGAGCTGCTCGAGGAAGCGCTGGCCGACCATGCCGTTGCCGATGACGACGACGCGCTGTTTCATGCCGCTTTCTCCAGCCTGGGTTTCCGTACCCGGGCGAATCGCACCACCTCGCCGACGACGACCAGCGCCGGCCCTTCGAAGCCCGCGGCGGAAAGCCGCGCGAGGGTGGTCACGCTCTGGCGCTGCGTCTTGAGGGTCCCCTTCTCGATCAAGCAGGCCGGCGTGTCCGCCGGCATCCCGGCGCCGAGCAACCCGGCGACGATTCCCGGCAGGTTCTTCAGCCCCATGTAGAACACCAGCGTGGTGCCGCCCGCGACGAGCGCCGGCCAGTTCAGCGCCGCGCCGTCCTTGGCGTGCGCGGTGACGAAGGTGACGCCGCGCGCCACTTCGCGGTGCGTGACCGGAATGCCGAGCATCGCCGGGACGCCGATTCCGGCCGTGATGCCGGGAATGATCTCGACCTCGATGCCGGCGGCCTCGAGCGCAGCAAGCTCTTCCGCGCCGCGGCCGAATACGAAGGGGTCTCCGCCTTTAAGGCGCGCAACGATCTTGTTTTCTTTTGAATAAAGAACCAGCAGCTTCTCGATGAAGGCCTGCGGCGTGGAAACTCGTCCGTTACTGCGGCATCCGCCCCGCTTTCCGACGTCGATCACCCGCGCGTCGGAACGCGCATGCGCCAGGCAGCCGCGGCTCACCAGCTCGTCGATCAGGATCACGTCGGCGCTGCCCAGCGCGCGCGCCGCCTTGAGCGTCATCAGCTCCGGGTCGCCGGGTCCTGCGCCGATGAGGAAGATCTTGCCCATCACACCTGTCCTCGTTGAAAACAAAAAAGGCGTTCGCACCTCGTCGGTCACGAACGCCTTTGTCCGTTCGCGAAGGCGCCGTTGCCTTCGCTCCACAGGAGCTTTTGCAAGCTCTATGCCATGCGTATTACGCTGGTTTTAAGGGCTTTTTTAGTGCCCGGTGCACTATTGCAGTGCACAAAAACAGGTCGCGCACCAAGAAGATCTGCGGCATCGATCAATTGCTGGGCAACCTGGGAAAGCTTGAGCTTGCGATCCATCGCCGTCTTGCGAAGAAGCGCATAGGCCGCTTCTTCGCCGATCCCGTGCGTCTTCATGAGCCGCCCCTTGGCGCGCTCTACGAGCTTGCGCTCGGCGAGCCTGTGGTTGGCTTGCGCCAGCTCCTCGCGCAGGCGCTGGAAGTCTTCGAACTGCGCGACCGCGACATCGATGATCGTCCGAATCCTGTCCGGCTCCATCCCGTCGACCACGTACGCCGATACGCCTGCGCGCAGCGCCTCGCGGATCGTCCCCGGCGCGCCGTCGCTCGAGAACATGACGACCGGCCTGGGCGTGTGCTGGCTCATCACGGCCAGCTGCTCGAGCACGTCGCGGTGCGGCGAGTCGGTACCGATGACGATGAGCTCCGGCTCGAGCCGCTCGATCGTGGCGAGCAGCGGACCCGGCGAGCTGAGCGAGGCGCTCAGCTCATAGCCCGCGAGCCGGAGGCCTTCGCGCAGGGTGTCGGCGCGCTTCGGCGATTCGTCCACGACTAGCACGCGCATCCCGCTGCGTTTCGCAAATCGCATGCCAGAAGAATTCCCTTTGCAATCACGGCAGTCGCAGCAAAGAAAGCACCGTCACAGGGCGAAGCGCGGTCGCGCTGCACTTAAAATACGCGCATGCGCGAACCTCAAGCCAAGGCGATTCACCTTACGGACTACGCTCCGCCCGCGTTCCGCGTCGAGACCGTCGAGCTCGATTTCGACATCCGCGAAGATCACGCCCTTGTAACCGCGAGGCTCGAAATAACCCGCTCGGGACAAGGCCCGCTGGTGCTCGACGGCGACGAGCTCGAGCTCGTCTCGGTGAGCGTGAACGGCGCGCCCGCACGCCACGAGGTCACCGCGGAAACGCTGACGGTGCAGGGCGTGCCCGACGCGTTCACGCTCGAAACCGTGACGCGCATCGTGCCGCAGCAGAACACCAAGCTCGAGGGCCTGTATGGGACGAAGAACGGCTTCGTCACCCAGTGCGAGGCGCAGGGCTTCCGGCGCATCACCTGGTTCATCGACCGGCCCGACGTGATGGCGCGCTACACCACGACGGTGCGGGCGGACCGCAAGAAATATCCGGTGCTGCTCTCGAACGGCAACCTCGTCGCCTCGGCTACGGAAGGCGACAGGCACTGGGCGCGCTTCGTGGACCCGTTCCCGAAGCCCTCCTATCTGTTCGCGCTGGTCGCAGCGGATCTCGAGGTCCTGCAGGACAAATACAAAGACAAGGACCTCTTCGTCTATGTCGAGCCCGGAAAGCTCGACCAGGCCGGCTGGGCGATGGACTGCCTGAAGCGCGCCATCGCCTGGGACGAGAAGCGCTTCGGCCTCGAGCTCGACCTCGACCAGTACAAGATCGTGGCGGTCGGCGACTTCAACTCCGGCGCGATGGAGAACAAGGGGCTCAACATCTTCAACACCAAGTACGTGCTGGCGCGCGCCGACACGGCCACCGACACCGACTACGTCAACATCGACCGCGTCGTCGCGCACGAGTACTTCCACAACTGGACCGGCGACCGCGTGACCTGCCGCGACTGGTTCCAGCTTTCGCTCAAGGAAGGCCTGACGGTGTTCCGCGACCAGGAATACGGCGCCGACACCTATTCGCGCGCGGTAACGCGCATCCAGGAAGCGCGCGCGCTGCGCGCGGCGCAGTTCCCCGAGGACGCGGGCCCGATGAAGCACCCGGTACGCCCGCAGTCCTACGTCGAGATCCGCAACTTCTACACGATGACGGTGTACGAGAAGGGCGCGGAGGTCGTGCGCATGCAGCACACCCTGCTCGGCGAAGAGAAGTTCCAGGCCGGCATGAAGCTCTACTTTCGCCGCCACGACGGCCAGGCGGTCACCTGCGACGATTTCGTGCAGGCGATGCAGGACGCCTCGGGCGTCGACCTCGGCCAGTTCAGGCGCTGGTACGACGTGGCGGGCACGCCGGTTCTCGATGCCACCGGCTCATACGCAGACGGGCAGTTCAGCCTGACGGTGAAGCAGTCGATGAATCCGCCGTTCCATATTCCGTTCGCGGTGAAGATCGGCGAGCAGGAGCGGGTGCTGTCGCTCAGGAAGCCGGAGGAGACCTTCACGTTCAGGGTGAAGGAAAAGCCGGTGCCGTCGTTACTGCGCAACTTCTCGGCACCGGTGATTCTGAGCTATCCGTACACCGAGCAGGACCTCATCCACCTGATGGCGCACGACGACGACACCTTCAACCGCTGGGAAGCGGGCCAGCGGCTCGCGGCGGCGACGATCCTCGAGGCGAAGGGCGTGCCCACGCGGGCGTTCGTGGCGGCGGCGCGCGAGCTCCTGCGAGATCGCGATCCGGCGTTCGCCGCCGAAGCGCTGAGCCTTCCGGCCGAGACCTTCCTCGCCGAGCAGCTCGAGGTAGTCGACCCCGACGCGCTGCACGAGTCGCGCAACCGCCTGCGCCGCGAGCTCGGCAGAGAGCTCGAAAAGGACCTGCTTCCCCTCTACCGGAACCTTGGAAGCGAGAGCGCCTACTCGCCCGACGCCCGGTCGATCGGCCGGCGCGCGCTGCGCAACCTCTGCCTGTCCTATCTCGTCGAGGCCGGCCATTCCGCGCTCGCCTACGAGCAGTTCCGCACCGCCGGCAACATGACCGACACGATGGCGGCGCTGACGGCGCTCGCCAACTGCGAGTGCCCGGAGCGCCAGCCGGCGCTCGACGCCTTCCATGCGCGCTGGCAGGACGATCCGCTGGTGGTGGACAAGTGGCTCGCCGTGCAGGCGACGTCGCGCCTGCCGGGAACGCTCGCGCGGGTGCACGAGCTGCTGTCGCATCCGGCCTTCGACATCAAGGTGCCCAACAAGGTGTATGCGCTGATCCGCGCCTTCGCGTCGAACCACGTGCGTTTCCACGCCGCAGACGGCTCGGGCTACGCGTTCCTCGCCGACCAGGTGATCCGCCTCGATACGCTCAACCCGCAGGTCGCTGCCCGCATGGCGCGCGCCTTCGACCGCTGGAAGAGGTTCGACCCGCAAAGGCAGGCCAAAGCGAAGGCCGCGCTCGAGCGCATCCGCGACTGCAAGGGGCTGTCGCGCGACGTGGCCGAGATCGTGACCAAGGCGCTGGCTTAACCCTTTTCGTTTCAGTCTGCCTTGATGTTCGCCGCGCGCGCGATCTTCGTGAAGATCGCGACGTCCTCGCGGATCAGCCGGTCAAAGGCCTCCGGCGCGTCGGGGCGCGGCTCGATGCCGATCGCGGACCAGCGCGTCTTCAGCTCCGGCTCGGAGAGCACGCGCGAGATTTCGCGGTTCAGCTTCGCGATGATCGGCCGCGGCACGCTCGACGCTGTGAGCAGGCCGAACCAGAGCTGCGACTTGTAGCCCGGCACGCCGGCTTCGTCGAGCGTGGGCAGCTCGGGCAGGAGCGGGTCGCGCGCGAGCGACGACACGCCCAGTCCTACGAGCCTGCCCTCGCGCACCGGCGCGACCGCGTTCGCGATCGGCGCCATGAAGAACTGCACCCGCCCGGTCATGGTGTCGCCGAGCGCCTCCGGGATGCCCTTGAAGGGCACGTGCACCACGTCGATTGCCGCCATCGAACGAAACATCTCGCCGGCGAAGTGGGTGCCGCTGCCAACCCCTGCCGAGGAGAAATTGAGCTGGCCGGGCTTCGCCTTCGCCGCGGCGACGAGCTCGGCGACGGTTTTCACTCCCAGGGACGGCGGTACCACGAGCACGTATTTCGAGGCCGCGGTGAGGGTGACGCCGGAGAGATCGGCAAAGGTGTCGTAAGGCAGCTTGGGATAGATGGCCGCGGCGATGGCATGCGCCGAGCTCACCGAGAGCAGCGTGTAGCCGTCCGGCGCCGCGCGCGCCACCATCCCTGCCGCCACCGTGCCGCCCGCGCCCGGCCGGTTCTCGACCAGCACCTGCTGCTTCCAGCTTTCGCCGAGCTTCTGCGCAATGTAGCGCGCCGTGATGTCAGGGCCGCCCCCGGGCGTGAAGCCGACCACGATGCGGATCGGCTTTGCCGGATAGTCTGCGGCTTCGTTCTGCGCATGTACCACCGGGGCGAGCAACGCGACTACGGTGCAGACGGCCAAGAGTTTCATTGGATTCTCTCCTCCAGAGCAGCATAGCGCGGCCGGGCGCATAATGCGGCTCCATGACCGGCCTGCTCGCGGCGACGGCGGCGTTCCTGCTCACGCACTTCGTGACGAGCACGCCGCTGCGGCCGAAGCTCGTCGCGACTCTGGGAGAGTGGCCTTACCGCGGCGTCTACTCGCTCGCCGCTTTCGTCACGCTCGTATGGATGATCTCGGCCTATTCCGGCGCCCCGCGCGAGGCGCTGTGGACGGGATTTCGCGAGGTTCCCCGATTCGTGATGCCGCTCGCGTTCGTCCTCATCGCGTGCGGCTACTTTCGCAACCCGACGATGGTCGGCGCGGACAAGCTGCTGAAGAGCGAAGAGCCGGCGCGCGGCATCATCCGCATCACGCGCCATCCCCTGATGTGGGCCATCATGCTGTGGGCCGCGGCGCACGTCCTCGCGCGCGGTGAGCGCGCAGCGACGGTGTTCTTCGGCGGCTTCCTCGTCCTCGCCGCGCTCGGAACCATTCTGATCGACCGGCGCAAGAGCTCGGATCCGGATTTCCAGAGGTTCAAGGCCGTGACTTCGAACATTCCGTTCGTCGCCATCGCGCAAGGCCGCACCCGCATCGTGTGGCGCGAGTTCGGCTGGAAGCGCCCGGCGATCGGGATCGCAGCGTTCGCGCTCGTTTTCTTCCTGCACCCCTGGATCAGCGGCGGAGCCCGGCCCTAGGTCTACTGCACGCGTAAAAACTTCTGTGCGCGCCGGCCGGTTCCAACCTCGGCGGTGTACAGGTTGCCCTTCGAGTCGATCGCCATGTTGTGCACCCACTTCAGCTCGCCCGCCATGCGCCCCGGGCGGCTGAAGCGCGACAGCACCTTGCCGGAATCGCGCTCGAGCGCGAGCATCTGGTTGTTCGCGCCGTCGGCGACGAAGATGTAGCGCTGCGCCTTGTCCTCGGACAGCACGAGGTCCCAGACCGAGCCGTTCTGCAGCGTCTCGGGCTCGATGCGGTACTCCTTCACGAACTTGCCGTTCTTCTCGAACACCTGGATGCGGTCGTTCGCGCGGTCGCAGACGTAGACCAGTCCGTCGTTCGAGATGCGAACGCAGTGCACCGGGTTGCCGAACGAGCGCGCGAGCGCGGCGCGCGGGTCGTACGGCGGCAGCTTGTCGTCGTGCGGCTTGTCGCCGTAGGCGCCCCAGTGGCGCTTGTAGGCGAGCGTGCGCGCGTCGTACACGACCACGCGCCGGTTGGCGTAGCCGTCGGCTACGTAGAGCTCGTCGGCTTCGACGATCATGTGCGCCGGCCGGCCGAGGCCGCTCGGGTTGTTCGAGCCGCCGACTTCGCCCGCCTTGCCGAGCTGGCGCTGGAACTTGCCGTCCTGCGTGAAGACCAGGATCTGCTGGTCCTTGGGCCCGTTGCCGGCGAGCCAGACGTTGCCCTGGCGGTCGACGTGGATGCCGTGCTCGCTCTCGGGCCAGTCGTAGCCCGCGCCCTTGCCGCCCCAGCTCTTGAGGAGGTTGCCCTGCGCGTCGAACTGCAGCACCGGCGGCGCGGGCTTGCAGCATTTGGTGGCCGGCGGATTGGCGAGCGCGCCCTTCTCGTCGTCGACCAGGGTGCCGGGGCGGTGCACGATCCAGATGCGGTCGTCCTTGTCGACCGCGATGCCCGACACCTGGCCGAGCATCCAGTTCTCCGGCAGCGGCTTCGGCCAGAACGGATCGACCTTGAACTCCGGCACGCCGTCCGCAAGCGACTGGCCGCTCTGGAAAGCCGCCGCGAGCAGACCTGCGGCGATCAGCAAGTACGACTTTGTCATTGTCTCTCCTGCGAAGAATTACGACCCTGACCCCGAATTCTGAAGCTTGCGCTGGACGCGCTGGTCGAATTTCGACACATTGACGACCACGCGCTCGTGGCTGCCGTCGCCGATGAGCTCCTTCTCGTCGCGCGCCTCGACGCGGAAATGGACCGTCCTGCCCTCCATCCGCGTCACTTCCGCCGTCGCGGTGGCGCGCATCCCGACCGGCGTGGCGGCGATGTGGCGCACGTCCAGATGCGTGCCGAGGCTCTGGTAGCCCGCGGGCAAAAGGTGCTCGATGGCGCCGAGCGCGGCCGCCTCGATCAGGTTGATCATCACGGGCGTGGCGAGCACGCGCACCTTGCCGCTGCCGATGCTCGGCGCCGTGTGCTCCTCGCCGACGACGAGCGACGCGCTGCCGCGCAGCCCGGTGACAATTTTGCCCTCCAGCATGCGCCGCATGGTAACCGTACAATGCCGGCCATGCGCGCACTGCCGGTTGCACTACTGTGGTTCGTTTTCGGAACAGCCTCCGCATGGCCTATAAAACCGGTCACCTTCATCGTGCCCTACCCGCCCGGGGGCGGCACCGACATCATCGCGCGCATCGTCCAGGAGCCACTCTCCAAGCAGCTCGGCCAGCCGATCGTGATCGAGAACCGCGGTGGCGCCGGCGGCTCGGTGGGAACCGCCGCCGCCGCGCGCGCGACGCCAGACGGCTACACGCTGCTCTTCACCCTGTCCTCGCACTCCATCAACCCGGCGATCTACGCCAAGCTTCCGTTCGACACCGAGCGCGATTTCCGCCCGATCTCGCTCGTCTGCTCGCTGCCGCAGCTCTTCGCGGTGAATGACGCGGCGCCCTACAGGACGTTCGAGGACCTGGTGCAGTACATGAAGAAGAACCCGGGCAAGCTCGACTACGCCTCCGTCGGGATCGGCTCGCCGAGCCACATCGCGGGCGAGCTGCTCAAGATGCGGCTCAACGGGTACATGGTGCACATCCCCTATCGCGGCGGCGGCCCGGCGGTGGCAGCCGCCCTGGCGGGCGACGTGCCGCTTGTCGTCGTGTCCATCCCCGCGGCGATGTCGCAGGTGCGGTCCGGACGCCTGCGTCCGCTCGCCGTCACCACCCGGAAGCGCACGTCGATCCTGCCCGCCGTCCCAACGGTGGCGGAAGCGACCGGGCTGCGCGACTTCGAGGTCGACTCCTGGTACGCAATGTTCGCGCCTGCCAAGGCGCCCGACGAAGCGGTGACGGTGATGAACAAGGCGATCGCCACGGCGGTGGCGCTGCCCGAGGTGAAGGCGAAGCTGCTCGAGCAGGGTGCCGAAGGAATGAGCTCGACCCCTGCACATCTCGGCGACATGGTGAGCCGCGAGATCGCGCAATGGCGCGAGCTGGTGAAGCACGCCAGAATCGAAGGCGAGTAGCCCTACGAGCGCTCCGCGTGTAGTCATCATCGGCTGCGGCTTCGGCGGCCTGTGGGCGGCGCAGGCGCTGCGCAACGCGCCTGCCGAGGTGACGGTCATCGACCGCACCAACCATCACCTGTTCCAGCCGCTGCTCTATCAGGTCGCCACGGCGGGCCTGTCGGCTCCGGCCATTGCCGGGCCCATCCGGCACCTGCTCCGGCGCCAGCGCAACACCCTCGTACTGATGGGCGAGGTCAAGGACATCGATCCGGCGGCGAAGAAAGTACGCCTCGACGACGGCGGCGAGCTGGCCTACGACTATCTCGTCGTCGCTCCCGGCTCCACGCACAGCTACTTCGGCAACGACGCCTGGGCGCCCTATGCCCCCGGCCTGAAGACGCTCGAGGACGCGCTCGAGATCCGCGCGCGCATCCTGCTCGCCTACGAGCGCGCCGAGCGCGAGACCGACGCGGCCAAGCGCGCGGCCTGGCTTACCTTCGTGGTCATCGGCGCCGGCGCCACCGGGGTCGAGCTCGCGGGCACGCTCGCCGAGATCGCGCGCCACACGCTGCGCGGCGAGTTCCGCCGCTTCGATCCCCACAAGTCGCGCGTGGTGCTGGTCGAGGGCGGCGAGCGGGTGCTGCCGCCCTACCCGCCGGACCTCTCGGAGAAGGCGCTGGTGCAGCTCGAGCGCCTCGGCGTCACGGTGTGGCTCGGAAAGCGCGTCACCGGCGTGGACGCCGAAGGCGTCACGATGGGCCCGGAACGCATCGCCGCCAAGACGGTGATCTGGGCCGCCGGCGTGGCGAGCTCGCCGCTCGGCCGCTCGCTCGGGGTCCCGCCGGACCGCGCCGGGCGGGTCCAGGTCGAGCCGGACCTGAGCGTGCCCGGCCACCCGGAGATCTTCGTCATCGGGGATCTCGCCACCGTACCGGGCGTTCCCGCGATCGCCCCCGCGGCGAAGCAGATGGGGCGGCTTGCCGGTTTGAACATCCTGAACTCGCTCCACGGAAGAGAGCGAAAACCCTTTCGTTACCGCGACTACGGCCAGCTCGCGACCATCGGCCGGAGCGCCGCGGTGGCGATGATCGGCAAGCTCAAGCTCTCCGGTTTCCCCGCCTGGTTCGTGTGGCTGACCGCGCACATCTACTTCCTCATCAACTTCCGCAACCGCCTGGTGGTGATGTTCGACCTCGCCGCCGCCTACTGGACCTTCCAGCGCTACGCGCGCATCGTGATGCGCCCCATTCGCAGGCCGCAGG
>JBIOYV010000139.1:0-2018 GCA_044870335.1 Burkholderiales bacterium | reverse complement strand
GCCCAACGGCAAGCTCGACCGGCGTGCGCTGCCGGCGCCGGCGCCGGTGCTTGCGGGCGCAAGCCGGCTGCCGCGCACGCCGCAGGAGGAGGTGCTGTGCGCCTTGTTTGCCGAGGTCCTGGGGCTTCCTCGGGTCGGCATTGACGACGACTTCTTTGCGCTCGGGGGGCATTCGCTGCTGGCGGCGCGGCTGATCGGGCGCATCCGCGCCACGCTCGATGTCGAGGTTGCGATCCGCAGCCTGTTCGAAGCCCCGACGGTTGCGGGATTGGTGGCGCATCTGAAGGAGGCGCAACCGGCGCGTCCCGGGTTGCGGGCGCGGGCGCGTCCTAGCGAGCTTCCGCTGTCGTATGCGCAGCGGCGGCTGTGGTTTCTGGAGCGACTGCAGGGTGCGAGCGCGAGCTACACGATCCCGCTGGCGGTGCGTCTGAGCGGGGAACTCGACGTTGCTGCGCTGGAGGCGGCGCTGGGCGACCTGGTGGATCGGCACGAGAGCCTGCGCACGATCTTTCCGGACACGCTGGGAGTGCCGCGGCAGGAGATCCTGTGTGAGGCGCGGCCGCGGCTTGCGGTTGCGGCGGTGAGCGAGGCTGGTCTGGGCGATGCGCTGGCTGCGGCGCTGGCGCGCGGCTTCGATCTGTCCTGCGAGCCGCCGCTGCGGGCGCATCTTTATGTGCTGGGCGCGCGCGAGCACGTGCTGCTGCTGCTGCTGCATCACATTGCCGGGGACGGCTGGTCGCTTTCGCCGCTGGCGCGGGATCTGGGCTGTTTTTACGCGGCGCGGCGGCGCGGGGTGCAAGCCGAGCTTGCGGCTTTGCCGGTGCAGTATGCCGACTACACGCTGTGGCAGCGGGAGGTTTTGGGGGAGGAGAGCGACGGCGAGAGCGCGATTGGGCGCCAGCTGGGGTTCTGGCGTGAGCGTTTGGAGGGACTTCCCGATGCGCTCGATCTTCCGCTCGACCATGCGCGGCCTGCGGTGTCGAGCCATCGCGGCGGCAGCGTCGGATTGCGGATCGATGCGCGGCTGCATGGGGGTTTGCTGGAGCTGGCGCGGTCGAGCGGCGCGAGCCTGTTCATGGTGCTGCAGGCTGGATTTGCGGCGCTGCTCAGTCGGCTGGGCTGCGGCAGCGACATTGCCATCGGCAGCCCGGTTGCGGGTCGCGGCGAGGACGCGCTCGATGATCTGATCGGGTTTTTCGTCAACACGCTGGTTCTGCGCACCGACACGTCTGGCAATCCGAGCTTTCGGGAGCTGATCGGGCGGGTGCGTGCGCAGAACCTGCTGGCCTATGGGCATCAGGATCTGCCGTTCGAGCGGCTGGTGGAGGTGCTCAACCCGGCGCGGTCGCTGGCGCGTCATCCGCTGTTCCAGGTGATGTTGGCGCTGCAGAACACTGCCGAGGTGCGGTTCGATCTTGCCGGGCTGAGCGCGCGGCTGGAGCCGGTGGCGAGCGCGAGCGCCAAGTTCGACCTGTCGCTGAGCCTTGGCGAGCGGCGTGGTGCGGATGGGGGGCCAGGTGGGATCGAGGGGGTTTTGGAATACGCGGCCGAGCTGTTCGAGGGTGCCAGCGTTGCGGCGCTGGGGGATCGGCTGCTGCGGCTGCTGGAGGGGATGGTGGCGGACGCCGATTGCCGCATCGGCAGCGTCGAGATTCTCTCGCCGCAGGAGCGGCGGCGGATCCTGACGGAGTGGAACGACACGGCGCGGGCGGTGCCGTGCGCGAGCTTGCCGGAGCTGTTTGCGGCGCAGGTGGCGAGGAGCCCGGATGCGGTTGCGGTGGTGTTCGGGGATGAGCGGCTGAGCTATGGCGAGCTCGATGCGCGTTCGAGCCGGCTGGCGCATCACCTGCGCGCGCGCGGAGTCGGGCCGGAGGTGGTGGTCGGGCTGTGTCTTCCGCGCTCGCCTGACATGGTGGTTGGGCTTCTCGGCATCCTCAAGGCGGGCGGGGCCTATCTGCCGCTCGATCCCGACTATCCGCCCGAGCGGCTCGGCTTCATGCTGGCGGATGCCGGGGCGC
>JBIOYV010000138.1:0-46084 GCA_044870335.1 Burkholderiales bacterium | reverse complement strand
GCGCGCACGCCCAGCGTTGCCGTGTCCAGCTTCTTTTTAGCCATAAAAAAACCCGGGCCTCTCTTTGCAAGCGGACCGGGTCTCCTTGGAGAACTGCGCGGCACGCTTTAGCGGTATTTGTTACGCGCCCGCAAGCTGTGGCTCAAATCGGCGCGGAAAAAAGCAGTATATCAGGCTGCTAGATTCAAATCGAGCTGGGCGTTTTCGTCGTCGGCCGAATCGCGCATCGCGTCGCGCTGGGTCTCGATGTCGCGCAGGTAGTCGCTGGTCACGTCGCCGGTGATGTAGACCCCGTCGAAGCACGAGGTCTCGAAGCTCGTAAGCCGCGGATTGAGCTGGCGCACCGTGTCCTTCAGCTCCTCCAGGTCCTGGTAGACCAGGGCGTCGGCGCCGATCTCGCGCGCGACCTCGTCTTCGCTCCTCTCGGCGGCGATCAGCTCGGCGCGCGTGGGCATGTCGATGCCGTACACGTTCGGGTAGCGGACCGGCGGCGCGGCCGAAGCGAAGAACACCCTGCGCGCGCCCGAGTCGCGCGCCATCTGCACGATCTCGCGGCTGGTGGTGCCGCGCACGATGGAATCGTCCACCAGCATGACGTTCTTGCCGGCGAACTCCATCGACATGGGATTCAACTTCTGGCGCACCGAGCGCGCGCGCACCGCCTGTCCCGGCATGATGAAGGTGCGCCCGATGTAGCGGTTCTTCACGAAGCCCTCGCGGTAGGCCACGCCGAGCCCGGCCGCGAGCTGCAGCGCCGCCGGCCGGCCCGAGTCCGGGATCGGGATCACCACGTCGATGTCGAGGCCGCGGTGGCTGCGCTTGATCTTCTCGGCGAGCTTGCGGCCCATGTTGAGCCGCGTCTCGTATACCGAGGCGCCGTCGATGATCGAATCGGGCCGCGCGAGGTAGACGTACTCGAAGATGCAGGGGTTCAGGCTCGCGTGCGGCGCGCACTGCTGCGTGTGGAGGCGTCCTTCCTGGTCGATGAACACCGCTTCGCCCGGTCCTACGTCGCGCAACACGCGGAACCCGTTCGCGTCTATGGCGACCGACTCCGACGCCACCATGTACTCGATTCCCTTCGGCGTCTCGTTGTAGCCGATGATCGCCGGGCGGATGCCGAACGGATCGCGGAACGCGAGCACGCCGTATCCCGCGATCATCGCCACCACCGCGTAGGCGCCTTTCAGGCGACGGTGCGTGGCGGCGACCGCGGCGAAGATCGCCGGGGGATCGAGGTGCAGCCTGACCGAGGCCTTCTCCAGCTCGTGCGCCAGCACGTTCACCAGCACCTCGGAGTCGGAGCCGGTGTTGATGTGGCGCAGGTCGGTGCGGAACATCTCCTCCTTCAGCTGCGCCGAGTTCGTGAGGTTGCCGTTGTGGCCCAGCACGATGCCGAAGGGCGAATTGACGTAGAACGGCTGCGCCTCGGCGGAGCTGAACGCCGAACCCGCGGTCGGATAGCGCACGTGCGCGATGCCCATGTGGCCCGGCAGCGAGCGCATGTTGCGGGTCCGGAACACGTCGCGCACCATGCCCGGCGCCTTGTACATGTGGAACGAGTTGCGCTGGGCCGTGACGATGCCCGCCGCGTCCTGGCCGCGATGCTGGAGGAGGAGCAGCCCGTCGTAGAGGAGCTGGTTGACGGGCGAACCGGCTACGATTCCCAGAATTCCGCACATCGGAGAGATTTTCCCGGTGTGTTAACAGTCAATGATATCGCAAGCGACTCGCCAGCGGCGGCGGCAGCCAGGGCTCGAGCTGGGCCACCGCCCGGCCGAGCATCGGTCCGCTATAGGACTGTTTCCATATGGGGTTCTGCGGCAGCGAAGTCAAGCCGGCGCCGAGCGCGAAAACGACCGCGATCAAGAGTCCCCGCGCGACGCCGAAAAGGCCGCCGAGGGTGCGGTCCAGGCCGGCGAGGCCGGTCGCCTTGAGCGCCTTGGACACCATCAGGGCGGCGAGCGTCGCGAGCGTGAGCGTGACCACGAAAATCGCCACGAACGCGACGATCACGCGCAGGTCCGGGTTGGAGATCGAGCCCGGCAGCGCATTGGCGAGCGGCTCGGCGAGCCAGTTCGCGACCAGAAACGCGCCCACCCATCCCGCGAGCGAGATGACCTCGCGCACCAGCCCGCGCCAGACGCCCCAGGCTGTCGACAGCACCAGCACGCCGATGACTGCATAATCGAGCGCGGTCACTTGGCCGTGACCGCGCCGGGCTCGAATCCCAGGCCCTTCAGCTTCGCGGCCGCCTCCTCCGCGGCTTCGCGGCTTGGGAACGGGCCCGCGCGCAGGCGCGTCAGGTTGCCGGGAACGGCCTCGGTGAAGTGCGGGATCTTGGCTGCGGCGAGCTTGGCGGTCACGTTCTCCGGGGTCGCGAACGCGCCGATTGGGACGAAGTATTCTTCTTTCGCGACATCCTTCTTCTCGGTCGGAGGGGACTTCTGCGGCGGCGGCTTCGGCTTGAACGGCGTGTCGTCCTCGCCGGGGATGCGAACGCTCACCGGCGGGGCCACCGGGCGCGGCTCCGGGTCGAACACCATCGGCAGGACGATCACCGCGAGCAGCACGAGCGCTACGGCTCCCACCAGCCGCCTGCGGCCACGACGCTTGAGGGTATCTACGTCTTGTTGTTGTTCAGCCATGCCATCACTGCGGCCACGGTGAGAAAGGAGCCGAATACGACGATCTTATCACCCTCGCCGGCCAGCGCTTTCGCCGCCGCGAAGGCTGCCGCAGGCGAATCAAACAGCTCTTTTTCTTCAGTGGGAAGATGCGCCGCGATTTCGGATGCCAGTGCGCCGCGCGGTCCCGGCAGCGAAGCGAGATGCCAGCGCGTCACGCGCGGCGCGAGCTCGCGCAGCACCGCGCCGATGTCCTTGTCGCGCAGCATGCCGCACACGGCGATCGTCTCGGGCGCAAAACCCGCATCGAAGAGGTTCTGCGCCAGCACCTTCGCCGCCTGCGCGTTGTGCGCCACGTCGAGGATCACCTGAGGGCGGCCCGGCAGCACCTGGAAGCGCCCGGGAATCTCGACCTCGGCGAGCCCGCGGCGCACGTCCTGCATCGCGACCGGAAGCTCGAGCGTGCCGAGCGCGCAGATCGCCGCCGCCGCGTTCGCGAGCTGGATCCTGCCGCGCAGCGCGGGATAGGCGAGCCCGCCGCGGCGCGCGCCCGGGCCCCAGTAGGTCCACTGTCCCGTTTCTGCCTGGTAGCCAAAATCCTTCCCGAGAAGAAGCTTGTCGCCTGCGGCGTCCAGAACAGAGCGAGGCGGATCGGGGTCGGCGATCACCGCGGGGCGTCCGGGCCGGAAGATGCCGGCCTTTTCGCGGCCGATCTCCTCGCGCGTCGCGCCCAGATAGTCGACGTGGTCGATGCCGACGCTCGTCAGCACGGCGCAATCGGGGTTGACGACGTTCACCGCGTCGAGCCGGCCGCCGAGCCCGACTTCGAGGATCGCCGCTTCGATCTTCTCCCTCGAAAACAACCACAGGGCTGCGAGCGTGCCGAACTCGAAATACGTGAGCGGAACCTCCAGCCTCGCCTGCTCTACTGCCGAGAAGGAGTCGGCCAGTGCCTCATCCGAGGCCTCGACGCCCGCGACGCGCACGCGCTCGTTGTAGCGCAGCAGGTGCGGCGAGGTGTAGAGGCCGGTGCGGTAGCCCGCGGCGCGCAGGATCGACTCGAGCATCGCGCAGGTCGAGCCCTTGCCGTTCGTCCCGCCGACCGTGACCACCGGGCAAGCCAGCCGGAGGTGCATTCTTTCGAAGACTTCCCTTACCCGCTCCAAGCCGAGCGCAATGGCCCGCGGGTGCTGGCGCTCGATGTAGCCGAGCCATTCGGCCAGCGTGGTCATTGCGATTGCGCCTCGAAGATGCTCCGCACCGTGTCGATGGTATCGGCTTCGTCGGCGAGCTTGTCGGGCCGGTAGCCCTTGACTCGCGCGAAGCGCAGCGCCATGCCGCCGGGGTATTGGGAGCTGCTCTGCACGTCGTTGAACGCGATCTCGACCACCAGCTCGGGGCGGACATACACCGTCCACTCGTCGCGCCTCGCCTCGCGCGCCAGCAGTTCGCGCGTCTGCCATTCGAGGATCTCGTCCGTCAGCCCTTTGAACGTCTTGCCGAGCATCACGAACCCGCCGCTGCGCGGGTCGCGCGCGCCGAGGTGCAGGTTCGAGAGCCAGCCTTTGCGCCGGCCGCTGCCCCACTCGACCCCGATGACCACCAAGTCGAGCGTCTTGGCGCGCTTCAGTTTCAGCCAGCCGGCTCCGCGCCGGCCGGCCTCATAGGGCGCCTCGAGCGCCTTGGCCATCAGTCCCTCGTGGCCGCGCGCCAGCGCGTCCTCGTAAAAGGCGTTCGCTTTCGCCACATCCTCGGTGATGAGCGAAGGCGTGACGATCGCGGCGGGCAACACCTGCCGCAGGATGTCATGGCGCTCGCGCGCGCCGCGATCGACGATCGGCTCGCCGTTGCGCAGCAGGCAATCGAAAAAGAACACCGAGAGCGGCAGTGCGCCGCGCAGCGCTTCGTCGTCGGTCTTGCGGCCGAAGCGGCGCATGGTGACCTGGAAAGGATGCGGGCGGCCGTCGCCGCGCAGCGCTATCGCTTCCCCGTCGAGAATCAAATCGGCGTCAACGCCTTTCAAGGCAGCGACGACCTCGGGAACACGCAAGCTGACATCATTCAAGTTGCGCGTGAACACGCGCACTTTGTCGCCGGCCTTGTGCACCTGGATGCGCGCGCCGTCCAGTTTCCATTCGAAAAGCGCCGTGCCAAGATCGGCGAGCGCCGATGCTACGTCCTCGGCCGGCTGCGCGAGCATAGGGAGCACGGGTTGCATCAGGCGGATGGAGAATTGTTCAAGTCCTCCACCACCGAGCGCGGCGCGCGCGACTTGCGGTATTCCGCCGGCAAAGGTCGCGGCACGCCTCACTTCCGCAGGAGGCAAACCGGCGGCGACGGCGACTGCCTCCAGCATCACGCCTTCGAGCGCGCCCTGCCGCAGCTCGCCCACGATGAGGCGGAGCAGAAAGTCCTGCTCTTCCGCTGTCGCTTTCGAAAAAAGGCTGTTGAGCTCTCCTGCACGTTGCCCTGCGGACCCTTTTCCCTTCAAGCTTTTCAGTCGATCGAATGCCGCATCCACGTCCGTTATGGCGAGCATCGGCTCGGCGGCGGGATCGTCCATCGCCGGGCGCAGCGTCGCGTAGCCCAGTGTGAGCTTGCCTTGGCGGATATCGCCGCTTAGCCAGGGAAGCGCGATCTCCACCTCGTCGGGCGCGAGTGCGCGCAGGCAGGCTGCGATCGTTTTGATCTTCGCCAGCCGGCTCGGCGTCGCCGCCACCTCGCGGGACGCGCGCACCACCTCCGCGAGCAGCGTCACCCGGCGCTGTCGGCCGGCATTCCCCTGAGCAGGCTGAGCAGCGCGTGCAGCTTGTCGCGCAGCTGCCGGCGGTCGACGATCATGTCGATCGCGCCCTTCTCGAGCAGGAACTCGGCGCGCTGGAAGCCCTCGGGCAGCTTCTGGCGCACCGTCTGCTCGATGACGCGCGGGCCCGCGAAGCCGATCAGCGCCTTCGGCTCGGCGATCACCACGTCGCCGATCATCGCGAAGCTCGCCGACACCCCCCCCATGGTCGGGTCCGACAGCACCGAGACGAAGGGCAGGCGCCGCTCGGCGAGGTCGGTGAGCGCGGCGGTGGTCTTCGCCATCTGCACGAGCGAAAGCAGGCCCTCCTGCATGCGCGCCCCGCCCGAGGCGGTCACGCACACGAAGGGAAGCTTCTGCTCGATCGCCACGCGCACGCCGCGGACGAAGCGCTCGCCCACGACCGAGCCCATCGAGCCGCCCATGAAGTCGAACTCGAACGCGGCGCACACCACGCCCAGCGCCTTGATCGAGCCCTGCATCACGACCAGCGCGTCGCTCTCGGCGGTGTGCTCCTGCGCGTCGGACAGGCGCTCGGTATAGCGGCGCGAATCCTTGAACTTGAGCGTATCGACCGGCAGCACCTCGGAGCCGATCTCGAAGCGCCCGTCGGGATCGAGCAGCGCGTCCAGGCGCGGACGCGCGCCGAGGCGCTCGTGATGGCCGCACTTCGGGCACACGCTGAGGTTCTTCTCGAGGTCGGTGCTGTAGAGCACCGCGTCGCACGCGCCGCACTTGGTCCACAGCCCCTCGGGGACCGTCTTCTTCGCGCCGCCGGTGCGCTGGATCTTCGGCGGCAGGAGCTTCTGCAGCCAGCTCACCGGTGAAACGAGGCGTCGAGCGCCTGGCGGATGGGCTGCAGGAACGCCTTCACGCGCGCCACGGCCTGGTCGGCGCTGCCGGCCTCGATCTCCTGGATGATGCGGCTGCCGATCACCACGGCGTCGGCGCTCGCCGCGACGCGGCGCGCCGATTCGGCGTCGCGGATGCCGAATCCGACGCCGATCGGCATCCGCGTGGCCGCGCGGATGGCCGGTATCTTGTTGCTGATCTCGGAAAAATCGATGTTCGAAGCGCCGGTTACGCCCCGCAGCGACACGTAGTAGAGGTAGCCGCTGCCGCTCCTCGCCACCTCATCGATGCGCTTCTTCGTCGAGGTCGGCGCGAGAAGGAAGATCGGATCGACGCCGTTGCGCTTCATCAGAGCGCAGAAGTCGAGGCACTCCTCGGGTGGATAGTCGACGACGATCACGCCGTCGATGCCCGCCGCTTTCGCCGCGGCGGCGAACCTTTCGCTGCCCATCGCCTCGATCGGATTGGCATAGCCCATCAGCACGACCGGGGTCTCGCCGTCTTTCCTCCTGAATTCAGAAACCATGGCAAGAACGTGCGAAAGGCCAACTCCGTGCTTGAGCGCCCGCTCGCCGGAGCGCTGGATCACCGGACCGTCGGCCATCGGATCGGAGAACGGCACGCCGAGCTCGAGGATGTCGCAGCCCGACTCCACCAGCGCCCGCATGAGCGGCACGGTGAGCGACGGATGCGGATCGCCGGCAGTGATGTAGGGGATGAGGGCCTTGCGCCCGGCCTTGGCCAGCGCCTCGAAGCGGCCCTGGATCCGCGACATCAAAGCTTCTTCCCCGAACGCTCGGCGACGGTGTGCATGTCCTTGTCGCCGCGGCCGGAGAGGTTGACGAGCAGGATCGCGTCCTTCGGCATCGACGGCGCCATTTTCATCGCCTGCGCCACGGCGTGCGCGGATTCGAGCGCCGGGATGATGCCTTCGCTGCGGCACAGCTCGTGAAACGCGGCCAGGGCCTCGTCGTCGGTCACCGCCACATATTCGGCGCGCTTGCTGTCCTTCAGCCAGGCGTGCTCGGGGCCGACCCCGGGATAGTCGAGGCCTGCGGACACCGAGTGCGTTTCGGTGATCTGGCCGTTCGCGTCCTGCAGCAGGTAGGTGCGGTTGCCGTGCAGAACGCCGGGCTTGCCGGCGCAGAGCGACGCCGCATGTTTGCCGGTCTCGAGGCCCTCGCCCGCGGCTTCGACGCCGACCAGGCGCGTGTTCTCGTGTTTGATGTAGGGGTAGAAAATCCCCATCGCGTTGGAGCCGCCGCCGACGCAGGCGATCACGGCATCGGGCTGCCTGCCGGCGAGCTCCTGCATCTGCACGATGCTCTCCTCGCCGATCACCGACTGGAAGTCGCGCACCATCATGGGATAAGGGTGCGGGCCGGCGACGGTGCCGATGATGTAGAAGGTGGTGTCCACGTTGGCGACCCAGTCGCGCATCGCCTCGTTGAGCGCGTCCTTCAGCGTGCGCGAGCCGGACTCCACTCCCACCACTTTCGCGCCGAGCACGCCCATGCGGTGCACGTTGGCCGCCTGGCGCTTCACGTCGTCCACGCCCATGTAGACGACGCACTCCATGCCATAGCGCGCCGCGACCGTCGCGGTGGCCACGCCGTGCATGCCGGCCCCGGTCTCGGCGATGACGCGCGGCTTCTTCATGTCGCGGGCGAGCAGCGCCTGGCCGATGGTGTTGTTGATCTTGTGCGCGCCGGTGTGGTTCAGGTCCTCGCGCTTGATGTAGATGCGCGCGCCGCCGCACTTTTCCGTCAGTCTTCTTGCAAGATAAACCGGGCTCGGGCGCCCTACGTAGTGCTTGAGCTCGTACCTGAACTCGGCCTGGAAGGCCGGATCCTGGCGCGCGCGCTCGTAGGCCGCGCGCAGCTCGTCGAGGGCGGCGGTGAGCGTTTCGGCGACGAACACGCCTCCGTAGGGCCCGAAATGACCGCGCGCGTCGGGCAAGTCATACATCCGCATCCCTGACCTCCGCCATGAAAGCGGCGATTTTCGCGGCGTCCTTGACGCCCTTCGCCGATTCGACGCCGCTCGACACGTCCACGCCCCAGGGCCGCACCCGTCGGATGGCCTCTGCCACGTTCGCCGGGGAGAGCCCTCCCGAAAGAATGATGGGCTTCTCCTTCACGACCGGCATGAGACTCAAATCGAAGCCTTCTCCGACCCCCCCGTACTCGGGGACGTGGCTGTCGAAAAGCCACGCTGCGGCGCGCGAAAAGGGGCGCAGGTATTCTAGCGCATCGCCTCCCGGCCTCATGCTGCCGCTCCTTACCCTGTACGCCTTGACGAACGGGACGCCAAACTGGCCGCAGAACTCGGGGGGCTCCTCGCCGTGGAACTGCAGCAGGGCCGGGCGCACCCGCTGGAGCGCCTGGGCCACCTGCGCCGCATCCGGGTTCACGAACAGCGCTACGGTCTGGACGAATGGCGGCAGCGCGTCGCGCAGCTCGACCGCGCGCTCGATCGAGAGATAGCGCGGGCTCGGCGGGTAGAACACCAGGCCGATGGCGTCGGCGCCGGCCTGTGCGGCCGCGCGCGCGTCCTCCACGCGAGTGATTCCACAAATCTTGATCCGCGTTCTCATTGGGGCAGTCCCCAGCGTGGATCGTACTGGATCTTCTCGAGGTAAAGACCCTGCGGGCCGAAGGTCGGAGCCGCCTCGCTCCTTTTCCTGGAAAGAAGCACGTCCCTCGCCCACGACGGCGGATGCTTGCCCTTGCCGACGTAGATCAGGGTGCCGACGATGTTGCGCACCATGTGGTGCAGGAACGCGTTCGCGCGCAGCACGAAGTCGATGCGCGCGCCACGCGCCTCGACTTCGAGCGCGTGCAGCGTGCGCACCGGCGTTTTCGCCTGGCACTCGGAGGAGCGGAACGCGGAGAAGTCGTGCTCGCCGACCAGGTGCGCCGCGGCCTCGCGCATCTTCGCCGGATCGAGCGGCAGGTGAAACCAGCCGAGGCGGGCGGCGCCGAGCCCCGGCCGCACGTCGCGGCTGAGGAGCTCGTAGCGGTAGGTCCGCGACACGGCGCTGTAGCGCGCATGGAATTCGCCATCGACCTCGCGCGACCAGAGGACCGCGACCGCATCGGGCAGAAGCGCATTCACCCCGCGCACCCACGCGCTGGGCGGGCGTTGGGCGTCGGTATCGAAGTGAACGACTTGCAGCCGCGCGTGCACCCCGCGGTCGGTCCTCCCGGCCGCGGTCACGCCCACGGCCGCGCCGGCGATCGCCGACAGGGCCGGTTCGAGCGCGTCCTGCACCGCGCCGCCGCCGGGCTGGGTCTGCCAGCCGAGAAAGCCGCTGCCGTCGTATTCGATTCCGAGAGCGATTCGAGGCATAGAGAAAATCGGGGTCAGAGCCCGATTTTCTCTTATTAAAACCCCTTAACCGAGCTTGCCCAGGAGCTGCTGCGCCTGCCCCTTCTGGGTGGCGTCGCCGTCCTTCATGACCTCGCCGAGGAGCTCGCGCGCGCCATCCTTGTCGCCCATTTCCTCGTAGGCTTTCGCGAGGTCGAGCTTGGTCGCGACTTCCTGCCATTTCGGATCGTTGCTCGAAGTCGAGCCCCCGGGCTCGCCGGCCGATCCGAGGTCGAGGCTGATCGACGACAGGTCCATCGACGGGATCGACTTCGTCGCCGAGGCGGACTGATCGCCCAGGTCGAGGTTGAGGTCGAAGTCGAGGCCGCTCGCCGTCGAAGCCGATTCGACCGCCGCGGACGCCGGTGCCGGCTTCTTCGTCGGCTCCGCGTCGAGGTTGAAGTCGATGGCGGCGATGGTCGCGTCGGGATCGGGCAGCTTCATGCTGTTGGGCGTGCTGCCCGCGCCGAGGTCGAAGTCGATGGTCGAAGGCGTGGCTGGCTTGGACTGGTCGAGCGGGATGTCCGTAGTGACCAATCCCGACGAGGTGCCGCCGATGTCGAAGTCGATCGAAGGCGCGGCCGCCGCAGCGCCCGCGAACGCTGCCGCGGCGGGAGCCGCGGCCATCGCGCCGGCGGACGAGCCGCCGCCGTAGAGACCGTTGCCGGGATCGATCGAGCGTCCCAGCGCGGCGGCCTTGTCCCAATCCGCTCCGCTGCCGTTGGTCAGGCTCTTCAGCTTGAGCGCAGTCTGCTCGAAGGCGCGCGTGTCGTTGCGTTTCGCATAGATCTCGAGGAGCTTCGCGTGCACCGGAGTCCGGTTCGGGTCTTTCTGCAGCGCTTCCTTGAGGATCTCTTCGGCCTGCGCGTCGCGGCCATACGCCATGTACACATCCGCTTCTGCGATCGGGTCGACCTCCTCGGCTTCCATTCCCGAGGTCTGGCTCACGGAGGCCTGCGACGCGGAAGCGCCCGAGCGCGAATCGTTGAGCGACGGCGCGGTGCCCCCGCCGGGTCCGAGCACGCTGTCGGAGAACTTGGCCTGGTTGGACTTCTTGCGCCGCCACGACCACAGGGCGTAACCGAGCAGCAGCACTACGACGGCGCCGAGACCCGCGAGCGCAACCGGGTTGTCGAGGAATTCGTCGAGCAGGCTCGGCGGCGGTGGCGGCGCGGCCTTTGCTTTGGGCTTCGCCGGCTCGGCTTTCTTCGCCTCGGGCGAAGGCTCTGCCTTCTTCGCCTCGGGGGCCGGCTCGGCCTTCTTCGCTTCGGGCTGCGGCGCCGCGCCGACCGGAGCTGACGCGCTTGGCGCGGGCGCCGAAGCGCTCGGTGCGGGCGCCTGCGCGACGACCGGCGGCGCCGCCGGCTTGGCGGGCTCGGGCTTGGCGGGCTCGGCCTTGGCGGCCGGCTTGGCGGACTTCTTCTCGAGCTCGGCGAGCTGCTGGTTCTTCAGCTCGAGCAGCTTCTGCAGATCGGCGACGTTCTTTTCGAGGTCCGTCACCCTCGATTGCGCTTCCTTCAGCGCGCGCTCGCGCGCAGCAGCATCGTCGGCGCGCGCCGCGCGGTCCGCGGCGCCGGGTTTCGCCGGATCGGCCTTCGACAGACGCACCTGGTCCTCCGCGGCACCGGGCGCGCCCGCTTCGGGCTTGCCCTCGATCTTGCCGGTGACCGCGCGGCCCGACGCGGTCTCGGCGCGCGTGGGCGCTGCGGCGAGACGGCTGCGGTAGTCTTCCCATTCGGTCCGATGCGCCTGGACCAGGCGGTTGGCTTCCTCCCCGTCCACGCCGCCCAGGCCCTCCGCGGACGGAATGTTCAGCGTGCGCCCCGCGCGCACCAGGTTGATGTTCTCGCGCAGGAACGCGTCCGGGTTGGCGCGGTAGATCGCGATCATCATCTGGTTCAGGCTCACGCCCTGAGGCAGGTTGGCGCGCGCGATCGCGCCCAGCGTGTCGCCGCGCTTCACGTCGTAGCTATTCGCGCCGACCAGCCTTTCGGGTTTCGCCGGCACATCCTGCACCGGCGCGCCCTGGCCTTGCACCGGTGCTGCAACGTCCTGGACGGGCGCTCCTGAATCCTGCGCGACGGCGCTGGAGTCCTGTACGGGCGCGCCGGAATCCCGTGCGGGCGCCGCAGCCTGCGGCTTCGGCGTCGCCGCGAGCGGAGGAAGCGGCTGCGCGCTCGGCGCTTCCGGCTTCTGGGGCGCGGCGGCGATGGCCTGCGGGCCCTTGAGCTCGGGCGGATCGAGCAGCACGGTGTACTCGCGCGTCAGGCGCCCGCCGGTCCACTCGAGGTCCACCAAGAGATCCATGAACGGCTCGTTCACCGGCGCCGTCGACGTGACGCGCAGCACCGGCCTGCCGTCGCGCTTGACGATCGCAAAACGAACCGTGCGCAGCGCGGACGACGGCTCGATTCCGGCCTGGCGATACGCGTCCGCGGAAGCAAGACGCGCGCTCAGGCCGTCTTCTTCGCCGGGTTGAAGCGAAACGATCTCGATTTCAGCGTTGAGCGGCGAGCCGAGCGGCGACAGGACGCTAAGGCGGCCGAGGCCCGCGGCCTGCGCGGCAAACGGCGCCGCCAGACCCAAGATGCCGGCCAGGATCGCTACGCTGATTGTCCTCACTGTGCCCCCGCTATCGTTCGGTCTTCTAGGTGGACCAACTACCTTAACATCATGGCCTTACGGCTGCAACTTAAAGAAAAACTCTTGCGGCTTAATGCCTCAGGCCTGAGTCCAGAAGGATTCTTAACATCCGCCGCAGCGGCTCGGCCGCCCCCCACAGGAGCTGGTCGCCGACGGTGAAAGCCGAAAGAAAGTCCTGCCCCATCGGCAGCTTACGCAGCCGGCCGACCGGAACCGAAAGCTTGCCCGTCACCGCCGCCGGAGTGAGCTCGGCGAGACTTTCTTCCTTGCGGTTGGGCACCACCTTCACCCATTCGTTGCCTTCCGCGAGCATGCCCTCGATCTCGTCGAGCGGCAGCGGCCGGCGCAGCTTGATGGTGAGCGCCTGGCTGTGGCAGCGCATCGATCCCACGCGCACGCAAATGCCGTCCATCGGTATGGGGGCGCGGCCGTTGCCCTCGCGCCCGAGGATCTTGTTGCCTTCGGCCTGGGCCTTCCATTCCTCGCGGCTCTGGCCGTTGCCGAGATCCTTGTCGATCCAGGGCAGCAGGCTGCCCGCGAGCGGGTAGCCGATGCTTTCCTTCGGCAGCGATGCGGAGCGGATCGACCCGCTCACCGAGCGGTCGATGTCGAGGATCGCCGAAGCGGGGTCGCCAAGCAGAGGCTTCGCGCTTTCGCCGATGGCCGCCATCTGCTCCACCAGCTCGCGCATCGCCGCCGCCCCCTGCCCCGAGGCGGCCTGGTAGGTCATGCTGGTGAGCCACTCGATCTCGTCGCGCTCGAGCAGGCCCGCGATCGCCATCAGCATCAGGCTGACCGTGCAGTTGCCGCCGATATAATCCTTGACGCCTTTGGCGAGCGCGCGCTCGATCACCGGCATGTTGACCGGGTCGAGGATGATCACCGCGTCGCGGTTCATGCGCAGCGCGCTCGCGGCGTCGATCCAGTAGCCTTTCCAGCCTTCGCGCCGCAGCTTCGGGTAAATCTCGTTGGTGTAGTCGCCGCCCTGGCAGGAGATCAGCACCGGCAGCTTCTTCAGCTCGGCGACGTCCGTCGCGTTCCTGACCGGCTCGAGCGGCCTTCCGACATCCGGGCCCTTGCCGCCGGCCTGCGAGGTGGAAAAGAACACCGGCTCGACGTGGTCGAAGTCGCGCTCCTCGCGCATGCGCTGGACGAGCACCGACCCCACCATTCCGCGCCAGCCGATGATTCCCGCTCTCACCATGGCGATAGTTTAAAGCGCCTCGAGCAGCGCGGCGCCCATTTCGGCGGTGCCCACCCTGCGCGTGCCGGGTGTATGGATGTCCGCCGTGCGCAGCCCGTCGCGCAGGACTTTTCGCACTGCATCCTCGATTCGCGCGGCCGCGGCGGGCTGGTTGAGCGAATAGCGCAGCATCATCGCCGCGGAGAGGAGGGTCGCGAGCGGATTCGCGACGCCCTTGCCCGCGATGTCGGGCGCGCTGCCGTGGATGGGCTCGTAGAGTCCCTTGCCGCGCTCGTCGAGCGATGCCGAGGGCAGCATGCCGATCGACCCGGTCAGCATCGACGCCTCGTCGGACAGGATGTCGCCGAACAGGTTGCCGGTCACGATGACGTCGAACTGCTTCGGATTGCGCACCAGCTGCATGGCGCAGTTGTCGACGTACATATGGGTCAATTCAATATCGGGAAAGGAACGCGCCTCGGCCGTTACGACTTCTCTCCACAATTGGGAGGTCTCCAGCACGTTGGCCTTGTCGACGGAACACAGACGTTTCGAACGCCGGCGCGCCGCCTCGAAGCCCACGCGCGCGATGCGCCGGATCTCGGGCTCGCTGTAACGCATGGTGTCGAAGCCCTCTCTTGCGCCAGCCACTTCCCGGATGCCGCGCGGCTGGCCGAAGTAGATGTCTCCGGTGAGCTCGCGCACGATGAGGAGGTCGAGGCCGGCGACGACTTCCGGCTTCAGCGCCGAGGCGCCCGCCAGCTCGGGGTGCACTTGCGCCGGGCGCAGGTTCGCGAACAGGCCGAGCTCCTTGCGCAGGCCGAGGATCGCCTGCTCCGGGCGCTTGCCTCGCTCCAGTCGGTCGAAGCGCGAGTCGCCGACCGCGCCGAACAGCACCGCGTCGGCCTGCTTGGCGAGCGCGAGGGTGGCCGGCGGCAACGGATCTCCCGCCGCCTCGTAGCCTGCGCCTCCCACGGGGGCCTCTTTCAGCTCGAGCGCAGGAAGGAGTTTTCGCAACACCTTCGTCGCCTGCGCAATGATCTCCGGCCCGATGCCGTCGCCGGGCAGAACGGCCACTCTCATGCGGGGCGGTTCCTCAGAAATACCAGGGGTGCTGCGCCTTTCGCTTCTCCTCGAAGGCGCGGATCTTGTCCGCGTGGCGCAGGCTGAGGCCGATCTCGTCGAGCCCGTTGAGCAGGCAGTTCTTGCGGAACGGGTCGACGTCGAAGTGGAAGCGCTTTGCGTTGTCGAGTGTCGCGACGCTCTGCCGCTCGAGATCAATGCGCAGCTTGAAGCCCGCGAAGGAGGCCGCGTCGTAGAAGAGTCGATCGACCTCCGCCTCCGTCAGGGCGATCGGCAGGAAGCCGTTCTTCAGCGAATTGTTCTGGAAGATCTCCCCGAACGAGGGTGCGATCACGGCGCGGAAACCGTAGTCGCGCAGAGCCCAGGGCGCGTGCTCGCGCGAGGAGCCGATGCCGAAGTTCTTGCGCGCGAGCAGGATCTGCGCGCCCTTGTAGCGCGGCTGGTTGAGCACGAACTCGGGGTCTTTGCGCCACGCGGCGAAGCAGGCGTCGCCGAACCCGGTGCGCTTGATCGACTGCAGGTACTTCTGCGGAATGATCTGGTCGGTGTCGATGTTCGCGCGGTCGAGCGGCGCGACGAGCGACTCCAGGAAGGTGAATTTATCCATCAGCGCCACGTCCTCACGTCGACGAAGTGGCCGGCGATCGCTGCCGCGGCGGCCATCGTGGGGCTGACAAGATGCGTGCGGCCGCCAGCACCCTGGCGGCCTTCGAAGTTCCGGTTCGAGGTCGAAGCGCAGCGCTCGCCGGCGTCGAGCCTGTCCGGGTTCATGCCGAGGCACATCGAGCAGCCCGGCTCGCGCCATTCGAAGCCCGCGTCGCGGAACACCTTGTCCAGCCC
Source organism: Burkholderiales bacterium (assembly GCA_044870335.1). Lineage (GTDB taxonomy): Bacteria > Pseudomonadota > Gammaproteobacteria > Burkholderiales > SG8-39 > SCGC-AG-212-J23. Next base: position 30,684 of record JBIOYV010000138.1, on the reverse strand, counting down.
CTCCTTCTCCGCCTGTGCCTTCACCATCCCGGAGCCCGGCACCACCATGGCCCGGCGGATGTTGGAGGCGATCCTGCGGCCCTTCACGACCGCCGCGGCGGCGCGCAGGTCCTCGATGCGCGAGTTGGTGCACGAGCCGATGAAGATCTTGTCCAGCTTGATCTCGGTCATCCGGGTGCGCGGCTTGAGATCCATGTAGATCAGCGCACGCTCCATGCCCTCGCGCCGCGTCGAGTCCTTCTCGCGGTCGGGATCGGGCACCGTGTCGTCCACCGCGACCACCATGTCCGGCGAGGTGCCCCAGGTCACGTGCGGCTTGATCTCGCGCGCGTCGAGCGTCACCTCGCGATCGAACTTGGCGTCCGGATCGCTCTTCAGCGTCCGCCAGTAGGCCACCGCGCTATCCCAGAGCGGCGCCTTCGGCGCGAACGGCCTGCCCTTTACGTAGCTGATCGTCGTGTCGTCGACCGCCACCATGCCGGCGCGCGCGCCGGCCTCGATCGACATGTTGCAGACGGTCATGCGGGCTTCCATCGACATCGCGCGGATCGTGCTGCCGGCAAACTCAAGCGCAAAGCCGATGCCGCCGCCGATGCCGATCTTGCCGATGATCGCCAGCACGACGTCCTTGGCACTCACGCCGGCGGGCAGCGCGCCCTCGACGTTGACGCGCATGTTCTTCATCTTCTTCGTGACCAGGCACTGCGTCGCGAGGACGTGCTCGACCTCGGAGGTCCCGATGCCGTGCGCGAGGCACGCGAACGCTCCGTGCGTGCTGGTGTGCGAGTCGCCGCATACCACCGTCATGCCGGGCAGCGTCGCGCCCTGCTCCGGGCCGATCACGTGCACGATGCCCTGGCGCTTGTCGAGGTAGGGAAAATAGACCTTGGCGCCGAACGCCTTCATGTTCTTGTCCAGGGTCTCGATCTGCAGCTTGGCGAACGGGTCGCGCACCCCCGCCATGCCTTCATTCCAGTTGGTCGTGGGTGTGTTGTGGTCGGCGGTCGCGACCACGGAGTCGACGCGCCAGGGCTTGCGGCCCGCGATCGTCAGTCCCTCGTAGGCCTGCGCGCTCGTTACCTCATGGACGAGGTGGCGATCGATGTAAAGGAGCGCCGTGCCGTCGGGCTCGACATGCGCGACGTGGCTCTCCCAGAGCTTGTCGTATAAGGTAGATACCATGTTTCCGCTGGGGAAACATGGGATTATAAGCTTACTTGCCGGCGCTGGGGCTCGCCTTCGCGGCGCTGTAGAGCGGCATCACCTTCTGCGCGTAGACCTGGATGTCCTTGATGCGGTCCTCGTTCGAGGGGTGCGTCGAGAGCCACTTCGGCGGCTGGCCGGCGCTGTTCAGCTTGGCCATTTTCTGCCACAGGCTGATCGCCGCCTCCGGGTTGTAGCCGGCGCGCGCGGCGAGCTCGACGCCGATACGATCGGCCTCCTGCTCGTTGGTGCGCGAGTTGGGCAGGTTGAGCGTGACGTCGGCGACCATGTTGCCCAGGCCCTGGCCGAGCTCTCCGATGCCGAAGAGCGCGCCGGCGATGCCGACCGCGGCCTGCGTCGCCATCTGGCGCGAGATCGCCTCGCGCGAGTGTTCGCGCAACGCGTGCGAAATTTCGTGGCCCATGACCGCCGCGAGCTCGTCGTCGGTCGCCTGCAGCTTCTCGATCAGCCCGGTGTACACGGCCATCTTGCCGCCGGGCATGCACCAGGCGTTCACCTCGTTCACCGAGACGACGTGCGCTTCCCAGGCCCATTTCGGGGCGTCGGGGCGGAACACGGCGGTCTGCGGCACGAGCCGGCTCACGATCGCCTTCACGCGCTGCACCTGGGCGGCGTCGCGGTCGAGCGCGTTCTTCTTTTGCGCCTCGGCCATCATCTGCGCGTATTGCTTCTGGGCGCTCGCCTCCACCTCCTTCTCGGAGACCAGCATGCGCTGCTGTCGCTCGACGCCGACGGTGCCCTGCTTGGTGGTTTCGACGCTCTGGCAACCGGACGCCAGCGCTGCGGAGATCGCGAGAGCAATCAGGTATATGCGCATCATCATCAGCCTCTTAACGTAATGGCGGCCTTCGTGTTGACAGCTTACACGCCGGCGCGTTTCAAGCCACGAGCAAAATGCAGTCCCGCTAGTCCGAACAGCGCGGACAGCGAAAACGCGAACCCCGGGCCGCCGAACGACCAAAGCCATCCGGCCGTCAAGGCGCCGACCGCGCCGCCGGCTCCATAGGTCAGGCTCGAGAACAGGGTCTGACCGCGCGCAAGCGCGGCCTGCGGAACTACACGGTGCACGGCCGCCACCGCCGCGGCGTGGAACGCGCCGAAGGTCGCCGCGTGCAGGAGCTGAGCTATGACGACCAGCCACAGCACATCCGCGAGCCAGCCGAGCGCGAGGAAGCGGACCACCGCGCAGGCAAAGCTCGCGACGAGGATCGTCGACAGGGCAAAGCGCCTGAAGAGATGCGGCAGGAAGACGAACACGACGATCTCCGCCACCACGCCGAGGCTCCAGAGCACCCCGATCGTCGCTACGCGATAGCCCGAGCGTTCGAGATGCAGCGTGAAGAAGGCGTAGAGCGTGCCGTGCGCGGCGGCCATGCAGAAGCCGCAGGCGAGAAGCCGCACCGCTGCGCCATCGAGCCGCCACGGCACCGGCTTGCCATGCACGCGGGCGCCGCCGGTCGGCAATGACGCGGCAGCCACGAGCGTGGCAAGCGCGAAGCCGAGCATGGCCCAGGGCAGGGTCGCCACCGGCGCGGCATCGAGCCATGCGCCGCCCGCAAGAACCGCCGCGATGAACCCCACCGAACCCCAAAGGCGGATCGGGCCGTAGCGCCCCGGCTGCCCGGAGAGCGCGCGGAGCGTGATCGTTTCGACCAGCGGCAGCGCTCCCGCGGAAATAAGACTTGAAATTCCAATGGCAATCGTGATCGCGGCGAAGGTCTCTACGAACGGCAGCGCGGCGAAGCCGAGCGCGAAGCCGGCGCACGAGAGCACGACGAGCGCGCGCAGCGCGCCGGTGCGGTCGGCGAGCAGGCCCCACCCCGCGGGCGCGAACGTGCGCATGATCTGCGGCAGCGCGAGCACCCACGCGATCTCGACCGTGTCCAAGCCGCGCCAGGCGAGCCAGAGCGGAAAGTACGCCATGAATAGACCGGCGTGGACGAAGTGGGCGCAGTAGTACGCGGCCAGCCTGAAGGCAAGCGGCATGTTCCGAAGTTAGCACTTCAAAAACAGGGACGGACCACGTTTTTCCGTCACTACTTTAGAAGCGAGTACACCCGACTTTTCGCCGCCCCTGACAAGGAGGAGCGAGCGCGAGCATGAGGGAGTTGGAGAAAAACGTGGTCCGTCCCTGTTTTTCGCCTCTCGACATCGGTGAAGAAGCTTTTCAATTAGCATCGCGCCCGATGCCGCGCTGGACGTTCTATCTTCTGTTCACCGTTTCCGGATTCGCCGGCCTCATCTACGAATCCATCTGGACGCACTATCTCAAGCTTTTCCTGGGCCACGCCGCGTACGCCCAATCGCTGGTGCTCGTGGTCTTCATGGGGGGCATGGCGGCGGGCGCGGCCTGGTGCGCGCGGCTTTCGGAGCGCCTCGCGCGACCCCTCCTCGTCTATGCGCTGGTCGAGGCGATCATCGGCGCGGCTGCGCTCGTGTTCCATCCCGTGTTCGTCACCGCGACCGACTGGTCCTACGGGTCGCTGCTGCCCGCGCTCGGCAGCGAGCCGGGCGCGCTCGCCGCGAAGCTCTCCATCTCGTGCCTGCTCATCGCGCCGCAGTCGGTGCTCCTCGGCATGACGTTCCCGCTGATGAGCGCGGCGCTCGTGCGCGCGCACCCCGCGACGCCGGGCGAATCGCTGGCGATGCTGTACTTCACGAACAGCCTCGGCGCGGCTTTGGGCGTGCTCGCAAGCGGCTTCCTCCTCATCGCCTGGGCCGGGCTGCCCGGAACGCTCCAGGTCGCGGGCTGGACGAATCTCGCGCTCGCCGCGGCGGTCTGGCTCCTCGCCCGGCCGCTTCCGATTTTCGGAAAGATCGTCAAGGCGGGACAGGACCCAACCTCGAATCTCCTGCTCGCGGTCGCGTTTTTCACCGGGCTCGCGTCGTTCGTCTACGAGATCGTCTGGATCCGGATGCTGTCGCTGGTGCTGGGCGCCTCCACGCACTCGTTCGAGCTCATGCTGTCGACCTTCGTTCTCGGGCTCGCGCTCGGGGGCCTCGCGGTGCGCCGCATCGTCGACCGGACAGCGTCTCCCGAACGCCTGCTCGCATGGGTGCAGGTGGCGATGGGATTGGCCGCGCTCGCCACGCTGCCGGTGTACGACCTCACCTTCGGCCTGATGGAAACGCTGATGAAGGGGCTCGCGCGCACGCAGGCGGGCTACTTCTTCTTCAACCTTTCCGGCCAGGCGATCGCCGCGCTCGTCATGCTGCCCGCGGCGTTCTGCGCCGGCACCACGCTGCCACTCATCAGCGCGGCGCTGCTTCGCCGGGGCGCCGGCGAGGGCGCGATCGGCCGGGTCTATGCGGCGAACACCCTCGGCGCCATTGTTGGCGTGGTGGCAGCGGTGCACGTAGGCCTGCCTCTCGTCGGCTTGAAAGGCGCCCTGATCAGCGCCTGCACCATCGACATTGCGCTGGGTCTCATTCTTCTCAAAGTGTGTAAAACCGCTCTTTGGCGCGCGGCCGCCATGGCCTGCGCCGGCGCGATCCTCGTCGTCGGCCTCGCGGTGGAGCTCGACGCGAACAAGATGACCGCCGGCGTGTACCGCTACGGGGACCTCGCGGCCTCGCGCGACGCCGAGATCCTCTACCGCAAGGACGGCAAGACCGCGACCGTGCACCTGGTGAAGTATCCGGAGGCCGTGAGCCTGCGCACCAACGGCAAGTCCGACGGCTCGATCAACCTGGACCGCGACGGCGTGCGCGGCACCGACGAGATCACGATGGTGCTCACCGGCGCCCTGCCGCTCGCGCTGCGGCCCGATGCCAGGACCGCCGCAGTGATCGGCATCGGCACCGGTCTCACGACCCACACGCTGCTGCAGAGCCTGGAGATCGAGCGCGTCGATACCGTCGAGATCGAGGCCGCCATGGCCGACGCCGCGCGCGGCTTCATGCCGCGCAACGCCGGCGCGTTCGCCGATCCGCGCGGCGCCATCGTGATCGACGACGCCAAGGGCTTCTTCTCGACCCGCGGCGCGCGCTACGACGTCATCGTCTCGGAGCCGTCGAACCCGTGGGTGAGCGGCGTGTCGAGCCTTTTCACCCGCGAGTTCTACCAGCGCATCCGGCGCCATCTCGCGCCGCGAGGACTGCTCGTGCAATGGATCCAGCTCTACGAGATCGACCCGGGCCTCGTCGCCACGGTGATGCGCGCGCTGGGCGAGGCGTTTCCGGACTACGCGGTGTTCGCCGCGAGCGACCACGATCTCCTCATCGTCGCGAGCGAAGCGCCGCTCCCGCTGCCGCCGCGCGCCGAGGTGTTCGAGCATCCCGGCGTGGCGCAGGAGCTCTGGAGCGTGCACATCCTGAGCGCGGGCGACCTCGACGCGCGCTACCTCGGTAACCGCGCCCTGCTCGAGCCCCTCTTCGCGAGCTACGGCATGCCGGCCAACTCCGACTACGCTCCGGTGCTCGACCTGAATGCCGCACGCCAGCGTTTCATGGAGCGCAGCGCGACGGAGCTGGTGGCGCTCCTCAATGCCGAAGTGCCGCTCCTCGAGCTGCTCGAGCCCGGCCGCAGCCGCCGTCCGGTGAACCCGCTCTACAAGGGCGCGTATGCCTTCGAGCGCGTCGAGGCGACGCGCCTTGCCTGGTACGCGCGCAATTTTCTCGTCGGCTTGCGCCCCGAGCCCGAGGCGGTGCCGACGCAGCTGCAGAAGGACCTCGAGCTCGTGCAGCTGAGGCTGCTCGAATGCCGCGAGCCGCGCCAGCTCGACGTCTGGCTGCACAGCGCGCTGCGCGTCGCGCGGGCGGTGAATCCGTACCTCATGCCCGAGGACGCCGGCGCGGTCTGGCGCGCGATCGCAGCCACCCAGTGCTTCTCCACGCTGGCGCAGTTCCAGCGGCGCTGGATCGAGCTCTTCGCCGCCGTGGCGGCGCGCGACGGCGAACGCATGGCGCGGCACGCACGCGAGCTCCTCGACACCACGCCCGAGCTCAGGACCGATGCCCGCGAATATCTCGTGCTCGCGGCGCTGAGCGGCAGCGTGGCGGCCGGAGACAAGCCCGGCGCGCTCGAGCTCTGGCGCGCCCAGAAGGCGAAGCTGCACGCGCCCGCGGCTCCTGCGTTCCGGCTGCTGCGCTGCCACGCGGAGGCCGCGAGCTGCGCGGCCGAGTTCAGCCTCTACGCGGAGCGCTGAAGCGCGCTACTCGGGCTCCATGCCCGCCGCCTTGAGCGCCGCCGCGATGCGTGGTCCCTCCGCCTTCGCCCGCTCGAGCACATAGGCGGGCGTGCTGTGCTCGGGGGAGATGCCGAGGCTCGCGTATTTTTCCTGCACGTCGGGGAGCTTCACGATGCGTCCAAGCTCGGCGTTCAGGCGCTCGACGATCGCCGCGGGCGTTCCCTTCGGCGACAGCACCGCCCACCACACCCCCGACTCGTATCCCGGGACGCCCGCCTCGATCATGGTCGGCACGTCGGGCAGAACCGCGGCGCGCTCACGCGTGGTGACGGCGAGCGGCCGCAGGCGCCCCGCGCGGATATGCGGCATCGCCGGCACCATGTCGGAGAAGACCATCTGCACCTGCCCGGCGACGAGATCGGCCACCGACTGCACCGTGCCTTTGTAGGGGACGTGCACGATGTCGACGCCGCTCGCGGCCTTGAACATCTCGCCCGAGATGTGCGACTGGATGCCCTTGCCGCCCGAGCCGAAGTTGAGCTTCCCCGGCTGCGACTTGGCGAGCGCGATCAGCTCCTTCACGCTCTTCGCCGGCACCGACGGATGCACGACCAGCACCTGCCCCGCGCTCGCAATCATCGAGATCGGCGCGAAGTCCGTGAACGCGTCGAAGGCGTGGTGCTTGTACAGGTAGAGGTTGTTCACCAGCGTGCTCGAGCTCGTGATCACGATGGTGTAGCCGTCGGGCGGCTGCTTCGCCGTGTACTCGTGGCCGATGCTGGCGGCCGCGCCCGGGCGGTTTTCCACCGTAACCGGCTGGCCGAGCCCTTCGGCGAGCTTCGCCCCCAGCAGCCGGCACAGCACGTCGCTCGACCCGCCCGGCGGGAAGGGCGCGACGAACTTGATCGGCCGGCTGGGATAGGTCTGCGCGTACGCCGTCAGCGCGAAGAAAGCGAGCATGCAAGCGAGGATGCGTTTCATGGCGACGGAGTCTACCGCTTCTTCTTGCCGGCGTAGGCCTCGAGCGCCTTGGCGAGGATCTCCGGCGGCGTGCGGTACATCTCGGCGACGAGATCCTGCACGGCTTCCCCGCTCACCGGCGTGATCTCGAGATTGAGCTTGCGCGCCTCGGCGAGAAAGCCCTCGTCCTGCAGCGTCTGCATGAACGCCTTGCGCAGCAGCGCGAGCCGCTCCTTCGGCACGCCGGGCGGCGCAAGAAACGGCCGGCCCATCACCTGGCGCGCGAACACCAGGCGCAGCACCGACTTCTGCTCCTCGGTGCGCACCAGGTCCATCACCAGCGGCACGTCCGGCAGGTCCGCGTGCTTCGCGAGCGATAGCTGCACCAGGAGCTTGAGTGTCCCGTCCTTCACCCAGTGCGGATGGTTCGTCTTGATGCTCGACCACGACCACCCGCAGCGCCCGTCCACCTCGCCGCGTTCCATCGCGAGCGTGATGTCGTTGCCACCGGGATAGCCGCTGACAATCCGAAACCGCGTCCCGAGCACCCCGTTCAACACCTTGGGAAAGAGATCCGTATCCGCCGTCGCCCCCGTCCCGCCGACGATCAACTCCCGCGCATAGAGCTCCTCGAAGCGCTTAATCCCCGTCTTCGCCCACGCCACGCACACGCTCACCTCGTCGTTCGCGCTGCCGACCCAGCCGAACTCCGTCGCCTTGAACTGCGCCCCCTGCCCTCCGAGCAGCGGATCGAACGCGATCCCGCGGCCAATCGTCCCGAACGCCGTCCCATCCTTCGGCGCCGCCTGATACAGCCAATTCGCCAGCCTCAGACTCCCCGCCCCATCCATGTTCTTCGGCACCACGACCGGCTTGCCCGGCAGGTGCTTCCCCATATGGCGCGCGAGCAGCCGCGCGTAGATGTCGTAGCCCCCGCCCACGCTGTAGCCGACGTACAGGTCGACCTGTTTCCCTTTGTAGAAATCCGCGCCCTGCCCGAGCGCCGGTGTAACGCATTGCAGGACCAACCCCAGGCTCGCAACTATGAGCATCCGCCTCATGTTGTTTCCTCCCGAACTCGAACCCTAATACCACGTAGTATCAACGGCTGCTTTCTGCGAAGAGCAGTCACTCGCATAATGCCTCACCCCCGATCCCGATATGAAGATCGATACCCCGCAAAGGCTGCCGCATAGTCTGCAACGTGGACCGAGCATTCGGCCGCGCAAACCATGAAAGTGCGGGAAAGGCTCTCCGGCGTAGTCTTCGACGTCTATGGAATCCATTGGCTAGGCGGCAAGACCTATTTCTCGTGCTTCGCAAAACAGAGCTTTGGCCTCACGGCCTACAAGGAAGAAGAAGTCGAAATTGTGGAGAAGTCTCTGGGAAAAGATTTTGTCTTCTTTGGCGCAGGTGAACGGGTCAAGGGTGTCTTCCACAAGTATCTGATCGAAGCCAGGTTGCTGGACGACTTGTACGAACACGATCCCGAGGCGTACAGCAAGTTCGTCGCCTTGCTTGGGCATGAACCCTGAAGGGCTCAATACGCTCGACGAGGCCGTGGAGCCACGCTGGCCGGCATGGGCAGCCTCTCAACTACGTCCGTCAGCCCGTCGCGCAATAGCTCGGAGGTGGCTCAAGCTCCATCGTTCGCTCTGCGGCGCTCCTTAGCGGGTAGCGCCACCGGTTCGCCGGTTGCGCGAGCGATGTACTGAAGGTCTCCATCGATGAGGATCATGTGGTCAACGATGCGGCGGATCCTCGCGTTCCCGTCTTCGTCATCACCGAAGTGCAGCAGATTCAGGAAACCATTGGCCATCATGGCCTTGACCGCGTGGTCCAACCCCTCGATCGCCACTTCATTCAGCACCCGGCCTCGGTTCCCTAGGACGCATAGGATCGGCACCTTGCGGTACTTCGCGTGCGCTCTGATGTCGGCCAAGAGGGTGAACATCTGGGATTCGTCGAAGTGCACGCCGACGATGACCATGCCGAACCTCTCTGCCTGAAGCAAGGACTTGGCGTCGTCGCAGGTTCGAACGAAACTGAGGTCGTGTCCTTCCAGCAGACGTCGCAGGCGGTCTTCATTGTCTGCAATGTCAGCAATGAGAATCTTCGTTCTTGGCGCAAGACTCATGGCCAATGATGCGCCGAACCGGAGGCCCCTGCCACCTCGCTGCAATGTCGCTTCGCTGCGACCAAGTTGGCGTAGATGCGCGCAGACAGGAGGCCGATTACTGCAACAGAAGTGCCGAGATGAAGTTCGGAAAATCACCGTTCGCGCTACATACCTGCGACGGTAATGGCCGCAACATTCACCGCCAGAGGGAGGATCGCCATTGGATTCAAAGCAGCCGCCTGCTCGTGTGCTCATTTGCGAGGACCAGAAAGACGCCGCCGAGAGCCTAGCCGCCCTGCTCCTTCTTCAGGGCTATAAGGTCCTTGTGTGTCCCGACGGCCGATGTGCAATCGACCAAGCTCCACAGTGGCGGCCAGACGCCGCAATCATCGACATCGGATTGCCCGGTATTACCGGCTACGCGGTTGCTCAACACATAAGGACGCTGGCCTTCGGCGCTGATGTGGTATTGATCGCCGTTACCGGGTACACAACGCCCGCCGACATCGAGATGGCGCAGCGCGCGGGCTTCAACTGGCACTTTGCGAAGCCGGCTGACGCATCCTTCCTGCTTGATGTCTTGGAAGACCCGACACTCGCGCCGAACGGCCGCATCGGAGCCGTCCCGCTAAACCCTGCTCACTGACGCTCTTTTGCGGGCTTGCACGAACAGGTCGCTGCAGGTCACCTCGTCGTTCGACATGTCCTTCCAAGGGGCGCTGAGCTCAGACCGAGACATCCCGTCGTGACGGCAATTGCGCATTTGCATGACGGTCTCGAAGCCCGCGGCTTCCAGCATCCGGATTTGAGCAGATGCCGAGTGCCGGTTGATGAGGAAAAGCCTTCCACCCACGATGATTTTCCAAAGCCACTCGGGGTACTGCCAGTGGCCGTTCCAAGCCTTGGTGAGGTCGTGACAAGTCAAATCAACCTGGTGGGACATCCAGCCGCCCTCACGCAGCCAGGACGCGCAGCATGAAAACGCCCTCGGCACGTCGGCGACGTGTTCGAGAACCGCGTGGGAATAGATGAGGTTGAGGCTGGACTTCTCGACAGCGTCCTCGTCGGTCCACGGCGCCACATACCTGACTACAATCTCGCCGTCTCTCTCGGGGTGACGCAGGGCTTCGCGGATTGCTGAAATGCGGTTGGGGGCGAGCGTCTTTGCCAGTACGTCGTCGGTGAGGATATGGCTGGGAAAGCGCTTGGAATCGAGATACGGGTCGAAATCCGGCCAGCCCCCGATCGGCTGCGGAGCTCGATTCCGGAAGCGCTCGACGAGCTCATCCAGCACCTGCAGGTTTTTTTTGGCGTTGCTGTACGCAACGACGTCGAGGGCATAGAAACCTGACGCTCCGGACAGCAACGCCGCAAGGCCAACCCCAAGGGAGTCGCCGGGTCCAAGTTCGGCAACCGACGAGGGCATTGTTCGCAGCCCGCTCTGCCAGAGAAGCGTCAGATGCTTCAGCCACACCGAATAGCAATAGTCGGCCGAACCGGTTGCGCCGCCTTGGCGCCTCTGAGCGGCTAGCCGATAAATGCCGGGGACCATCGTTGCGATCCCCTTGGCAACCGGTTTCCATTCGATGGCAGTAATCATCCGCTGGCCCCAAAAGTAGACGGCTGGGAAGTCCTCAGAATGCCGGAGACTTATGACGGAGCGGTGCCGAGCGCCAGTCCCCAGCGCATAGTCCGTCAGGCGCAGTCGAAACTCCGGGGTCGGATAGATTTATCTCGGCGCTGCCTTTACGCAGCGCGCGAATTTCCGCAACACCTTGAAAACGTTCGATCCCGCGAAGCTCGCGCGGCACGGATCCCCGCGGATTTCATCGGCGCTTCTTCTGAGCTTTGCCGGCGTAGGGGTTGCGGCCGGTGCGGAATTCGATGGCCATAGGGGTGCCGATGAGCTCGAACTTGTTCCTGAAGAATCCTTCGAGGTAGCGCTTGTAGGTGTCGGGCACGCGGTCGAGGGCGTTGCCGTGGATGATGATGCGAGGTGGGTTGACGCCGCCCTGGTGTGCGTAGCGGAGCTTGGGGCGGATGACGCCATCCTTTGGCGGGGCCTGCTTCTCGATGGCGGCGATCAGGGCGCGGGTGAGCTTGGGGGTGGAGAGGCGGGCCATGGCGGCGGCGTAGGCGGCGTCGACAGAGCGCATCAAGGCTGCCATGCCCTTGCCCTCCTTCGCGGAGATGGTGTGGACCTCGGCGTAGCCGAGGAAGCCGAGCTTCCACTGCAGCTCGGACTTCATGCGGTCGCGCTGTTCCTTGCCGGCGGCGTCCCACTTGTTGAGCGCGAGCACCAGCGCACGGCCGCGCTCGAGGATGTAGCCGGCGACGTGCGCGTCCTGCTCGGTGACGCCGTCGAGCGCGTCGAGGGTGAGGATGGCGACGTTGGCGGCTTCGATCGCCTGCAGCGCCTTCACGATCGAGAAGAATTCGACCGGGGTGCCGGTCTTGCCGCGCCTGCGCACGCCCGCGGTATCGATCAGCGTGTAGCGGCGCCCGCCGCGCTCGAACGGCACCTCGATCGGATCGCGCGTAGTGCCCGGCTTGTCGAACGCGATGACGCGCTCCTCGCCGACCAGCGCGTTGATCAGGGTCGACTTGCCGACGTTGGGCCGGCCGACCACGGCGACCCGGGGGTGGCCCTTTTCCGGCGCTTCATCAGGGGAGCGCTCGTCCGGGAAAGAGAATTTCGAAAGCACCAGATCCATGAGCTCGCGCACGCCCTCGCCGTGCGCACCCGAGATCGCTGCGGGCGAGCCCAGGCCGAGCTCGTGGAATTCGGCGACCGCCGTGTCCGCCTGCATGCCTTCGGCCTTGTTCACCGCGACATACACGGACGAGCGCAGCTTGCGCAGCCGCGCGGCGATCTCGCGGTCGCCGCCGGTGAGGCCGGCGCGGCCGTCGACCATGAACACGACGGCGTCGGACTCGGCGATCGCCTGCTCGGCCTGCCGCGCCATCTCGACGTAGATGCCCTCCTCCGCGCCCAGCTCGAGGCCGCCGGTATCGATGGCGATGAAGGCGCGATCGCCCATGCGGCCCTCGCCGTAGTGCCGGTCGCGCGTCACGCCTGGAACGTCGTGCACGATCGCGTCGCGGCTGCGGGTGAGCCGGTTGAAAAGGGTCGACTTGCCGACGTTCGGGCGGCCGACGAGCGCGATCACCGGCTTCACAGCGCGAGCGCGACCAGCGTTCCGTCCTGTGTCTGGATGAGCAGGCTCGACGCAAGGGGGAGCGGCGCCGCGCGCACCGCCCCGCCGCCGCTCGAGTAGCGCGCGACGAACGCGCCCGAGTCGCGCGACAGAAAATGCACGTAGCCCTCCAGGTCGCCCACCGCCACCACGTTGCCGAGCGGCGCCGGAACCGAAAGCTGGCGGTAGGCGAGCTTGTCCTGCTTCCAGACCGGGCGGCCGTTGCTGCGGTCGAGCTCGTGCACGCTGCCGCGGTCGTCGCTCACGAAGGCATAGCGCGCGTCGACCTTGACGCCGGTGAGCGAGGAGAGCTCGCGCGCCCAGACCTGGCGGCCGTTCGCCATGTCGAAGCACGCCACCCGCCCCTGATAGGCCGCCGCGCACACCTCGCGGCCCTGCACCACCGGCTCGCCGACCACGTCGGTCACGCGCTCCAGCTCGGTGGCGCCCTTGGGAACCGCGACGGTCGACTCCCAGCGCACGCCGCCGTTGGAAAGCGCGATCGCGGCGAGCTTGCCGCCGGAGAAGCCGGCATAGGCGATGTCGCCCACGATGGTGATGCCCGCGGGGCTCCTCACCACGAGGGAAGCGGGCGCGCGCTGGTACACCCAGCGGCGCTTTCCGTCCTCCTCGTCGAAAGCGAAGATCCGGTTGTCGACGCTGCGCACGAGCACCAGGCCGTTTGCCAGCGTCGGCGGAGCGAGCACCTCGCTCGAGACGCGCGAGCGCCAGCGCTGCTTGCCGTCGGAAGCCGAGAGCGCGAAGACGTCGCCGTCCTCGGTCGCGACCAGGACGGTGCGCTCGCCCGCCCCCACGCCCGCCGACAATGGCTTCTCGAGCGTTACCCGCCAGCGCTCCTTGCCCTTGGCAGCGGCATCCAGCCGGACCACGGTCCCGTCGCGCGCCGCGGCGAACACCGAATCGCCCACCAGCGCGGGAAAGAACACGAAGCGGTCCGCGCTGCCGATTTGCGCGGACCACAGCACGCGCACTTCCTGCGCCTTCTCGAGCCGCTGCAGCTCGGCCGGCTTGGGGCCGCTCGGCGAGCTGCAGGCCGCGGCCGCCAGCGCCGCCGCGACGATCGCGGGGATGCGCATCAGCCGCCGAGCGCGTCGAGCCGCATGCGTACGCTTTCCTTGAACGCGCTGTCCGTGCCGTCGGCCTTTTCGAGCGCGAGCTTGTAGGCCGCTTTTGCGTCCGCGGCCTGATTCTTCGCGAGCAGCACGTCGCCGCGCAGCGCAGCGTACTGCGCCTCGTAGGCGGGCGCGGGGTTCGCTTCGAGCGTCTTCAGCGCCTCGTCGTAGGCCTTCTCGTCGAGCAGCACCGCGGCGAGGCGCAGGCGGGCGAGCTCCTTGAAGTCCGGCGACGGCGCCCGCTCGATCACCCAGGCGAGCTGCGCCTTGGCCGACTTCAGGTCGTTGCGGTCGAAGTAGTAGCGGGCGGCCACCAGGGCGCCCAGCGATGCATAGAGCGTGCGCGGGTAGCTTTCCACCAGCGTGCCCGCAGCGTCGCGCAGCGCCTTGGCGTCGTTCGCCTGCACCGACTTGGTCAGCGTTTCATAGAGCGCGCTCGCCTGCGCCGCCTGGCTCGCCTGGTACCAGCGCCATCCCTGCCAGCCGGCGAAGCCTACCGCCACCGCGACCACCACCGCAGTGATGATGCCGCCGTGCTGCTTCCACCACGCCTTCAGCTCCTCTACCTTCTCCTGCTCTTCAAGATCTAGCGCCATGGCTATCTTTCTGTCATTGGTCAGGGGGCAACTTGCTTTTTACAGCTTCGACGATTCGATCCATAGGATGGACCGAGGGCTCCTGCTTGCCGAGGTCCTTGATCTGCACGACATTGTCCCGGAATTCATTCTCGCCGGCGATCACAGCGACGCGGAAGCCCTTGCGGTCGGCGTAGGTCATTTGCTTCGACAGCTTCGCGGGTTCCAGATAGACCTCGGTATTGATTCCGGCGAGGCGTAGCTTCCTACCGATCTCGAGATACCGGTCCATAAAGCGTTCGTCCATCGTGATGACGATCGCTTGCGCAGGCGTCCGAGCGAGATGCTTTAGCAGACCTGCTTCCATCAGACCCGAGAAGAGCCGCGTGAGACCAATCGAGATACCCACGCCCGGGAGCCTAGTATTGGTGAAGTAACTGGCGAGATCGTCGTACCGGCCTCCGGAGCAAATACTGCCGAGCTCCGGGTGACTGACCAAGCTAGTCTCGTAGATTGTGCCGGTGTAGTAATCCAGGCCGCGCACCACACCTAAGTCGACGGCGAACGCGTAATCCGGCACGCCGAACTGCCTCATCCCGTCCACCACCTTTTGCAACTCGGCCATCCCGGTCTGCAGCGCTTCACTCCCTGCGATGCCGGCGAGGGCTTTGAACGTTTCGCCAGTGCTCCTCTTGACCGAGATCAGATCGTAGAGGTAGCCGGCGGCTTTGTCTGAGACCCCTTGCGCGAGCAGCTCCTTGCGTATATGCGCCTGCTCCTCCTTCTCCACTTTGTCGAGGATCCGCAGCACCGCGCTTGAGGCGTCTTCCGGGACATGGAAGCCCTGCAGCAGGCCTTTCAGTACTTTCCTGTTGTTAATCCGGATGCGGAACTCGCCGATCGCCATCTCCCTGAACACGCTGTAGATGACGCTGGGTATCTCGGCTTCCGCGAGATAACTAAGGCTGTCCCGGTTGATGATGTCGATATCGCATTGATAGAACTCGCGGAAGCGGCCCTTGCGCGCCTGCGGGGTCTCGCCGCGCCACACCCTCTGGATCTGATAGCGCCGGAAGGGAAACGCGAGCTCGCGCTCGCGCATCGCGACATAGCGCGCGAGCGGAACCGTCAGGTCGAAGCGCAGCGCGCCCTTGGTCGCGGCCTCGTCGTCGTCCGCCTCGGCGAGGCGCGTGAGCGCGTAGATCTCCTTCTCCACGCCGCCCTTGGAGGTGAGCACCTCGCGGCGCTCGGCCGACGGCGTCTCGATCGGCAGGAAGGCGAACAGCTCGAAGTTCCTGCGGATGATGTCCACGAGGTGGTTGAACTGCAGCTGCTCGTGCGGGAGGTACTCCTGGTCGAAGCCGCGCAGCAGCGCGGGTTTCACTTTTTGCACGTCACACGGCCTTGATCGGGATACGCTTCTTGCTACCGTATTTCTCTCTGACGTACGCTTCGACGATCGCCTGGAACTCCTCGGCGATGCGCTCGCCCTTGAGGGTCACGGTTTTCGCTCCGTCGACGTACACCGGCGCCACCGGCACCTCGCCGGTGCCCGGAAGGCTGATGCCGATGTCGGCGTGCTTGGATTCGCCGGGACCGTTGACCACGCAGCCCATGACCGCGACCCGCATCTGCTCGACACCGGGATACGCCGCCTTCCAGGCCGGCATCTGTTCGCGCAAATACGACTGAATCCGGTCAGCCAATTGTTGAAAAACCGTACTCGTCGTGCGCCCGCAGCCGGGACAGGCGCTCACCATCGGGGTGAACGCGCGCAGGCCCATCGTCTGCAGGATCTCCTGGGCCACCTGGACCTCGCGCGTCCGGTCGCCTCCAGGCTCCGGGGTGAGCGAGACGCGGATCGTGTCGCCGATGCCTTCCTGCAGCAGCACCGCCATCGCGGCCGTCGAGGCGACGATGCCTTTCGAGCCCATGCCCGCCTCGGTGAGCCCCAGGTGCAGCGCGTAGTCGCAGCGCTGCGCCAGGCTGCGGTACACCGAAACCAGGTCCTGCACCTGGCTCATCTTGCACGAGATGACGATTTTCTCCGCGGCGAGGCCCCACTGCTCGGCCTGGCGCGCGGACTCCAACGCCGAGCGCACGACCGCCTCGCGGGTCACCTGGAGTGAATCCAATGGAACCGAAAGCTTCGCGTTCTCGTCCATCATCTGCGCCAGCAGCTCTGCATCCAGGCTGCCCCAGTTCACCCCGATGCGCACCGGCTTGCCGTAGCGCAGGGCGCATTCGATCATGGTGGCGAACTGCTCGTCGCGCTTCGCCCCCCTGCCGACGTTGCCCGGGTTGATGCGGTACTTGGCGAGGGCGCGCGCGCAATCGGGAAACTGGCTGAGCAGCTTGTGGCCGTTGTAATGGAAGTCGCCCACCAGCGGCACGCCGCAGCCGCGCGCGTCGAGGCGCTCGCGGATGCGCGCCACCTGCGCCGCCGCCTCCGGCGTATTGACGGTGATGCGCACGAGCTCCGAGCCGGCGCGCGCGAGCGCCTCCACCTGCTCAACCGTGGCCGCGGCATCGGCGGTGTCGGTGTTGGTCATCGACTGCACCACGATGGGCGCGTCGCCGCCGATGAGCACGTCGCCCACCGTGACCTGGCGCGAGACCCGGCGCTTCATTGGAGGCTCATTTCAGCGTGAATCGGGCGACTTCGACCTTGGTGTGCGGACGCAGGTCCACGGGCTTGCCGTCGTAGGTGAGCTTCACCGAGCTCGCGTTGCCGATGACTACGTCGAACGGCGCCCGCCCGCGCACGACGCGCTCCGTGCCGGCGGGGTTGAGGGACGAGATCAGCATGCGCCCGGCGCCGTCCTTCACCTCCAGCCAGGCTTCGCCTTCGGTGCGCAGCACGATGCGGTGCGTTCCCGGGGCGAGCTTCTCCGAGTCTTCCGCCGCCGCGATCTTTTCGGATTGAGGTTTTTTCTTCTCGACCACCACGGGTGCGACGGGCGGCTTTTCCACCACCGTGGGTGCCGGAGGCGGCTCGGGCGGCGGCGCGGGAGGCTCCGCCGCGACGGCAGGCTGCGCCACCGCAGCGGTCTGCGCCGGCTCGGCCGGCTGCGTGCGCTCGAGCGCCGGCGCCTCGGGCCGCGGCGGTGCCTTCTGCTGCTGCCATTCGTAGGCGAGCGCCGCCACCAGCAGCAGCACGCCGACCGAGAACCCGGCATAGAGCAGCGTCGAGCGCTTCGCACTGTCGGAGAACGGCACCTCCTGCCGGAAGCGCTCCGCGATCTGGTTGGCGTCGGGCGGGCTCTCCACGCGCGGCGCGAGGCGCCCGATGAGCGGCTCGGGGTCGAGCTTGAGCAGCCGCGCGTAGTTGCGCACCATGCCGCGGGCGATCGTCGGACCGGGCAGCCGGTCGAAGCGCTCCTGCTCGAGCGACTCGATCTGGCGCGGCGCGAACTTCAGCTGCAGCGCCACGTCGTCGATGGCGAGGCCCTGCGCCTCGCGCGCCTGCCTCAGCTGGGCGCCGATCCCGGTGAGCTCAGTCAAAGTTTCCCCGCTGCAGCGCCTGGTACTCGGGTGAGCCCGGGAAGCGCCGCCGCAGCTGATTGGCATAGCTCTGCTCGGCGACGCGCTGGCCCGACTTGCGCTCGATGCGCAGCGCGAGCCAGAGCGACTCGGCGCTCGGCTCGCCGAGCTTGTTGTAGCCCGCGACGAGGCGGCGCGCCTCGTCCATCCTGCCCTGCTTGTAGCGGATCTGGCCGAGGTTGAGCAGCGCCGCAGGCTCGTCGGGCTGCAGGCGCAGCGCACGCTCCAAATACTGCTCGGCCTCCTTCGGCTTGCCGGTGCGCAGGGTGCACACGCCGGCCGCGCTGTACGAGCGCGACGGCGTGGCGTAGAGCGGATTCTTGACCGCCTGCATGAAGTACTTGATCGACTCGGGCTCGCGCTTGGTCTGGCACAGGAACAGGCCGTAGTTGTGGTTGATGTCGCCATCGGCGGGCGCGAGGCTGAGCGCGCGCTCGAGGCTCTGCGCCGCGAGGCTCTCCTCCTGCAGCTCCATGTGCACCAGTCCGAGCAGGCTGTGCGCGGGCGCGTAGCTCGGATCGGCGGCGGTGGCGATGCGCAGCTCCTCGAGCGCGACCCCCAGGTTGCCGCGCTGGTAGTACGCCGCCCCGAGCTCGGTGTGAGAGCGCGCGCGGTTGCGCGGCTCGCCGACCCCGCCGATGATCGTGCCGCTGTCGGCGGCGTTCGACCCCTCCTGCGGCTTGGTGCCGGTGCCGGCGCAGGCGGCAGCGAGCAGGAGCAGGCTCGTGATCAGTATTGTTCTCATGCTCGCACTTCCTTGAGTTGCAGGCGCCGCCGCCGGCGGGTGCGGTCGGCGACGTCGCCCGCGAGCTGGCCGCAGGCTGCCGCGATGCCGTCCCCGCGCGTCTTGCGCGTAGTGACCGTGATGCCGGCGCGCTGCAGGATCTCGGCGAAGCGCCGGATCCGGTCCGGACTCGAGCGTTTGTAGTCCACCCCGGCGAACGGGTTGAACGGAATCAGGTTGTACTTGCAGCGCACTTCGCCGGCGAGCGCCGCGGCCTCGCGCGCCAGGGCGTCGCTGTCGTTCACGCCTTCCAGCATCACGTACTCGAAGGTGATGAAGTCGCGCGGCGCCTTCTCGAGATACCGGTTGCACGCGGCGATCAGCTCGCGCAGCGGGTACTTGCGGTTGAGCGGCACCAGCTCGTCCCGGAGGCGGTCGTTCGGCGCGTGCAGCGACACGGCGAGCGCTACAGGGCATTCGTCGCGCAGGCGATCCATGCCTGGAATCACCCCGGAGGTGGACACCGTCACGCGCCGGCGCGACAGGCCGTAAGCGTTGTCGTCGATCATCAGGCGCACGGCCGGAATCACGTTGTCGAGGTTGAGCAGCGGCTCGCCCATGCCCATGAAGACGACGTTCGAAATGACCCGCTCGGTCCTGCGCTCCACCCCCAGCAGCCGGTTCGCGAGCCAGAGCTGCCCCACGATCTCGGCGGCGCCGAGGTTGCGGTTGAAGCCCTGCTTGCCGGTGGCGCAGAAAGAGCAGTCGAGCACGCAGCCGGCCTGGCTCGACACGCACAGCGTGGCGCGGCCCGCCTCGGGGATGAACACCGACTCGACCGCGTTCGCGCCGTCGACCTTCACCAGCCACTTGCGCGTGCCGTCGGCCGTGCTCTCGTCGCCGACGATGCCCGGCGCGGTGACGCGGGCGGCCCGGGCAAGGTTCTCGCGCAGTGCTTTCGACAGGTCGCTCATGGCGGCGAAGTCCGATACGCCGAGCTGGTGGATCCAGCGCTGCACCTGGCGGGCGCGGAACGGCTTCTCGCCCTGCGCCTCGAAGAAGCGCGCGAGGCCTCCCGCGTCCAACCCTAAAAGATTTTCCTTCAAGACGAAAAAACCTCGCTTGCCGCAAAAAAGTAGGCGATCTCGGTCTGCGCGGTTTCCGGACCGTCGGAGCCGTGCACCGCGTTGGCGTCGATCGACTCCGCGAAGTCGGCCCGGATGGTGCCTCGCGCCGCTTTCTTCGGGTCGGTGGCGCCCATGAGCTCGCGATTCTTCGCGATCGCGTTGTCGCCCTCGAGCACCTGCACCAGCACCGGCCCCGAGGTCATGAACTGGACCAGGTCATTGAAGAACGGCCGGCCGCGATGCACCGCGTAGAAGCCCTCGGCCTCGGTGCGAGACAGGAACCTCATGCGCGCGGCCGCCACGCGCAGCCCGGCCGCCTCAAAGCGCGCGAGAATCTGGCCGATGACGTTCTTCCTGACCGCGTCGGGCTTGATGATGGAAAGAGTGCGCTCGAGCGCCATGGAACGGGGATCCTTCTTTAAAACGCCGTCGTTCGAAAAAATTTCGCCATTGTAGCAAAGGGTTAGCATGTACCGACAGCTTCGCAGCGAATTTTCCGGCCGCATCGCCACGGTCACGCTCGAGCGCCCCGAGCGGCGCAACGCGCTCTCGGCCGAGCTGATGCGCGAAATGATCGCCTGCGCGCAGGAGCTCGCGGCGCGCAGGGACCTCGACGTGGTGCTGGTCACGGGCGCGGCCGGCGTGTTCTCCGCCGGCGCCGACCTGAAGGATTCGAGCCGCTGGGCGGGCGGCGCGCCGCTCCTCGAGCAGCGCGAGATCGCCGGGCTCGGCCAGCGCATGGCACGCGCCTGGGAGGACCTGCCGCAGATCACGATCGCCGCGATCGAGGGCTATGCGATCGGCGGCGGCCTCGCGCTCGCCATCGCGCTCGACTGGCGGGTCATGGCGCGCGACGCGTTCGCCGCGCTGCCCGAGATCTCCCTCGGCATTCCGCTCACGTGGGGCACGCTGCCGCGGCTGGTGAACCTCGTCGGGCCGGCGAGAGCCAAGCGCCTCGCGATCCTCGGCGAGCGCGTCGCCGCCGAGCAGGCGCTCGCCATGGGGCTCGTCGACGAGCTTTGCGACAAGTCCACGACGATGGAAACGGCAAAGCGGCTGGCGGATGCGGTGCTCGAAAAGCCGAAGCACTCGGTGCTGATGACCAAGGAAACCGTGAACGCCTACGCCGGCCTCGGCGCCCACGCCGTGAGCTACATGGCGCACGACCAGCTCGAGCTCGCCGCCGCGAGCCCCGAATCGCGCGCGGCACGCGAAACGGCCCTCAAGCGCGGGAAAGCACCCATTCGGGACTGAGACCGCGGCCCTGATACCGCACGTCGACGCCAAGGCCGGGCGCCCAGACGAGGTCGTCGCCGCAGAAAAGCAGCGGCGTGCGCAGCCGCGCCCAGGACGGCACGCCCGCTTCCTGGAACAGGTTCTTCAGCGTGCGCCGCGGCCGGCGCGGATGAAGCTGCAAGCGCTCGCCACCGGAACGCAGGCGGACCTGGAAGGTTTTTTTCTTCAAGTGCTCTGAAGCAATCCCTTCGCCGGCCCTGAAGCGCAGCTCTCCCCCGAGCGCGGGAATCTTCAGCCGGCGCTCGCCTTTCCACGACACCGCCGCGAAGTCCGCCGGCGCCGGCTCGTCGCCGACCAGACGGTTTCGATGGACCCTCAGCGTCGTGCCGTCGTGTTCGACCCGGGTCCCCGTGCCGCGCCCGGTGAGCTGCTTCAGCATCTCGACCAGCTTGGCCTCGCTCGGTGCCTTCAGATTCCTGGAGGCGAGGTACTCGCGCAGCAGGCGCGCTGCGCGATCGTCCTTTTCCGAGAAGAGGCGCGCCGCGCGCGCGAGCGAGCGCTTCCACTGCGGGAAGCGCGTCTCGAGGAGCGGTCCCACCCGCCTTCGCAGGAAATTGCGCGCGAGGGTTTCATCGGCGTTGGTTTCGTCCTCGATCCACTGGAGCCCGTGCAGCCGCGCGTAGCCTTCCAGCTCCTTCCTCGGGATCTCCAGGAGAGGCCGCGCGAGCATCTTGCCCTGGAACCGCGCGAGCGGCCGCATGCCGCCCGCGCCGCGCAGGCCCGCGCCGCGCAGCAGGTTCATGAGCACGGTCTCGGCCTGGTCGTCGAGGTGGTGCGCCAGCGCGATCACATCTGCCTTCAGTTTCCCGAACGCGGCGTAACGCGCTTCGCGCGCTGCCGCCTCGATCCCTTTCCCTTTTTTTTTCACGCTGACGTGAAAGACCGAAAGCGGAACACTCCATTGCGTGCACAACCGGCGGCAGAACGCCGCCCAGGCATCGGCGTTCGGGCTCAGGCCGTGGTGCACGTGGATCGCCGTGACGCCGGGATGATGCTTCAGAAGGTGAAGCAGGACCACCGAGTCGATGCCGCCGGAAAGGGCGACGGCGATGCGCTTCACCCCGTGCGCCTGCAGGAACGCCTGCGCGCTAGCGCTCGCCTGCTTCCTTGAACTTGCCATAGCCCATCAGCCGCTCGAGGCGCTCCTCGACGAGCTCCTTCGGCTTCTTTTCGCGCAGCTGCTTCAGCGCCTCGGCGAGCGCCTTGCGCAGCGACTGGGCGGTGGCCTGCGGATCGCGGTGCGCGCCGCCGAGCGGCTCGGGGACGATCTTGTCGATGAGGCCGAGGGTCTTCAGGCGGCCCGCGGTGATGCCGAGCGCCTCGGCGGCCTCGGGCGCCATCTCGGCGCTGCGCCACAGGATCGAGGCGCAGCCCTCGGGCGAGATCACCGAGTAGGTCGCGTACTGCAGCATGAGGATGAGGTCGCCGACCGCGATGGCGAGCGCGCCGCCGGAGCCGCCCTCGCCGAGCACGGTGACGATGATCGGGGTGCGCAGCCGGGCCATCTCGAAGAGATTGCGGCCGATGGCCTCGGATTGGTTGCGCTCCTCGGCGTCGATGCCCGGATACGCGCCGGGGGTGTCGATGAAGGTGAACACGGGCAGCTGGAACTTCTCGGCAAGGTGCATCAGGCGCAGCGCCTTGCGGTAGCCCTCGGGCTTGGGCATGCCGAAGTTGCGCAGGATCTTTTCCTTGGTGTCGCGGCCCTTCTGGTGGCCGATGACCACGCACGGCTCGTTGGCGAAGCGCGCCAGGCCGCCCACGATCGAAGGATCGTCGGCGAACGAGCGGTCGCCGTGCAGCTCCTCGAAATGGCTGAACAGCGCCTGGATGTAGTCCAGCGTGTAGGGCCGCTGCGGGTGGCGCGCCACCAGCGCCACCTGCCAGGGCGTGAGCTTGCCGTAGATGTCCCTGGTGAGGCTCTGGCTGCGCTTGGTGAGGCGCTGGATCTCCTCGGAGATGTCGGCCGCCGAGTCGTCCTGCACGTAGCGCAGCTCCTCGATTTTGGTTTCCAGCTCGGCGATCGGCTGCTCGAACTCGAGGAAGGTGGTCTTCACTGGCGCGCGATTTTAACCCTGTACAACCACCTTGTTGCGCCCGCCCGCCTTGCCCCGGTACAGGGCCTGGTCGGCGCGGGCCAGGACGGCGGCCGCCGTCTCGTCCTCGCCGCGTTGCGCGACGCCTACGGTCACCGTGACCCGGGTCTCGGCCGCCACCGCGGCGCGGATGCGCTCGGCGACGACACCCGCCCCGGCCCGGTCGGTGTCCGGCAGGAGGAGCAGGAATTCCTCGCCGCCGAAGCGGCCGAAGAGGTCGATGCCCCGCAGTCCCCGTCCCGCGATCTCCGCGACCCGCTTCAGCACGCCGTCGCCCGCGGCGTGGCCCAGCGCATCGTTCACCGCCTTGAAATGGTCCACGTCGATGACGCAGACCGAGAAGCCGCCGCGGCTGCGTCCGGCGCGCGCCAGCTCGCGCGCGAGGCTTTCCATGAGGAAGCGCCGGTTGTACGTCCCGGTGAGCTCGTCGCGGATGGCGATCTCGCGGATGCGATCCAATGCGTCCTCCAGCCGCCGGTTGCTCTCGCCAAGGCGGGTGCGCAGACGGTTCACGTAGCCGCCCATGGCCGCAAACCAGGGCAGCGTCACCATGAGCACTGCGAACTGCGTGAGCGCCCCTTCGAAGTCCATGTAGTCCTCGTCGCGCAGGTACGAGAAGTGCAGCATCGTGCCGTGCGCGACGAGCGCGAGGATCGCAAGCGCCGCGAGGCGTGCGGCGCTCAGGCGCAGCGCGGCGAAAAGCATCACCACCATGTAGAACAACGTCAGCGCTTCGCGCGCCGCCTCGGCGTTGTACATGATATAGGCCAGAAACAAGATCGCCGCCGCGGCCTGCTCGGTGGCAAGGCTCGGGTCGCTGAAGCGCTGGTTGAAGCCGGTGCGCACGAGCACCCAGAAGGCCGCCACCAGCGCGACGACGCCCGAGGTGCCCTCGATTGCGACGTGCCATGGCAGGAAATCGAGGAACGCGCACACGAAGAGCGACAGGCACACGAGGAGCGCCGTGCCCGCTGCCATGAGCAGCCCGCCGACGCGCACGGCCTTCTTTCCGCGCGCGGCGTCCGAGCTCAAGCCGCCCTGATCGATCGGATCCGCGAGGACCTTGCTCATTCGCGCCCTGCCGGCCCCTTTCTTCTTGTCTCAGTATTCTACCGGCACCGGGTCGAGCGAGCGCCACAGATACCACGTCGCCACCGAGCGCCACGGCCGCCAGCGCTCGCCGATGCGGCGCATGGTCGAGAGCGCCACCTTGCGCTTGGCGAAATAAGCCACCCGGATGCCCTTCTGCAGCCCCAGGTCGTCGAGCGGGAACACGTCCGGGCGCAGCAGGCTGAAGATGAGGAACATTTCCGCGGTCCAGCGCCCGATGCCGCGCACCTCGACCAGCTCGGCGATGATCTCCTCGTCGCTCATCGCCGGCCAGCGCTGCACGTGGATCGAGCCGTTGGCGAAGTGCTGCGCGAGGTCGGCGATGTACTCGGTCTTGCGGTCGGACAGGCCGCAGGCTCGCAGTAACGGCCTTTCTCTCAACAGGACATTTTCCGGGGTCACTTCGCCGACGCAGGAAGCGAACCGGTCCCACACGCTCTGCGCCGCCTTGACCGAGATCTGCTGGCCGACGATGGCGCGCGCAAGCGTCGTGAAAGGCTCGCCCCGGCGCGCGAGGAAGATCTTGGGGTGCGCGCGCATGATGGCGGCCATCACCGGGTCGCGGCGAGCGAGCGAGCGCTTCGCCGAATCCCAGTATTCAGGCTTCATTCAGCGGAAGGTTGAGCAGCAGATTCTGCGGCTTCATCCTCACCACCCCGTCCTCGGCGGACAGCGCGAGATAGACCTCGCGGCCCGCGATGTCGCCGCGCATGGCGGCCGGATCCTCGAAGCGGAGCGCGAACAGCGCCAGGATGTTGCGCATGCGGCCGGCGTCGACCTCGTTGCCGGCCCAGAGGTCGTTCAGGATCGCGGTGGACCCGGCGTCGAGCCCCACGTGCCACGCCCAGCGCGGCTCCTCGATCTGGCGGATGGGCTTCACCCGGACGTCCACCGCAAGGAAATGCCGGACCCATTTCTCGATGACGCGAGCGAAAGCGTCGAGCGCCGGCCGGCCGTAGGTGAAGCTGACCACGGTGTCGTGCCTCGATTCGCGCTCCCAGTAGAGCGAGGCGTTCGCCGAATCGAGCACATCGAGCTCGGCGGCGCCGAGCTCGCCCTGCGCCTCGACGATGAGGCGCCCGACGCTGCCGTAGCGATGGCCCGAGGCGTGCATCTCCACCGTCTCGAGATCCGCGAGCAGCACGTGGCCGTCCTTGAGCGTCGCCTTCTGCTCGCGGAAAAAGAGCTCGCCCGCGCGCAGCCGAAGCGGCTCGTCGGTGCGGTCGAGCACGTTCCTCAGGACGACGTGCGCGAGCTGGTCGACGAACATCGGCGGCACGTCGACCGCGCCCTTGAAGAGCGCCATGTAGGCGCCTTCTACGGTTCCCGCCGCCAGCAGCCGGTCACGCCAGCGCAGCAGGACGCGGTAGTTCTCCTGCATGTCCGCATCCTCCAGCGACTTCAGCTCTTTTTCCGCGACGCGAAGGCGCGGCTCGGCCATGAGCGCGGCATGGAGCTCGCGCTCTAGCGGCCCGGACTCCTCCACCGGATGGATCTCCGGCCGCAGATAGTAGGCGCGCAGGAAGTCGTCGCTGACGCGCAGCATGCCCGCTGCGTCGCGCTCGAGGAGATGGAAACCGCTATTTCGCCAGAAATCAGGCAGGCGAGAGAACCAGCCGCGAGTGCGACGCGACGTGCTGCTTCAGGAACTCCATCTGGTCGGCGAGGATGCGCCGGTTGGTGAGGATCAGGTACTCGGCCTTGTTCGGCACGTACGGCGCATAGAGAAGCTCGAGCCCGCATTCCTGCGGCAGCCGGTTCCGCTTGTGCCCGTTGCAATGCCTGCAGGCGCAGACCACGTTCATCCAGGTGTCGCGCCCGCCGCGCGAGAGCGGCGTGATGTGGTCGCGGGTCAGGCGGAAGTAGCTGAACTCGCCGCCGCAGTAGGCGCACATGTGGCGGTCGCGGCGGAAGAGTTCCCGGTTATTCAGCGGCGGCACCTGGTTGAAGCCCTTGGCGGCGAGCGCCTTGCCCTTGATGGCGACGATCGAGTGGGCGGTGATGCTGGAGCGCTCCCCGGTGATGCGCGAGATGCCCCCGTAGTAGGTGAAGGTCTCGTCGCCCAGCGTCCAGGCGACCAGGTTCTTCGCATAGTAGAAGCACGCCTGCTGCCAGCTGATCCAGCGGTGCGGGACACCGTGGGCGTCGAGCGAAAGAATGAGCGGCTTGTCCATGGCAGGGATCGTGCTTGTCGCTGCATTCTGCCAAGCCTGACAGCGCTTTGCAACGCTTAAAAAACAAAGGGCTGCGCGGAAATATTGCGCAGCCCTTTGAGGTTTGTTGTTGAACTACTTGTCGACGGCTTGTTTGAAGCCCTGTCCGGCGGCGAACGCCGGCACCGTCTTCGCGGTGATCCGGATCTCCTTGCCGGTTGCAGGACTGCGGCCCGCCCGCGCTTTGCGCTTGCGCGGCAGAAAGGTGCCGAAGCCGACCACGGTGACGCGCTTGCCCTTTGCGACGTTTTCCACGATCGCTTCGAACACCGCGTTGACCGCCTCGCCTGCCGCCGCCTTGCTGACATTGCTGGCTTTTGCCGCAACCTGGACCAGGTCCTGTTTGGTTACCACATGTGGCATGCGCTCTCCCTCTATTGCCATTGCACGATCCACTGCGCCCGCTTTGCGGCAAGCGAGCGAGCGAGCATCGTATCCAAACCGAAATCGAAACACAACGCGTCGCCGCGGAGCCTTGCAACCATTTATGATTGGGGTTCAAAGGAGGAGCACTCAATGAGGATGCGACACCTCGCGTGCGCGGCGGCCGCGGCCGCCGCGCTGGCTTCGCCCGCGCGCGCGCAGACCACGCTCACGTATTCGTCCTGGGTGCCGCCCACCCATCACCTCACGATCTGGCAGGCGAGCTGGGCCGCGGAAGTGGAGAAGGCCACCGGCGGTCGAGTGAAGTTCCAGTCGCTGCCCAAGCATCCCGCGGCCGCGCCGGGAACCTTCGATGCGGTGCGCGACGGCCTGGTCGATCTTTCCTACGTCACCGCGAGCTACACGCCGGCGCGCCATATCCTGCCGCTGATGGCCGAGCTGCCCGGCATGGCCGATACGGCGGAGGTGAACTCGGTGGCGTATTCCCGCATCCACTGGAAGCACTTCCAGAAGGTCGGGGAGTACAAGGGCGTGAAGCTGCTCGCGGTCTGGACGCACGGGCCCGGCCAGATGTTCACCAAGAAGCCGGTCGGCAGCATCAACGACGTGCGCTCGCTCAAGATCCGCACCGGCGGCGGCATCGCCGAGGCGGTGGCGAACGCGATCGGCGCCTCCGCCTTCGTCAAGCCCGCGCCCGAGTCCTACGAGCTGCTCAACTCCGGCGTGGCCGACGGCGTGTTCTTCCCGTTCGAGTCGATCGTGTCCTTCAAGCTCGACACGGTGATCGGCCAGGCGACCGTGTTCCCGGGCGGGATGTACAGCTCCTCGTTCGGCTTCTTCATGAACGAGGACAAGTGGAACAAGCTCTCGAAGCAGGACCAGGCGATCATCGAGAAATACTCGTATGAATATGCGGCGCGCAGCAACGGCAAGTCGTGGGACGCGGCAGACCAGAAGGGGCTCGACGCGCTGAAGAAGGCGAGCGTGAAGATCGTGCGCGCCGACCCGGCGTTCGTCGCCGAGGTGCAGAAGCGCTCGGCGCCGATCGTCGACGACTGGATCAAGAAGGCCTCCGCCAAGGGCGTGAACGCGAAAGCCGCGCTCGAGGAGTTCCGCGCCGAGATCAAGAAGGTCGCCGCGGAAAAATAAGCGCCTGCCTCGGCCGGTTACACTGTGAGCGAGCCGGCGAAAGCGTGGGAGCGGCGCGCCGACGCGGTGCTCGGCATCGCCGCCTCGGCGCTGCTCGCCAGCCTGATGCTGGTCACGTTCGTCGACGTCGTCGCGCGCTACCTCTTCAACCGGCCGATCCGCGGCGCGTTCGAGCTCACCGAGCTCCTGCTCCTGGTGCTGATCTTCGCCGGGCTGCCGCTGGTGTCGCACGCCGACGAGCACGTCACCATGGACTTCATCGACCGCATGCTGCCGGCGCCCGCGGTGCCGATCCTGGTCCGCGCGGTCCACGCGCTGGTGGCGGCGGTGTTCTTCTTCCTCACGTGGCAGGTGATCATCAAGGCCGGGCGCATCTCGGCCTACGGCGACACCACCGACGTGCTGCGCATCCCGGTCGGGCCATTCGTGTATTTCATGGCGGCGATGATCGGCCTCAGCGGCCTCGTCCACCTGTTTAAAGTCCTCGTTCCTTGGCAGAAGCGCTAACCGGGCTTCTCGCCATGATGCTGCTCGCGTTCGTGCGCATTCCGATCGCGCTCGCGATGGGCATCGTCGGCATCGTCGGCTATGCCTACATGCGCGACTGGAGCTGGGGCGCGGCGCTCGCCACCGCGCAGACCAAGATCTACGAGACCGGCCGCAACTACACCCTGTCGGTGGTGCCGCTGTTCATCCTGATGGGGAACTTCGTCACCCGCGCCGGCATGTCGCAGGAGCTCTTTCGCACCGCGTACGCCTTCATCGGCCACCTGCGCGGCGGCCTCGCCATGGCGACCATCGTCGGCTGCGCCGGCTTCGGCGCGATCTGCGGCTCCTCGATCGCGACCGCGGCGACCTTCGCCAAAGTCGCCTATCCGTCGATGAAGCGCTTCGGCTATTCGGACGCCCTTTCGACCGGCTCGATCGCCGCCGGCGGGACGCTGGGCATCCTGATCCCGCCCTCCACCATCATGGTGATCTACGGCATCATGACCGAGACCAACATCGGCAAGCTGTTCGCCGCCGGCGTGCTGCCCGGAATCCTGGCGACGCTGCTGCTGTGCCTCGCGGTGCGGTACGTCACATGGCGCGATCCCAAAGCCGGCCCGCCGGGCGAGCGTGTCGCATGGCGGGAGCGCTGGGCCTCGCTGGCCGGCCTGCAGTGGTTCGCGGCGGTCGGCGTCGCTCTCTGGCTCGCGGTCCGGCTCGACTGGCTTCCGAGCGACGACGCCGCGGTCATCGGCGCGCTCATCGTCTTCGCCATGTCGCTCTATTACAGGGGCGTGAGCAGCGTCATCGCGCTCTTCGTGCTGGTGATGGGCGGAATCTACGGCGGCGTGTTCACCGCGGTCGAAGGCGCGGGCGTGGGCGCCTTCGGCGGCCTGATCTTCGCGCTCGCGCGCCGCGCGCTCGGCTGGCGCGAGCTGTACCAAGCGCTGCTCGAGAGCGCGCGCACCACGTCGATGCTGTTCATGATCCTGATCGGCGCGTTGATGTTCGCAGAGTTCGTCAACATCACCACCATGCCGAACGACCTGAAGAGCTTCGTCTCGCGCTTCGAGGTCAACCCGATCATGGTGGTCGCGATGATCATGGTGATCTACGTCATCCTCGGCACCGCGATGGAGGAGCTCTCCATGATCCTGCTCACGGTGCCGCTGTTCTTCCCGCTGATCGTGCACATGGGGCTCGACCCTGTATGGTTCGGGATCCTGATCGTGGTGGTGGTCGAGATCGGCCTCATCAGCCCGCCGGTAGGCATGAATCTCTTCGTGCTGAAGACACTGCTGCCGCAGGTGCGCCAGGGCACGGTGTTCCGCGGCGTGCTACCGTTCATGCTGGCCGACGTGGTGCGCATGGCGCTCCTCATCGCGTTCCCGATGATCTCGCTCTACCTGCCGAGCCTCGTGAAATAGAGATGCGCAACGCCATCCTCGACGACATCCACGACGCCTACGAGGGCACGCCGGGGGTGCGGCGCCTGCGCGCTCGCGCCGAAGTCGTGATCCTCAAGGAGAAGGCCGGCATCGAAGCGCTGCAGGGCTTCGACGCCTTCGTCGCCAACCGCGAGCGCACCCGCTTCACGCGCGGGCTGCTGGAGTCGCTGCCGCGGCTTCGCATCATCGCCCAGACCGGAAACCACGCCTATCACATCGACCTCGCCGCCGCGGCCCGTCGCAAGGTGATCGTCGCCCGCGCCACCGGCGGCTTTTCCTACGGCGCGGCCGAGCTCGCCCTCGCGCTCGCCATGTCGCTCATGCGCCAAATCCCCGCCGCGGACAGCGCGATGAAGCGCGGCGAATGGCGCACGCCCATGACGCGCGTGCTGCACGGCAAGACCCTCGGCATCGTCGGCCTGGGACATGTCGGCCGCCATGTCGCGCAGGTCGCGCGCGCCCTCGAGATGAACGTCGTCTCCTGGAGCCGCGGCGGAACGCCCGCGGAGCTCGACGCGCTGCTCGCGGGCTCGGATGTCGTCTCGATCCACGCCACGCTGTCGCCGCAGACGCGCGGGCTGATCGATGCGCGGCGCATCGCGCTCATGAAGCCGACGGCCTACCTCATCAACACCGCGCGCGCCGCGATCGTGGACACCGAGGCGCTGGTGCGGGCGCTCGCCGAGCGGCGCATCGCAGGCGCCGGCCTCGACGTGTTCGACGAGGAACCGCTGCCCGCCGGGCACGCGCTCGCCGGGCTGGACAACG
>JBIOYV010000137.1:0-2518 GCA_044870335.1 Burkholderiales bacterium | reverse complement strand
AGCTGCTGCAGCACGTCCTTGACGAAGCCGTTGACCACGAGCGCGGTCGCCTCCTCGGCGGAGAGCCCGCGCTGGCGGCAGTAGAACAGCATGTCCTCGGAGATCTTCGAGGTGGTCGCCTCGTGCTCGAACACCGTCGAGGAATTCTTCGCCTCGATGTACGGCACGGTGTGCGCGCCGCACTTGTCGCCGATCAGCAGCGAGTCGCAGTTGGTGAAGTTGCGCGCACCCTTGGCCTTGCGGTGCGAGGAGACGAGTCCGCGATAGGTGTTCTGCGACTTGCCGGCCGCGATGCCCTTGGAGATGATCCGGCTGGTGGTGTTCTTGCCGAGATGGATCATCTTGGTGCCCGAGTCGACCTCCTGGTGGCCGTTCGAGATCGCGATCGAGTAGAACTCGCCGCGCGAATTGTCGCCGCGCAGGATGCAGCTCGGATATTTCCAGGTGATCGCCGAGCCGGTCTCGACCTGGGTCCAGGAGATCTTCGAGTTCGCGCCGCGGCAGTCGCCGCGCTTGGTGACGAAGTTGTAGATGCCGCCGCGCCCTTGCGCGTCGCCCGGGTACCAGTTCTGGATGGTCGAATACTTGATCTCCGCGTCCTCGTGCGCGATCAGCTCGACCACGGCGGCGTGCAGCTGGTTCTCGTCGCGCATCGGCGCGGTGCAGCCTTCCAGGTAGCTCACATACGAGCCCTTGTCGGCGATGATCAGCGTGCGCTCGAACTGGCCGGTGTTCTTCTCGTTGATGCGGAAATAGGTCGAGAGCTCCATCGGGCAGCGCACGCCCGGCGGCACGTAGACGAACGAGCCGTCGGAGAACACCGCCGAATTGAGCGTGGCGAAGAAGTTGTCGGAAACCGGCAGCACCGAGCCGAGATACTGCTTCACCAGGTCGGGATGCTCGCGCAGCGCCTCGGAGATCGGCATGAAGATCACGCCGGCCTTCTTGAGCTCTTCCTCGAAGGTGGTGGCGACCGAAACGGAATCGAACACCGCGTCGACTGCGACGCGGCTGCCGCCACTGCGTTCGCCTTCGCCCTCGGTGTCCTCGCGCACGATGCCGAGCAGCGCCTCGCGCTCGCGCAGCGGGATGCCGAGCTTGTCGTAGGTCTTGAGGATCTCCGGGTCGATGTCGTCGAGCAACTTCGGCGCCTTGAAGGCCTTCGGCGCGGAGTAGTAGTAGGCGTCCTGGTAGTCGATCGGACCGTAGTCGACCCGCGCCCATTGCGGCTCGCGCATGGTGAGCCAGCGCCGGTAGGCCTCGAGCCGCCAGTCGAGCATCCAGGCCGGCTCGTCCTTCTTGGCCGAGATGAAGCGGACCGTATCCTCCGACAGGCCCTTCGGGGCCTTCTCGGATTCGATCAGCGTCTCGAACCCATACTTGTATTGGTCAACGTCGATCTGGCGGACCTGCTCGACGGTCTCTTGTACGGCCGGCATCTACTCCTCCACAGCGGTTTCAAGGACCGCGGGGTTTGTCTGTCGGTTATGGTGCTTGTTTCGGGGCTCGTGCCCCTGATCATGCGGCGAGGCCCTGTTTCATCCCACTAGATAGGGATTTTGCAAGCTTTTGCCAAACATTCAGGAACCGGTCGATCTCGGCCTGCGTGGTGGTGGCCCCGATGCTGACGCGCACCGCGCCGCGCGCGAGTTCCGCCGGCATGCCCATCGCGGCAAGCACGTTCGAGGGCGCGACCTTGCCCGAGGAACAGGCCGATCCGGACGAGATCGCGACGCCGTCGAGGTCGAAAGCGATCACCAGCGTCTCGGCCCTGGCGCCGTGCATGGCGGCGAGCGTCGTGTTGGGCAGCCGCGCGGCCGCGGCGCCGAAGACGACCGCCCCGGCGCCGAGCCCGGCTTCGAGCCGGTCGCGCAGGCGCGCCATGTGCGCCGCCTCGGCGGCGAGGCTCGCCTTCGCGGTCGCCGCAGCAGCGCCGAAGGCCGCGATCGCCGCGACACTCTCGGTACCGGCGCGGCTGCCGCGCTCCTGTCCGCCGCCGCGGATCAGCGGCTCGATCTGCAGCGACTCGTCGCGCTTCACCAGGGCGCCCGCGCCTTTGGCGCCGCCGATCTTGTGCGCGCTGAGCGTCAACAGGTCGGCGCCAAGCGCCGCGATGTCGAGCGCGATGCGGCCCGCGGCCTGCACGGCATCGACATGCACGAGCCCGCCGTACCGATGCACGATGCCGGCCGCCTGCGCCACCGGCTGGATCACGCCGGTTTCGTTGTTCGCCACCATCAGCGAGACGAGCGCGCGTTGATCGCCGAGAGCTTCCAGGCGTCGCTGCAGCGCGCCGAGATCGACCACGCCATTCGTATCGACCGGAATATTCTCAACGGCGGTCGGCGTGAAACGTCCGCCGGCGAGCACCGAAGGATGCTCGATCGCCGAGACCAGCAGGCGATCGAGCGGCTGCCTGCGGCCGGCATCGAGCCGCGGCGTGAGCGCGAGCGCATTCGCTTCGGTTCCACCCGCGGTAAAAATGACGTTGCGCGCATCTGCGCCGACCAGTGCCGCG
>JBIOYV010000136.1:0-39156 GCA_044870335.1 Burkholderiales bacterium | reverse complement strand
CGAGGCCGGAGAGCTCGACCGGCTGCGCCGACGCCGCTTGCAGCATCATCCCGAGCGGTATGAAGTACATGTTCGCCACGGAGTGCTCGAAGCCCGCCGCGACGAACGCCGAGATCGGCGCCACGATGGGCAGGAAGGTTCACTTCAGCGGCTCCACGAAACCCGCAGCAGCGGGTCGTGCTTGCTGTAGCGGTAGCGCAGCTCGCCCTTGTAGGCGTCGCGCAGCGCGTCGCCGATGCGCCGCGCAAGGTGCGCGTCGGTGGTCGTCACGAGGATCTCGCCGTCGCGCGCTTCAATCGACATGATGCGCTGCAACGGGTGTGCGCGCCGCTCGCTCTCCTCGCAGCTGCGCACCCGATTGAGCAGCTCGTCGCGATGCGCCTCCAGGAATGGGCCGCCCAGCCGCACGAAGCCAGCCGGCAGCCGTTCCCGGATGCGGCGGCACGCGGGGCACAGCCCGGCGGCCGCGTGCGCCGGAGTGGCGCGCCAGCTCCAGCGGCCGCGATGAAACACGGCGTCGCATTCGCTGCAGCGCGTCGCGCCTCGCAGCTTGCGGTGCGGGCGGTACGGGTCGATGGCGAATCCAGCGAGAAGCTGCTCCTGGCGGTGCGTGCGGTTCTGGCGCTGTGCTTTCATGTGGCTTCCTCGATTTTTGGGCTGCCTGCAAGCCAAGCGTATGACGCGCCCTGTGCCGGGGTTTGACCTCGATCAAGGGCCGCAATAGCGCGCGCCGTAAGCTCGAATCAGGAGAACGGCATGACGCTCAAGCGCAGAGAGGTGATCGAGTTGGCGTACGCACTGACGACACGCCGCAGCGAGCTACTCGACGAGATCCGCAACGACATCGAGCGCGTCCGCGCCGAACCCTATGCAAGCCTCGCGGGGGCGACGCCCGACACCGGCGATCAGGCGGTGGCCGACGTCATCGCCGACGTGGGCGAGGCCGAGGTCACGCGCGACCTGGGCGAGCTGCGCATGCTGGAGGCGGCCCTCAAGCGCGTATCCGAAGGCAGCTACGGCAGCTGCGTCGACTGCGGCGGGGAAATCCCGTTCCAGCGCCTGCGCGCGCAGCCGGGCGCCGAGCGCTGCCTGCCCTGCCAGGGACGCCACGAGAGGACCTACAAGGCGTAACGGTTTCCGCCGGCGCGCTTGGCCTCGTACATCCTGAGGTCGGCGCGCTCGCGCAGCTCGAGCTCTTCGCGTCCCCCCTCCGGGAACGTGCACGCGCCGACGCTTACGCTGATCGCCATGGCGTGGTCCTTGAAAGGGACCGGCACCGCGTTGGCGGCGACCACCTTTTGGAGCACCTTCGCCGCCGCGTCCCGGCCCGCCCCCGTCAGGATCAGCCCGAACTCGTCGCCGCCGATGCGCGCCACGGTATCGGCTTCGCGCACACAGCCGCGCGTGCGCGCCGCGACCGCCTGCAAGGTCGCATCGCCGGCGAGGTGGCCGTACCGGTTGTTCGTGTCACGGAAGCGATCCAGATCGAACACGGCGACGGTGAGCGGCTCGCGGCGCCGCTGCGCCTCGCGCAGCGCCTGGCCCAGGCGGTCGAGGTAGAGGCTCCTGTTGGGCAACCCGGTCAGGCTGTCGTGGGTCGCCGCGTGGGCCAGCCGCTGCAACTCCCGCGAACGCTCGGTCACGTCGCGGCCGCAGGACACGAAGCCGGTCCCGAGCGGGCGGATGAACTTCTCTTCGTAATAGAGCTCGCCGTTCTTGCGGCGGTTGGTGAAGGTGGCGCGGAACTCGCGCCCGGCAAGCAGCGCGCTCCAGAGCCCGCGGTAGAAGTCGGCCTCGTGGGTGCCCGACTTGAGCAGCGCCGGGGTGCGCCCGACGAGCTCGTCGCGCGCGTAGCCGGTCACCCGCTCGCACGTCGCGTTCACGTACTGGATCCTGCCGTCGCGGTCGGTCACGATGACCGACTCGGGACAGTCCTCGGCATCGCAGACGAAGCCCGCGTCCATGTCCTATTCCATCCCGACGGCACGCGTGCGGTCTTGATTTCGGTCAATCCCGCCGCGCGACCGCCCACCAGAATGGGCCCATGCGGTGGCTCGCTCTCCTCGCGCTGCTGCTCGCGCCGCTCCCTGCTCCGGCGCAAGCGGTGCCGGATTTCACGCGCCTCGTGCGCGAGCACGCGGGCGCAGTGGTGAGCATCGGCGCCGCCTACTCGACGCCGCCGGTGCTGCCCGACATTCCGCTCGACGATGCGCTGTCCGATCTGCCCGGCGGCCTCGCGCGCGGGTTCGCGCCGGACTTCGACGCGCCAGCGCTCGGCTCCGGATTCGTCGTCTCCGGCGACGGCTACATCGTCACCGCCTACCATATCGTCGAGGACGCCTTCAACGACGAGGTGATCGTGCGCCTCGCCGACGGGCGGGAGCTCGCCGGCCGCGTCGTCGGCATGGATCGCGCCACCGACATCGGCCTGGTCAAGGTCGCGGCGCAGGGTCTGCCGCAGGTGCGTATCGGCGACCCTGCGCGTCTGCGTCCGGGGGAGTGGGTCGCGACCATCGGCGCGCCGTTCGGCCTCGAGCGCAGCGTGGCGGCGGGAATCGTCAGCGCCACAGCGCGCGCGCTCCCGTCGGAGACGCACATCCGCTTCATCCAGACCGACGTCGCGATGAACCCTGGACATTCCGGCGGACCGCTCTTCAACCTGGCCGGCGAGGTGGTCGGGGTGAACTCGATGATCTTCAGCTCGAGCGGTGGCTCGATCGGCCTCTCGTTCGCGGTGCCGATCGACGTCGCGATGCAGGTCGTGGCGCAGCTGCGCGCACACGGCAGCATCACCCGCGGCCGCATCGGCGTGCAGCTTCAGGAAGTGACGCCCGAGCTGGCGCAGGCCCTGCGCCTGCCGCACGCCGCGGGCGCGCTCATCACGGTGGTGGAGAAGCAGGCGCCGGCGGAGCGCGCGGGGCTGCGCGCCGGCGACGCCGTCATCGGTTTCGGCGGCGCACCGGTGCAGACGCACGTCGACCTGCTCGCCCTCGCCGCCGAGACCGTCCCCGGAACCGCGGTGACGGTCGAATTCATCCGCGACGGCTCGCCGCAGCGCGCCACGCTGCGGGTGGCCGCCGCGGAGGAAGGACGGCCGCGTCCGGCCGATGTCGGCGGCACCGACCGGCTCGGCCTCAAGCTCGCCGCGCTGAGCGAAGCGCAGAGGCGCCGCTGGGGGCTCGAGGGCGGGCTGCTGGTGCAGCGCGCCGAAGGCGCGGCGCGCCGTGCCGGCATCGTTCCCGGCGATGTCCTGCTCTCGGTGAACGGACAGCCTGCGCGCGCCGCCGAAGCCTTCCGCGCTGCGATCGAGAAGTTGCGCGCCGGCGAGGCGGTGGCGCTCCTCGTCGACCGCGGCGGCAGCCGGGCCTTCGTGCCGCTGCGCGTGCCCTAGCAGCTCGCGCGGCGCACCTGGCGGCGGCTGGTATATTCGGCCGCATGATCCGGGTATTGATCGCCGACGACCACAAGATCGTGCGCGACGGCCTGCGGCGCATCCTTGCGGCGACCCCCGACGTGCAGGTCGCGGCCGAGGCGGCGAGCGGCGACGAGGCGCTCGCGCTGGTGAAGGCGCAGGAGTTCGACGTGGCGATGCTCGACATGTCGATGCCGGGGCTCTCCGGCCTCGACCTCATCAAGCGGCTGAAGATCGAGAAGCCGAAGCTGCGCATCCTGGTGCTTTCCATGCACGGCGAGCAGCAGTACGCCGCGCGCGTCCTCAAGGCCGGCGCGGCCGGCTATCTGGGCAAGGACAGCGCCTCCGAGCTGCTCCTCTCCACGATCCGCAAGATCGCCACCGGCGGCATGCACATCCCCGAGGCCGCCGCCGCGGGGCTGGTCGCCCGCGACAAGCCCGCGCACGAGTCGCTGTCGGACCGCGAATTCGAGGTCCTGCGGCTGCTGGTCGAGGGCCTCGGCCCGACCGACATCGCCGAGCGCCTGCACCTCTCGGTCAAGACCGTCAGCACGCACAAGACCCGGATCCTGGAGAAGCTCAACCTCGGCAGCACGGCCGAGCTGGTCCGCTACGCCCTGGAGCAAAAGCTGGTCTAGGAGGCATGAGCACCGCCGATCCCGTCGTAGCCGAGTACGCGAGGGCCGCGGAGCGCTACGACGAAAAGTGGGCGTTCTATCTCGAAGCCACGACGCGCGAGACCTTGCGCCGCCTGCCGATGATCCCGAGCGCGCGGGTGCTGGACGTCGGCTGCGGCACGGGAGAGCTGCTGCGGCGGCTGAGGGCGAGATACCCCGGCGCAATCCTCGCCGGCCTGGACCCCGTCCCGCAGATGCTCGCGGTGGCGAAAGGCAAGCTGAACGGCACGGAGGATCTGAGGATCGGCTATGCCGACTCGCTGCCGTGGCAGGCGTGCAGCTTCGACGTGGTGGTGTCCTGCAACATGTTCCACTACATCACGCATCCGGTCGAGGCGCTGCTGGAAATGGAGAGAGTGCTGCGCCCGGGCGGGGCGATCGTGCTCACGGATTGGTGCGACGACTACATCGCGTGCCGGGTCTGCAACCTCTATCTGCGCCTCACGAACCGCGCCTTCTACAAGACCTACCAGCAGACCGAATGCCTCGAGCTGCTCCGCCGCGCCGGATTCGGCAACATCCAGCTCGAGCGCTACAAGATCAGCTGGCTTTGGGGGCTGATGACCGCGGTGCTCACCGTCGCCTGATCCTCGAGCCTAGCGAAAGTCGTCATCCCAGAACGTCAGCACGACCATCAAGCCCACCGCTCCTGCGGCCACCGCGCCGATCGCTCGCGCGACTGCGCCTGCGGTCACGTGCTCCGGGGCGAGGTCTGTGATCCCCTCCGGCCATATCAGCAGCACGATCGCGATACCGCCCGCCAGCACGAAGCCCGATGCGAGGAGGCGCTTGATGAGCGAGGGCGAAGGCATCCCCGTGCGGGGTCCGATCGTCAAAGACGCCATTCGACCATGGGTGGCCGGGCGAGCTCGCGCGACTTTGTACGCCGCGAGGACAATGGATCCGTAAACCGCCAGAGCCTAGGAATATTCCTACAAACTGTCGCGGCATCCGGCTATATACGAGGCCAGCGGTCCCCCTCCACACTGGATCGATGAAGGTATTCCTCGTGGAGGATGCGCCGCTCCTGCGCGAGCGGCTGGTGGCGCTCATCGCCTCGGTGGGCGCGAGCACCGTCGGCCACGCCGACGGCGCGCGCGAGGCGATCGAGGGCATCCTCGCTTCGGGGCCCGACGCGGTGGTGCTCGACCTGCACCTCAAGGAAGGCAACGGCTTCGACGTGCTGCGCGCGGTGCGCAAGGCGGCGCCGGCCATCGCCTTCTTCGTCCTCACCAATCACCCGCACGAGGGCTACCGGGCGGGCGCCGAGCGCCTGGGCGCGCGCGGCTTCTACGACAAATCGAGCGAGTTCGACAAGCTGCGCGCCGCGCTGGCCGCCGCCGCTTAGGAATCGTCCTAGCCGCGCGAGCGGCGCTTTCCGAGGCGTCTTTCAGCCCCCGCCGATAGGGCGCGCGCCGGCGCACGGCCACACTGTGGTCATGCAAAGCGTTTTCCTGGTCGAAGACTCCGCCTCCATCCGCGAACGACTGGTGCGCCTGCTCGAGAGCGTTCCCGGAGCGCAGGTGATCGGCCAGGCCGCGGACGCCGACGAGGCGATCGCCGCGATCCTTGCCGCGAGGCCCGACGTCGTCCTGCTCGACCTGCAGCTCGACCAGGGCAGCGGCTTCGACGTCCTGCGCGCGGTGCTCAGCCTCGAGCCCGGCATCGCGTTCTACATGCTGTCCAACTTCGCTTCCGAGCCTTACCGCCGCCACGCCGAGCGCCTCGGAGCGCGCGGCTTCTTCGACAAGAGCACCGACTTCGACCGCCTGCGCGACCTGGTCGCGCAGCGCGCCGCGAGCTAAGGGAGATCCACATGCAAGTCGCCGCCGCCGTCATCGCCATCCAACCCGTCGAGAAGCGCATGCCCGCGCCGCGCAAGCACGCCGCGAGCTGCTCGACCTGCAACCTGCGCGAGCTGTGCCTGCCGGGCGGGCTCGACGCGGAAGACCTCGCGCGCATCGACAACCTGGTGTACGCGCGCCGGCGCGTGAAGCGCGGCGACGCGCTCTACCAGGCAGGCGTCGCCTTCAACGCCATCTACGCGATCCGCAGCGGCTCCTTCAAGGCGAGCCTGTTCGACGGCGAAGGCCGCGAGCAGGTGAGCGGCTTCTTCATGGCCGGCGAGCTCCTCGGCCTCGAGGGCCTGGGCTCGGCCGCCTACCAGGCGACCGCGATCGCTTTGGAGGACAGCGAGGTGTGCGTCCTGCCCTATGCGCTGATCGAGCAGTTCTGCCGCGAGATTCCCGCGCTGCAGCGCAGGCTGCACACGGTGCTGGCGCGCGAGATCGTGCGCGACCACGGCGTCATGATGCTCCTCGGCACGATGCGCGCCGAGCAGCGCCTCGCCACGTTCCTGCTCAACCTCTCGGCGCGCTCGAAGCGCCGCGGCTACTCCTCGTCGGACTTCCACCTGCGCATGTCGCGCGAGGAGATGGGGAGCTACCTCGGCCTCAAGCTGGAGACCGTGAGCCGGCTGTTCTCCCAGTTCCACGACGCCGGGCTGATCGAGGTCGACTACCGGCACGTGCGCATCCTCGACGTCCAGGGCCTGGAGCGCGTGCTGCACGAGCACGGCGCGCGTGTTTCAAATTAAACACTCGGCCCGGAAGCTGAAACCGCATCGACACGCGCAGCACGCACCCTCCTGAATGCCGAACCAGGCAGGAAAGGTGAACCGATGAAAACCGTCCACGCCACCGTGAATCACATCTTCGCCATGTGCCCGGAGCTGTGCGGCTTCTCGGTGCAGGACGCCGAGACCCTGTCGCGCGACCGCGTCTCCGGGCGGCTCGAAGCGGGCCTCTATCTCGCCGACGTCGCCACCACGACGAACGGCAGCTCCGAGCAGCTGCTCGGCGAGATCGCGGCCGAGCTGCTCGAGCTGATCGACGACGACCCCGAGGCGGTTGACGCGCTGCGCGGGCGCACCTTCGCGCGCACGCTCCACTGAGGCCGTTTATCATCGCGTAGTGCAACCCGGCCCGGACTGACCTGTGCCTCGCCGCACCGCTGCGCGGCTAGCGTTCGTTGTCGGCGCCTGCATCGTTCCAGCGACGCTGATCGCGATCCTGCTGATCGGCTACGACTACTACCACCGGGAACGCGATCGACTGGTGCGCGACTCGCTCGCCACCACCCGCGCACTCGCCGTGGCGCTGGACATGGAATTCAGGGGCGCGAAGCTCGCCCTGTACGCGCTCGCGAGCTCGCCGCAGCTTTCCTCCGGGGACCTGGCCGCGTTTTACGCCCAGGCGCAGGCCGCGCTCAAGGACCAGAGCTTCACCAATCTGGTGCTGCTCGACGCGAGCGGCCGCCAGCTCGTGAACACCGCCCGGCGCTTCGGCGAGCCGCTTCCTGCGCAGGGCAACCCGCCGCAGCTGCAGCGCATTTTCGAGACCGGCGAAGCCGTCGTGACCGATCTCTTCACCGGCCCCGTGCTGCGGAAGCAGATCGTGGCGATCGGGGTACCGGTGCGCCGCGACGGCAAGACAGCCTATTCGCTGAACGCCGGCGTCGACCCGCAGATCCTGTCTGCGCTCCTGGCCGGGCAGCGTCTGCCGCCGGGCTGGATCGCAGCGGTCTTCGACACGCAGGGCACGATCGTGGCGCGTACGCACGAGCCCGAGCGGCTCGTGGGCCAGAAGGGTTCCCCCGAACTGGTGCGCCGGATGCAGGAGGTCCGAGAGGATGCGCTCGAGTCGCGTACGCTGGAAGCGATCCCGATGCTCACCGTCTTCAGCCGCTCGACGGCGTCGGGCTGGACCGTGGCGATCGGCATTCCTCAGCGCGAGCTCACCACGCACCTCTGGTACTCGATGGCGCGCCTGTTCATCGCGGCGTTCGTTGCGCTGATCACCGCGCTCGGCCTCGCCGCGCTCCTCGTCCGCCGGCTGATGCGCTGATCGCGGCTCAGGACCCCGCCGCCGCACTGCACTTCGCCTCGAGCATATGCACGACCGCCGCACGCAGCTCGTCCACCGCAGGATCGCCGATATGCTGCGCGGCGAGCCGCTCCGCGGCGGCAACCAGGACCTGACGCGCTTCCGCTTCGGACAGCGCGCACTGCGGTGTGAATCTCGCCTTGAAGCGCGCGTCGACCGGATCGGCGAGCGTCACCGGCGAGCCTTGCGTCAACCCGCGCATCAGGCTGCGGTAGTTCGCTGGCGAGCCGGCGAACGGCCGCAGCGACAGGATCATGGGCTTGCGCGCGTCGGCGGGCGTCAGCAGGCCGCGCTGCCGCACCGGGCCGGAAGGCGTGATGTCCATGTGCCCCATCAGCACGAGCGCGATATCCCACCCGCTCGGCGTCGCACGGCCGCGGTCCAGCAGGTGGTAGCGCGCGTTCTCGAGCACTCGCGCGCTTTCCTCGGCGGACAAGGCGTTGGCGGCGGTGAAGTACACGATCTCGCGCATGCCGTCGGGCGTGATCGTGACCAGCGTCACCTGCCGGCCCATCCGCAGGCCGGCGGCGAGGCTCTCGAAGTTGGCCTTCGACCCGGCGAAGGCCTCAAGCCGCGGCGCCAGCGCGAGCACCTCGCTGGCCGCTGGGCTGGATTGCGCAGCGGCGGACCAACTGAGCACGATGAGGAGGAGAATCAGGCGCTTCACGCGAACCAAGGTACGCCGCGGCAGCGAGCGATTGTTGATCCAGGGCAAAACCGCGCGCCGAACGCGGAGGTAGAAGATCCTTATGACGCGCGAACCTACTACCGTCGCATTGCGCTGGCCCGGCACGGACACCCTGAAGGAGGCGCGCGCCGCGATCCGGCGCGCCCTTCCGGTCGACATCGAGCTGCCGCTCGAGGTCCATTACGCGCTCTATAAGCACCTTCACCCCGACCGGCCGCATAGCCCGTCGGAGGACATCGACGCCTCAGGCGGCGCGGAGCTCCTCGCGCCGATCGCCACCGTCGCCGGTTTGCACGACTTGAAGGAACTCGAGACCGCGGTGCGCAAGGCGCGCTACCAGGTTCACCTGACCAGTCCCGAGCCGCGCTTGAGGCTTACGCCCCCGGAGCGCGCCCGCTAGCTCCCCCGAGCATCTGCGGCGTGACGAGGGTGACGCCCTTCGTCGTCACGTGAAAGCGCTGCCGGTCCTCGTCCGGATCGACGCCGACGACGAGCCCGGCGGGAAGCCTGCAGTCCTTGTCGACGACCGCGCGCTTCAGGACGACGCCGCGGCCGATGTCGACGTTCGGCAGGATCACCGAGTCCTCGATCGTGCAGTAGCTGTGCACGTGAACGTTGCTGAAGAGAAGCGAGCGCTTGAGCTTCGAGCCGCTGATGATGCAGCCGCCCGAGACCAGCGAGTCGAGCGCGTAGCCGCGGCGCTCGTCGTCGTCGAACACGAACTTGGCCGGCGGCAGCTGCTCCTGGCAGGTCCAGATCGGCCAGTCCTGGTCGTACATGTTGAGGTCGGGCACGACCTGGGTCAGGTCGAGGTTGGCTTCATAGTACGCATCCACGGTGCCGACGTCGCGCCAGTACGGCTGGCCGCGCGCCATGTTGACGCAGCTCTCCGAGAAGCGGTGCGCGTGCACGGGAATCCCGAGCTTGACCAGCCGCGGCAGGATGTCCTTGCCGAAATCGTGTCCCGAAGAGCGGTCGCGCGCGTCGGCGCGCAGCTCCTCGTAGAGGAAATCCGCCTCGAACGCGTAGATGCCCATGCTCGCGAGTGCTGCATCGGGCCGGTCCGGCAGCGGCGCCGGCCGCGGCGGCTTTTCCATGAACGCGCTCACGTGGCCGCGCTCGTCAAGTTGCACCACGCCGAAATTGACTGCATCGGCGAGCGGCACCTCGGTGCACGCGAGCGTCACTTTCGAGCCGCGCGCCGCGTGCTGCGCGAGCAATTTGGCGTAGTCCATCTTGTAGACGTGATCACCCGCGAGCACCAGCACATGCTCCGGATCGTGGTGCCGCAGGATGTCGAGGTTCTGATAGACCGCGTCCGCCGTGCCGCGGTACCACTCGGCGGTCTCACGCTGCTGCGCCGGCAGGAGCTCGACGAACTCGTTGAAGCGGCCGTCGAGGAAGCTCCAGCCGCGCTGCACGTGGCGGATCAGGCTCTGGGCGCGGTACTGGGTGCAGATGCCGATGCGCCGGATTCCGGAATTCACGCAATTGGACAGCGTGAAGTCGATGATGCGGAACTTGCCGCCGAAGGGCACGGCGGGCTTGGCGCGCCAGTCCGTGAGCTGCCGCAGGCGCTCGCCGCGGCCTCCCGCGAGGACGAGCGCAACGGTGCTGCGCGCGGCGTGCATGGCTTCCCTGCGGCGTCTAGCTTAGCGCCGCGCCGCGCGATTTTCTAGCGCGGCAACGTCTGTAGCTTACGCAACGATTGTTTCTTCGAGATCGATCGCATGCTCGAGCGGCCAGCGCCTGGCGAGCTGGCGCAGCACGCCGTGCTCGAAGCCGCGGGAGTAGAACGTCCAGTTGGGCTGCAGCTTGGAGAATACTGCGAGGCGTCCGAACCTTACGCTCACTTCGCCTGCGGCCAGCTCGGCGCGCGCGTACGCCGCGAAATCTGCGGCGGCCCAGGCGTCGGCGCGGTAGCACAGCCATTCCCGAGCGAACCTTTCCTGCAGGCTAGCGAGCTCGTGGCGGCGCGGCTCGCTGAGCGACCAGCCGGAATGCAGCTCGGCGAGGTCGACTTCCTCGTAGCGCACGGGGCCGGCGCTGTAGAAGTCCTCCAGCAGGAAGTAGCGGCTCGCCACGGAGAGGTCGAGGCGCGGGCCGGTGAACCAGCCGTAAGCATCGCGGCCGGAGGCGAGATAGGCCACGGCGCAGCGCAGGCCCACCCCGCGCGGGGCATAGGCGAGGTGCACATTGGGTGTGTTCATGGCTCCATTTGAGGCCAACCCGCGCGCGGACCCTTGATTCGGATCAAACCGGCGGCGGCCAGCCGGTACACCATGGCTACACCATGTATACACCCCTGCAGATTTCGCTGCGCGGCATTGCCCCTTCCCCCGCCCTCCAGAAGGCGATTCGCGACAAGGCGCAGAAGCTCGAGCACTTCTACGATCGCATCACGGGCTGCCGCGTCGCGCTGAGCCTCGACGCGCGCCATCAGCGCCAGGGCAGGCAGTTCAGCGTGCACGTCGGCGTCAAGGTGCCGGGCGGGACGATCGAGGTCACGCGCGAGCACGACCAGAACATCCATGTCGCGCTGCGCGACGCGTTCGACGCCGCGTGCCGCCAGCTCGAAGACTACGCACGCGAGCAACGCGGCGACGTGAAGCAGCACGCGGCAGGCTAGC
Source organism: Burkholderiales bacterium (assembly GCA_044870335.1). GTDB lineage: Bacteria > Pseudomonadota > Gammaproteobacteria > Burkholderiales > SG8-39 > SCGC-AG-212-J23. Next base: position 27,805 of record JBIOYV010000136.1, on the reverse strand, counting down.
GAGCCTCGAACGAGGCTCGCCGGCGCGCCCTCAGTGCGACATCAGCACCGGGACGGTCATCGCCTCGAGCATGCTGCGCGTGGCGCCGCCGAGCACGAGCTCGCGCAGGCGCGAGTGCCCGTAGCCGCCCATGACGACGAGGTCCGCGCCCGTGTCCGCCGCGCGCGACAGGATCTGCGCGCCGATGTCGAGCCCGGGCGCGCTCTGGCGCGCCGCGCTCGCCTTCACGCCGTGGCGCGCGAGATAAAGCGCGACATCCGCCGCCGGGAGCTCGCCGTGATCGGCGGACCCCGGATCGAACGCGACCAGCTCGACCGATTCCGCGCGTGCAAGGAACGGCAGCGCATCGCTCACGGCCCGCGCCGCCTCGCGGCTCGCGTTCCACGCCACCAGAATGCGCTTGCCCACCGAGGGGAAGCGCCCGGCGTAAGGCACGAACAGCACCGGCCGGCCGACCGAGAGCACCAGCTCCCCGGCGAACGCCTTCGCGCGCGTGTCGTCCGGCTCGGGCTGGGCGGCGACGACGAGATCGGCGTAGCGCGCGCTCAGAGTCAGAGCGGCGAGCGCGCCGTTCATCGAAAGGCGCCACTCGGCCTTGCCGCCGGCGCGCTGCTCGGCCTGCCGAAACTCGCTCTCGGCCTGCGCCGCCGCCTCCTTGCGCCGGCGCCGCTCGATCTCCTGCATCATCGACCCGCCTTCGGCGAGCGCGTACGACGGGATGTAGGCCGCATCGAGCGCGAACAACGCGACCAGATGCGCGTCGAAGCTCGAAGCAAGGTTGAAACCGGCCTGCAGGCGCTCGGCGCGCCGGGTGCCGTCGTCGAGGTGAACGAGGATGGTCTTGTAGCTCATGGGCTGCCTCCTGGATCGGAAATCATCTGGCGCCCCGCGCGCCCGAGCGAGCGCGTCTTGGCGAGCGCCTGCTCGCCGAGCGCGAGCAGCGCGCCGAAGGCGGCGAAGGCGAGGCCAAGTGCGCCAAGCAGGAGCACCGTCATGGCGCCGATGAGGGTGAAGAAAAGGCGCGTCAACTCCTCCTGCAACTCGGTGCCGAAGAGCTCGAGGCGCGTGCGCGCGAGCGCGATCACGCCTGCAAGCAGCGACTGCGCCGAGTACAGGAGGCCGCGGCTCATTTGCGGCTGAGGATGAGGCCGACCGCCAGGCCGAGGCCCGCGGCGACGCCGATCGCCGTCCACGGGTTGTCGTGCACCTGCTTATCGACTTCGCGCGCCGCCTCGAGCGCTTGAGCTTCGGCGGCCTGGGTGATGTCCTTCATGCGCGCCCGCGCGGTGCGCAGCGACTCCTCGGCGCGCGTGCGAATGCGCGCGATCTGGTCGCCGCCCTGGCTCGAGGTGGCCTTCAGCAGTTCCTCCGTATCGCCTACCACGGCCTTGAGGTCCTGCATCAGTTTGTCGGTGGTGACGTTCATTTCGATCTCCATCGCAATAGGGTAAAAAGCCCGCTTCCAAGATACCCGGCGCCATGCGGCGCCCTTTGATCCCGATCAATTGCGCTCGGGCGGCGCGGCGGAACATGCCGCCATGGGTCCACGTGGCCTCTCCACGGTGCAAGCGCGCGCGCTGCTGGCGCGCCATGGCGCCAATGCAGTCCAAAGCGAGACGCGGCTTGCGCCGCTCGCCCTTGCCGCGCACCAGTTCGCAAGCCCGCTGGTGTTGATCCTGGTGTTCGGCGCGGCGGTGTCTGCCGCGCTGCGCAACTGGTTCGAGGCGCTCATCATCCTCGCCATCGTCGCCGGCTCGGCGGCGCTCGGCTTCGCGCAGGAATACCGCGCGGGCGCGGCGGTGGCAGCGCTGCGCCGGCGCCTGGCGCTGACCGCGGAAGTCGTGCGCGACGGTACGTTGCGCACCGTTCCCGCCGCCGGGATCGTCCCCGGCGACGTAGTCGTGCTGGCCGCCGGAAACCTGGTGCCGGCGGACGCCATGGTGCTGGAAGCGAAGGACTTCCTGCTGAGCGAGGCCGCGCTCACCGGAGAGTCCTTCCCGACCGAGAAGCGAAGCGGCGAGCGCGTGTTCCTCGGCACCTCGGTGCGCAGCGGCACGGCGAACGTCGAGGTGACCCACACGGGGCGGCACACGGCCTACGGCGCCATCGCCGCGCGCATCGGACAGAGCGCACCCGAACCCGAGTTCGCGCGCGGCGTGCGCCAGTTCGGCACCCTGCTGGTGCGCGTGATGGTGCTGGTGGTCCTGTTCGTGCTGACGGTCAACCAGCTTCTGGGTCGCCCAGTGGTGGAATCGCTGCTTTTCGCCGTCGCGCTCGCCGTGGGCCTGACGCCCGAGCTGCTGCCGGCAATCGTGTCGGTAACCTTGGCGCGCGGCGCGCGCGCCATGGCGCGGCGCGGTGTGATCGTACGGCGGCTCGAGGCGATCGAGGACCTCGGCAGCATCGACGTGCTGTGCACCGACAAGACCGGCACCCTCACCGAAGGCACGGTCCGGCTGCACTCCGCCGTGGATGTCGAAGGCCTTGCTTCAGCGGCGGTGCTGCGGCTCGCCTTCCTCAACGCCGCCTTCGAAACGGGAATCGACAATCCGCTCGACGCTGCGCTGGTGGCCGCGGGCGAGGCGCAGGGCCTCAGCACGGCGGGCTGCCGCAAGGTCGACGAGATTCCGTACGACTTCATCCGCAAGCGCCTCACCATCGTCCTGGACGACGGCGATCCTGCCGGGCAGCTCATCGCCACGAAAGGCGCTTTCGACAACGTTCTGGCGGTTTGCGACATCGACGCGGCGGTTCGCGCCCGTTGCGAAAGCTTCTATCGCGGCATGGGCGCGCAGGGATTCCGGGTGCTCGCCCTGGCGGTGAAACGCGTCCCGCCGAAGGAGCGCTACGGGCACCAGGACGAGCACGGCATGGCCCTCGCCGGCCTGCTGGTGTTCTACGATCCGCCCAAGCCGGGGGTTGAAAACACCATCCGCGAGCTCGCGGCGCTCGGCATCCGCACCAAGGTCATCAGCGGCGACAACCGCTATGTCGCGGCGCATGTCGCCGCCGCCATCGGCCTCGATCCCAAGGCGATGCTGACCGGGCAGGAGATCGCGCGGCTCAAGGACGAGGCGCTGTGGCACCTTGCGCCGCGCACCGACCTTTTCGTCGAGGTGGACCCGCAGCAGAAGGAGCGCATCGTGCGCGCGCTGCAGCGCACCGGCCACGCCGTGGGATATCTCGGCGACGGCATCAACGACGCCCCTGCGCTGCACGCCGCGGATGCCGGCATCTCGGTCGAGAGCGCCGTCGACGTCGCGCGCGAGAGCGCGGACGTCGTGCTGCTGAGGCGCGACCTCGCTGTCCTGCGCCTCGGTGTCGAGGACGGGCGACGCAGCTTCGCGAATACGCTGAAGTACATCTCGATCACCACCAGCGCGAATTTCGGCAACATGATCAGCATGGCGCTCGCCACGCCGCTGCTGCCGTTCCTGCCGCTCGCCGCCAAGCAGATCCTGCTGAACAACTTCATCTCCGACCTGCCCTCGATCGCCATTTCCACCGATAACGTCGACCCCAGGCAGACCGCTACCGCGCAGCGCTGGAACGTCGCCGAGGTGCGCCGCTTCATGATCGTGTTCGGGCTGGTGAGCACCGTCTTCGACCTGCTCACCTTCGCCCTGCTCCTCAAAGTGTTCCACGCCGGCGAAGCGCAATTCCAGACTGCCTGGTTCGTGGTATCGCTGCTCACCGAGCTCGCCGTGCTGCTGGTGCTGCGCACGCAACTGCCGGCCTGGAAGAGCGCGCCCGGCCGGCTGCTGCTCTGGACCACGGTCGGCGTAATTGCCCTCGCGCTTGCCCTGCCCTACACCGGCCCGCTCGCTGCGGCGTTCGGCTTCGTCGCGCTGCCGGCTTCGCTCATGCTCGTCTCGTTGCTCGTCGTCGCCGCCTACGTCGCGACCACCGAGGGCGCCAAACAGAGTTATTACCGACGATGAACCGAACCAAGGCCTACCGCCTCGCCGACCAGGACGTGGCGTTTCTCAACCACGACGACACCCGCGGCGTGCGCCTCGAGCTCGAATATCTCAAGGCCGAAGCGCTGCTGCGCGAGCACCGCGTCCGGCGCACGATCCTGGTCATGGGGAGCACCCGAGCCTCGCGTAACGACCCCTACTATCGGGTAGCGCGCGAGTTCGGCCGCATCGTCGGGCGCGCCCGCGGCGTGGCGCTCATGACCGGCGGCGGACCCGGAATCATGGAGGCTGCCAGTCGCGGCGCCTTCGAAAGCGGCGGACTCTCCATCGGCATGAACATCGACCTGCCGCAGCCGCAGCGCTCAAATCGCTACACGACGCCCGGGCTATCGCTCTGCTTCCGCTACTTCGCTCTGAGGAAGCTCCACTTTCTGCTGCGCGCGCGAGCGATGGTTGCTTTTCCCGGCGGCTTCGGCACCTTCGACGAGCTGTTCGAGACCCTGACGCTGGTGCAGACGCGCAAGATCAGGCCGATTCCGATCGTGCTGGTGGGCGAGGCCTGGTGGCGGCGCGCCGTCGACACGGATTACCTGCTCGCGGAGGGAATGATCCGCAGGGCGGACCTGAGGCTTTTCTCCTACGCCGACACCGCGCGTGAGATCTGGAGGGTCATCCGCACCTCTCAGGAAAGCGCGAGCCCGGCGGCGAGCAAAAGCGAATAGACCAGAGACAGGAGCGATGCGCGCGGCGTCATCGGAACGAGCGCCGCGCGCTGCTCGCTGGTGCACACCGTCCGCGCGATGCGAGCCGCCCACGGCAGGCTCAACAGGGGAAGCAGCACCCACGCGCTGAAGCCCAGGGCCAGCCAGAAGCCGACCGGGGCAAGGTAGGCCAATGCGGAAAGCGCGAGGTATTCGCCGCGGCTCCAGCCGATGCCGAAGCGGACCGCGCCGGTGCGCCAGCCCTTTGCCGCATCGAACTCGCGGTCGCGGATGTCGTCGATGATGAGCACGTTGGTGACCAGCGCGCCCACCGGCACGCCGACCACGAAGGCGCTCGCCGGAAAGGCATGCGCCTGGATGTAGTAGGCGCCGGCCACGGCGACGACGCCGAACATCGCGAAGAAGATGGGATCGGCGAGGCCGCGCGGCGCATAGCGCAGCGGCCCCGCGGCATAGGAGAGGCTCGAGGCGACGCCGACGATTCCGATCAACAGCGCCGGGGTTCCGCCCAGGTAGACCAGGTAGGGCGCGGTCAGCGCCGCAAGTCCAAAGCAATGGAGGATGGATTTTCGGAGCAACGCCAGCTCGAGCGTGCCATCGGCGAGCGCCTGCAGGAGCTCCGGATGCTCGGGGATCTGCGGATGGCGGCGCACGAGCTCGTGCTGATCGGCGAACACGCCGCCCAGATGGATCAGCCAGCTACCCAGGAAGGCGACGAGCAGCGGCAGCGGCGCAAGCACGCCGTCGTGGACGGCGAGCCCGGCGGCAACCAGCACCGGCGCGGCGGCGGTGGGCAGCGTATGGCCGGGATAGAGGAGAAACCCCATCCATAGCTGCCGGCGTGACAGCGACGGCGTCATTCCCTGCCGCTCCAGCCGGTCAGAGCTTGCCGGATTTCAGGGCGAGCACCGCCCAGGCGAGGCCGAGCACGCCCGCGACGACGAAGCCGACTACGCCCAGCACCGGCAGCGCGAGCCAGTGCGGGCCCGCGTCGGCCGCGATCAGGATGGCCGAGCCGATCACGAGCGCGGCCACGATCAGGGCGAAGGCGAGCCGGTTGCTCGCGTGCAGCAGATGGCGCTCGATCGAGCCGCCGCTCTGGTGGCGCACGTCGAAGAGCGGGTCGCCCCGCTCGAGGCGGCCGAGCAGGCGGCGCAGCGCGATCGGCGCCTCGGCCGCGACCTCGCGCGCCGCCGACGCGAGCCGGTAGGTCTGGGCAAGGTTTGCGATCCCGAGCTGCGGCGTGAACGCGAGCTTGAGCAGGCGCGCGCTGTAGCCCCGGAACGACTCGAGCGAGCTGAAGTGCGGCTCGAGGCGGCGCACCAGGCTTTCGAGCTCGGCGAAGGCGCGCAGGAGCAGCGTCGCCTCGCGCAGGAGGCGAATGTGATGCCTGCGCCCGAGGCCGATGAACTCGTGGATGATGGCGCCGAAGGATTGCCGGCCGACGCCCGATTCCCGGTAGTAGCGCTCGAGCGACTCGCCCAGGTCGCGGACAAAGGCGGCGCGATCGAGCTCGGCGGTTGCGCCGCCCATGCCGAGGTAGGCGCTCGCCACCCAGCTCGCGTCGCGCGCCATCACCGCGAGGAAGAGCTGGCGCAGGTTTTCCTGCACTCGGGGCGAGAGCTCGCCGAGGGCGCCGAAATCGTGGAACCACAGCCGTCCGTCGGGCAGCACGAAGATGTTTCCCGGGTGCGGGTCGGCGTGGAACACGCCGTGCTCGAACACCTGCGTGAGGAACAGGCGCATGAGCGTTTGCGCGGTGCCGGGGGGCGCGGCGCCCGGCTCGTCGATGCGCCGGCCGCGCCCGTACTCCATGGTGAGCACGCGCCGCGTGGTCAGCTCGCGGTAGATCTTGGGCACGACCACGGCGGCCTCGTCGCGGTTCACCTCGGCGAAGCGCTCGGCGTTGCGCGCCTCGTGCTCGAAGTCGAGCTCGCCGCGCAGCGTGATGGCGAATTCCTCGACCAGTCCGGCGAGGTTGAGCGCGCGCAGCGCAGGCACCACCGCCGGAAGCATGCGCGCGAGCCGGCGCAGCACCGCGATGTCCGCCTCGACGGTCTCCTCGATGCCGGGGCGCTGGACCTTGACGATGACCTGAGCGCCGTCGGCAAGGGTCGCCCGGTGTACCTGCGCGACCGACGCGGCCGCAAGCGGCCGCTCGTCGAAGCCGGCGAACAGCTCCTCGACCTTGGAGCCGGTTTCGGCTTCGATGATGCGGCGCGCCGTTTCCGCCGGGAATGCGCCGACATTGTCCTGCAGGGCGCGCAGCTCGCGCACGAGGTCGGCGGGGAACAGGTCGTCGCGTTGCGACAGCATCTGTCCGAACTTGACGAAGGTCGGGCCGAGCTCCTCGAGCGCTTCGCGCAAGCGCCGGGCGTCGCTGCCTGCCGCAGCGGACGCGGGCGGCTGGGCGCCGAGCCCCAGCCGCTCGGCGTAGTGACTCCAGCCCTTCGCGGCCGCGACCCGGCCGATGGCCGCGAGACGGTTCACGCGCGCACGAGCAGCACCGGCACGGGGGAGCGGCGCACCACCTGCTCGGCGTCGCTGCCGAGCACGATGCGGCGCACACCGCGGCGGCCGTGCGTGCCGAGCACGATGAGATCGGCATGATGCCGGCGCGCCTGGCTCAGGATGCTCCGCGCCGCGGTTCGGTCGATCGACTCGCAGAGCACGGTCTTCGCGCGCACGCCCTGCTTCGCGGCCCGCGCCTTCGCCGCGGCCAGCACCTGGCGTCCCGCCTCGCGCAGCGTCGGGGCCAGATCCAGCGGCGCGGCGCCGGTGAGCGGCGCAAACGCGACGCTCTCGTTCACCACGTGCAGGAGGCACAGCTCGGCGCGCTCGGCGTTCGCCAGCCGGATCGCCTCGCGCAGGCCTAACGCCGCAGCGGCGCTGCCGTCCACGGCCACCATGATTTTGCGATACGCGCTCATTTTCCCGCGCGCACCAGCAGCACCGGCACCGGCGAGGTGCGCACCACGGCCTCGGCGTCGCTGCCGAGCACCAGGCGCCGCAGGCCGCGCCGGCCGTGCGTGCCGAGCACGATCAGGTCGGCGCGCTGGCGGCGCGCGTCGCGCACGATCGTTTCGGCCGCGGGACCGCCGAGGGTCTCACGCATCAGCGTCTTGGCCCGGACGCCCGCCTTGTCGGCGGCCGCCTTCGCCTTCGCCAGGATGCGGCGCCCGCCTTCGCGCAGCGACGGCACCAGGTCCACGCCGGGGGAATAGCCATCGAGGCTGGCGAAGGCGTAGAACTCGTTCACCACGTGGACGATGAAAAGCTGCGCACCCCCGTCCTTCGCCAGGCGGATCGCCTCGCGCAAGCCCTTCATCGAGGTCGCGCTGCCGTCAACCGCGACCAGGATTCTGCGATACGCGCTCATTCCGGCGCCTCCTCGAGTTTGGCCGGCTCCTGTGCCTGGGCAATCATGCACTGGGTGGTAAGGATGAGGCTGGCGATCGAGGCCGCATTTTGCAGCGCGGCGCGCGTCACCTTGCACGGATCGAGCACGCCCATCGTGAACATGTCGCCGTATTCGCCAGTCGCGGCGTTGTAGCCGATGTTGCCTTCGCCGTTCGCCACACGCTGGACCACCACCGCGGGCTCGGCGCCGGCGTTGCGCACGATCTGGCGCAGCGGCTCCTCGACCGCGCGCTGCACGATGCGGATTCCCGCGTCCTGGTCGGCGTTCCCGCCGTGCAGCTTCTCGAGGCAAGCGCGCGCGCGCAGCAGGGCGACACCGCCGCCGGGCAGGATGCCCTCCTCCACCGCCGCGCGCGTGGCGTGCAGCGCGTCCTCGGTGCGGCTCTTGCGCTCCTTCATCTCGGTCTCGGTCGCGGCGCCCACCCGGATCAGCGCTACGCCGCCGGCGAGCTTGGCGGCGCGCTCCTGCAGCTTCTCCTTGTCGTAATCGCTGGTCGCTTCGTCGATCTCGCGCTTGATCTGCGCTACGCGCGCGTCGATGGCCTTGGGGTCGCCCGCGCCGCCAATAATGGTGGTGTCGTCCTTGTCGATCTCGACGCGCTTGGCGCGGCCGAGCACCTCGGGCTGCGCCTTCTCCAGCGTCAGGCCCGCCTCCTCCGCGACCACGCTGCCCCCGGTCAGCACGGCGATGTCCTGGAGCATGGCCTTGCGCCGATCGCCAAACCCCGGCGCCTTCACCGCGCACGACCTCAGGATGCCGCGCAGCGTGTTGACCACCAGCGTGGCGAGCGCCTCGCCCTCGACCTCCTCGGCGATCACGAGGAGCGGCTTGCCCGCGCGCGCGACGTGCTCGAGCAGCGGAAGGAGCTCGCGGATGGCAGAGATCTTCTTGTCGTAGAGCAGGATGAAAGCATCCTCGAGCACGACGTTCTGCTTGTCGGGATGGGTGATGAAGTAGGGCGAGAGAAAACCGCGGTCGAACTGCGTGCCCTCCACCACCTCGAGCTCGTTGGCGAGCCCCTTGCCGTCCTCGACCGTGATCACGCCCTCGCGCCCCACCTTCTCCATCGCCTCGGCGATCATGTCGCCGATCGAGGCGTCGTTGTTCGCCGAGATCGCGCCGACCTGGGCGATCTCCCGGCGCGCCGAGCAGGGCCTCGCCATGCGGCCGAGCTCGGCGACCAGCGCCTCGACCGCCTGGTCGATGCCGCGCTTCAAGTCCATCGGGTTCATGCCGGCGGCGACGTACTTCATGCCTTCGTTCACGATCGCCGCGGCGAGCAGCGTCGCCGTGGTGGTGCCGTCGCCGGCGACTTCGGAGGTCTTGGCGGCGACCTCGCGCACCATTTGCGCGCCCATGTTCTCGAAGCGGTCGGCGAGCTCGATCTCCTTGGCGACCACGACGCCGGAGTTGATGACGGTCGGTGCGCCCCAGGACTTCTCCAGCACCACGGTGCGCGCCTTGGGCCCAAGGGTCACCCGCACGGCGTCGGCGAGCGTGTTCATTCCGCGCAGCAGCCTCGTGTGCGCCGGCTCGCCGAAGAGAACCTGCTTCGCGCTCATGCCGCCGCCCTTTTCGAGGGCTTGGGCTTCGCCGGCACCGGCGGAACCTCCGGGGCCGCGTTGTTGTCTGCGGGCAGCGTGCCGATCGGGATGCGATAGAACTTCTGCGTCGCCCCGAGCCACTGCCGGTAGGCGTCGTCCATCATGCCGAAGAGCGCCTTGTTCGGGTCGCCCTCGATGGCGGCGGCCGGCGGCTGAACGCCCGCGCGGCTCGCGAGCTCGCCCTGGGTGCGCGTAGCCACTTCGTAGAGGTCGCGCCAGTAGGCGGCGCACTTGTGCGCGTTGGCGCGCGTCCATTCGGCCTGCAGCGTGAGCACCTTCGTCAGATCGTTCGCTTCGGCGAGCGACTTGCGCGTCGCCACGGCGTCGGCATGGGCGTCGGTCGCGGCCTCGATCTGCACTTCGCGCAGCTTGATTGCGCCTTCGACCATGGTCTCGATCAGGCGCAGCCCCAGATCGAGCTGCTGCTTCCAGGCCTGGAGCAGGAAATCTTCGGGTTTGGCGGTCATACGGCCTCCTTTGGGTCGCTTCATCGTTGCAACACGTATCTTCCCGGCGCGGCTTCGAGCCCGTCGGCAAGCGGGGGCGGCGCACACGGCGCGCCCGAGCGCTCGGCGAGCCAGCGCTGCCATTGCGGCCACCAGGAGCCACGCTGCCGCGGCGCGCGCTCGGCCCAGATGTCCGGGTCGACGTACGGCTCGCCGTGCTTGCGCATCGCCATCTGGTAGCTGCGGTCGGCGCGCGCGGGGTCGCTCACGATGCCGGCATTGTGGCCGCCGCTCGTGAGGAGGAAGGTTACCTCCGAATCGGTATACAGGTTCACCTTATAGACCGAGCGCCAGGGCGCGACATGGTCCTTGGTAGTGCCGACTGCAAAGAGCGGCAGCCGGATGTCGGAGAGCGCCACCCTGCGTCCGCGCGCCTCGTAGCGTCCGGCGGAGAGATCGTTGTCGAGGAACAAGCGCCGAAGGTAGCCGGCGTGCATGCGGTAGGGCATGCGCGTGGCGTCGGCGTTCCAGGCGAGCAAGTCGGTCATCGGCTCGCGCCGGCCGAGCAGGTACTCGCGCACCCGCCGCGACCAGACGAGGTCGTTCGACCTCAGGAGCTGGAAGGCGCCCGCCATCTGGCGCGCGTCGAGATAGCCCTGGGCGCGCATCAAGTCCTCGAGCAGGCTCACCTCGCTGTCGTCGATGAAAAGCGTGAGCTCGCCCGCCTCTGTGAAATCGACCTGCCCGGCGAGCAGGGTGACGCTCGCGAGGCGCTCGTCGCGGTCGCGTGCCATCGACGCGGCGGCGATGGCCGCGAGCGTGCCGCCGAGGCAGTAGCCGGCGAGGTGGACTTTGCGCTTCGGGGCGATCGCGCCAATCGCCTCGAGCGCCTGCATCACGCCGAGCTCGAGATAGTCGTCCATCGTGAGATCGCGCTCGGACGGCCCGGGATTCTTCCACGACAGAATGAACACGCTGTGACCGTGATCAACGAGGTACTTCACCAGCGAGTTCGCCGGCGAGAGGTCGAGGATGTAGTACTTCATGATCCAGGCCGGCACGATAAACACCGGCTCGGGATGGACCGCGCCGGTGCTCGGCGCGTACTGGATCAGCTCGACCAGTCGGTTTCGCATCACCACGCTGCCCGCGGTGAGAGCGACCTGCTTGCCGGGCTGGAAGTTCTCCGCCCCGGCCGGCGGCTCGCCGAGCATTTGGCGCCGCACGTCGTCGGCGAAATTCGCCGCGCCGTTCACGAAATTGAGCCCGCCCTGCTCCCGCGTCGCTTCCAGCACCTCGGGATTGGTCCAGGCGAAATTGCCCGGCGACCACAGGTCGAGAAGCTGGCGCACGGTGAAATTGACCACGTGCTCGTGGTGCGGCGAGACGCCGTGCACGCCGGTCGTGGCGTTGTGCCACCACTGCTGCCAGAAGAGAAATCCCTGCTGCAGCGCCTTGAAGGGCCATTCCTGCCACCCGGGCGCCACGAAGCGCCGGTCCTGCGGCAGCGGCTCGATCGGCGTTCCGGTGAGATAGCGCAGCCACTTGCGCGCCGCCTTGCGCTGCAGCTCGACCAGCTTGCCGGGCGAGGCGGCGAGGTGCAGCCACCAGTCGCCGAAAGCGAGCGCGAGCGCGGCCGGCGAGATGCCGAGCGTCGCGCGCGCGGCGTAGGCGCGCGCCAGGCGGTCGGTCTCGAGGGCGAGCGCCGTGGCCGCGTCGAACTCGTCGTCCTTGTTCGCCGCGAGCCCGGGCAGATCTAGCGGCTTGCCCATGCCGCCTCCTGCACGCGCTGGCGCGCGCGGGCAAAAGCGGCGGTGATGGCGGCGTCCGCGTCGTCCATCGCTTCGCCGCTGAGCAGCGTCTGGTGCTCTGGCCAGCGGATGTCGAGCTTGAGCGAGTAGCGCTTCTTGCCCGCGTCGTTCCACTGCACCAGCGCGGTGCGGCAATCCGTGATGTGCGGATAACGCGCGCGCAACTCCGCGCTCTCGTGCTCGATGCGCGCGTGGACCGAATCGATATCCATGCCCCCAAGGCTATGCCGGGCGGGGCTGGAGGCGTTGATCTCCGTCAAGCCTGCGCTCGGGCAGATGCATCCGGGCTCGGCAGCGCTCGTCGCAATGCGGATGCTGGAGCACGAACTCGCGCAGCACGAGCTTGAGCGCGAGCTCGGCGCTTCGATCGCCGCGCGCACGCGCCTCGGCGATGTCGTCGCGGATGATGGTCTTGATCTGCATCTCGCCGTCGGGCGCATGCACCAGGTAGTTGCCGAGCTCGAGCGCCGCCATCTCGGGAATGTGCTCGTGATGCGCTATGGCGAGCACCTCCTGCTCGGTCAGCTCGCAGAGCCCCAGGCAGTCTTCAAGCGATAGCATTGGCGACCCTTCCTACGGCATCAACGACGGTGACGTTCACCGGGATGCCGGCGCGGATACTCTGCGTGACGATACAGAAGTCCTCGAACTGCTCGAGGCAGCGCTGCTGGTGCTCCATGTCGCCGAACTTCTCGGCAAGCGACAGCACCACGTCGATCGCGGCGATGCGGTAGCGGCCGCGCTCGTTTCTCTCCAGGCGGCCGCTCGCCATCGCGCGCACCGGACCGGGGCTCTGGCGAAACTTCGTCTTCAGGCAGAACACCAGGCTCGCCGCAAGGCAGTTCGCCACCGCGGCGACCACCAGCCTCGCCGCGTTCGGCCCGCGTGCCTTGCCGAGCGGCTCGGGCTCGTCGAGCAGCAGCTCGGGAGCCTCCGGCCAGTCGAAGCGCACGCGGAACTCGAAGCCCTCCTGCTGCTCGACCTCCACGCCGAAAGTGAGCGTTTCGCTCATGGTTTCACGTTACGCCGCCGGGAGCGACCTAGTTTGATTTCGATCAAGTGCGCCGCAGGGTCGCTTGGCAAGCTTGGGATCGCCATGTGCGAGCTCTTCGCGATGTCCAGCCGCTCGCCGACCGACGTGCGATCGTCGCTGGAGGCGTTCGCGCGCCACGGCGGGCTCGAGGGTCCGCACAAGGACGGGTGGGGAATCGGCTACTACGCCGGCGAAGACGTGCGGCTGGTGAAAGACCCCGAGGCGGCCCACGACAGCGAATGCCTGCGCTTCCTGCGGCAGCATCCGTTCACCTCGGGCGTGGTGATCTCGCACATCCGGAAGGCGACGCAGGGGCGGCTCGCCATGAAGAACTGCCAGCCGTTCGCGCGCGAGTGGGGAGGCCGCATGCATCTGTTCGCCCACAACGGCGACCTCGCTATCGAGCGGCTACGCCGCAGCATGCCGCTCGAGCGTTTCCATCCGGTGGGCGATACCGATTCGGAATACGCCTTTTGCGCCCTGCTCGACCGGTTCCCGGTTCACGCAGGGCTTGACCAGCGCCTCGGCACCGTCGCGGCGTTCGCCGCCAGCCTGCGCGCATTGGGCCCGGCAAACTTCCTGTACGCCGACGGCGACGTCCTGTTCATCCATGGCGACCGCCGCGTCTCCGGTCCGGGACTGCATCTCATCGAGCGCCGCTGCGCGCCCGGCCAGCAAGTCGTGCTGGCGGCGAGCGTGCCGCTCACGCAGGAGGCCGGTTGGCAGCCGCTTGCCGAGGGCAGCCTGGTCGTCGCGCGCGACGGCGAAATCGTGGCCCGCGAGGTCCCCGCGCCCGTGGCATGCGCGCGCCGGCGTCGTCGACGATATGGCGGCGTTCGAGCGCGTGTTCATCCCGGCGCTCGCGCTCAGCAACCAGCCTAAGCAGCCCGTCGAGCGGGTCGAGCAGGCCCTGCACCGGCTCAAAGCGTCGTGGCCGGAATTTCGAAAGCGCTTTTCGATCGAGCCCGCGCTCGCCGCGGGCAAGCGCGCCGAGGCGCACGATGTGCTCGAAGGCGTGCGTCTTGCGTTCTTCGAGGCGCGCCGCCCGCCGGCGTCGAGCTCTACGTCGACCGCCTGACCGAGTTCCACGACCCGATGGAGGGATTGGTCAAGCTCGCCGAGTCCACGGCCTCAACCGAGCAGCAGATGCGCGCGGCGCTCGAGCGGGCGAGCGGGCTGTGGCGGCGCGCCGAGCAGCCGGGTTTCGAGGGCGTGCTCTTCGGCTTCGACGAAGCCAAGTACGAGCTGCTGCGCAAACGGATCGCCGCCGAGCGCGCCATCCTCGACGCGCTGGAGCAGGCGCTTGCGCGAGGTGACCGTGCCGAGACGCGGGCGCTGGCAGGCCGGCTGAAGAGCGGCTTCGCGCAGATCTACGTCATGTTCGGGGATTTTGGCGACAGCTGAGACGCATAATCAAAGGATTCGACAGCGTCTACCGGATGCATGACGGCCGTCTCGAACGCGAGCGTTAGTCGATGAGCGGCCTCGACGATCCGCGCGTGCTGTTCGCCGCCGAGCGCACGCTGATGGCGTGGAGCCGCACTGCGGCGGGGCTGATGGCCTTCGGGTTCTTGGTGGACCGAACGACGCTGCTACTCGGCGCCGGTGCTCCCAGGGCGAGCTTCGGCTTCTGGATCGGCGTCGCCTTCGTGCTGCTCGGCGTCGCGCTGAGCGCGCTGTCGATCGTGCAGTACCGGCGCTCGGTCGCAACCTTGCGGCCGGTGGAAATCCCGCCCGGCTACTGGATTAACCTCTCCGTGTATGCGAGCAGCGCGATCGGCGTCCTCGGCCTTCTGCTCGCTTTCTATATGACCGTAAGCTAGCGCCCTAAGTCAGTTCGCGAGGGCCTGGTCCGAACCTATAATGGTCCGGGGGCGGATTGAACTCGAACTTCCGCAGGGTTGCGCTGGATGTCGGCATCGCCGTCGCGGCGAGCGGGGTCGCGCTCGCGGTCCGGCAGGCACTCGAGCCCTATCTCGGCGACCGCCAGCCTTACATCTGGATGTTCGGCGCGGTGGCGGTGGTCGCCTTGTACCGCGGCTGGCTCGCGGGCCTGCTCGCCATGGCGATCTGCGTCGGCTGGGCAAACGTCTTCTTCATCACGGCGCCGTTCTCCGCGCTGGAGCTCCTCGGCACGGGTAGCGCCGTGTTCATCGGGGGCATGATCGTGTTCCTCGCAGACCGGGCGAGAAAGGCCATGCACGCCCTGAAGGAGGCCGACCGGCACAAGAACCAGTTCATGAGCATGCTCGCCCACGAGCTGAGAAACCCGCTCACGGCGATCAGCTCCGCGTCGCAGGCGCTGGCGCTCAAGCCACACGAGACGAGCTGGGTGCTCGAGCTCTCGTCAATCCTGCAGCGCCATGTCGCGCACATGGAGCGACTGATCTCGGAGCTGCTGGACGTCGAGCGGATCGTGCAACGCAAGCTGCGCCTCGATAGGAGGCCGGTAGACCTGCGCGACTGCGTGCAGGACGCGCTCGACTCATGCCGGCGCCAGCTCGCCGAAAGGCGCCAGACCCTGGAGCTCGACATTCCGGCCGCAAGGGTGCCTGCGCTCGCGGACCCGACGCGCATAACGCAGATCGTCGCGAACCTTCTCGGCAACGCCTCCAGATATGGCAAAGCCGGCGGCCGCGTCTGGGTGAGCCTGGCGAGCGCTTCAGGAGAAGCGCTGCTGCGCGTACGCGACGACGGGCCGGGCCTGCGGGCAGGCGAGCTGGAGCGGATCTTCGAGCTGTTCCAGCTCGGCGCGGGCGGTGCCGAGCGCGGCGGAATCGGCATCGGCCTCTGGCTGGTGCGCGAGCTCGCCCACATGCACGGCGGCAGCGTTGCGGCCCACAGCGCTGGAAAGGATGCAGGAGCCGAGTTCGTCGTGCGCCTGCCGCTGCAGAATGACCCGGCGCCGGATCTGGCTCCGATGCGGACCTCGTTCCCGTAGACAGAATGGCTCGACGCGAAGAGGCAGCCTGCTTCCGGCGTATCGTGGTTTGGTCGCGCGCCGGCAAACCGGGCTTGCAAAGAACGTGAGCGACATCGCCTGGAAGGCACAACGTCGGCTCTGCGCTCGCTTTCGCAGGCGCGGGCGCACCATCAGGACAGCCATGCGCTCATCGCGGTGACGAGCGCATGATCGAGGGTCGCCGGAACACCCGCTGTGTGCGCTAGCGCACAGATCGGCCGGCGACAAAAAGCCGATGCTAGAGGGTCAGGTTTGTCGGCGGCTATCGGCCATAAGAACCTTGCCCCAGCGCTCAATCGTCATCCTGAGACAGCCCGCACCGTCCGTGAGCACACGCGGGCACGAAGTCAGCTGCGCGGGCTGCAATTTGCGGGAATCGTGCCTTTCCGGAGGTGTGCCCGCCGAAGATCTCGAGCGCGTGGCGAACATCGTCTATACACGCCGCCGAATAGGGCGCGGTGAACACCTGTTCCGCGCGGGCGACGAGTCCCGCTGCCTCTACGCCATCCGCAGCGGTTTCTTCAAGACCAGCCTCATCGACGACGACGGACGCGAGCAGGTCACCGGCTTCTTCATGGCGGGAGAGCTTCTGGGCATGGAAGGGTTCGGCGGCGGCGGTTACAAGGACCGCGCCATTGCGCTCGAGGACAGCGACGTCTGCGCGATGCCGTACTCCCTGATCGAGGAAATAGGACGCGAAGTTCCATCGCTCCAGCGGCGCCTGCACTCGGTGCTCGGGCGCGAAATCGTTCGCGTTCACGGCATCATGCTGCTGCTCGGCTCGATGAGCGCTGAACAGCGCCTCGCCGCGTTCCTCCTCGATCTGTCCAGGCGCTTCCTGCGTCGCGGCTATTCGGGATCGCGTTTCCTGCTGCGCATGACGCGCGCGGAGATCGGGAGCTATCTCGGCCTCAAGCTCGAAACGGTGAGCCGCCTGTTTGCGGCGTTCCACCAGGACGGTCTGCTCGACGTGCGGCATAAGGAGGTCTCGATCGTCGACCTCCAGGGTCTCGAGCGCCGGCTCGCAGACTAGCGCGGGCGGAACACCAGGAAATACTGGCGCGGCAGAAAGCCGTGCTCCTCGGCGAGCGCATAGCCCGCGCGCGCCAGCTCGGCCTTTACCTGCTCAGGCGCGATGCGCGCCGCCTTCGGCGGACCCTCGGGCGAGTCGAGGCGAAAGTCGATCACCGCGACGCGGCCGCCGGGCTTGAGAGACGCGGCGAGCTTGCGGAAATAGCGCTCTCGGTCTTCGATGTGATGATAGACGTCGACCAGGAGGATGAGGTCGACCTTCGCCGGAAGGCGCGCATCGTCGGCTCGCGCGGCGAGCGGCTTGAGGTTCTTCAAGCCTTCGCGTTTCGCCCGCTCACCGAGGTACTTCACCATCTCGGGTTCGACGTCGACTGCGTAGACAGTGCCCTTCGCCAGCATATTGGCCAGGCGCGCTGCAAAGTAACCCGTGCCGGCTCCAAGGTCGGCTACGGCCGCGTCCGGCTTCAGCGCAAGCGCCTTGATGACCTCGTGCGGCTTCTGCCAGGCGTCGCGCTCGGGATCGTCGAATACGTGCGACCACTTCTCGGCGTCGCCGAAGCTGTGGCGGTGGCTGTCGGGAGACTGCGCGGCGGCAGCGCCCGAGAGCGCCACGGCCGCGACCACGATCCTATTCCACATCCTCTCTCATCCACCATGGGCCGAACTGGCGCAGCTGCTTCTTCTGCTCGGGCGTCAGCACGCTCTCCATCTGCTTGCGCATGTCGAGGCGCGAGGCGAGCACCTGCCTGCGCAGGTCGTCGACCTTCTTCTGCTGCTCGAGCAGCGCCTTCGAGTCGACGCTGTCCGCGTTGTACATGCGCTGCAGCTTGAACGTCTCGGAGCGCGTCGTGCTCATCGTATCCCAGCTCTTCTTGCGGTTCGCCTCCTGGATGGCGAAGACCTTGTCCTGCTGCTCGTCGGTGAGGTTGAGCGCCGCCATCGGGCCGCCGCCGCGCCCATACCCGCCCATCATTCCGGGGCCGTAGCCGGAGCCGGGTCCCTGCGCGCCGGCGAGCGGGGTCGCCAGCGCGAGCGCCGCGGCCAGCGCCGCGCCCGCAACGTATCTGCGTCTCATTTGGCTGTCTCCTGTCAGTTGGGTCGATTCCAGACTAGCCGCACCCGCGCGCGGGCAGCTTGACGCAGGTCAAGCACGCCGCCGCGTCGCCGAAGATTCGATATATTGAATAATATATTGTCGATTGATATATTATTCGGGCGATGGCGCAGACCCTCTCGGTGGAGCAGATGCACGCGGCGGCCGGGCGCGCCTGCCGCCTGATGAAGGCGCTCGCCAACTCCGACCGGCTGATGCTGCTGTGCCAGCTCGCGCAGCGCGAGATGAGCGTCGGCGAGCTCGAGGCGGCGCTCGGCATCCCCCAGCCGACGCTGTCGCAGCAGCTCACCGTGCTGCGCGACGAGGCGCTCGTCGACACGCGCCGCGACGGCAAGTACGTGCACTATCGCGTGCGCAAGGGGCCAGCGCTCGCCGTGCTGAAGGCGCTGTACGCGCAGTTCTGCCAAAGGAGGAAGCCCTGAGCATCGATTGGAGCCACTTCACGCCGTGGTCGTCGCTTGCGGGGGGCCTGCTGATCGGCACCGCCGCCGCGATGCTGATGTTGCTCAACGGCCGCGTCGCCGGCATCAGCGGGATTCTCGGCGGGCTGCTCTCGCCGCGGCGCGGCGAGACCGCCTGGCGCGTCGCCTTTCTGGCGGGCCTGTTTGCCGCTCCGCTCTTGATGCTTCTGTTCGGGCCTTCCGTGGACCGGCGCATCGATGCGGACTTCGCCGTCCTGGCGCTCGCCGGCCTCGCCGTCGGCATTGGCACCAGCTACGGCTCCGGCTGCACCAGCGGACACGGCGTATGCGGCATCTCGCGCCTTTCGCCGCGCTCGCTCGCCGCCACGGCGGCTTTCATGCTCGCCGGCATGGCGACGGTCTTCATCGTGCGGCACCTCGCATGAGCGCGCTCGGAGCCTTTCTCGCCGGGCTGGTTTTTGGTGTCGGCCTCCTCGTTTCAGGCATGACCGATCCCGGCAAGGTGATCGGCTTCCTCGACCTCACGGGCGCGTGGGATCCGTCGCTCGCCTTCGTGATGGGCGGCGCGGTGCTGGTGGGGCTCTTTGCCTTCGGCTTCGCGAAAAAGCGGGCGCGGTCGTTCTTCGGCGGGGCGATGCACCTGCCGCATAACCGCGACATCGACAACCGCCTGGTGGGCGGCAGCCTCGTCTTCGGCATCGGCTGGGGGCTGGCGGGTTTCTGCCCCGGCCCGGCGCTGGTGTCGTTCGCCGCCGGCGAGGAGAAAGCGGCGATCTTCGTCGCCGCGATGCTGATCGGGATGCTGCTCTACG
Organism: Burkholderiales bacterium; assembly: GCA_044870335.1. Taxonomy (GTDB): domain Bacteria; phylum Pseudomonadota; class Gammaproteobacteria; order Burkholderiales; family SG8-39; genus SCGC-AG-212-J23. The sequence goes on along the minus strand of JBIOYV010000136.1, from coordinate 8,506 downwards.
CCGGCGCCGAGCGCTTCATCCACGAGCCGCGCCGCCGCGCGAGGCACCAAGGCTAGCCCGACAGCCGGCCGATCGCGCAGCCGCCGCACTTCACGTTCTCAACTTCCAGTCGCAGTTCCATGGCTCCTGCCTTTCGCTTCAGGGGCATTCACCGCGTAATAAAGGACCGGGATGACCACCAGGGTGAGCGCCGTCGACACCAGGATGCCGAAGATGAGCGAGATGGCGAGGCCGTTGAAGATCGGATCGTCCAGGATGAAGAGTCCCCCGATCATCGCGGCGAGCCCCGTAAGCACGATGGGCTTGGCGCGCGCCGCTGCGGACAGCTTCACCGCGTCCCGGAACGGCACGCCCTGCTCCACCTTGAGGTTGATGAAGTCGACGAGCAGGATCGAGTTCCTGACGATGATGCCGGCGAGCGCGATCATGCCGATCATCGAGGTGGCGGTGAAGTTGGCGCCGAGCAGGGCGTGGCCCGGCATCACGCCGATCACGGTGAGCGGAATCGGCGCCATGATCACGAGCGGCGTGAGATAGGAGCCGAACTGTGCCACCACGAGGAGGTAGATGAGCACCAGCCCCACCGCGTAGGCGAGGCCCATGTCGCGGAAGGTTTCGTAGGTCACCTGCCATTCGCCGTCCCACTTGAGCGCGTATTGCCGGTAGGGGTCCGAGGGCTGGCGCACGAAGTACTCTCCGAGCACGCCGCCTTCGTCGAGCGGCTTGCCGGCGAGCTTGGCGCGCGCGGCGAACATGCCGTAGAGAGGGCTGTCGACGCGCCCGGCCTGGTCGCCCACGACGTAGACCACCGGCAGCAGGTCCTTGTGATAAATCGGCTGCTCGCGCTCACTCGCCACAGCGCGCGTCAGCTCCGAGAGGGGCACCAGGTCGCCGCCCGGCGTGCGCACCCCGAGCTTGAGCGCGTTTTCGATCTCGCCCTGGCGCTCGGGGTGCAGCGCGATGCGCACAGGGACCTGGTACTTCGACACGCCGTCATGCAGCGGCGAAACGTCCATCCCCGAGAGCCCGATGCGCATGCTGTCGACGACGTCGCGGCGGCTCACGCCGACGAGGGCGGCCTTCGCCTGGTCGACCTTGAGCTCCAGGCGCGGCGCCGGATCCTCCACGCTGTAGTCCACGCCCACGATATCGCGCGTCGCGGCGAACGCCGCGCGCACCTCGCCGGCGACGCGGGCGCGCCCGGCGGAGTCCGGCCCGTACACTTCGGCGACGATCGGCGAGAGCACCGGTGGCCCAGGGGGCACCTCGACAACCTTGACTCTCGCCCCCCAGCGCTGCGCGAGCGGTTCCAGGCGCGGGCGCACCGACTGCGCGATGTCGTGGCTCTTGCGGCTGCGCCCGTGCTTCTCGGTGAGGTTCACTTGCAGCTCGCCGTTCTCGGGCGCGCTGCGCAGGTAATATTGCCGCACCAGGCCGTTGAAATTGATCGGTGCGGCCGCGCCGGCATAGGCCTGGTAGCTCACGACTTCCGGAACGCGCGCAAGCTCTGCGCCCATGTCGTGCAGCACCGCGGCGGTGAGCTCGACCGGCGTGCCCGGGGGCATGTCCACCACCACCTGGAACTCCGACTTGTTGTCGAAGGGCAGCATTTTCAGCACCACCAGCTTGGCCGCAGGCAGCGCGACCGAAGCGGCGATCAGTGCAGCCACGCCATAGAAGAGCCGCCTGCGGTTGCGCGCCGAGGCGACAAAGGGCTCGAGCACACGTTCGAACAGACCGCTTCTTGCTTCGTCGTGGGAACCGCCCTTTTTCAACAGGCGCAGAGCGAGCCAGGGGGTCAAGGTGAATGCGATCGCAAGCGAGATCAGCATGCCCATGCTGGCGTTGATCGGGATCGGGCTCATGTAGGGGCCCATGAGCCCGCTCACGAAGGCCATGGGCAGGAGCGCAGCGATCACCGTAAAGGTGGCGAGGATGGTCGGGCCGCCGACCTCGTCGACCGCTTCGGGGATGATGCCGTGCAGCGGCCCCGGCTCCGCGGCGCGGCGGCGGTGGATGTTCTCCACTACCACGATGGCGTCATCGACCAGGATGCCGATGGAGAAGATGAGCGCGAAGAGCGACACTCGGTTCAGGGTGAAGCCCCAGGCCCACGAGGCGAAGAGCGTGGTGGCGAGCGTGAGCAGCACCGCGAGGCCGACGATCAGCGCCTCGCGAGCGCCCAACGCAAACAGCACCAGCACCACCACCGAGCCGGTGGCGAAGACGAGCTTCTTGATGAGCTGCTGCGCCTTGTCGTTGGCGGTGGCGCCGTAGTCGCGCGACTCGCTCACTTCCACGCCCGCCGGGATGATGGTGCCGCGCAGCTCCTTCACACGCTGCATCACGCGCGCGGCCACGTCGACCGCGTTCTCGCCCGGCTTCTTGGTGACCTGCAGCGTCACCGCCGGATGCTCGCCCGCCGCCGAGCCGGTCCACACGTAGCGCGCAGGCTGTGGAGGGCCGTCCAGCACCTCGGCGACGTCGGACACGAACACCGGGCGGCCGGCATGTACCCCGAGCACGATCTGGCGCACGTCCTCGGCCGACTCGAGGTAGCTGCCGGTCTCGACCAGGATCTCGCGGTTCTCGCGCACCAGGCGGCCGCTCGGCGCCGAGACGTTGGCGAGCTGCAGGCCATTGCGGACGTCGAGCGCAGACACGCCGTATGCGTTCAGCTTGTCGGGGTCGAGCAGCACGCGCAGCGCCCGCCCCGGCCCGCCGAGCGTCTGCACCTCGCGCGTGCCGGGAACACGCTTGAGCTCCACCTCGGCGGCGTGCGCGAGGCGCTCGAGGTCGTAGGCGCCGCGCTCGGGGTCGGCGCTCCACAGCGTGAGCGCCACGATCGGCACGTCGTCGATGCCCTTGGGCTTCACGATCGGCTCGAGCACGCCGAGCTCCGGCGTCACCCAGTCGCGGTTCGCCTGCAGCGTGTCGTGCAGCCGCACCAGGGCCTCGGTGCGCGGCACGCCGACCTTGAACTGGACCGTGAGCACCGCCACGCCCGGGCGCGACACCGAGAACACGTGCTCCACGCCGCTCATCTGCGCGAGCACCTGCTCTGCGGGGGTCGCCACCAGCGCCTCGACGTCTTTCGCCGAGGCGCCGGGAAAAGGCACCAGCACGTTCGCCATCGTGACGTCGATCTGCGGCTCCTCCTCGCGCGGCGTGACGATGACCGCGAACACGCCCAGCAGCAAGGCCGCCAGCGCAAGCAGCGGCGTGAGCCGGGAGTCCTGGAAGAAACGCGCGAGGCGCCCGGAGATGCCCATTACTGCTGCATCCCCGCCACGACCGGCTCAAGCGCGACGCGCTCGCCAGCGCGCAGGCCAGCGAGTACTTCGACGCTGCGCTCATCGCCCGCCGCGCCCAGGCGCACTTGGCGTAGCTGCGCAGGGCCTTCGCCGATGACGTATACGGCGGTGAGCTCGCTGCGCCGGAGCACGGCCGCGCGCGGCACGAGCAGAGCGCTCTTGCGGCCGGTGACGAAGTGTGCGCGCGCATAGATGCCCGGATAAATGCCGCGCACGTCCTGGGGCAGCGCCAGGCGCACCTGCGTGGTGTGCGTGCGCGGATCGGCTGCGGGAATGATGGTGAGCTGCGTCGCCTCGATCCATTTCGCGACCGAAGGCAGCTCGATGCGCGCCTTGGCGCCGGACTGGATCGCCGCGACCTGCGCCTGCGGCACGGTGGCGGTGACGCGCAGCGTTGCCGGATCGAATCCGCTCATGAGGGGCTTGCCGGGCGTTGCCATCTCGCCGAGCTCGACGTGGCGCGCCGAGACCACCCCGCTGTAGGGGGCGACGATGGTGGCGAAGCCACGCTCGGTGGCCGCCTGGGCGGCGCCGGCGACCAGGCCGCTCACGCGCTCCTGCGCCGACCTGTACTGCGCCTCGGCGCGCTCGAGCGCCGCCTGGCTCAGGAACTTCTGCGCCACGAGCTGCTTCGAGCGCTCGTATTCGGCGCGGGCGTTGCGCAGTGCCGCCTCGGCCTCGCGCACCTGCGCCTCGCTCGCGGCCACGGCCTGCGAGGCGGCGCGCTCGTCGATGCGCGCGATCACCTCCCCCTTCTTCACGTAGTCGCCGACGTCGAAGCGCAGCTCGACGACGCGCCCGGCGATCTGCGCCGCCACTGTGGACTGGCGTACCGCCTCGACCACGGCTTCCGCGCTGTAGGACACCTCGATCTCGCGCATCTCGACGGCCGCGCTCTTCATCGGCGGCCCGGCGCGTTCGGGCTTCGGCGGCTCCCGGGAGCCGCAGGCGGCTGCGAGCAAGCCCGCCAATACGATCGCCGTAGCCGCCTTTATCCCGCGCACGCCGTGCTCGGGCCGCGCACGCCCAGCCGGCGCAGGATGGACTCCAGCGGGCACAGGCACGTGAAGCCGCTCTGGAAGAGGTTCAGGCCGACGAAGGCGGTAAACCAGAGAAAATGCGGGCTGACAAAAAGCGGGCTTGGCTCGACGCCGAGGGCGAGGGATACGAGCACGAATGCGCCGGCGAAGATGCGGACCAAACGTTCTACAGTCATATGACCTCCATGCATTGGGGAATGAGACACGAGGGCCATTGTCGGTCCGCGCGGCGCGCGGGTCTGTAACCTAGGTTCCAGCCGACAGTCTCGGCGCCGCTGCACGAACCGCGTTGGCCTGGGTCAAAGCAGGGCTACACTCGCCAGGCATGGCCGATCTGCGCACCCAGCTCCTCGAGCGCTTCCCATTCTTCGCCGCGCTGCCGCCCCCGCGGCTGGAGGCGCTGCTCGCGCAGGCTCAGCTCGTGCGCGCCACGCCGGGCAGCGTGCTGTTCGATGCGCACCAGCCCTGCCGCGGGTTTCCGCTGGTGCTGGCGGGCAGCGTGCGGGTGTCCAAAAGCGCGCCGAGCGGCCGCGAGATCGTGCTGTACCGCGTCGACGCCGGCCAGGGCTGCATCCTCTCCGGCGGCTGCCTACTCGGGCAGTCGGACTATTCCGCGACCGGCGTGGCCGAAGAGGACGTGGCCCTGCTCAGCATCCCGGCGGCGCTGTTCCAGCAGCTCCTCGTCGAGTTCGAGCCGTTCCGCCGCTTCGTCTTCGGCATGTACGGCGAGCGCCTCGCGGAGGTGATGGAGCTGGTGGAGGAAGTGGCGTTCCGCAGGCTGGACACGCGGCTCGCGCAGCTCCTCGTCCACCGCGGCCCGGTCGTGGCGGCGACCCACCAGAAGCTCGCGGAGGAGCTGGGCAGCGTGCGCGAGATCGTGAGCCGCCTTCTACGCCAGTTCGAAGCCCGCGGCTGGGTGGAGCTCGGTCGCGAGCGCATCACGGTGCGCGACCCGCGCGCGCTCGCCGAGCTCGCCGGCGCCGCCTAGAGCGCGTTCATCACGCGCCGCAGGCGGGAGCGTAGTTCGGCGGCGACCGGTCAGCACGCTTGCTCATCGCGGGTGTCCCGGGATAGGAAGCATTGAACCTCGCGGTTCAGCGGCGGCGCTGCTGTAGGTCGGGCGGCAGGCCGAAGCGGTAGTGCGACTCGTTGAGGTATTGCACGACGCTCTCGATCTCGTCGAGCGTGAACCGGTGCTTGGTCTGCGCGGTCCAGCGCGCCACGGTGTCGCGCAGATCGGCGAGGCCTTTCACGTCCGATCTCGCGCGCTCGTGCACGCGCTCGTAATGGCAGCCGCCGCAATGCGTTTCGTAGAGCACGCGTCCAGGGGCCGGGTCCTGCGCCCAGGCCATGCCCGGAACGAGGAGAAGGCACAGGCTAGCAAGTCGCATTCGGGTCCTCCCGCTTGGGGCAGCCCAGGGGCCGCTCGGCCGGCTGCAATGGACAACGGTTCACCTCGTCGGCGCGCCGCTGCAGCCAGCAGGTGAAGGCGCTCGAGCCGGCGCCGAGCGCCCACAGGAAGAAAAAGCCGATGGTGTAGCCGGCGTCGCGCGTGAGCTCGAGCGGGCCGACGAAGCGCAGATCCACCGGGTCGAGCAGGATGAAGAGCAGCACCGTGCCGACGCCGGCCACGATGAACGAAGGCCAGAACACCCAGATCAGCTTCCTCATGAGCTCTCCTTCACGATGCGCCAGTTCGCGCGCGGATCCTCCACCACGATGCGCCAGCGCCCGGCCGGCAGCCCGGTCAGCCCGGCCTCGTACACCCCCGGCCCCACCGGCGCGAGGCGCAGGCGCTGGTCGTGGCCCGCGCGCGTGGCGTGCGCGAGATGCACGAAGAGTGCCTCAGGCGCTGCGCCGTGCAACCGAACCACGATCTTTTCCGGCGTGAGTTGAAGGTCGACGGAAAGACCCAGCTGTGCGGCTCGCTCCTCGCGGGCCAGAACCTTGTTCACGGCCATGCCCTGCTTGTAATAGTCCTCGGCGACGAGGCCGTCGGCGGAAGCGAACGCGATCCAGGTGGTCACCGCGCCGGCGACGAGCACCGCCGCCGGCCCGGAGATGAGCAGCCACGGCCAGAGCTGCCGGTACCACGGCGCGCTCATACCGCCCCCTTTTCGTTGCCGCCGTTGGAGAGAAGGGTCAAGAGCTCATCGAGCACGGCGCCGTGGTGACCGACCCAGACATGGCCGCCGCTTTCGTACCCGACGAAGCGTGCGCCGTGAATCTGCGAGGCCGTGTAGCGGGCGCTCGCGAAAGTCCCGTAGAGGTCGTCGGCCAGGCTGATCACCAGCGTGCGCGCCTTGACCTGCTCGAGCGGGGATGGCGAGAGCGTCTGCGCCACGTGCGCATCGTTCAAGAGGCCGGCCTGGCGCCGCTTGAGCGGCAGAATGTGTTCCATCAGGGCCGCCACGCGCCGCCGCTCATCGATGCTCGCGTGCGCCACGACTTCGGGCGGCGTCGCGAGGATCGTCTTCACGACCACGCCGGGCGCCATGCGCATGGCGAGCCAGTACAGCAGATCGGATTTCACGGCGCGCTCGTACATGAAGCGCGCGAGGCGTGAAGGGGGCGCCGGCGGCGACTCGCGCGGCATGTAGGCGAGCGGGACGAGCAGCGCCAGCGCGCTCGTGCGCTCGGGGTAGCGGATCGCGAACTGCAGCGAGGAGGGCGCACCCGCCGAGACGCCGGCGATCGCGGCGCGCTGGATGCCGAGCGCGTCGAGCAGGCAGGCATGCGCATCGGCCTGCGCCTGCGGCGTCGCGTCCGCTGGCAGCGGCGTGCGCAGGTAGCCAAAGCGCGACATGGCGATGATGCGGTAGCCGCGGCGCGCGAGTTCGCCGCCGAATTCGATTGCCTGGTCGAAGCCGCCGCCGGCGCCGTGCACCAGCAGCACCGCCGGCCCTTCGCCCATTTCAGCGTATTCGATGGGCCCGCATTGGGTCGCCGCGATGCGGCTGCCGTGCGCCACGCGCTGCGTCGCACGCTGCACGTCGCTCGCGAACCGGGCATAGCCAAAGCCGAAAGCGAGAGCCGCCAGCGCCACCGCGCCGCCGATGGCGGCGAGCCAGTACAGCCGGGGGGCCTTGATTGCGAGGTTCATCGGACGATGAACACCGAGTGCTCGGTCACCGCGACGCCCTCGACGCCGAGCGCGCGCACCTCGAACTCGATCGGATGCGTGCCGCTCGCGGCGGGCGCGGCGCGCACCTTCACCGGCACCATGCGGCTCGTGGCCGCGGGCACGCCGACCGTGGGCTCGCCCCACACGTGGATATCGGGCAGGCCGCGCACCGAGACGTGGAAGGCGCGCGCCTCCTCGGTGGTATTCATGATCTGCAGGCGGTAGACGTTCTCGATCAGGCCGCCCTCCACTTCGCGCGCGATCGCCGCCCGGTCGCGGATCACGTCGACCTTGAGCGGTGTGCGCAGGTAGAGGCTCGCCGCCGCCGCGGTCGCGATCGAAGCGAGGATGAGCGAGTAGACGAGCACCCGCGGGCGCAGCACGCGCGTGGGCTTTCCTTCCATGGCGTTCAGCGTCGAATAGCGGATCAGCTTCTGCGGCTTTCCGACCTTCGTCATGACCTGGTTGCAGCCGTCGATGCAGGCCGCGCAGCCGATGCACTCGTACTGCAGGCCCTGGCGGATGTCGATGCCGGTGGGGCAGACCTGCACGCAGATGCCGCAGTCGACGCAATCGCCGGCGGCTCCGCCCTTTCCCCTGGGCTCGCCGCGCTTGGCGTCGTAAGTGATGACGAGCGTGTCCTTGTCGAACATCGCGCTCTGGAAGCGCGCGTACGGGCACATGTACTTGCACACCTGCTCGCGCATCCAGCCGGCGTTTCCGTACGTGGCGAAGCCGTAGAACAATGCCCAGAATGTTTCCCAGGGTCCTGCGGAAAACATGAGGAGATTCGCTAACAGTGCCTTGATTGGAGTGAAATAGCCGACAAAAGTGATGCCGGTCCACAGCGCCACCGCGATCCAGGCGGCGTGCTTCGCTGCCTTGAGCGCGATCTTCTTCGCACTGGCCTCCTGCCGGTCGAGCCTCATGCGCGCGTTGCGGTCGCCTTCGATCTTGCGCTCGATCCACAGGAAGATCTCGGTGTAGACGGTCTGCGGGCAGGCGTAGCCGCACCACAGCCGCCCGGC
>JBIOYV010000135.1:0-90295 GCA_044870335.1 Burkholderiales bacterium | reverse complement strand
CGGCCGCGGCGGCGCTCGACCGCAGCGTGCGCCTCGCCGTGTCGCACGCCAAAGTGCTTTGGGACATCTTCTCGCGGCCGTTCCTGCTCCTGTGGTGCGCGTTCATCGGCGTTCTGATCGGCGTGCTGCCCGCGATCGGCGGCAGCGCCGCGAGCGTGATGGCCTACGACCAGGCGAAGAAGTTCTCGCGCCGGCCGGAGGCCTTCGGCACCGGTACGCCCGAAGGCATCATCGCCTCGGAGTGCTCGAACAACGCGAACGTCGGCGGCTCGCTCGTCACCATCATGGCCTTCGGCATCCCCGGCGACGCCGTGACCGCGGTGATGCTCGGCGCGCTGACCATCCACGGCATCCAGTCGGGGCCGCTCTTCATCTCGCAGAACCCGCAGCTCGCCTACGGCATCTTCGCCGCGTACCTGCTCGCGCATCCCATCATGGTGCTCATCATGGGACTCGGCTCGCGCTGGATGCTGCGCATCGTCACCGTGCCGAAGGCGGCGCTGTTCCCCATCGTGCTGGTGCTCTGCGTGATCGGCGCCTACGCGCTCAACAACACCATGGCCAACGTGTATGTGCTGCTCGCCTTCGGCGTGCTCGGCTACCTCATGGTGAAGTTCGGCTTTCCGCTCGCGCCTTTCATCCTGGGCGTAATCCTCGGCGACCAGATCGAGATCAACCTGGTGCGCTCGATCATGACCGACTCGGACCCGTGGCTCTTCATCACCCGGCCGATCTCGGGGCTGCTCCTCGGGGCGTCGGTCGCGTCGATCGCCGTCGCGCTCTGGCAGCACCGCCGGATGCAGCGCAAGGCCGCCGCGACGGGCGGCGAGGTCGACGCCGACTTCTGAGCCTGTAGCCGAAGCGCTACAAAGCTGTCGGGACTTCCCCAATGGCATGGCCGATGCTTCGCGCAGCGTAGCCATGCTCTACCTGGTGTTCGGACATACCGCGGAAGAGCCCCCGCTGCGCGTCGGGCCGATGCCGAGCTTCAAGATCCGAGGCGCGGAAATCATCGACCACGCCGGCGCGGTGCTGGCGCGGCACAACGGCCAGCGCTGGATGGCGAAGGAGCGCTCCTTCTACCGCGTCGACTGCGACGGGCCGGTGCTGCTGCGCCTCGAAGGCGCCCCGCCGGCGGGCGCGCTCGGCCCGTTCGAGCACTTCTCGCTCTTCAACGGCACCGCCTACGCGAGCCGCGACGTGTTCGCGCATTACAACGAGCACGACCACGGCTGGCATCTCCACCGGACCGACGAGCGCTGCGCCGCCATCCAGGTGACGTCCGTCTGACGGGCGCGGTTGGCTCGCGATCGAGCCGGGTAGCGCCCCTTGGCCGCCGATGTGGTAAATCAATGCCTCGGCTCCGGGGGCGCGAGTGATCCAGCACTACCACCACGGCTTGGTCCTGCTTTCGCTGCTCGTCGCGATGCTCGCGTCGTACACCGCGCTGACGCTCGCGATGCGCATCCGGCTCGCTGCCGGCATCGCCGCCTGGGCCTGGCTGGTGGGCGGCGGTTTTGCCATGGGCGTCGGCATCTGGGCGATGCATTTCGTGGGCATGCTTGCGCTCGCGCTTCCGATCCAGATCGCGTACGACGTTTGGATCACGCTCGCCTCCATGGCGATCGCCGTGGTGGTGTCCACCTTCGCCCTGCACATCGCGAGCCGCCTGCAGGTCACGCGGCGCACGCTGATCGCCGCGGGCATCGCCATGGGCATCGGCATCTGCTCGATGCACTATGTCGGCATGGCCGCGATCGAGATCGCGCCGCCGATCCGCTACAACCCGCTTTGGGTGGGCGCGTCCTTCGCCATCGCGATCGCCGCGTCCTTCGCCGCGCTGGGGGTTGCCTTCACCTCGCGCGAGGACGCGCGGTGGTGGCGCTACCGCAGGGTGCTGGGGGCGAGCGTGATGGGCTTCGCTATCAGCGGCATGCACTACGCCGGCATGCTGGCGGCGGATTTCCCGGCCGCGGCGGTGAGCCAGACCGACGGCCTGGTGAACCGGGCGTGGCTCGCCGGCGCAGTCACGATCATCAGCGCGTTCGTGCTGCTGGGGACGCTGCTCCTGTCCCTGCTCGAGGCGCAGGCAGCGGCGCGCACCGCCAAGATGCAGGCGATGGTCGCCGAGGCGACGACTACGAGCCGCGCCAAGGACGAGTTCCTCGCGATGCTGGGCCATGAGCTGCGCAACCCGCTCGCCTCGATCGCCAACGCCGTAGTGCTCCTCGACCGGGCCGCGCCGGCAAGCGCGGACTGGAAGCTCGCGCGCGACGTCATCGCGCGGCAGGCGGCGCACCTCGGCCGCATCGTCGACGATCTGCTCGACGTAGGGCGCGCGGTGGCCGGGAAGATGTCGCTGAACATGCAGTCGCTCGCCCTGCACCGCGCGGTGCCGCAGGCGCTCCGCGCGCTCGCCGCCGCCGGCAGGACCGCCGGCAGGCGCGTCGAGTTCGAGGGCGGCGCCTGCTGGGTGCACGCCGACCGCACGCGCCTCGAGCAGGTCGTGACCAATCTCGTCGCCAACGCCGTGCAGCACACCGCGGACGACGGCCTCATTCGGGTCGAGGTGTTCTGCGCCGAAGGCGAGGCCGGCCTCAGGGTGAGCGACGACGGCCTGGGCATGGACCAGGAGACGGCGCTGCACGCCTTCGAGCTCTTCTTCCAGGCGGCGGACGGGCCGCGCGCCGGAAGGGGCGGCCTCGGCATCGGTCTCACGCTGGTGCGCCGCATCGTCGAGTTGCACGGCGGTACTGTCTGCGCCGAAAGCAAGGGCCGCGGCAAGGGTGCCGTCTTCACCGTGCGGCTGCCGCTCGTGGCCGCGCCGCGGCGCGGCCACGCCGAGCGCGCGCCCGCCGGTGCCCGGCTCTCGCGCAGCATCGTCGTGGTCGAGGACGCCGACGACGCGCGCGCCACGCTGCACCGGCTGCTCGAAGGCGAGGGTCACTCGGTTCGCGCTGCGGCCGACGGCGAGAGCGGCTTGCGCGCGATCCTCGAGACGGCGCCCGACATTGCGATCGTCGACCTCGGGCTGCCGCGGCTCGACGGCTACGAGATCGCGCGCCGCGTGCGATCGGCCGGCGTGCCCGCGTACCTGATCGCGCTCACCGGCTACGGTCTTGCGGAAGACAAGCAGCGCGCCGAAGCCGCCGGCTTCGACGTGCACCTCACCAAGCCCGCGCCAGTGGAGGAGTTGCTGAAGCTCGTCGCCGAAGCCGCACCGTAGAGTTCTGCTATCGGCTTTACGAAGCCGATAATCGCTGGCTTCGCCAGCCCTTATACTGGCACCCCGGACACGAATCGAACGTGCGACCTGCCCCTTAGGAGGGGGCTGCTCTATCCACTGAGCTACCGGGGCGCGGGTTTGACAGGTGTCGCCATTTTACCCTTGAGGTTTTGCTTTGATTTTCCTCAGACGTTTACTGCTGCTTGCGCTCGCGCCGTTGCCGGTATGGGGCCAGACCCAAACCTGGGGCTGGGACGACGGCACGGTGCCGTACGTGCAGACGCCGATGGAGATCGTCGAGCGGATGCTGCGCATGGCCGAGGTGAAGAAAGGCGACCACGTGATCGACCTCGGCTCGGGCGACGGGCGCATCGTGATCGAGGCGGCGAAGCGCGGCGCCACCGGCCTGGGCCTCGACCTCGACGGCAGCCTGGTCAAGCTCGCCACGGAGAACGCGGCGAAGGCCGGAGTCGCCGACAAGGCGCGGTTCCGCGCGATGGATCTCTTCGACGCCGATCTCTCGAGCGCCACCGTGGTGACGTTCTACCTGCTGCCCGACTTCAACGCGAAGCTGCTGCCGCGCCTGCTCAAGCTGAAGCCCGGCACGCGCATCGTGTCGCACGACGGCGGCATCGGCGACTGGCCCTCGGACGAGAAGCTCGAGATGCGCGCGCCTGAGAAGCCGGTCGGCGTGGGCGGGGTGTCGACGGTCGAGCTCTGGATCGTGCCGGCCGACGCGTCGGGCGCCTGGACGGCCGATATTCCGGGCCACGGCGAGCGCTGGCGCTGGCGCGTAAAGCAGAAGTACCAGATGCTCGACATCGAGGCCTCGGCGCAGGGGCGCGACCTGCTGGTGCGCAACTCGCGGCTGCGCGGCGAGGAGCTCAAGATCGTGGTGACCGGGCTGGTCAACGGCCACGCCTGGCACCACTACTTCGTCGGTACGGTCAAAGGCGACCGCATCGACGGCGAAGTCACCGTCTCCGACGGCAACAACAGAAAGGTCTTTCCTTGGACCGCGACCAGAACGAGAAAGTAAGTGACCCGAACCGGCAGGTAAAGCCCAGGCAGCTCCTCTCCCTGTGGGACGGCATCGTCCTCATCTGCGGCATGGTGATCGGCGCGGGCATCTTCAAGGCGCCCTCCATCGTCGCAGGAAACGTTGGCAGCAACTGGGAGTTCATCGCGGCCTGGGCGCTCGGCGGCGCGGTGTCGCTCTGCGGCGCTCTGGTGTACGCCGAGCTCGCCGCGCGTTATCCCGACACGGGCGGGGAGTACGCCTTCCTCTCGCGCGGCCTGGGGCGCGGCGTCGCCTTCGTGTTCGCCTGGTCGCGCATGACGGTGATCCAGACCGGCGCCATCGCCGCGGTCGCCTTCGTCTTCGGCGACTACGCCTCCGAGATGCTGCGCCTCGGCGATAAGAGCTCGGCGATCTATGCGGGGATCGGGGTCGTCGCGCTCACCGTGCTCAACGTGGTCGGGACGCGCGAATCGAAGACCCTGCAGACCGTCATGCAGGTCGCGCTCTTCGCCGGGCTTGCCTTCATCGCCTTGGCCGGATTCCTGGCCGGCACGCCGGCGAAATCGACGCCCGCGGCGCAGGGCGGGAGCTTCGGCCTCGCCATGATCTTCGTGCTGCTCACCTACGGGGGCTGGAACGAGGCCGCGTATCTCTCCGGCGAGGTGCGCGACCCGCGCCGCAACATGATCCGCATCCTGGTCGGCGGCATCCTCGCGCTCACTTTGATCTACCTCCTGGTGAACCTCGGCTATCTCGCGGCGCTCGGGCTGGGCGGGATGAAGGAATCCAAGGCGGTCGCGGCGGACGTGGTGCGGCTCGTCGCCGGCGACAAGGGCGCGATCCTGCTCGCGCTGATCGTCTGCCTCGCCGCGCTCACCACCATCAACGCCGCCATCTTCACCGGCGCGCGCACGACCTATTCGCTGGGTCGCGACTTCGCGGCCTTCCGGCTTCTCGGGAACTGGCGCGAGTCGGGCAGCACGCCGGCGAACGCGCTCATCCTGCAGGGCGCGTTCGCCCTGGTCCTGGTCATCGCGAGCTCGATCACGCCCGACGGATTCACCGCGATGGTCGCGTACACCTCGCCCGTGTTCTGGACCTTCTTCCTGCTCACGGCGACCACGCTCTTCGTGTTCCGCGCGAGGAGCGCCGAGGCGCCGCCGTTCCGGGTGCCGCTCTACCCGGTGATCCCGGCCGCCTTCTGCGCGGCGTGCATCTACATGCTCTATTCGAGCATCAACTACGTGCGCTTCGCGGTGGACTTCGGCGTGGCGGTGTTCGCCGGGCTCGCGATCATGGCCGCCGGCATTCCCGTCTACTTCCTCATCCGGAACAGGTGACGCTGACCGAGCTGCGCTACGTCGTCGCGGTAGCGCGCGAGCGCCATTTCGGGCGCGCGGCCGAGGCCTGCTTCGTGTCGCAGCCGACGCTGTCGGTGGCGGTGAAGAAGCTCGAGGAGGAGCTCGACCTCACGCTGTTCGAGCGCGGGCCGGGCGAGGTCACGGTCACGCCGGCGGGGCAGCGCATCGTCGAGCAGGCGCAGCGCGTGCTGGAGGAGGCGAGCCGCATCAAGGAGATCGCCGCCGCGGGGCGCGATCCGCTCGCCGGCCCGCTGCGCCTGGGCGCGATCTACACGATCGGCCCGTATCTGCTGCCCAAGCTGATCCCGATCCTGCGCAAGGCCGCGCCGGCGATGCAGCTCCACATCCAGGAAAACTTCACCCATCGTCTGGCCGAGGCGCTGAAGCGCGGCGAGGTCGATGTCATCCTGGTGGCGCTGCCCTTCGCCGAGCCCGGCGTCGAGACGCGCGCGGTCTACGACGAGCCGTTCTTCGTCGCGGTGCCCAAGGGCCATCCGTGGGAGAACCGCAAGCGCGTCACCTCGGACGAGCTGACGAAAGAGAGCCTGCTGCTCCTCGGCGAGGGCCACTGCTTCCGCGACCAGGTGCTCGAGATCTGCCACACCGTGCGGGCGAAGGAACGCAGCCCGCTCGCCAAGACGGTGGAGGGCGGCTCGCTCGAGACCATCCGCCAGATGGTCGCGGGCGGCGTCGGCGTCACCGTTCTTCCAGCCACTTCCGTGTCCGGGGCCGCGGCCCCGGGCGATCTCATTCGCGTGCTTCCATTCGCCAAGCCTGTCCCGGTGCGCCGCGTCGGCATCGCCTGGCGCAAGAGCTTCCCGCGTCCCGAGGCGGTCGAGGCGCTGCGGAAGGCGATCCTCGCCTGCAACCTGCCGCAGGTGGAGAAGCTGTAGCAAACCAAAACGGGGGTCTGGCCCCTGGGTAGGCCGCCCGGCGCATCACGGCAGGGTGCGCGGCACGGAGCTTGCAGCCTATCGTCAGCTTCCTGCCATGAACGCTCCCGAACTTAAGATTGGCGCCAGCGTGCGCGAGGGCCTGCCCTATCCGCGCGGCGCCCACTGGGACGGCAAGGGTGTCAACTTCGCCGTCTATTCCGCCCACGCCACGAAGGTCGAAGTCTGCCTGTTCGATTCTTCCGGCAAGGAAACCGACCGCATCGAGCTGCCTGAATACCGCGACGAGACCTGGCACGGCTATGTGCCCGACCTGCGTCCGGGGCAGATCTACGGCTACCGCGTGCATGGACCGTATGCGCCGGACGAGGGCCACCGCTTTAACCACAACAAGCTGGTGCTCGACCCGTACGCGCGGGCGCACATCGGCGAGCTGAAGTGGGACCCCGCGGTATTTGCATACAAGGTGGGCGACGCGCAGGCCGATCTTTCCTTCGACGAGCGCGACAGCGCGCCCTTCATGCCCAAGTGCGTGGTGGTCGACGCGAATTTCGACTGGGCCAAGGAGAAGGTGTGGCGGCCGGTGCCGTGGGATCGGACCATCGTCTACGAGACGCACGTGCGCGGCTACACCAAGCTGCATCCCGCCGTGCCCGAGCACCAGCGCGGCACCTTCTGCGGCCTCGCGCACAAGAACGTGGTCGAGTACATCAAGTCGCTGGGCGTGACCACGGTCGAGCTGCTGCCGGTGCACACGTTCATCAACGATTCCTTTCTCCTCGAGCGCAAGCTGACCAACTACTGGGGCTACAACTCGATCGGCTTCTTCGCCCCGGACCCGCGCTACGCCGCCGACCCGTCGAAGAGCCTGCAGGAGTTCAAGGAGATGGTGGCGCGCTTCCACGACGCCGGCCTCGAGGTGGTGATCGACGTGGTCTACAACCACACCGCCGAAGGCAACGAGCTCGGGCCGACGCTCTCGTTCAAGGGCCTGGACAACGCGTCCTACTACCGGCTCATGCCGGGGAAGCAACGCCACTACATCAACGACACCGGCACCGGCAACACGCTCAACCTCTCGCACCCGGTGGTGATTCAAATGGTGTGCGACAGCCTGCGCTACTGGCACCAGGAGATGCACGTCGACGGCTTCCGCTTCGACCTCGGCACCATCCTCGCGCGCGAGCCCGGCGGCTTCGACACCCACAACGGCTTCATGAAGGCGGTGATGCAGGACCCGGTGCTCGCGAAAGTGAAGCTGATCGCCGAGCCCTGGGATTGCGGCCCGGGCGGCTACCAGGTCGGCGGCTTTCCGCCGGGCTGGGCGGAATGGAACGACAAGTTCCGCGACACGGTGCGCGACTACTGGCGAGGTGAAGCGACACCCGCCGGGCTGGCTCCCCGCCTTTGCGGCTCTCCCGACATGTTTGCAAGGAGAGGAAGGCAACCCTGGGCAAGCGTCAACTTCATCACCGCGCACGACGGCTTCACGCTCAACGACCTCGTGAGCTACAACGACAAGCACAACGAGGCGAACGGCGAGGAAAACCGCGACGGCCACTCGCACAACCGCTCGTGGAACCACGGCGCCGAGGGACCCGACGTGGACGAGCCGGTGCGCGCGCTGCGCAAGCGCCAGATGAAGAACCTGCTCGCCACGCTACTGCTTTTGCAGGGCACGCCGATGCTGCTCGCCGGCGACGAGTTCGGCCGCACGCAGCAGGGCAACAACAACGCCTATTGCCAGGACAACGAGATCTCGTGGCTGCACTGGAACCACGACGACCGCGAGCAGCGCCTGATCAGCTTCGTGCGCAAGCTCACCGGGCTGCGCGAGAAGTACCCGATCCTGCGGCGCGCGCGCTGGCTGACCGGCGAGTACAACGAGGAGCTCGAGGTCAAGGACGTCACCTGGATCAACACCGCCGGCGAGGAGATGCGCCAGGACCAGTGGGACGACCCCCACACGCGCGTCTTCGGCATGCTGCTCGACGGCCGCGCGCAGGAGACCGGCATCCGCCGCCGCGGCGAGCTCGCGACGCTCCTCATCATCTTCAATCCGTGGCAGGACGTGGTGAAGTTCAAGCTGCCGGCCGCCACCGGCGGCAGCGCCTGGACGCTGCGTGCCGACACCAACTTCCCCGACGCGGTCGAAGAGCCGCAGTTCGACATCGGCCACGTCTACGAAGTGACGGCGCGCTCGCTGCTCCTTTTCCAGCTCACCTGAAGTGAAGAACGGCGCTGCGTCCGCAATCGGATTGCTGATCGCGGCTGGGGTACTCTACCTCGCGCGCGACGTGCTGATTCCGTTCGCGCTCGCGATCCTGCTCGCCTTCCTGCTCGCGCCCGCGGCGCGCCGCCTCGAGCGCTTCAAGCTCGGCCGAGTGCTCTCGACGGTGGTCGTCGTGGTGTTCGGCTTTTCGGTGATCGGCGCGGTCGGGTATGTCGCCGGGTCGCAGGCCGTCTCGCTCGCCGCCAAGCTTCCGGAATACCGCAAGAACATCACCGCCAAGATCCGCGAGCTGAAGAAGCCCGGCGAGGGCAAGATCGCGCAGGCGCAGAAGGCGCTGAAGGACCTGGAGAAGCAGGCCGATCCCACGCCGCGGCCGCCGCTCCAGGTCACGCCGACGCCGCAATCGCCGTACGCGCAGCTCCTCGAGTTCGTCGCGCCGGTCGCCAAGCCCCTCGGGACGGCGCTCGCGGTGATCGTGTTCACGATCCTGATGCTGCTGCACCGGGAGAGCATGCGCGAGAAGCTGATCGGCCTGTTCGGTCAGCGGCGCATCAACGTCACCACCCAGGCGCTGGACGAGGCTTCCTACCGGGTAAGCCGCTACCTCGCCATGCAGCTCGTGGTGAACGCCTGCTTCGGCATCCCGTTCGGCATCGCGCTCTACTTCATCGGCATCCCCAACGCGATGCTGTGGGGCCTGCTCG
The DNA here is from genome assembly GCA_044870335.1 of Burkholderiales bacterium. GTDB lineage: Bacteria > Pseudomonadota > Gammaproteobacteria > Burkholderiales > SG8-39 > SCGC-AG-212-J23. The sequence continues at coordinate 80,857 of JBIOYV010000135.1, read as the reverse complement.
CGACGCTGCTGCGGTTCATCCCGTACGCCGGCGTCTGGATCGCCGTCTCGATGCCGCTCGTGCTCGCGTTCGCGGTCTCCGACGGCTGGTCGCAGGTCGCGTGGGTGGCGGGGGTGTTCCTCACCCTGGAGCTTATTCTCGTCAACATCGTCGAGCCGCTGGTGTACGGCCGCAGCGCCGGGCTCTCGCCCATCGCCATCATCCTGGCGGCACTTTTCTGGACCCTGCTGTGGGGGCCGGTCGGCCTGCTCCTCGCGACCCCGCTCACCGTGTGCGTCGCGGTGATGGGCCGCTATGTGCCGGAGCTCGGCTACCTGAACGTGATCCTCGGCGTCGAGCCGGTGCTCTCGCCGCCGGCGCGCTTCTACCAGCGGCTCCTCGCCATGGACGAAGACGAGGTCGAGGACATGGCCGAGCGCGTCGCCAACGAGAAGGGGCTGCTGGAGCTGTACGACCAGGTGGTCCTGCCCGCGCTCGCGCTCGCCGAGCGCGACCGCCATGCGCACACGCTCGAGGAGCAACGCGAGCGCTTCATCTTCGACACCACCCGCGAGCTGGTCGAATACCTGGAAGACCGAAGCAAGAAGGACGAGGTCGAAGCGAAGCCGAAGAACGTCGTGCACCGGCCGGCGCCGCCGGTGTGCATCGTGGCCGCGCACGACGAGGCCGACCACGTCGCGGCGCTGGTGCTCGGGCGCATGCTCGAGCCCCCGGAGTTCAACCCCCAGGTGATCTGCCATCCAATGCTCACCGCCGAGACACTCGACGAGCTCGAGAGGAAGGCGTGCAAGCTCGTGTGCATCTCGGCGATGCCGCCGCACGCAGCCGCCCGGGCGGGGCAGCTGTGCAAGCGCCTGAAGAGCCGCCTTCCCGAGCTCAGGGTGGTCGTGGCCCTGTGGGGCGACGAGACCTCGGACAAGCTGAAAGCGCGCCTCGCCGATGCCGGCGTCGACCACGTCGTCGGGCGCCTCCCCGAGGCGATCGACAAGCTGCGCGAGCTGCAGCAGCTAAAATCAGGGACGGACCACGTTTATGTCGGCCGCCACCGATCTGCACGCCGCGGTAAGGCAGGGGAACCTCCCGGCGCTTAGGGCGCTTCTTGCAGAGCATCCGCGACTCGCGAACGCGCGCAGCGAAACCGATCCGCGGGGCACCTATCCGCTGCACGTCGCCGCCGAATTCGGGCAGGCCGAGGCCGCGAAACTGCTGCTCGAGCACGGCGCCGACGTTTCGCTCCTCGATTCGGAGAACGACGCGATCGCATTGTCCTGGGCCGCCTTCTTCGGCCGCCCCGGCGTCACCAAGGTCTTGCTCGAGGCGGGGTCCGACCGGCAGCAGCGCAACAAGCACGGCCTCACTCCGCTCGACTGCGCGAGCGGCGGCGCGCAAGGGCAGTGGCAGCGGTTCTCCAATGCATCGCTGGACGATTGGCGACGATGCGTCGAGCTGCTTCGCTCCTGATTCTTACGCGATGAAGCTCGCCGCCCAGATCGCGGCCGCGCTGGTCGCGGCGCTCCACCTGTACTTCTTGGTGCTGGAGATGTTCCTCTGGGACCGGCCGTTCGGGCGCCGCAGCTTCGGGCTGACGCGCGAGTTCGCCGCGGCCTCGAAGTCGCTGGCGGCGAACCAGGGGCTCTACAACGGCTTCCTCGCCGCCGGCATCGCGTGGGGCCTGTGGCTCGGCGACGCCGGCCGCGGGGTGATGCTCTTCTTCCTCGCGTGCGTCGTGGTCGCGGGCCTCTTCGGCGCCGCCACGGTCAGCCGCAAGATTCTGATGGTGCAGGCGCTTCCCGGCGCCATCGCCTTGGCGCTCGTCTGGCTCGCGGCCTAGGCCGGGCCTGCGAAAGAAGCTTGTCGCGGGCGCTTAGCTTTCTGTACAGTGGCCCGTCCACCTTAGGAGGAGGGGAAGTCCCATGAAGGTCAAATTCAGGTCGCTCGCCGCGATAGCGGCATGCAGCCTTGCATCCGCGCTCGTTCCGTTCGCCGCCCCGGCGCAGGACAAGGTCATCCGCGTCGGCGTGCTGATGCCGATCTCGGGCCCGGGCTCGTACTTCGGCGTGATGGGCAAGGAGGGCATCGACCTCGCGCTCGAGCAGGTGGCGAAGACCGACCTCAAGGGCTACAAGCTGCAGGTGCAGTACGAGGACTCGGCGTGCAGCCCGCTGCAGGCCACCAACACGGTGAAGCGCGTGCTCGACCAGCTGAAGCCGCACATCGTGATCGGCGAGGAGTGCTCCGACGCCTCGCTCGCGATTGCGCCGATCCTCGAGCAGGCGAAGGTGGTGCAGCTGAACGCCGGCTCGGTGACCATGAAGCTCACCGAGTCGGGCTACAAGTACGTGTTCCGCATCTTTCCCAACGCCGAGCAGCAGAGCGCTCCGCTCGTCAAGGTGGCGCGCGGGCACCTGAAGGCGCAGACCGCGGTGATCCTCTACGAGAAGACCAATGCCGGCAACGACAACGCCGAGGGCTTCGAGAAGCCCTTCGTAGCCGCGGGCGGCAAGGTGCTGGCGAAGATCGACTTCGGCCGCGACGTGAACGACTTCACCGCGATCGCGACCCGCATCGCCTCGCTCGGCAAGGTCGACGTGCTGCCGACCTTCGCCCTCGAGGGCCAGCAGGTGCGCCTGTCGCAGGCGCTCGCGCAGGCCAAGGTGGTGAAGGGCGGCGGCGGGCAGGGCGTGCAGATGGGCTCGATCTGGCTGCCCTGGGGCTACGACCAGAAGGCCGGGCAGGCGGCGGTAGGCTACGTGCGCATCGTGCAGTTCGATCCGACCGAGAAGCGCAAGGTGGTGCAGGACTTCATCAAGGCGTTCCAGGCGAAGTACGGCGCCGACAAGACCCCGACGCACATCAACGCCCACGCGTACGACGCGATCCTGCTGGTGGCCGAGGCGGTGCGCCGCGGCGCCAAGGACTCGGAGACGATCCGCGAGCAGTTCACCAAGTTCAGGGACGTCGAGGTCACCACCGGCAAGATCAGCTTCGACCAGAAGGGCCAGAACTCCGACCTGTCGGTGGTCCACTTCGTCGAGACGCAGAAGGACCTGTCCTGGAAAGGGCTGGGCTGGCAGTAATAGAGAACCTCTGAAAAAGCAGGGAACAGTCGTTCCCGCGAAGGCGGGAACCCAATGACGGACCTCCTGGCGCTCGTCGTTCAGCAGTCCGTCAACGGGATCTACCTGGGCTGCCTTTACGTGATGGTGGCGCTGGGGCTCACCCTGATCTACGGGGTGCTGAACCAGATCAACTTCGCGCACGCCGACTTCGTCACCGTCGGCGCCTTCACCGCCTTCTTCACCGCGACGCGCTTCGCCACCAAGGCGCTCGGCATTCCCGACACCGGCGCCTATCTCCTTTCCCTGGTTTCTTCCCTGGGTGCGGGCGCCGTCCTGGGCTATCTCGTAAGCGCGGCGGTGTTCGCGCCGCTCCGCCGCCGCGGCGCCGACGAGCTGCGGCCGCTCATCGCCACCATCGGCGTGTCGGTGCTGCTCGAGAACGGCCAGCTCGCCCTCTTCGGGCCGATCCCCTACCAGTTCGACTCGCCGCTCGCGCGCGAGACGATCCGCCTCGGGCCGATCTTCTTCAGCGGCCAGAGCGCGCTCGTCGTCGCGGTGTCGGTGGCCGCGATCGCCGCGCTCTACGCCTTCATGCGCTTCACGTTCATGGGCAAGGCGCTGCGCGCCGTGGCGCAGGACCGCGAGACCGCGGGCCTCATGGGCATCAACGAGAACCTGGTGATCGCGCTCACCATCGTCATCGCCTCGGCGCTCGCCGGCGTGGCCGGCGCGATGCTCGGCCCGGTGGTCGTGCTCACCCCCTTCACCGGCGCCTCGCTCATCGTCAAGGCCTTCGCCATCGTCATCATCGGCGGCTTCGGCAACATGGAAGGCACCATCATCGCCGGCCTGCTGGTCGGCATCATCGAGGCCTTCACCGTCCAGTACCTCGGCTCCGGCCTCATCGACCTCGTCGTGTTCGCGATGCTCCTCGGGATGCTTGTCGTGCGGCCCACCGGCCTCATCGCCGAACGCAAGGAGGAGAACGTTTGAAATCGAGGTTTTTATGGGTTTCAGTGATCCTCTTGATCCTCGTCGCATTGCCCTGGGTGCTGAACAGCGCGTACTGGCGCGGCATCCTGGTGCTGTGCGCGATGAACGTGCTGCTCGCGCTGTCGCTCAACCTCGTGCTCGGCTACACCGGCCAGCTCAACCTCGGCCAGTCGGCGTTCTTCGGTATCGGCGCGTACGTGTCGACGATCCTCATCAAGACCTACGGCTGGAACTTCTGGCTCGCGGCGCTCGCCGCGGTCGCCGCCGCGGGCCTCGTCGGCGTGGCGCTCGCCGCCTTCGCGGTGCGGCTGCGCGGCCACTATCTCGCCATCGCCTCGCTCGGCTTCGCGGTGATCACCTACCAGGTGCTGGTCAACTGGGAGAGCGTCACGCAGGGCGTGCGCGGCATCTACGGCATCCTGCCGCCGGTGCCGAACGCGGTGGCGCTGTTCTACCTCGTCGCCGGCATCGGCCTCGTCGTGTACTTCCTGCTCGACAACCTGGTGCGCTCGCCGGTCGGCGACACGCTGCGCGCGATCCGCGAGGACGAGGTGTCGGCGGCCGCGCTCGGCGTGAACGCCGCCGTCTGGAAGGCCTTCGCCTTCGGCCTGGGGGCCGCGATCGCCGGCCTCGCCGGCTGCTTCTACCCGGGCTTCGTCGGCACGCTCGTGCCCGACGCCTTCGGCATCGTCGAGTCGTTCACCATGATGGCGATGGTGATCATCGGCGGCATGGGCACCATGATCGGCCCGGTGATCGGCGCCGTCGTGCTCACCTTCCTGCCCGAGCTGCTGCGCGGCTTCGGCGAGCTGCGCCTCATGATCTACGGCGTCGCGCTCACGCTGGTGGTGCTCTTCATGCCGGGCGGCATCGTGCAGGCATGGGTTGCCTTTAGAAACAGATGGGCATGACGGCGCTCCTCAAAGCAGAGAAGCTGCACAAGAGCTTCGGCGGCGTGCGCGCCGTATACGACGTCTCGGTCGAGGTCCCTGAAGGCTCGATCTTCGCGCTGATCGGCCCGAACGGCGCCGGCAAGTCGACCCTCCTGAACCTCCTCTCCGGCGTCTATCAACCCGACTCGGGCGCTCTTTTCTTCAATCAAGCAAGCCTGATCGGGCTGCCGGCGTACGCGCGCGCGCGCCTCGGCATCGCCCGCACCTTCCAGAAGATCCGCCTCTTCAAGCAGCTCACTCTGCTCGAGAACGTGCTCGCCGGGTTCCACATCCACCAGGACGTGCCGCTGTGGAAATGCTTTCTCCCGGGCGGGGTAGGGCGCTTCCGCGACGAAGCGATGGATCTACTAAAGTTCGTAGCTTTGGACGCCCGCGCCTCGGAGCGCGCCGGCGCCCTCTCCTATGGCCAGCAGCGCATGCTCGAGATCGCCCGCGCGCTCGCCACGCGGCCGAAGCTCTTCATGCTCGACGAACCGGCTGCCGGCCTCAACGCCGCCGAGGTCGAGTTTCTTCTGAAGAGGCTACAAAACATCAACCAGCGGAATGTGACCGTCCTGGTCGTCGAGCACAACATGGACCTGGTGATGAACGTGGCGCAGCGCGTGCTCGTCATGGAGCACGGCGTGCGGCTCTTCGAGGGCACGCCGCGCGAGGTGCAGGCGAGCCCGCGCGTGATCGAGGCCTACCTGGGCGGTGCCTTTGCTTCTTAAAGTAGAAAAATTAGAACTTGCGTACGGCGAAGTACCCGCCGTGCGCGACGTGTCCTTCGAGGTCGCCGAAGGCGAGATCGTCACCCTGATCGGCGCCAACGGCGCCGGCAAGAGCACCACCATGCGCGGCGTCGCAGGATCGATGCCTTCCAGAAAGGGAAAGATTCTTTTTGATGGGGTCGACGTTACGCGGTTGCCGGCCCACGCGCGCACCGCGGCGGGCATTGCGCTCGTGCCCGAGGGCCGCCGCGTGTTCCCCGCGCTCACCGTGCGCGAGAACCTGGAGATGGGCGGCTTCAAGTATCGCAAGGACCGAAGAAAAGTAAACGGGCTCATCGAGCGCGCCATGGCAAGCTTTCCCCGCCTGCGCGAGCGCGCCACCCAGCCCGCGGGCACGCTTTCGGGCGGCGAGCAGCAGATGCTCGCGCTCTCCCGCGCCCTCATGTCCGAGCCGCGCCTGCTCTGCATGGACGAGCCTTCGCTGGGCCTCGCGCCGATCGTGGTGCAGGAGATCTTCCTCAGCATCCGCTCGGTGAACGCCGCCGGCACCAGCATCCTCCTCGTCGAGCAGAACGCCCGCTACGCCCTCGAGACCGCGAGCCGCGGCTACGTCCTGCAGACAGGTGCCATCATCGCAAGCGGCGCCTGCGCCGACCTCAAGCAGGACGAACGTGTAAAGGAAGCCTACCTGGGAAGAAAGTAACCATAATCAGGGACAGACCACGATTTTCATTCAGAACCTCATGACCGACCACTACTCGCTCAGCGGCAAGGCCGCAATCGTCACCGGCGCCGGCGGCGGCATCTGCCGCGCCATCTCGATCACCTTCGCCCAGGCCGGCGCGAAAGTCGCCTGCCTCGACGTCAAGCTCAAGAACGCCGAAGAAACGGCCAGGCTGGCCGGCGACAGCGCGCTCGCCATCGCCTGCGATGTCTCGTCCGAATCCGACACCAAGGCAGCGGTCGAGCATGCGGCGAAGACCTTCGGACGCCTCGATGTCCTCGTGAACGGCGCCGCCATGAGCGATCCCACCGCCACCGTCCTCGACCTCGACCTCGCCGCCTGGAACAAGATCTTCGCCACCAACCTCGGCGGCGCCTTCCTCATGAGCCGCTGGACGATCCCGCACATGGTCGCCGCCGGCGGCGGCTCCATCATCCACATTGCCTCCCAGCTCGGCACCGTCGGCACTCCCGGCCGCGTCGCCTACTGCTCCACCAAGGGCGCCCTCATCACCATGGCCAAGGCCATGGCCGCCGACCACGCCGCGCAGAACATCCGCGTCAACACCCTCTCGCCTGGCGCCGTGGAGACCGACCGCATGCTGCGCTTCGGCTCCATGGAAAAGGCTCGCGAGGTCCTCGGTTCCAAGCATCTGATGAAGCGTCTCGGCCTCCCTCAGGAAATCGCCCAGGCCGCTCTCTTCCTGGCGTCCGACGCCTCGAGCTTCATGACCGGGTCGGATCTACGGGTGGACGGAGGCTACAACGCTGTTTGACCGCGCAGATCCCATCCCGGATTGACGGCCATATTTCGGCGGCGTAGCGTGACAAGGAGGGGAGGTACCGCATGCGGATCGCCAAGTGCATTCTGGGTTTCCTCGTCTTCGTCTTCTTAACGACCGCGCACGCGCAGCCGTATCCCACCAAGCCGGTCAGGCTCATCGTGCCGTTCCCACCCGGGGGCTCGACCGATCTCGTCGCGCGTTCGATCACTCCGACGCTCGGAGACTTCCTCGGCCAGCCGATCGTGATCGAGTACAAGGGTGGCGCCGCTGGCAGCATCGGGACCGCCGAGGTGGCGCGCGCTGCCCCCGACGGCTACACGCTGCTCATCGTCTGGGATACGCACGCCGTCAACCATCACGTGTACAGCGTCCAGTACGACTTCTTCAAGTCGTTCGACCCGATCACCCAGCTGGTCCAGGCACCCGGCATCCTCGTCGCGCATCCGTCGTTCCCGGCGTCGAATTTCAAGGATTTCATCGCCTACCTCCAAGCGAACCCGGGAAAGGTCAGCGTCGGCATGGTCGGCGCCGGCAGCTCGAGCAACCTCGCCGCGGTTCTGCTTACGCAACTGACCAATACGCAGGTTACGTTTGTGAACTACAAAGGCGGCGGGCCGCTGATGAACGACATCATCGGCGGCCACGTCGACGTGGTCTTCGGCACCTACTCGCTGTGGGAGCCGCACGTGCGCTCCGGAAAGCTGAAAGTGCTCGCCATCACCGGCAAGTCGCGCGTTGCGCAATATCCCGATCTGCCGGCCGCGAACGAAGTAGTTCCGGGAATGGAATCGCGCACCTGGTTCGGCCTGCTCGGTCCCGCCGGCCTGCCGAAGGATATTCTCGCGACGGTCCATCGCGAAGCCGTTCGCACGCTGCAGGATCCCAAGGTGAAGGAAAACCTGGTCAACCGCGGCATGGAAGTTGTCGGCAGCGCCCCGGAGGGGTTCGCCGCGTTCCTCAAGCAGGAGTCCGAGGCTGCAGGACGATTGATCAAGGCTGCAGGCATCAAGATCGAATAGGATCGGTCCGGTCAAATGGGTGTCGCGAGGACGCGGTACCGCCCGACGCTGAATAGAAAGGTTACTATCCGCACTTGAAGGAATGCCCGACCGGCTGGCAGCGCGTGCCGGTCCCGCCGCCCGCGAAATGAAACGCCGCGCCCTGGCGTTCGGAGCCCTGCTGCTGTTGTCGGCATGCGGCTCGACGCCGGTCTACGGACCCGGCGTGCTCGTTTTGCCCGGAACCGGCAAGAGCTTCGACCAGTTCCGTTCCGACGAGCACGACTGCCGCGGCTACGCGCAAGCGCAACTCAGCAACCAAGAACAGGATTCGGCCGGGCGGCTGCAGCAACGTTACGACCGCGCCTTCGTGCAGTGCATGTACGCGAAGGGTCACAAGATTCCCGTCAGCGGTCGCTATTCGGATTCCAGCGAGTCGGCACAGTCGGCGGGAGTCAGCGCGCGGCCACCGCCGCCACCGCCGGGACAGCCGCCCGCGGAAGCTCCGCCCGACTACCGGGCGAAGTAGGGCCGCGTCGCCTACGCCGTCTGATTCGCGCCTAGCCGGCCGGGATGTTCCCCCGGACGCACCAAGCCCGCGCTTTGAGCGTGAATGCGCCATCCGGCCGGCCGCCGAGCAGGCGCTGTTGCAACCGCGCCTCGAGCTCCCGCCGGCGCTCGTCGGTGAGCGACACGACGTAGGCGCCGCCGGGGCCGGCGCCCTTGAGGAACGGCGCCCAGTAGTCGTCAAAGGACGTGTAGCGTTGCTCGATGGTCAAGTCGCGCTCCTGCACGTTCGTGACCCCGGCCTTGCGCCAGAGCGCGCCCAGTTGACCCTCGCGGGAGAGCTTCATGTGGCGCTCGTCCTTGGGTTCCATTGCCGGGTCGAGCGCGACGACCTCGTCCCAGAAGAACCGGAGCATCTCCATACCCGCGTTGTAGTCCCACACGCAGGCGCTGACCGCGCCGCCCGGGCGGGTCACGCGGCGCATCTCGCCGATCGCCTTTTCATGGTCCGGAACGAAGTTGATCACGAGCAGGGACATCGTCTGATCGAACGAGCCGTCCCCGTGGCGCAAGGCCTGCGCATCGCCCACCTCGAAGCGCACCCGGTCCGACCGGGCATGGCTCTTCGCGTACGCAATGAAGGCTTCGGAGGGATCGATGCCGACGATCTCGCTGGCGGGCATCGCCGCTGCGAGCGTGGTGGCGACCGAGCCCGTGCCGGTGCCGACGTCGAGGACGCGCTCGCCGTTGCGGATGCCGGCAAAGGCGATGTGCTGCGGCGCCAGCAGGCGGCTCCACCGCCCCATGAAGCGCTCGTAGCCCTCGCTCATCGTGAACATCTTCGCCTCCGCGCCGATCGGGGATCTGTTCATGGCGGGCGAGTCTGATTCATCCTCGAGCCTGAATAAATGCAGCCGGCCGGATTAGATTAATTTGAAAAGCGGCGTAATCGAGGGACAGAAACGCCGGCACGGAGCAGCTGGCGATTGTCTAGAGAAACTCTGAAGAACCGGTGATTGGTCGTTCCCGCGCAGGCGGGGACGACGAGTTTCGTTTTCCCAGCTAAATGGGCGTGGCGAGGAGCGAAGGGACGAGGCCGGTGTCGGCGATGACGGCGACCGACTTCAGGCGCGCGGAAGCGCCGTCAACCAGAGCCTCGACGCGGTACTTGCCGACGCTGAAAAGCCGCGAGGCGCCTTCGAGCTCGGTCTGGAAGACGCTGTACGACACTTCGAAGGTCCACGTGGATCCCTCTTGTCTTGAGAACCTGAGAGGGCCGAGAAGGTGGCGGTCGTAGTGCAGGTTGTAGAGGTTGACGTGGCGGTACGACTCGACCCGGTCGCGCAGCATGTTCTTGTTGTCGCACCACATGAGGACGTTGGGCAGGTTCTGCTCGACGTTCTCGCGCGTGACGACCTTGTAGTCGCAGGCTTCGTCGAAGAGCTCGACCCAGTCCTCGAGCCGGTTGTCGTCGATCGCCATGGCGTACTCGGCCATGAGCGCGGTGAGGGTCTCGCGGATGTCGGGCGGGACCTTCAACGGATGGCGCCCTCGGGCTCCAAGCCCATCAGCTCGGCCCAGTAGGACCAGAAGCCGCGGATCGGGGTCTCGGTGACGCGGTGGGTGAGGTCGCGCACGGGGCCGCGCCCGCCCATCTCGACGACGGCGGCTGCGTCGCCGGCGCTGCGCGTGGCCTTCTGCACCACCTCGATCGCCTCGCCGTCCTCCATGCTGACGAAGCCCGCCGGGCCGACGAGGTTCACCGAGAGGAGGCGGTGGCGGGTCATGGCTTCGTCGTCGTCGGCGTAGCCGAAGACGGTCTGGAAGACTTCGTGCGCGCCGACGCCCTTCGGCCGGATCTGGCGCGTGGCGAGGGAGTTGTTGATCTGGATGAGCAGCGCGTTCGGGAAGAGGGTGGGCGCTGCGAGGTTCATCCCGTCGGGAAACTCATTGGTAAAAGACAACAACTTCTTGTCTCTGAGCTGCATGCGGTCGAGGCGCGCGGCGGTGTCGGCGTAGGCGGCCTTGGCGTCCTCGTGGGTGTCGGTGGCCGCGTAGGCGTGGTTCATGTTGTGGCGGTGGCGCTCGTCCATCTTGACGCCGCCCTTTTGTGTCGCGCGGTCGACGCCGTAAGTGACGAAGAACTCGTGCAGCAGGCTCGCGTGGTAGGTGTCGCGCAGGTTCTCGGCGTAGAGCTTCCAGTTGCCGGCGATGAGCTGACGCGAATAGCCCAGGACGCGGATCGGCCGGTTGAGGAAGCGCCGGATGATGCCGGTGCCGAACTCGCCGAGGTACTTCTCGAGCGGCTCGGCCTTGTCGGGCTGGAAGGTGCCGAAGAGCATGCCGGCGCAGCTTTCGACTTTGAGCTTGCGCGGTGAGACCGCCTTCATGTCGAAATCGTCGGGCATGCCGCCTTCGCCCTTGAGGCCCTTGCGGAAGGGCAGGCCCGTCAGCTCGCCCGCAGTGGAGTAGCACCAGCGGTGGTAGAGGCAGACGTGGCGCTCGGCGCTGCCGCGCAGCTCGCGCACGATCGTCGCGCCGCGGTGCGAGCAGCGGTTGACGAAAGCGTGGATCGTTCCGTCCTTGGCGCGCGAGACCACCACCGGCGTGTCGCCGACCCAGGTGGTGCGGAAATCGCCCGGGTTCGGGATCTCCGCTTCCAGGCACAGGTAGCTCCACGCCGGGCCGCGGAAGATGCGCTCCATCTCGAGCGCGTACAGCGCCTCGTCGTGGTGCAGGCGGAACGGAACGCGGGAATAATCGTTTCGAGGCCAGCGCACTTCGACAGTCATGGTACGAACCTAATCGACCTTGACGCCGAGCTTCTTCACGATCCCGCCCCAGTAGGCGTAGTCGGAGGCGAGCTCTTTCGCGAGGTGCTCGGCCGAGGTCCCGGTCGGCGTCAGGCCGAACTCGCGCAGCCGGTTCTGCACGTCCTGCGTCTTCACGATCTTCACGATCTCGGTGTTGAGCCGCGCGATGATCGGGTCGGGCGTGCCGGCGGGCGCGAAGATGCCGTGCCAGGAGTTGCCGGTGACGCCGTTCGGGTCGAGGTCGGCGCGGAACTCGGTGAGGGTCGGGAGATCCGGCAGCGCCGGGATGCGCTCCGGGCCGGAGGTGGCGAGCGCCTTGATCTTGCCGGCCTTGATGTTCGGGATCGCGGTGGTCGAGGCCTCGAGGAAGAGGTCGACCACGCCCGCGATCAAGTCGGGGCCGGGGACGCTCTTGTAAGGCACGTGAACGAGCTCGATGCCGAGGCGGTTGGCGACCGTCTCCATGCCCACGTGCGGGTGCGAGCCGGTGCCGTTCGAGGCGTAGTTGATCTTGCCGGGGTTCTTCTTCGCGTACTCGACGAGCTCCTTCATGTTGTTGTAGGGCGCCTTGTTCGTCGCCACGATGATGTGCGGCACCTGCAGGATCTCGGTGACGGCCTTGAAGTCCTTCAGCGAGTTGAACTTCGCGCTCGGATAGACGTGCGGCACGATCGCCATCACGCCCTTGACCGTGAAGAGCAGGTTGTAGCCGTCGGGCGGCATCGTCGCGGCCACTTCCGCGCCGATCATTCCGCCCGCGCCGGGCCGGTTGTCGATGATCACCGGCTTGCCCAGCGCGGGACTGAGCCGCTCGGCGATGAGGCGTGCCACGATGTCCGGCGAGACGCCGGCGGCGTAGGGCAGGATGACTCTCACGGGGCGGTCCGGATAGCTGGCCTGTCCCCATGCGGTCGAGGCCATCAAACAAACCGTGAATGCAGCGGTGGCGAGCAGGGCGCTTCTGGGATTCATGGGACTCCTCCAGGGTGGTGGCGCTAGATTAGCCCATCGCGCGTCAATGGGCGTAGCATCCTTTGAACCTCGAGGGGGCAAGATGATGCATGTTCTGGGTTTCTTTGCCGTCGCCGCCACGCTCTGGTTCGCGAGCGCGTTTCCCGCGAGCGCGCAGGAAGCGAAGCGCATCACCATCATCTACGACGCCTTCGGCGCGCCATCGCCGCTGCAGAAAGACTGGGGATTCGCCGCGCTGGTGGAGTACGGCGGCAAGCGCGTCCTCTTCGATACCGGCAACAACGCGAAGGTCTTCGAGCACAACGTCAAGCAGCTCGGCATCGACCTGAAGCAGCTCGATGCCGCCGTGGTCTCGCACCGGCACGGCGACCACACCAGCGGCCTCGCTTATCTGCTGGAGCAGAACTCGGCCGTCAGGATCTATGCGCCGCAGGAAGGCGCTTTCTTCAACAGCCAGACCCCGCCCGGCTTCTTGAAGCCGCAGGCGTCCTTGCCGATCGAGATGCGCTATTTCGACGGACGGCAGCCGGAGCGCTTCCAGTCCGGCAGCCCCTGGCCGTCCGGCAATTTCCAGATCGTGACCAAGACCATCGAGATCCTTCCGGGCTTTTACGTGCTGACCACCCGCTCCGAGAAGCCCGGCACGATGGAGATGAACGAGGTTTCATTGGCCGTGCGTACGCCGAAAGGATTGGCAGTCGTCGTCGGCTGCTCCCATCCCGGGGTCGAGAAGATCCTCGACGGCGCGGCCAAGATCGATCCGCGCCTGTACACCGTGACCGGCGGCTTCCATCTTGTGCTCACGCCGCAGGAGCAGGTGCAGCGCACCGCGGACATCCTGCACGACACGCTGAAAGTCGAGCGCGTCGCGCCCGGGCATTGCACCAGCGAGCTGGGATTTGCGGTGTTCATGGATCGCTTCAAGGATCGGTTCGACCGCGCCGGTCTTGGGTCGGTGCTGACGCTGCCCTAGACGGTGTCCCACGCAGCGAAGGCCTTCCTAGGCTGAAACAGTCGCCCGGATGGCGTTGGCGCGCGCGGTGTATTCGATTTTTCCATGCGGACCGACGGACAGCGTTTCGCGCGCCGCCCGCTTCAGCCGCCGCCGCTCGTTCTCCGTCATGGCGTCGATGATCTTCGTGGTTGGGCTGTAGGCGGGGGTTTGCGCCTGCCAGAAATCCTCGAAATCCCGGTAGGCGAGGGTGACGTCGAGCGTCGCGCACTGGATCCTACGCAGCCCCGCGCGACGAAACAGGGACCGAAGCGCCTGCAGGCTCGAATGCTCGGTGCCCGGGATGGCGGGGACTTCGACGCCGAAGGCCCGCATGGTCTGCCGCAACGGCCCGCTGGGCGAAAGGTCGCGCTCAAAATCCCAGACATAGCCCGCGACGATGCCGCCTGGACAGGTGACCCGGCCCATTTCGCAAAGCGCTACGAGGGGCCGGGGAATAAAGTTGATGACGAGCGCAGAAGCTGCAACGTCGAAAGAGCGTTCGGGGAAGGGAAGGCTCATGGCATCCGCCTGGCGGAAGGTCGCGCGCGCGCTCGCCAGTCCGCGGGATGCCTGATCGATCTGCGCGCCGGCCGGGTCGATGCCCGTCACGGCTGCCGGCCCACACACGTCGAGCACGGCTTCGGTGAGGATTCCGGTGCCGCAACCCGCGTCGAGCCAGCGGCCGCCTGATGGCGGCTCGATCCACTGGAGGAACCGCGCCGCCACCGCCCGGCTCCAGCGTCCCATGAAGCGCTCATAGCCGCTCGCGTCGGCGAACTCGATGCGGTTCTGCGCCATGTCACTCCGCTTTCAATCCTGCCGCCTTCGCGAGGCCCGCATTCAAGACGATTTCCCTCTCGACATGAAGCTTGAACTCCTGCGGCGTCATGGCCATTTCATCCACCCCGAGGCCCGACAGCTTCTCGCGCAGCGCCGGGCTGTGGAGCGCCTTAAGCGTTTCGTGATTCAGTTTCTCGACGATGGGACCTGGAGTCCTGGCCGGAACGAACAACCCGAACCAGATCGGATATTCGGCGTCGCGGTAGCCGGCCTCACGCAGCGTCGGCACCTCCGGAAGGGTCGACGAGCGCGTTGCGCCGTTCACCGCCAGCGCACGCAGCTTGCCGTCCCGGATATGGGGCAGCACCAGGGCGACAGGCCCGAAGAAGAAATCGACACGGCCGGCGACCACCTCGAGCATGGCTTCCGCGCCGCCCTTGAAGGGGACATGCACCGCGTCGATGGCGCCGCTCGACACGAATCGCTCCGCGGAGAGGTGCGTCGCCGTGCCGATGCCCACGGAAGAGAAATTCAGCGCGCCCGGGCGCGCCTTCGCCGCCGCCACCAGGGCGCCGGCCGACTCGATTCCTTTGAGCGGCGAGACCACGAGCACGCTCGGCGAGATGCCGAGTGGCACGACCGGGACGAAGTCCCGCGCGGGGTCATAGGGCAGCGACTTGTAGAGTGCCGGTGCAATGGTGTGCGCCGAGCCGTTCGCGAGAACGGTGTAGCCGTCGGCCTCGGCCTTGGCCACCGCGGCGGTCCCGATCGTGCCGCCCGCCCCGACGCGATTCTCGACCACGATGGGCTGCCCCAGGCCGGCGGACAGTCTCTCGAGCACGAGGCGATGAACGATGTCGGTCGAGCTTCCCGCGCCGACCGGGACGATCGCGCGCAGCGGTTTGACCGGCCAGGCCTGCGCGTGGACCGCGGGCTGGACGAAGGCGAGCGCAAGAGCGAGCAGCGGCCATTTCATGGTTTTCCCCGGAAAGTCGATGGCGAGGCGCATCCTGAACCCGGAGCGACTATGCGTCCAATTCATAATTCTTCTGTTAACCTATGCCGAACAGGCATGAGGGAGGCGGCCATGGACCTGCGCGCAGTGCGCACCTTTGTAGGCGTAGTGGATCTCGGTACCGTTTCGCGGGCGGCGGAGGAGCTGCATATCACGCAGCCCGCGCTGTCGCGCCAGATCGCGAATCTCGAGAGCGAGCTGGGACTCAGGCTCTTCGACCGGGTCGGGCGCCGGCTGCTGCTGACCAGCGAGGGCGCGCAGCTCCTTCAGCAGTGCCGGGGATTGCTGAACTATCACCAGGCGGTTCGCGAGCAGGCGGACGGGCTCAAGCGGGGCGACGCGGGCATGCTTCGCGTCTCCGCGTCGCCGCATTTGATCGAGGGTCTGTTTCCCGATTTCCTCCGCGATTACGCCAAGCGCTACCCGAATGTCCAGGTGCGGCTGGTGGAAGCGATCGGGCCGCAGATCTTCGCGATGCTGGAAAGGGGAGAGATCCATTTGGCTCAAGCCGTGGCGCGCGCGTTGGCGCCCGACGACCGCCGGTTCGGCGCTTATCCGCTTGCGCCCATGGAGATGCTCGCCGCATGCCATCCGAGCTTGACGCTCGGCAGGGACGGTTCGGTCGAAATCCGCGCGCTGGCGCCGTATCCGCTGCTGCAGGCGACCGACGATTTCGCCATGCGCAGGAGCTTCGATTCGGCCTGCAGGCTGGCGGGATTCACGCCGAACTACATCCTCGAATGCCGCTCGCCGCATGCGCTCCTCGCCATGGCCCAGGCGGGCCACGGAGTGGCGATCATCCCGTCCGCCCTGCGCATTCATCGCTACGTCCTGCGGCTGCTGCGGGTTCTCTTTCGAGGCAAGCCGCTGAGCGAACCGCTCACGATTCTCTACGACAAGCGCCGTCCGCTTCCGGCGTACGCGAAGGTGTTCTGCGACATGCTTGCAGACCGTGCAAAAAAGGTGTTCCCCGTGACGCGCACCGGGCCGGTCAAATAGGTTGGCGGGAAACTTCCCGCACCGCACTGCGGCTCAGCGCCCCTTTGCCTTGCTGACGATCTCTTTCCTCACGTCGGCGATCTCGCGGGCGCGTGAGGCGGCGGCGCCTTCGCAGCGCCCGCTGCGCGGGCAGTGCGTGCTGCGCGGGCAGATGATGCGCGCGGGGCTGGCGAGCGCGTCCTCGACCCAGGCGATGTTCAGCACCTTTGCCGCGGCCAGGATCGCGCGGGCGGCGAGGTCGGGAATGCGCGCCTCGCCGTGGTGGTGCAGGCACGCCTCGGTGATGCTCGAGACCACGCCTTCCGCGTCGGCGCCGTGCGAGCGCAGCGCCGGCACGAGGTCGATGCCCACCGAGAGCACGTGCGCGTTGGCGGCCATGTCGTCGGTGCGCCGCGAGTGGCAGCAGTAGAGGAGCGACCGCTCGCCGTCGCGCAGCACCGAGATCTGCGAGCCGCGATCCTTGGTGCGGTCGTTCAGCATGCGGAACACTGCCCAGTTCGGGCACGGGTCGGTAGCCTGAGCCATGTTGCCCCAGGGAAGCGGGATGCCGTTGCCGCGGTACACCGCGCGCAGGTACCCGGGCGGGTAGGCGTCGAAGAAGTGCCAGTAGGGGTAGGGCGAGACCTTGGTCATGCGGCGCATGACCACCGCAGGGGTGAGATCGACCTTCTCGCCGGCCTCGACGCGGTAGGACTCGCGCGCGAGGAAGCGCCGGAACGGCCCCTTCGGGGCGAGCAGCGCCCCGGCGAAGAAGCTGCACTCGAAGTCGCGCCAGGCGTGCAGCACGTCCTGCGGGCTCATGCCGGCGGCGACGGTGGCGCCGCCTTCGGGGCTGCCGCCCATCTCGCCGCCGGTGGCGTGCGGCGATTTCAACCCGTCGCCCTCGTGCAGCACCTTGTGGGCGATGTGCGACGCGAGGTCGAACTTGAGGCGCGCCGCGTCCGACTGCAGCGCGCGGTTGAGGTAGATGGTGCGCGGCGCCTCGAAGAACGAGCGCATCATGCTGCGCAGCTCCCGGTCCTTGTCGCGCGCGAGCACGGGCTTCCTCTCGAACCAGCGCAGCGTGAGCCCGTGGCCGCGGGCGAGGCGCAGCAGGTCCTCGACCTCGAGCGGGAAGCGGCGCTCGCCCACCGCCTCGGCCGCGCGCTCGAGGTCGGGGAAGTCGTTGCGCGACATCTCCTGGTGGGAGCGGATGAGGAGGTGCGCGAACTGCCGCCCGGTGGTGCCGGTCTGCGCGAGGAGCTCGGGGATCGCGGCCTGCAAGAGCTCCTTCGAGAAGAGAAACGCCGGCTCGAGCGGCACGGCGGCCGCGGCGCCGGCGCGCTCGGCGCTCGCCGCCGGCGCGATCTCGGCGTTGCCGTCGAGGAACCAGCGCGGCTCGCGCTGGAAGAGCTTCGAGAGGAGGCCGAGCACCTCGTCCGAAGGCACGCGCTTGCCGCTCTCGATCATCGAGAGGTAGGACACCGAGGGCGCGCTCTTCGGGTCGAGCTGGATGCAGCGCGCCGAGAGCTCGTCCAGCGTCAGGCCGTTCCCCTTCCTCAGCGCGCGCAGCTTGGTGCCGAGGAAATGGCTCTTCCGGGTATGAATGCGGCGGGCATTACGGCTCATGCCGTGGTCCGTTCGGGCGTCATCGCCCGGCGACTTTTTGTGAAATTGACATTGTGAAATTTCCGCAGTGAATTTTACGCCGATCCGCCGGTATAACGCAGAGATGACCACGCCACGCCGCATCCTCGTCCTGGGCGCCTCCTACGGGTCGCTCTTCGCCACCAAGCTCCTCATGGCGGGCCACCGCGTGACGCTCGTCTGCACCGCGTCCACCGCCGGGCTCATCAACCGCGAAGGCACGCGGGTGCGCTTCCCGCTCAAGGGCCGCGACGCGCCGCTCGAGGTCGCCTCGAAGGCGCTTCCCGGCGTGCTCGCCGCGGCCACGCCCGGCGAGGTCGACCCCGGCGCCTTCGACCTCGTGGTGCTCGGCATGCAGGAGGCGCAGTACGGCGCGCACGGGGTGCGCGAGCTGATGAGCCGCATCGCCCGCGCCCGCAAGCCCTGCCTCGCGATCATGAACATGCCGCCCCTGGCGTATCTCAGGCGCATTCCCGGCATCGTCGGCGAGGCGCTCGAGGCCTGCTACGCCGATCCGGCGGTGTGGGCGGGCTTCGACCCGGCGCTGGTCACCCTGGCGAGCCCGGACCCGCAGGCCTTCCGGCCGGCCGGGGAGCCGAAGAACGTGCTCCAGGTGGGCCTGCCCACCAACTTCAAGGCGGCGCGCTTCGAGGACGAGGCGCACACCGCGCTGCTGCGCGGCCTCGAGGAGGACATCGAGCGCGCGCGGCTCCCCGTCGAGGGCGAAGCGATCGAGATCCCGGTCAAGCTCAAGGTGCACGACTCCATCTTCGTGCCGCTCGCCAAGTGGCCGATGCTGATCGCGGGCAACTACCGCTGCATCCGCCCGGACGACATGATCCCCATCCGCGAGGCGGTGCACGGCGACGCCGCGACCTCGCGCGAAATCTACGAATGGGTGGCGGCCTTGTGCTGCCGCCTGGGGGCCGGCGCCGACGACCTCGTGCCGTTCGAGAAGTACGCCAAGGCCGCCGAGGGCCTGGGCAAGCCCTCGTCCGCGGCGCGCGCGCTCTTCGCCGGCGCCGAGCACATCGAGCGCGTCGACCGCCTGGTCGGCCGCATTGCGCGCCAGCTCGGGCTGCATTCCGACACGGTGAACGAGATCGTCAAGCTCATCGACGAGCGCCTCGGCCTGAACCGGCAGCTCGCGCGCCGCAACGCCGCCTAGGGAACATCCAAACAGTCGTCCCCGCGCAGGCGGGGACGACGGTTAGCGCTTCCACGACGGTTCAGCGCCGTTCTACACTGCACCCTGTCGGTCGGAGCACAGGGCCGCAGGGCCAGGGGGACCGGGATGCGCCGGTGGCATTGCGTTGTCGTCGCTACAGCAGTCGTGGCGGCTTTCGCCCACGCTCCGCTTGCTGTGCCGCAAGGGGTGGCGCCGGCACCCGGATACGACATCGAGCGCTCGCAATCGGTCCAGAACGCGCCTGCCGGATCGGTCGGCCGCAAGACCACCGACCGCGAGCGCCGCGTCGGCAAGACGAAGGGCACCGCCGGGAAGGAAGTGAACTACGTGCTGACCTTCGGCGGCTTCGCGCGCCGCTGCCCGACGGCCGAGGGCATCGTCGAGGGCGACTTCGAGTACACGCTGACCTACGACGAGGTCGGAGCCGCGGGCGGCGCCACGCAGCAATCCCACCAGGCGCGGCGCCTCATCGCGCGGCTCAAGGGCCACGTCGGCGACGACGCCCGGCTCGAGCGGGTGGAGATGGAAGGCGACTTCACCGTCGAAAAGAGCGGCACCGGCGTGCCGCCGTCGTCGGAGCACCGGCCGGTGCGCACCACGTTCCGGCCGGGCGGGGGCGGCGAGCCCGATTTCGACGCGATGAGAACCGCGGTGGAGACGACCGCCGACGTTGCCGTGGCGAGCGTCGTGCTGGCGGCAGGCACGCTGTACCGGCAGGCCGAGCTCGAATGGGTGAAGAAGAACGCGTGCGTCGAGTTCGAATTCGACCCGCCGAGCGACGAGCGCCGCGTCGGGCCGAACCAGGCGACCCGGGTGCGTGCCGGGCTGCGCACCAAGGAGGGCAAGGCGCCGGTGGCCTTCAACACCGACCACATCGGTGTGCTGGACGGGGCCGGATCGGTCTCGCCGCGGAGCGTGCAGGCGCAGGCCGGCGAGCGCCCGACGCTCACCTACACCGCGTCCTCGAGGCCGCGCCGCGGCCATGGCATCGACATCGCCACGCTTTCGCGCGCGGGGCTGGCCGACGGCCAGTGGCGCATCCTCGACCTCGGCAAGTTCGAGGGCACGTTCACGCAGACCGATACGGCGGACCTGGCGAGCGGCCTGGGCGGCGGAACCGATATCCAGAAAGTCACCGCCAAGCTCGTGTGGACGCCCGAGGAGGGCAAAGCGCCGTCCGCACCGTCGTTCGGCGACGTGCGCTCGTCGTTCTTCCGGCCGACGGCCGGCGAAATCACGGTCGATCTGCAGTACGACTTTCGGGGCTTCGGGAACAGCGCGTGCAAACAACAGGCTCGCAAGAGCTTCCCGATCGCCGGCCTGCCGGAGAACCTGCTGCGTTTCCTGTGGCTGGAGATCGCCGAGGACGGCCGCTACAAGCTGAGCCTCGGCCTTCCGGACCGCGTCTGGCAGCTCTGGAGCATGGAAATCGAGGGCGTGTGCACCTTTCCCACCGGCCATGTCAGCCGGGACCGGGTGCGGGTCAACGACGTCGCGGTGCAGCTCGGGGTTCACCAAGGCACGCTGAAGGACGACCAGTCGATCGTCGGCGAGCTTAAGGCGCCGATCCGCCGCGGCCAGCGCGTGATCACCGGCAACTGGTCGTTCACCATGAAATCGGATTGATCTAGTGGAAAATGAGAGGAGGCAGGCCATGCTTCGGATCTTCGTATTGATCGTGGTTCTGGGTGGAATGAGCGCGCCGGCGCGCGCGCAAACGCCGGCATCGACCTACACCGACCTGCAGGCGGGGCTCGAGGCCGCGCAGGCCGCGGCGAACCGGCCGGGCGATGCCGCGCTCGGCTGCGACGCGCTCGAAAAGGAGCTGGTCGCCTCGGTGAAGCACCCCGCGGTCGAGTCGTACGTCGCTAAGTCGGGCGCAGCGGCGAAGCAGCAGCAGGCGGCGCTGAACGCCGCGAAGGGACGCGCCGCCACGCAGAGCGCGCTCACGCTGTTCGGCTCGCTCGTTCCCGGCGCCGCCGGAGCGGGGCTCGCCGGTACTGCGGCGCTCGCCCAATCTCAGCAGGTCGAGGCCGCGCAGAACATCGAGCAGCGCATGCAGCAGGCGCAGGAGATGATCGGGATCATGCCGCACATGATGCGCGGCCAGCGCGTCATCGAGCTGGCGCAGGCGCGCAATTGCGACTGGATGGCGGGCGCCATGCCGCGTTAAGCGAAGGCCCCAAGGTCTTCCCCGCGAAGGCGGGGATCCAAGTACGAGCCCGAGGTTTCCCCGCGAAGGCGGGGATCCAGTCATCTAATTTTCTAAACGGGGTCCCCGCCTTCGCGGGAACGACGGTTTCCGCGCCTAGGAGGCTAAGCGTTTATTCGTTCGCCTCCAGCCAGGCGATGAAGTCATCCGCCGCCGCCGCGAGGTCGAAGTGCGGCGCCCAGCCGAGGTCTTCGGTAAGGCGCCGGTTCGAGAACCGCGTGCGCGTGCCGGGGGAGAGCGGCAGCACGTTCGCGCCTTCGCTCGATTCGCGCCAGCGAAACTTCGGGAAGCGCTTCTGAAGGAGCGCGCACCATGCCGGCAGCGCCCACGCCGCACCGGTGCCGAGGTGGTACAGCCGGTGCGAAGTCGCATCAGCGTCCAGAAGCGCGATCAGCGCGCGCGCGACGTCGGGCGCGTAGATGTAGTCCGTGTCGCCGAGCGGCAGGAACACCGCCTCGCCGCCGGCGCGGGCGATGCGTGCGATCTCGGTCGGCATCGACAGGCGCTCGCGCACGCCGCTCGCGTGCTCCCAGCGGCCGAACACCTGCGCCAGGCGCCCGATGCGCACGTCAAGGCCCCAGAGCGCGGCAAGGCGCAGGCAGCTTCGCTCCGCGGCGTACTTGGTGATGCCGTACATCGACTCTGGCACCGGACGGTGGCGCTCCTCGTCGAGCGGCTCCGGAACGCCCACGCCCGCGGCGCCGTAGAGCGCCCCGGTGCTGGCGTGTACAAAATGCTTCACGGCATGATTTTTCGATTCCTGGAGAACATTGAGCGTGCCGATGAGGTTCACCTCCGCGATGCGCTGCGGCTCGCGCGCGTCGCGCTCCGGGCCCGCGGTGATCGCCGACATGTGGATGACGCGATCGATCTTCTGGTTTGAAAAGACTTGTCGAAGAGCAGAGGGGTCGGTGACGTCGCCCTCGACAAAGAGAGCTTTGGAGAAAGGCGGCGGGGGCGGGCGCAGGTCGAAGATCAGCACCTCGTCGCCTCGCCCGAGGAGTTGCTCGGCGACGTTCAGGCCGACAAAGCCCGCGCCGCCAGTAAGCAGGATCATGATCCTGCGCTACAGGTGGCCGGGGTCATTTCTTGTAGCCCAGGATCCCGGAGGCGAGCGAGCGCGGGTCGCGCGTCGCGGCGCGGCCCTCGTCGACCAGCGTGAAGAACTCGAACAGCGCCCGGTTGAACGCCTCGGGCTCCTCGATGTTGAGGGTGTGGCCGGCGCGCGGCAGCACCACCAGGCCGGAATTGGGGATGCTGCGCTTCATGAGGAGCGCGGGCTCGAGGCAGGGGTCGTCCTCGTCGCCGGTGACGATGAGCGCCGGGACGCTGATCCGCTTCATGTCTTCGACCAGCTCGTAGAGCGACGGGCGGCGCATCTGCACGCCGCGCATGGTGAGCGCCTGGCCTTTCGGCGAGTGCTCGGCGAGCTGCCGGGCGAACTCCGCCCAGCCGCGCGGATCCTTGTTCTGGAACTGGACCCGTGTCGGGCCGAGAGCGTACTTCTTGGCCGATTCCATCCAATTCGTTTCAAAAGAAGCGGCGGCGGCTTCGCACTCGGCGCGGAACTTCTCCTTCTTGTCGGGCTCGGCGCCGTAGCCGCAGCCCGCGATGACGAGCGAGCGCGCGCGCTGCGGGTAGGTAATGCCGAAATGCAGCGCGGCGAAGCCGCCCATCGACAGGCCGACGATGTGGGCGCGGTCGATCTTGAGGTGGTCGAGCACGGCGAGCGCATCGCCGCGCGCGATCGCCTGGGAGTAGCGCTCCGGATCGTCCGGGATGTCGGAAGGCGGGAAGCCGCGCGCGGCGTAGGCGATGCAGCGGAAGTAGCGCGCGAAGAAGCGCATCTGGGGTTCCCAGCTGCGGTGGTCGCCCGCGAACTCGTGGATGAAGAGGAGCGGGGTGCCGGCGCCGGTTTCCTCGAAATAAAGCCGCGTACCATCCCGGGCGTTCGCGTGTGGCATATCGCTCCCAACAACGAAAAATGGTGACAGTCACCATTTAAAATCAAAAATGGCAAAAATGGTGAGAGTCACTATATGACGGCGAAACAATGGAACGCCGAAACGGTGGAGGTGCTGCTCGCGGCGCAGGGGATCGCGCTCGCCCCCGGCCGTGCCGAGCGCCTGGCGCGCGCCTACCAGGGCTTGCTCGAGGCAAGCGCGGCGGATCCGCTGCGCGCCGGGCTCGAGTTCGACGCCATCCCGACCGGCTTTCTCCTCGCCATGCAGAAGTGCAGATGAGCGATCCGTCCCTTCTCTCGCTCGCCGAGGCGCGTTCCGTGCCGCCGCGCGAGCTGCTGCAGGCCTGCCGGGCGCGCATCGAGAAGTGGCAGCCCCGCATCAATGCCTTCATCGAGGTGGATGAAAACCCCAGGGGCGGCGGCGTGCCGCTTGCCCACAAGGACATGTTCTACAGGGCAGGGCGAGTGTCGAGCTGCGGCTCGAAGATCCGGCGCGACTGGGTGGCGAACGAAACCTCCGCCGCCCTGGAGCGGCTCGACGCGGCGGGCTTCGCCGACCTCGGCCGGCTCAACATGTCGGAGTTCGCCTACGGGCCCACCGGGCACAACGAGCATTTCGGCGATTGCCGCAATCCCTGGAACCCCGACTACGTCACCGGCGGCTCCTCCAGCGGCTCGGGCGCGGCGGTCGCCGCGCGGCTCGTGTTCGGCGCGCTCGGCTCGGATACCGGCGGCTCGGTGCGCCTGCCGGCCGCGGCCTGCGGCATCACAGGGCTCAAGACCACCTGGGGCCGGGTTCCGCTTCGCGGCGCACTGCCGCTTTCGCCTTCGCTCGACACGATCGGCCCGCTCGCGCGCAGCGCCGAGGACTGCGCGATCCTGCTGCAGGCGATCGCGGGGGACGATGGCTTGCAGGAAGAAAGCGGATTCCGGATCGCGATCTCGTCGGCGTGGATCGAGCGCAACGCCGAGCCCGAAGTGGCGGCCGCGGTGCTCGCGGCCGCGAAGACGCTCGACAGGAACCCCGTAGAGGTCGAGCCGCCGGATTTCGACACGCTCTCGGCGCACTGCCTGGTGGTGATGCAGGCCGAAGCTTCGGCGCAGCATGCGCAATGGATGCGCGAGCGCCCGGGCGATTATTCCTCGGCGGTGCGCTCGCGCCTGGAGGCCGGCTATGCGATTCCGGCGGCGAGCTACCTCGAGGTGCTGCGCCTGCGCCACGCGGCGCTCGAGCGCTTCTGCGCGCAGACGCTCGGCGTCGCCGACCTTTATGTTCTCCCCGGGATTGGGGTTCGAGTGCCCACCCGCGAAGAGACCGGGTCGAAGGGTGGCGAGCGCATGCCGCGGATGCTCGCCGACCTCACGCGCCTCACGCGCTGGGTGAACTATCTCGGCGTCCCGGCGCTCGTCGTCCCGTGCGGCTTCGATTCGCGCGGCCTGCCGCTCTCGCTGCAGCTCGTCGGGCGGCCGTTCTCGGAAGCGCTGCTCCTCGCCGCCGGCCGCGCCTACCAGCGCGCGACCGACTGGCACCGGCGCGTCCCCGCGTAGGATGTCCGAGCTCGGCTATGCCGCGCTCTTCATCGGCACCCTGCTCGAAGGGGAGACGATCGTTTTTCTCGCCGGGCTCGCCGCGCATCACGGCTACCTTTGGTTTCCGGCGGTCGTGGCGGTGTCGGTGGTCGGAGGGTTCCTCTCCGACCAGATCCTCTTCCACGTCGGCCGGCGCTACGGGAAGCGCGTGTATGCACGCTTTCCGGGCCTGGCGGTGAAGGTGCCGCGAGTCCAGGCGCTGCTGCTGCGCTGGGACGTGCTCGCCATCCTTCTCGTGCGCTTCCTCTATGGGCTGCGGGTCGTGGCGCCGCTCGTGATCGGCTCCTGCGGCATCGCCCCGTGGCGCCTGGCGCTGTTCGATTTCCTCGGCGCCGTGCTGTGGGCGCTCGTGGTGGCGGGACTGGGGTACTTCGCCGGCCAGGCCGTGCAGTACTGGGTCGCGCGCCTCGATCTTTCCGTCGTGCTCTTCCTGATGGCGCTCGCGCTCGTGGCCGGGACGCTGTGGAACATCGTGCGCTCGCGCCAGCGGCGATGACGGTCCGCGTCGTGCGCCTCGGAACGCCGCGCAATCCCGGCGAAGGCCTGCGCCTGGGCACGGTGCGCCGCCCCCCGCGCGGAGTGAAGAAGGCCGACTTTGCCCGGCTGGACTACTACGATCTGCGGCTCCCGCTCCTCTCTCCGAGCCAGGCCGTCGTCACGCGCGCGATGTCGCAGCCGTGGACCGAGGCGCGCTGGAAGAAGTTCGTCGGGGACTATCGCCGCGAGATGAGCCAGCCCGCGGCGCGTCAACTGATCGAGCTCCTCGCGCGCCTTTCGCATGACGTCGACTTCTCGGTCGGCTGCTACTGCGAGCGCGAGGATCGTTGCCACAGATCGATCCTGAAGAAGCTGCTCGAGGAGGACGGAGCGGAGATCGGAAAATGGTGACTGTCACCATTTATGCATTCGGCTGAAACGCCGTCGGAGTGGGTGCTGCGCTGGGCGCAGCTCGTCGAGCGCGGTCCGGTGCTCGACGTGGCTTGCGGCGCGGGGCGCCACGCGATCGTCTTCGCCGAGCGCGGCTTCGAGGTGTTCGCGGTGGACCGCGACGTCCAGGCGCTTGCCGGCTCGATCCACTTCGTAAGAGCCGACCTGGAAGACGGCAGCCCCTGGCCGTGGCCGGGAAAGCGCTTCGCCGCGATCGTGGTTACAAATTATCTCCACCGGCCGCTTTTCCCGCGCCTCATCGACAGCCTGGACGAAGGCGGGGTGCTGATCTACGAGACCTTCATGGCCGGCAACGAGCGCTACGGGAAACCTTCGAATCCCGACTTCCTGCTGCGCCCGGGGGAGCTCCTCGAGGCTTTTGGCACGCTCACGGTGGTCGCGTTCGAGCAGGGCACGGTGGAGCGGCCGAAAAAGGCGGCGCTGCAGCGCATCTGCGTCATCCGGGGGCCGGCCGGAAGCGTTAGAATCCGCGCATGATTACAGGGAGCCTGGTTGCCATCGTCACCCCGATGAAGTCGGGCGGAGAGCTCGACTTCGGGGCCTTCAGGAAGCTGATCGACTGGCACGTCGAGGAGGGCACCGACGGCATCGTGGTGGTGGGCACTACCGGCGAGTCGCCGACGGTGAACGTCGACGAGCACAAGGAGCTGATCCGCCTCGCGGTCCAGCATTCCCGCGGGCGCATCCCGATCATCGCCGGCACCGGCGGCAACTCGACCGCCGAGGCGATCGAGCTCACCGAGTCGGCGAAAAAGAACGGCGCGACCGCCTGCCTCTCCGTGGTGCCGTACTACAACAAGCCGACGCAGGAGGGCATGTACCGGCACTTCCGCAAGATCGCGGAGACCGTCGACCTGCCCATGATCCTGTACAACGTGCCGGGCCGCACCGTCGCCGACCTGCAGACCGACACGGTGCTGCGCCTCGCCGAGGTGCCGGGCATCATCGGCATCAAGGAAGCCACCGCCAACATCGAGCGCAACACCGATCTCATCCGCCGCGCGCCGCGTAACTTCGCGGTCTACAGCGGCGACGACGCGACGTGCGTCGCGCTCATCCTGATGGGCGGCCACGGCGTGATCTCCGTGACGGCCAACGTGGCGCCGAAGGCGATGCACCAGATGTGCGCCGCGGCGCTGGTCGGCGACGTGAAGAAGGCGCGCGAGCTCAACTTCAGGCTGTTCCCGCTGCACACGAAGCTGTTCGTCGAAGCGAACCCGATCCCGGTGAAGTGGGCGATGGCCGAAATGGGCCTCATCGAAGGCGGCATACGCCTGCCGCTGTCGCCGCTGGCGGAGAAATTCCACCAGACGGTGCGCGAGGCGCTGCACGAGGCCGGAATCGCGCTTCCCGGCCTGCGCGTCGTGGAAGGGCGCGCATAACATGCGCAGGGGCCGCGGCTAAGGATGCGCCGGTTCGCCGCGTCAGCCGCTGTCGCCCTCGCAGGCTGCAGCACCTCGATGTTCGACAGCAGCGTCGACTACAAGACCGCGTCCCAGCTTCCGCCGCTCGAGATCCCGCCCGACCTTACCGCGCCGCAGCGCGACGGCCGCTTCGTGCTGCCCGAGCAGAAATCGGCGACGCTCTCGGGCTACCAGCAGGAGCGCAAGGAGCAGGGACGTCCGGGCGCCGCCGGCGTGCTGCCGCAGGTCGAGAACGTGCGTCTGGAGCGCCTCGGCGCCGAGCGCTGGCTGGTGGTGCAGGAGCCGCCCGACAAGGTGTGGCCGGTGGTGCGCGAGTTCTGGCTCGAGCGCGGCTTCCTGATCAAGGAGGAAGCGCCCGAGGTCGGCGTGATGGAGACCGACTGGGCCGAGAACCGGGCCAACGTGCCGCAGGATTTCATCCGCGGCCTGCTCGGCCGCTTCGCCGACAGCATCTACTCGACCTCCGAGCGCGACAAGTTCCGCACGCGGCTGGAGCGTACGCCCGACGGCAACGGCACCGAGATCTACATCAGCCATCGCGGCATGCAGGAGGTGTACGCGATGCGCAATCCGGACAAGGGCAACGAGGGCCAGACGCAGTGGCAGCCGCGCCCGGCCGATCCCGGGCTCGAGGCCGAGTTCCTGCGCCGGCTGATGGTGCGCCTGGGGTCGAGCGAGGAGCGCTCCAAGCTGGCCGCGGCCGCGGGGCCGAGCCCCAACCGCGCCGAGCTGGTGAAGTCGAGCAACGGCACGCAGGCGCTGCAGGTGAACGAGCCCTTCGACCGCGCCTGGCGGCGCGTGGGCCTCGCGCTGGACCGCGTCGGCTTCACCGTCGAGGACCGCGACCGCCAGAACGGGATCTACTTCGTGCGCTACGCCGATCCCGAGAGCGAGATGGCGAAGAAGGACAACGAGAAGGGCCTGTTCTCGCGTATCTTCGGCTCGAGCGACTCGAAGGTGAAAGCCGAGCAGTACCGCGTGCAGGTGAAGCCGGAAAACGACGCGAGCACGGTGAACGTCCTGAACAAGGACGGCGGCGCCGAGACCAATCCGACCGCGCAGCGCATCCTCGTGCTGCTCCACGAACAGCTGAAATAGCGTTGCTGCGTTTCGCTTCGCTCGCGAGCGGCAGCCGGGGAAACTGCCTGGTCGTGGAGGCGGGAGACCGCGCCTCGCTTACCCGGGTGCTGCTCGACTGCGGCCTCAACCTCACCGATTCCGAGCGGCGGCTGGCGCGGCTCGGCCTCGCGCCGCGCGACATCGACGGCATGCTCGTCACCCACGAGCACGGCGACCATGCGCACGGCGTGTTCGATTTTGCCGCCGCCCACAACATCGTGGTCTACCTCACCTACGGCACCATGCTCGCGATGAAGGCCGAGGGCAAGGTGATCGAGGGCGTGCGCATGGTGTTCGTCAACGGCAGGCAAAGCGAGGCGCTCGGCGGCATGCAGGTGAACCCGTTCACCGTGCCGCACGACGCGCGCGAGCCGGTGCAGTTCGTGCTCTCCGACGGCGAGCGCAAGCTCGGCGTGCTCACCGACATCGGGGCGCCCACGGCGCACGTCGCGCAGACGCTCTCGGGACTCGACGCGCTGGTGCTCGAGTGCAACTACGACCGCGACATGCTGTGGAGCGGGAGCTACCCGAAATGGCTCAAGCAGCGCATCGCCGGCCCTTTCGGGCACCTGGACAACGAGGATTCGGCGCGGCTGCTCGGCGCGCTCGACTGCTCGAAGCTGAAGCACATCGTCGGCGCGCACCTCTCGCAGCAGAACAACCGGCCCCAGATCGTGCGCGCGATGCTCGCGCGGACGCTGAACTGCGAGGAGAGCTGGATCGGCCTCGCCACGCAGGACGAGGGCTTCGGCTGGCGCGAGGCCTGAAGGCGAAAAAAGGGGTCAGAAAATCGTTCTGACCCCTTTTCCTTGCGAGGCTTGCTTCAGGCTTACTTCTTCTCGTCCTTCTTCTCTTCGGCAGGCGCGGCGGGCGTCGCGGGCGCCGACGACCCGGTGGTCGACGGGCTGCTCGAAGGCGAGCTGGGCGCGGAGGACGACGGAGACGCTGGCGCCGAAGACGACGGGGCGCTCGAGCTCGGGGCCTTCTTCGACGACGACTGCTCGCCGCACGCGGCGAGGGTCAGCGCGGCGGCTGCCGCGATCAGCAGGGTCTTGGTCATACGGGTTCCTTAAGGGGTTGGGGGCGCAATTCTAGGCTGCCCCGCATGAAATTTCATCCCTCCAGGGGACTGGTTCGACTGTCAGAGGCCGACCGTCGTGCCGGAAACCGCCGGGAAGGAGGAGGCCCAGATCTCGGCGAAGCGCGCCCGCATCGCGAGCGCCTCGGTCTCGTCGCCGAGCCCGATCGCCCCGCGGTAGCGAGCCGCCACCGGCCGGCGCACGTAGTCGAGCGAATCGAGCACGAGGAAAGCGTCCTGCAGCTCGCGGATCTCCTCGTGCGTGCGGTTGATCTGGATCGCATGGCTGTAGCGCGCGAGCAGGCTCATCATGCGCGCGCACTCGCGCTGAAGGTGCTGGGGCTCGTGCAGCACCATGTAGACGCGCCGGGTGCGGCTTGCGCGCAGGAAGCCTTCCAGGCGCGCGACGCGCGCCGCGTCGTTCAACCGCAGCGCGGCGCCGTCCGGATCGAAGATGCGCAGCTCGCGCCCGGGGCGCTCGAGCAGGCGCTCGACGGCGGCCTGGAAGCCCTCGCGCGTATCGAAGCTCTCGTACACGGCGTCAGCCATCGCGGTCCTTTCTTGCGTAATGGGCGTACCCAGCGCGGCGCCATTCTGCGATCAGGCCGGCGAGCGGCGCAAGGAACGCCTTGTCGGCCCGGCGCCGGTCGGCGAGCTCGCGCAGCAGCCGCGGATGGCGCACCGAGAGCGCTTCTCCGTTGATGAAGAAGCGCTCGCCGTAGTAGAGGAGCGAAGTCTTCGGATCCAGCCGCACCGCCGCGCCGCGGCTCTTCTGCGGCCTGAACACCACGTGCGGCTTGGGCGAGCTGAGATAGCGGCCGAGGAAATCGATCACGTCGCCGCGCGACCAGCGGATGCGCGCGAGCACGTTTTCACTGAACTGCAACATTTCGCGCGGGATGCGCGCCGGCCGCGCCGCCGGCGCGAGCCGCGGGTCGCGGTAGGCCGCGTCGGGCAGGCCGCGCTCGTGCAGCCAGTCGAGGAACGCCGCGCCGAGCTCGGCGCCGCGCGGCGCGCGGAAGCCGATCGAGTAGGTATAGCACTCGTCGAGGGCCACGCCGTCGTGCTCGACCCCCGGCGGCAGGTAAAGCAGGTCGCCGGGATGCGCGATGTATTCTTTTTGTACGACGCGCCACCTGCGCCGGCCGGGCCCCTGCAGCAGGAACACGTCGTAGGAGTCGACGTGCGGCCCGACGCCGCCGCCGGGCGTCGCATAGCTCACCATCACGTCGTCGAGGCGCGCCTGGGGAACGAACGCGAAGCGCCGCAGCAGCGCGTCGGCGGCGGCCAGGTGCAGGTTCACGCCGGAGACGAGCAGCGTCGAGCGCCTTTTCGCGAGGGTAACCTTTTCGAAAGGCCCATGGCGCGTATCCCGGAACGTGCCGCGGCGTTCCACCATCCGGGATTCGACGTCGTCGCGCGCCGCGAGCCGAGCGAGCGCGCGCTTGTCGATCACGCCGCCGAATCCCGGCAGCGCCTGCGGCACGAAAAGCGGGCGCTTTTGCCAATAACGACGCAGAAACGTGCGTGGCGAAAGTCCTCCCAGCAGTCGCAGTCTCATCGCGGCGGAAATTATATGTAGCGCGCCAACTACACACCGTGTCCGACAGTTGTCAAAGCGAAAATGATTTGGCATAGAATCGGCGCACCATGCTCGAACCGGGACAACCCGCGCCGGCCTTCGAACTGCCCGATGCAGACATGCAGACGGTGGATCTCTCCACGTTCAAGGGAAAGAAGAACGTAGTGCTCTATTTCTATCCCAAGGACGGCACGCCCGGGTGCACGCTCGTCACCACCGATTTCTCCGACCACGAGGAGCAGTTCGTCAAGCACGACTGCGTGGTGCTCGGCGTGTCGCGCGACGACTGCCTGACGCACGCGGATTTCCGCGACCGCAACGGCGTCACCATCGGCCTGCTCTCCGACACCGAGGGCGATGTGTGCCGCAAGTAC
This sequence comes from Burkholderiales bacterium, assembly GCA_044870335.1. GTDB lineage: Bacteria > Pseudomonadota > Gammaproteobacteria > Burkholderiales > SG8-39 > SCGC-AG-212-J23. The sequence goes on along the minus strand of JBIOYV010000135.1, from coordinate 49,451 downwards.
GGCGTGATCCAGGACAAGCAGACCGAGGACGGCGTGCGGCGCGAGTGCCTGGTGCGCTCCACCTTCGTCATCGACAAGAAAGGCGTCATCCGCCACGCCGAGTACGGCGTCAACCCGCGCGGCCACGCCGCGGAAGTCTTCGACCTGGTGAAACGACTGCGGTCCTGATGCAGGTTGGGCAGGACACGGTCGTCGGACTGAAGATCCAGATGCACGACGCGCAGGGCGCGCTGCTGCACGCCCCCGAGGACCAGCACACCTACCTGCACGGCGGCTACGGCGGCCTGCTCGAGGCGCTCGAGCGCTCGCTCGAGGGAAGACAGCCCGGCGAGACCGTGCGCGTGCAGCTCGAGCCCGAGCAGGCGTTCGGCGAGTACGACGCGGAGCTCGTGCGCGTCGAGGAGGCCGGGCGCTACGGCGAGGGCGTCGAGGTCGGCATGGAGATCGAGGAGGACGAGCGCCTCTACATCGTCACCGACGTGGCAGGGGGCAAGGTGGTGCTCGACGCCAACCACCCGCTCGCAGGAATTGCTTTACGTTTTTCGTGTGAAGTAATTAGCGTTCGGGCCGCCAGGCCCGAGGAAATCGAGCGCGGGGTATCATTGCCCTAGGGAAGGGGGCAAATGGGAACCTGGCTCGGCGTCATCGCAGCGACGATGCTTGCGCTTCCGCAGACCGCGGAAGCGCAGCCCTATCCGAATCGCACGATCCGCGTGATCGTGCCGCAGCCGCCGGGCGGCGGCTTCGATCTCGTCGCGCGCGTGATCGCCGAGCCGCTGGCAAGAGTGATGGGCAATCCGGTGGTGGTGGAGAACCGGCCGGGCGCGGGCATGCTGCTCGGCACCGAGGCGGCGGCGAAGGCCGAAGCCGACGGCTACACCATCCTGCTCGGGGCGAAGCCCAACATCGCATTCAACGCGGGCCTCTACGACAAGCTGCCGTACGACCCGCGCGCCGATTTCGTCCCGGTGGGCATCGCGAGCTTCAATCCGTATACGCTGGTCGCGCGCAACGACCTGCCGTTCAACTCGCTGAAGCAGATCCTGGATTTCGCGCGCGCCCATCCTGGCAAGCTCACGTACGCGAGCGCGGGCAACGGCACCGGGCAGCACATCACCGCCGCGGTCACCTTCCACCTCGCCGGCGTGCAGGTGACCCACGTACCGTACAAGGGCGCGGCGCCGGCCTACCAGGACCTGCTCCCGGGCCGCGTCGATCTCTTCTTCGACAACTCGGCGACCGCGCAGCCGCACATCGAGGCGCGGCGCGTGAAGCCGATCGCGGTGTCGAGCGCGGAGCGCTTCGCCGCGCTGCCCGACGTGCCGACGGTCCGCGAGAGCGGCCTGGACTTCGACAACGAGACCTGGATCGGCTATTTCGTGCGCGCCGGTACGCCGGCGCCGATCGTCGCGCGGCTGCGCGCGGATTTCGACAAGGTGCTCGCGATGCCGGAGATCACCGCGGGCCTGGAGAAGCGCGGCTACCGCGCGGCGCGCCTGTCGGGCAAGGACACAGAAGCCATGGTCGCTAGGGATATCGACAAATGGACACAGCTGATCCGCAGCGCGGGCATCCGCGCGGCCGACTAAGCGAGCATCATCGCGCGGGCATCAAGCACCGCCGCGCTTCGGCGGCGAGCGCCGGGCTGCGCTACGTCACCGACGACCAGGGCGGCATCACGCGCAAGCGCGTCGGCGCAGGCTGGGCCTACTACCTGCCCGACGGCCTGCGCATCACCGACCGGCGCGAGCGGAAGCGGATCAACTCGCTCGCCATCCCGCCGGCGTGGACCCGGGTCTGGATCTGTCCAGATCCCGACGGCCACATCCAGGCCACCGCGCGCGACGCGCGCGGCCGCAAGCAGTACCGCTACCACCCGGCGTACCGCGACGCGCGCGACCACTCCAAGTTCCGCCACATGCTCGAGTTCAGCGAGGTGCTGCCGCTGCTGCGCGATCGCATCGAGCACGACCTGCGCGCGCCCGACCATTCGCGCCGCCAGCTCCTCGCCACCGTGGTGCGGCTGCTCGACCGCACGCTGATCCGCGTGGGCAACGACGAATACGCGCGCGAGAACAAGTCGTTCGGCCTCACTACGCTGCGCCGCCGGCACGTGCGCGTCAACGGCGAGAGCCTTTCCTTTACCTTCCGCGGGAAAAGCGGCGTCGAGCACAGCATCACGCTCGAGGAGCCGCGCCTCGCGCGCATCATCCAGCGCTGCCAGGACCTGCCGGGGCACGAGCTGTTCCAGTACCTCGACGCCAACCGCAAGCGTCAGGCGATTTCCTCGGACGACGTGAATGCGTACCTGCGCGAGCTCACCGGGCGCGACGTCACGGCCAAGGACTTCCGCACGTGGGGCGGCACCATGCTCGCGGCGGTGGAGCTGCGCGCGATGGGGCTTGCCGCGAGCCGGCGCGAAGCGGACCGCAACATCCTGCGCGCGATCGACGCGGTCGCCGAGCGTCTGGGCAACACGCGCGCCGTTTGCCGCAAGTATTACGTCCACCCCGAGCTCCTGCGCGCCTACCTGATGGGCGTCACCGTGCCGCTGCCCGAGGTGCCGGGGCGCCGGCGCGACCGGCGCCGGCAGCGCGAGGCGGCGCTGCGCCGCGACGAGATCATCGTGCTGCAGTTCCTGCAGGAGCGGATCCGCGAGCCGTCATGAAGGGCTGCGAGCTCTGTGCGCCGAAAGACGTGCTCTTCGAGAGCGACTTCGCGTACGTGTGCTACGAGACCAAGCCGCTCGGCGAGGGCCACGTCATCGTGGTGCCCAGGCGCCACGTCGCCGATTTCTTCGACATGAGCGGCGCTGAACAGGGCTCGGTCCTCGCTCTGTTGAACCGCGCGAAAAAGTTCGTGCACGATAAGCACAAGCCCGACGGCTACAACATCGGCGTGAACGTCGGCGCGGCCGCCGGCCAGTCGCGCATGCACGTCCACGTGCATTTGATCCCGCGCTACGCCGGCGACCCCCACGAAGGAAAAGGGGTCAGAGCAATTTTCACCTAACCAATAACCAGCGATTCCAGATCCGGCGCCCTGCGTCGGCGAGCTCGTCCGCGGTGAGGCCGACCGGGCCGACGCCCTCGGCTGCCAGAGCGTCGGCCGCGGCGCCGTGCAGGTGCACGCCGAGCACCAGCGCCGATTCACCGGAGAGACGCTGCGCGAGGAGCGCGCCGAGGATTCCCGAGAGCACGTCGCCCATCCCGGCGCTCGCCATGCCGGGGTTCCCGGTGGTGTTGATGAAGAGATGGCCGTCGCGCGCGACGAGCACGCTGCCGTTGCCCTTCAGCACCACGTGCGCCTTGTAGCGCTCGGCAAGCGAACGTGCGGCGGCAAGGCGATCCGCCTGCACTTCACTAGTGGAAAGTTTGAGGAGGCGTCCTGCTTCCGCCGGATGCGGCGTCAGGAGCGTGTCGGCGTTGCGCCGCTCGCAGGCGCTGCGCAGGTCCTTGTCGTCGGCGAGGAGGTTCAGCGCATCGGCGTCGAGCACGCACGGCCAGTCGCTTGCGAGCACCGCGCCCACCAGCGTCGCCGCGTGCTCGGTGCGACCGAGCCCCGGCCCGGCGACCACCGCGTCGAGATCCTGGCCGAGCACGTCGTCGACAAGGCGCAGCATCAGCTCCGGCGAGCTGAAATCGACGGCCAGGTGCTCAAGCAGGCCCACGTAGACCCTCCCCGCGCCGAGCTTCAACGCCGAGCGGCCCGCTAGCAGCGCAGCCCCGGTCATCCCGCGCGCGCCGCCGATGATGCCGAGCGAGCCGGCGTTTCCCTTGTGGAAATTGCGCGGCCGGGCCTTGAGCGTGCTCTGGAAGAGCATCCGGTCGGCGACCCAGGCGTTCGGCTTGGCGCCCGACAAATCAAGATCGAGCCCCGCCACCCGGATCTCGCCGCAGTGGTCGGGGCCGTCCAGCGTGAGGAGGCCCGGCTTCAGCGCGATGAAGGTGATGGTGTGCGTTGCGTGCACCGCGCAGCCGAGCACCTGGCCGGTGTCGGACTGGATCCCGCTCGGCACGTCGAGCGCGAGCACCGGGCAGCGCTGGCGGTTCGCATACTGGACCAGCTCGGCGTGGTCGCCGGTGATCGCCCGCGCGAGGCCGATTCCGAACAGGCCGTCGATCACCAGGCCCCAGCTCCTGTCGAGCGGCAGCTCGCGGGGATGGCTCACCACCTTGACGCGGAAGAAGCGCTCCTCGAGCCGCGCCGCCGCGATGCGCGCGTCGCCGCCATTGTTCCCGGGCCCGGCGAGCACCAGGACGTCTTTCCCCGAGCATAGCTCCGCCGCCATGTCCGCGGCGGCACGGCCCGCGCGCTCCATGAGCGGCAGGTCGCCCGCCTTCCTTTCGATTTCCCGGATCTCGCGGGTGAGGTAGATCGCGTCGGGCATGGGGTAATTCTATTTCTTCGTCACGCCAATAAGGGCGTCCGGGAGCCACGTCGCGGTCTCCGGGAAGAGCGTGATGATCGCGATGCACAGCACCATCATGAGGAAGAACGGCGCCGAGGCGAGGGCGACGTAGTTGCTGTCGCGGCCGGTCATCGTCTGCAGCACGAAGATGTTGAAGCCGAGCGGCGGGGTGAGCTCGGCGATCTCGACCAGGAGCACGATGAAGATGCCGAACCAGACGAGGTCGAAGCCGGCTTTCTCGACCATGGGAATCACCACCGAGGTGGTGAGCACGATCATCGAGATGCCGTCGAGCGCGGTGCCGAGCAGGATGTAAATGCCGGCGAGGATCGCGATCAGGGTGTACTTGTGCGGCGCGAGCGAGGCCACCCACTCGGCGAGCACGCGCGGGATGCCGGTGAACGCCATGCACGAGGAGAGGAAGCTCGCCCCGGCGAGGATGAACATGATCATGCAGGAGAGCCGAGTCGCCCCCATCAGGCTCGCCGAGAAGCTCTGGCGGTCGAGGCCGCCCGACCACCAGGCGAGCGCGAGCGCGCCGAGCACGCCGTAGGCCGCGGCCTCGGTCGCGGTGGCCCAGCTCATCGCCATCACGACCACGACGAAGGCGATGAGGGCGAGGCACGGCACCAGCAGCCGGGTCTTGGCGAGCTTCTGCGCCAACGTCAATCGCGCGTCCTCGCGCGGCGTCTTCGCCGGGTTGGCGAGCGCCCAGAGGATGATGTAGCCGGAGAAGAGCGCGGTGAGGATGAAGCCGGGGATGAAGCCGGCGAGGAACACCTTGATGATCGAGACCTCGGCCGCCACCGCGTACACGACCATGATGATCGAGGGCGGCAGCAGGATGCCGAGCGTGCCGGCGGCGGCGAGCGAGCCGAGCGCGGTCTTCTCGTCGTAGCCGCGGCGCTTCAACTCGGGCAACGCAACCTTGGCGATGGTGGCGCAGGTCGCGGCCGAGGACCCCGAGACGGTGCCGAAAAGCGCGCAGCCGAGGATGTTCACGTGCATCAGCCGCCCGGGCAGCCACCTGAGCCACGGCGCAAGACCCTCGAACATCTCCTCGGAGAGCTTGGTGCGGTACAAAATCTCGCCCATCCACACGAAGAGCGGCAGCGCGGCGAGCGTGTCGGAGGCGGTGGTGCGCCAGAAGGCCTGGAACAGGCTCGGCGCCGGATCGGAGTTGGTGAAGAACTGGAATCCGACCCAGGCCACCGCAGCAAGCGAGATGGCGATCCATACGCCGCCGAGCAGGAGCACGATCAGGATGACGAAGAGGGCGAGGCCGGCTTCGAGCGGAGTCATCTAGACGGTCTCGCTGAAGTCGCCCGCCGCGCGCCGGGCTTCCTCCTCGACCTGGTAGCTCGGCTTGCGCCGCCCGAGGACCCGCACGGTTTCGTCGATCAGCGCGACGAGGAACACGCTTACGCCGATCACCAGGCTCACCTGCGGGATCCACTCGGGAATGACGAGCAGGCCCTGCGTCATATACTTGTCGCGCCAGTTGCCGTAGACGTAGTCGACGATCGCCCACAGCATGTAGGCGGTGACGCACAGGGCGACGCCGAGGGCAAAGAGCTCGGCGGCGCGGCGGCCGCGGCTGCCGAGCCGCTCGACCCACAGGCCGACGCGCACCAGCTCGCCGTGCCGGAAGGTGTGGCCGAGGGCGAGGAACGCGGCCGCGGCGCACAGCCACCCGGTGATGTCGTCGGCGCCGCGGATCAGGATGCCGAAGCTGCGGCCGACCGCCTGCGCCAGCATGACGACGCCGATCAGTACGAGGCACACCGCGGCGGCCACGGCGGCGGCGCTATACAGGCGGTCCAGAAACCGCCGCAAGAATCTACTTTCCTCGGTAAGCTTTGATGATCGATTGACCCTCGGCGCCGGACTTCTTCAGCCATTCGTCGAGGATCTGGGCACCGACCTTGGCGTAGGCCGTCTTCATCGCCGCGTCGGGCTGGTGCAGCGTCACGCCGTTCTTGGCGAGCAGCTCGTTCGCTTCGAGCGTGCGTACCTTCGACATCGCCCAGCCGCGCGTCTCGGCAGTGGACGCGACGCGCACGATCGCCGCCTGATCCGCGGCCGAGAGGCGCGAGAAGGCGCGCGAGTTCACGACCACAGCGTTCTTCGGATGGAACGCGCTGGTGTCGTAGTAGTTCTTGACGTACTCCCAGGCCTTGGTCGAGGTGCCGGTGGCCGAGGAGGTGATCATCGCCTGAATGCCGCCGGTGGCGAACATTTGGGGCACGTCGGGCACCTGCACCACCGTCGGGCTGGCGCCGAGGAGCTCCGCGAGCCGCGCGGTGAGGGGGCTGTAGGTGCGGAACTTGGTGCCCTTCAGGTCGGCGACGCTCTTCAGCGGCTCCTTGGTGTAAATGCCCTGGCCGGGCCACGCCACCGAATAGAGCAGCTTCAGGCCGCGGCCCTGCAGCTTCTTCTCGAGCAGCGGCTTCTGCGCCTGGTAGAACTTCCACGCGTCGTCGTAGCCCGCGGCGACGAACGGGATGTTGTCGGCCTCGAAAACCGGGTCCTCGTTGCCGAACTGGGAGAGCAGGAACTCGGCGATGTTGACCTGCCCCGTCGACACGGCCCGCAGCATGTCGGGATGCTTGATGAGCGAGCCGTTCGAGTGCACCAGGATGTCGAGCCGGCCTTCGGTCGCTTTCTTCACGTCCTCGGCGAAGGACCTGACGTTCCGCGTGTGGAACTCGCCGTCGGAATAGGGCGTCGGCATGTCCCATTTGGCCTGCGCCTGCGCCGTGCCGCAGGCGACGACGGCCGCGGCGAGCACTGCGATGCGGGCGATCATCGATCCTCCTTCGCTTGTGGTGGCCGAATCTTAGCCTAGACTGGCGCCATGCCCGATCTCTCCCTGCAGCTCGACGAGCTTGCGCGCGCCGGGCTCGCCCGCCGCCGCCGCGTGGTGGAGAGCGCGGACGGGCCGCACCTCACCGTCGAGGGCCGCCGCTACCTCGGGTTCTGCAGCAACGACTATCTGGGCCTCGCGCATCATCCGGCGCTCGTCGAGGCGGCGTGCCGCGGCGCCGAGCGCTACGGCGTCGGCGCCGGCGCCTCCGCGCTCATCAGCGGGCATACCGAGGCCCACGAGGCGCTCGAGGCGCGCCTCGCCCGGTTCGTGCGCCTGCCGCGCGCGCTGCATTTCGGCGCGGGCTACCTCGCGAACCTCGGCCTCGTCGCCGCGCTGGCCGGCCGCGGCGGCACCGTGTTCTCCGACGAGCTCAACCACGCCTGCCTCATCGACGGCGCGCGCCTGTCGCGCGCGGAGGTGCGGATGTATCCGCACCTCGACCTCGCCGCGCTCGCCCGCATGCTCGAGAGCTGCGACACGCCCGGGAAGCTGGTGGCAACCGACGCGGTGTTCAGCATGGACGGCGATCTCGCGCCTTTGCCCGAGCTCGCCGCGCTCTGCGAGCGGCACGACGCCTGGCTGGTGGTGGACGACGCGCACGGCTTCGGCGTGCTCGGCGAAGGCGGGCGCGGCGCGCTCTCGCACTTCGGCGTCGCCTCGCCGCGCATCGCCTACATGGGCACGCTCGGCAAGGCGGCCGGCGTCCACGGCGCCTTCGTCGCCGGCGAGGCGGCGCTGGTCGAATGGCTGGTGCAGCGCGCGCGCACTTACGTCTTCACCACCGCGAGCCCGCCGCTCCTCGCCTGCGCGCTGATGGCGAGCCTCGAGCTGATCGAGGCCGAGGAGCACCGGCGTACACGCCTTGCCACGCTGGCTGAACGGCTCGGAAAAGCGCTCGCTGGATTGCCCTGGAAACTCAAGACTTCCAAAACCCCCATTCAGCCGCTCATCGTCGGCGACAACCGAGCGGCGCTCGAGCTTGCCGAGGGGCTGCGCAGCCGCGGCATCTGGGTGCCGGCGATCCGCCCGCCGACCGTGCCGGCGGGCAGCGCGCGGCTGCGCATTGCGCTCTCGGCCGCGCATGACGCCGAGCACGTCGACGAGCTCGCGGCCGCGCTGCACGAGCTCGCCCGCAGGAAATGAAGAACCGCGAGCTCCTCGAGCGCAGCCGCCAGGCGGTGTGGCATCCGTGCACGCAGATGAAGGCGCACGAGCGCTTTCCGCCGCTGCCGATCGAGCGCGCCGCGGGCGTGTGGCTCTACGACTTCGACGGCCGGCGCTATCTCGACGCGATCGGCTCCTGGTGGGTGAACATCCTCGGCCACGGCCACCCTCGCATCAACGCCGCGGTGCGCGAGCAGCTCGAGCGGCTCGAGCACGTGATGCTGGCAGGCTTCACCCACGCGCCGGTGGTCGAGCTCTCCGAGCGGCTGAGCGCACTCACTTCCTCCCTTTCCTCCGAGCGGCTCGGCCACTGTTTCTATGCCTCCGACGGGGCCTCGGCGGTCGAGATCGCGCTCAAGATGAGCTTTCACTACTGGAGAAACGCCGGCCGGCCGGAAAAGCGCGCCTTCGTCGCGCTCTCCGGCGGCTACCACGGCGAGACCCTGGGCGCGCTTTCGGTCACCGACGTGCCGCTCTTTCGGGACGCCTACGCGCCTTTGCTGCGCCAGGGCGCGACCGTGCCCAGCCCGGATTGGCGCGCGGCCGAGAGGGGCGAATCGCAGGTTGACTATGCGATCCGCCGCGCCTGCGACCTGGAAAGCCATCTCGAGGAGAACCATGACCAGACCGCGGCGTTGATCCTCGAGCCGCTCGTGCAGTGCGCGGCCGGCATGGCCATGTACCACCCGGAGTATCTGCGCCGGGCGAGGCGCCTGTGCGAGCGCTATGAGGTCCACCTCATCGCCGACGAGATCGCCGTCGGCTGCGGCCGCACAGGCACCTTCCTCGCCTGCGAGCAGGGCCCGGTGCGGCCCGACTTCCTGTGCCTTTCCAAGGGCCTCTCCGGCGGCTACCTGCCCCTTTCGGTGGTGCTCACGACCGAGGTGGTCTACCAGGCGTTCTACGACGACGAGGTCGCGCGCGGGTTCCTGCACTCGCATTCCTACACCGGCAACCCGCTTGCCTGCCGCGCCGCGCTCGCCGCGCTTTCGGTTCTGGAGGACGACCGGGTCTTGGAGACCAACCGGGCGAAGCAGTCTTCTCTAACGGAAAAAGCCTTTCAGATTGCCTCTCATCCCCGGGTACGCCACTTCCGCAACACCGGCATGATCTGGGCCTTCGATGTCGAGACCGACGACCCCGCGTTCGCGCGCCGCTTCCATGCTGCCGCGCTCGAGCGGGAATTGCTGCTGCGGCCGATCGGCCGCACGGTGTATTTCATGCCGCCTTACGTGATCGCGCCTGAGGAGATCGAGCTCCTGGTCGAGCGCACCGCGATGCTCCTCGACGAGCTCGAGTGAAGGCCGGGTTCTTCGTCGCCGGAACCGATACCGGCGTCGGCAAGACGCTCGTGGCCGTAGGGCTCCTTCGCCGCTTCGGCGCGCTCGGCCTGCGCGCCGCGGGCATGAAGCCGATCGCCGCGGGCTGCGAGGGCCGCAACGACGACGTCGAAGCGCTGCTCGCCGCCGGGATGGGCGGCCTCGACCGCAGCCTCGTGTGTCCCTACCTTTTCAAGCCGCCGATCGCGCCGCACATCGCGGCGGCCGAGGCCGGGATGAAGATCGACCTCGCGGTCATCGAAATGGCTTTTCGACAGCTCCGAAACCAGGCCGACGTGCTGATCGTCGAGGGCGTCGGGGGCTTCCGCGTGCCGCTCGACGAGCGTGCGGATGCCGGCGCCATCCCGAAACGCCTCGGCCTGCCGGTGATCCTGGTGGTGGGACTGCGCCTTGGGTGCCTGAACCACGCGCTGCTCACGCAGGAGGCGATTGAAGCCGAAGGGCTCGAGCTCGCCGGCTGGGTGGCCAATCGCGTCGACCCCGCCATGGCGCGCGCCAAAGAGAATATCGAAGCGCTGAGCCAGCGCCTGCGCGCGCCGCTCATCGCCGAGGTGCCGTTCGGCGCGCCTAGCGATTTTCCAGTTGCGCTAGAACGGCTTTGGCCAGGGCGAGGCTCGCCGTGAGCCCCGGAGACTCGATGCCGAAGAGCTGCACCAGGCCGGCAATGCCGTGCTGGCCCGGCCCCTGGATCTCGAAGTCCGGCGCCGGCTCGCCCGGCGCAGCGGTCTTGGGGCGGATCCCGGAATAGCCCGGCAGGAGCGCGCCGTCGGGCAGCGCCGGCCAGTAGCGCCGGATCGCGGCGTAGAAGCGCTCGGCGCGGCGGGGGTCGACGGCATAGTCGTCCTTTCCTCCAATGCGCTCGACCCATTCGACGTCGGGCCCGAAGCGCGCCTGCCCGGCGAGGTCCAGCGTGACGTGCACGCCCAGGCCACCGGGCTCCGGAATCGGGTACACGAGCCGGGAGAAAGGCGAGCGGCGGGCGAGGGAGTAGTAGTTCCCCTTCGCGTAATACTCCCCCGGCGCGAGCTCCGCACGGTAGCCCTCCATTTTTCTTGCGACCGTGGGGGCTCTGAGTCCGGCAGAATTCACCAGCATCGATGATTTGATCGGATCGCTGCCATTCACGTGCAAAACGAACCCGCCGCCGCGGGCTTCGACACGCTCGAGCGGACTTCTCAAGGCGAGCATCGCCCCGTGCGCCTCGGCGTCGCCGAGATAGGCGAGCATGAGGGCATGGCTGTCGATGATCCCGGTGGAAGGCGAGTAGAGCGCGGCGACGCAGGAGAGCTCGGGCTCGAGCGCGAGCGCCTGCGCGCGCGTCATCCAGACGACGTCGGTGACCCCGTTGGCATGCGCCTTTTCCTGAATTTTCTCCAATTCAGGGAGCTGCGAAGCATCGGCCGCAACGATGAGCTTCCCGGAGCGCCGGTGCGGCACGCCGTGCGCCACGCAATACTCGTACAGCAGCGCCTTGCCCTCGACGCAGGCGCGCGCCTTGAGCGAGCCTTTCGGGTAGTAGATGCCGGCGTGGATCACCTCGGAATTGCGCGAGCTGGTGTGTGTGCCGATCGCGTCCTCGGCTTCGAGGATCACCACCTCGCGACCCGAGAGGGCGAGCGCGCGCGCCACCGCGAGGCCCAGGGCCCCGGCGCCGATCACGACGGCGTCAAGCTGCTCCACGGGCCAGCCGCCTTTCGAAAAAGAACGCCCCCAGCCCGGCAAGCGCGGCGGCGCTGGCCATCGGACGCGCACTGCCGTCGAAAGCCGCGCCGAGCAGCGTGCTGACCAGCGCGCCGAAAGTGAAGCTCAGGGCGCCGAGCAGCGAGGATACCGTGCCCGCGGCGCCGGGAAACGGCGACAGTGCGCTCGCCGTCGCGCTCGGGGCGATGAGCGCGGTGCCGAAAAGATAGACGGCGAAGGGCCCCACCACGGCCAGCCAGTGCACCGCGCCCGCCCAGGCGAGCGCGGCGGCGGTGGCGCCCGCCGAGACCGCGAGCAGAGCGCCGGCGCGCATGAGCCTTCCCATCCCGACTTTCAGCACCAGCCGCCGGGAAGTCCAGGCGCCGCCAATCTGCCCAAGCATGACCAGCGCGAACATCCAGCCATACGCAACCGTCGGAACGCCGAGCCCGCGGACCAGCGTGAAGGCGGAATTGGACACCCAGGCGAGGATCCCGGCCTGCGCGCATATGAGCACGAGCACCGGCGGGTAGAAGCGCCGGTCGCGGACGATCGCGGCGAAGCTGCCCGCCAGCGCGGCGGGGCGGATGGAACGCCGCGGCTCGGGCGCCGTTTCGTGCAGGCGCATGACGGTGGCTGCGGCGAGCGCGGCGGCGGCCGCGGCCAGGGCCCAGAACACCGCCTGCCAGCTCCAGCGGCCGGCGAGCTGGGCGCCGGCGAGCGGCGCGGCGATCGGGATGATGCTGAAGACGATCGTGATGCTCGCCAGCGTGCGCGCCGCCTGCTCGTGCGCGTGCAGGTCGCGCACGATCGAGCGCACGATCACCGCGCCGCTCGACATCGCGATTCCCTGGGCGAGGCGTGCGGCGGCGACGCTGGCGATCGACTCTGCCAGCGCCGCGGCGAGCGAAGCGGCAAGCATCGTGGCGAGGCCGGCGAGCAGCACCGGCTTGCGCCCGAAGCGGTCGGAGAGCGGGCCCCAGACCAGCATGCCGGCAGCGAGCCCGGCGAAATACGTGGTCAGCGTGAACTGCCCTGCGCTCACCGGCGCGCCGAGCGATTGTGCGAGCGCCGGCAGCGACGGCACGAAGAGATCGGTGCCGAGCGCGGGCAGCGCCATCAGGATGCCGAGCAGGACCAGCGAGGGCGAAGCGGTCTTGTTATTCAAGATAGGATTCGATTCTAAATGGGCTGGCAATTCTGGATCGACCGCGGCGGCACCTTCACCGACATCGTCGCGTGCCGCCCCGACGGCGCCCTCGTCACGCACAAGCTGCTGTCCGAAAACCCCGGGCGCTACCGCGACGCCGCGCTCGCCGGCATTCGCGAAATCCTAGGCCTGAAGAAGGACGGCGAGATTCCGGCCCAGGTCATTGAAGCGGTCAAGATGGGCACCACCGTGGCGACCAACGCGCTCCTCGAGCGCAAGGGCGCCCGCACCGTTCTCTTCATCACGCGCGGCTTTCGCGACGCGCTGCGCATCGCCTACCAGAACCGGCCGCGCATCTTCGACCGGCACATCGTGCTGCCGGAGATGCTCTATTCGAAGGTGGTCGAGGTCGATGAGCGTTGCGGGGCGCATGGCGACATCGTTCTTCCCCTGGACGAAGAGGGGGCGCTTGTCCACCTCCAGGAGACCTATGACGAAGGCTACCGCTCCATCGCCATCGTCTTCATGCACGGCTACCGCTACCCGGATCACGAGTCGAAGGTGGCCGAGCTTGCGAGGCGGGTCGGTTTCGTCCAGATCTCGGTCTCGCACCGCGTGAGCCCGCTCATGAAGCTCGTCGGCCGGGGCGACACGACGGTCGTCGACGCCTATCTTTCGCCGATTCTGCGCCGCTACGTCGAGGAGGTCGCCGCCGAGGTCCCGGGCGTGCGCCTCCTTTTCATGCAGTCGAACGGCGGCCTCGCCGGCGCGCGCCAGTTCCAGGGCAAGGACGCGATCCTCTCGGGGCCGGCGGGCGGCATCGTCGGCGCGGTGCGCACCTCGGCGGCCGCCGGGTTCGACCGCATCATCGGCTTCGACATGGGCGGCACTTCCACCGACGTGTCGCACTATGCCGGCGAGCTCGAGCGCGAGTTCGAGACCCGGGTCGCGGGCGTGCGCATGCGCGCGCCGATGATGAGCATCCACACCGTTGCGGCGGGCGGCGGCTCGATCCTGCACTTCGACGGCGCGCGCTACCGCGTCGGCCCCGACTCTGCAGGTGCGAACCCCGGCCCGGCAAGCTACCGCCGCGGCGGACCGCTCACCGTGACCGATGCCAACGTGATGCTCGGCAAGATCCAGCCGAAGTACTTCCCGCAGGTTTTTGGCCCGCACGGGAACGAGCGTCTTGATTTTCAGGCGGTGAGCGACGAATTTTCAGACCTCACTGCAAAAATCGCTGATGGCCGCTCCCCGGAGCAGGTCGCCGAGGGCTTCGTCCAGATCGCGGTCGGCAACATGGCGAACGCGATCAAGCACATCTCGGTGCAGCGCGGGCACGACGTCACACAGTACACGCTGTGCTGCTTTGGCGGCGCCGCAGGCCAGCACGCCTGCCTGGTCGCCGACGCGCTCGCGATGACGCGCGTCTTCATCCATCCGCTGGCGGGGGTGCTCTCGGCCTACGGCATGGGCCTCGCAGACCAGGTGGCGATGCGCAGCCAGGCGCTCGAGACGAAGCTCGACGATCCCCGGGCGCTCGAGGAGCTCGCCGAGCGGCTCGCGGCCGAGGCGAGCGCCGCCCTCGTCGCGCAGGGCGTGCCGGCCGCCGCGGTCAAGGCGCTGCGGCGCGCGCACCTCAAGTACGAGGGTACCGACACGGCGCTCGTCGTGACGCTCGGCTCGCTCGCCGACATGCAGGCGCAGTTCGAGGCCGCGTACCGCAAGCAGTTCTCCTTCCTGATGCCGGGAAAGGCGCTCGTCGCCGAGGCGGTCTCGGTCGAAGCGCTCGCCGCAGGCCAGGCGATCGCCGAGCATCCGGCGCCGCCGAAGCCGGCGGGCGCGCCGGCGGAGACGGTGCGCATTTTTTCCGGCGGCGCCTGGCGCGCGGCGCCGCTCTACAGGCGAGAGGACCTCGCGCCGGGCCAGCGCATCGACGGTCCCGCGATCATCGCGGAGGCGAACGCCACCACGGTGGTCGAGCCCGAGTGGCGCGCGAGCGTGACCGCGCTCGATCACCTCGTGCTTGAAAGGGTCGTGCAGAGGAAAAATGCCGCGGCGATCGGCACGCAGGTCGATCCGGTGATGCTCGAGATTTTCAACAACCTTTACATGTCCATCGCCGAGCAGATGGGCCTGCGGCTGCAGAATACGGCGTACTCGGTGAACATCAAGGAGCGGCTGGATTTCTCCTGCGCGCTGTTCGACGGCGAAGGCAACCTGATCGCCAACGCGCCGCACATGCCGGTTCACCTGGGCTCGATGGGCGAATCGATCAAGACCGTGATCCGTTTGAACGCGGCAACCATGAAACCCGGGAACGTGTACGTGCTCAACGCGCCATACAACGGCGGCACGCATCTTCCGGATGTGACCGTGATCACGCCGGTTTTCGACGAGCACGGAAAAGAGATCCTCTTCTATGTGGGGTCGCGCGGCCACCACGCCGACATCGGCGGCGTCACGCCGGGATCCATGCCGCCGGGCTCGAAGGTGGTCGAGGAGGAGGGCGTGCTCATCGACAACTTCCTGCTGGTGGAGGAAGGACGCCTGCGCGAGAAGGAAGTAGCGGCGCTGCTCGGCTCGGGCGCCTATCCGGTGCGCAACGTCCGCCAGAACGTCGCCGACCTGCAGGCGCAGATCGCCGCCAACGAGAAGGGCGTGCAGGAGCTCGCGCGGATGGTGGCCCACTTCGGCCTCGACGTGGTGCGCGCCTACATGCGCCACGTGCAGGACAACGCCGAGGAGTCGGTGCGCCGGGTGATTGGAGTGCTGAAGGACGGCGAGTTCGACTACCCGCTCGACAACGGCGCGCGCATCCAGGTTTCCATAAAGATTCTGAAGGACAGAAGAGAAGCGAAAATCGATTTCTCGGGCACCTCGGCGCAGCTGCCGAACAACTTCAACGCGCCGTCGGCGGTGTGCATGGCGGCGGTGCTGTACGTGTTCCGCACGCTGGTCGACGACGATATCCCGCTCAACGCGGGCTGCCTCAAGCCGCTCAGCGTTTCGATTCCGGAGGGCTGCATGTTGCGTCCGCGCTACCCGGCGGCCGTGGTCGCGGGGAACGTCGAGACCTCGCAGTGCATCACCGACGCGCTCTACGGCGCGCTCGGCGTGCTCGCGGCCTCGCAGGGCACCATGAACAATTTCACGTTCGGCAACGACCGCTACCAGTACTACGAGACCGTCGCCGGCGGCTCGGGCGCCGGACCGGACTTCGACGGCGCCGACGTGGTGCAGACGCACATGACCAATTCGCGCCTCACCGATCCCGAGGTGCTCGAGTGGCGCTTCCCGGTGCGGCTCGAGAGCTTCGAGATCCGCGCGGGTTCGGGCGGCCGCGGGCGCCGGCGCGGCGGGCACGGCGCGGTGCGCCGCGTGCGCTTTCTCGAGCCGATGACCGCGGCGATCCTATCTGGCCATCGCCTGGTGCGTCCGCACGGCATGGCGGGCGGCGAGCACGGCGCCGCAGGAAATAATTACGTATTGCGCAGTGACGGAAGTCGCACCGAGCTCGGCCCGTTCGCTCAGACCGAAATGGCGGCCGGCGACGTATTCGTGATAGAGACCCCGGGTGGCGGCGGCTTCGGCGCTATAGAATAGGACCCGGCGAATAACTAGAACTCGAATGAAGCCGAGCACGATCTATTCCAAGTCGGGCAAGGGAGTCCAGGAAGCTTCCGGCAAGACGAGCCTTCTCAAGCGCGCGGACCGCGCGGTGCTGTCGGCTATCGACGGCCGCGCCACGCTGGGAGAGGTGGCGCAGAAGGTCGGCAAGAGCTTCGACGCGGAGTTCGAGAAGCTCATCGCGCAGCTCGACAAGGACGGCTTCGTGCGCGAGGTCGCGGCCGCGGCGTCGTCGTCGCAGTCGCGGCCCGCGGTCGCGACGGTCAAGCCCGGGGCGAAGGCGCCGGCTGCGAAGGCCTCGTCCTCGTCCTCGGGCGGCGCAGACGACCTCGACTTCACCACCATCATGCCGGCGATCAAGCCCGCGGCGCGTCCGCTGGCGCCCGCCGCCGCGCCTTCCAAGGCGCAGGTGAGCGATGCCGCGCTGCGTGCGAAGGAGCAGGAATCGGCGCTCTACAAGGCGCGCCAGGAAGCCGAAGCGAAGGCGCAGGCCGAGCGCGACCGTGTCAAGCAGGAAGCCGAGGCCAAGGCGCGCGCCGAGGCCGAGGCCAAGGCGAGGCTCGACGCGGAGAACCGCCTGCGCGAGGAGGCGATCGGGCGCGCCAAGGCCGCCGCCGAAGCGCAGGTCAAGGCGGCGCGGGCGAAGGCCGAAGCCGAGGCTCACGCGAAGCTCGAGGCCGAGCGCAAGGTGCGCGAGGAAGTCGAGCGCAAGGTGCGCGAGGAGGCCGAGCGCGCGCTGCGCGAGGCCGAGGCGCTGCGCCAGCGCCTCGAGGAGGAACGCAAGGCGCGCGAGGATGTCGAGCGCAAGCGCCGGGAAGAAGAGGAGCGCCGCCGCAAGGAAGAGGAAGAGCGGCGCGCTCACGAAGAAGCCGAGCGCAGGGCGCGCGAGGAAGCCGAGCGCAAGCGCCGCGAGGAGGAAGAGGAGAAGCGCCGGGTCGAAGAGGAAGCGCGCCGCCTGCGCGAGGAGATCGAGGCCAAGGCGCGCGAGGCGGCGGAGCGCGCGCGGCGCGAGGAGGAAGACCGCCTGCTGCGCGAGAAGGAGGAGCAGGTGCGCCGCGCCCGAGAGGCGGAGGAAGCGCGCATGCTCCAGGCGCGCGCCATGGAGGAAGCGCGCACGCGCGTGCGGCAGCGCGAACGCGAGCGCGACCAGGACGAGAACCGCGGCCGCGGCAAATCCAAGGACGAGACCAAGGTAGCGCAGCCCACGCTGCCGGCTGCGGCAGCGCCCGCGGCGCCGGGCGGAGGCAGCCTCGACGCGCTCATGGCCGACCTCGACTCCTTCTCGCAGCGCGAGGAAGAGGAGCGCCAGGCCCGCGAGGTCGCCGACCGCCAGACGCGCGAGCAAGGCAAGCTCAAGGCGCAGGCCGAGGCCGAGCGCCGGGCGCAGGAGGATGCCGAGCGCCAGATGCGCGAGCAGCTCGAACGCGAGGCGCGCGAGCAGGAAGAACGCCAGCGGCGCGACGAGGAAGAGCGCCGCGCCAGCGAGGAAGCCGAGCGCCGCGCGGGTGTTGAGGAGCGCCGCCGGCTCGAGGCCGAGGAGCGCCGCCGGCTCGAGGCCGAGGAGCGCAAGCGCAAGGCGCAGGAGGCGCTCCTCGCGAAGGCCGCGCCGCTGCCGGACATCGAGGTGAGCGACAAGGACCTCGACATGACCGAGGTGCGCCACGACGAGGCGGCGGTCGCGCGCGAGGCGCGCAAGGCGCAGCGCGAGCGCGAACGCGAGACGCGCCAGCGCGCCAAGGAGGCCAAGGAGCGGGCAAAGGCGGCGGCGCGCGAGGAGTCGGTCAGGTACCCGAAGATGCGCCGCAAGGTCAACTGGGGGCGGCCGGTCGGGATCACGCTGCTCACGCTGCTTGCCGCGGGCCTGGTGGCGCTGCACATCATCCCGCTGCCGATGGACGAGTACGAGCGCGCGGCCTCGGATGCGCTCGGCCGTCCGGTTAAGATCGGCACGGGGCGGCTCTCGCTTTACAGCGGCCTGCGCCTCAACCTCGAGAACGTGAGCGTCGACGGCGCGACCACGATCGCTCAAGCGCGCGCCTATCCGCAGCTTCGCGCGCTGGCCGAGGGCAGGCAGGCCCTGAGCCGCCTCGAGCTCGCGGGCGTCACGGTGCCGCAGTCGGCGATCGGCGCGGTGGTCGGCGCGAAGCTGCGCGGCGACGGCTTCCGCGGAGCGCGCATCTTCGCGAAGGACTTGAGGCTCACCGGGCCGGTGGCGCTGCCCGCGCTGGACGGCGAAGTCCGGTTCACTCCCGACGGCGCGGTGAACAGCGTGATCCTGAGCGGCCCGGACAGCCTGGCGGCGACGCTCACCCCGACGGCGAACGGCGAGGTCGAATTCGACGTCACCGCCGCGACGCTCGCGATCCCGTTCGCGCCCGAGCTCGTGCTGTCGACGTTTGCGATGAAGGGCAAGGCCAATCGCCAGGGTATGAATATCGCTTCATGGGGCGGCGGGGTGTTCGACGGCGCAGTGTCCGGAACGGCGAGCGTTCGCTGGAGCGGCGGCTGGCAGCTCGAAGGCGGGCTCACCGCGCGCGCGATCAATGCTGCGGTGTTCGCCCCCGCGTTGCTCTCCGAGGGCAAGGCCGAAGGCCAGGGGCGCTTCTCCATGAGCGGCGGCGACCCCATGAAGCTCTACAATGGCGCACACCTCGAGGGGAATTTCAGCGTGGGCAAGGGCATGCTCGGCACCGTCGACCTGTCGCGGGTGCTGCACACGAGCGGCCGCCAGTACGGCGGCCGCACCCAGTTCACGGAGATGACCGGGCATGCAACGTACGACCGCGGCGCCGTGGCACTGCGAAACGTCAACATCAGCGCCGGGGCGCTCACCGCCGCCGCGAGCGCCGACATCGCGCCGAGCGGCGCGATCGTGGGGCGCATCGTGGCCGACATCCGCACCACGGTGCAGCCTTTGCGTGCGATACTCGTGATCGGGGGAACGGTCAAGGAACCGCAAGTCCGTAACTAGTGTCAGTGGTCCGTAACTAGTGTCAGTGTCCGAAATCCTTCAGCTTCGCGGGCCGCGCGCCCTGTCGCAGTTCCGACTCGCCAAGCTGCTCGCCTCGCTGCAGAAGATCGACCCGGATCTGCGCTCCCTGAGCGCCGGATACCGCTATTTCGTCGAGCTCGAGCGCGGGCTCGAGCCGCACGAGGCGCGCACGCTGCGCGCGCTGCTCGACGACGGCGGCGCGACGCTCGAGGAGGACGTCGACAGCAGCATTTTCCTGGTCGTGCCGCGGCTCGGCACGGTCTCGCCCTGGTCGTCGAAGGCCACCGACATCGTCCGCAACTGCGGCCTTACGCCGGTGAGGCGCATCGAGCGCGGCACGGTCTACTACGTAGGCTCGAACGAGGCGGCGCTCGCCGCCGGGCTGCACGACCGCATGACCCAGACGGTGCTGCGCTCGTTCGACGAGGTGCCGCGCCTGTTTCAACATGTTCCATCCAGAACCATGGAGATCATTCCCGTCTCCAGGCTTCGGGAAGCAAACCAGCGGCTCGGCCTCGCCCTAAGCGACGACGAGGTCGAATACCTCGAGCGCGCGTACCGCGGCCTGGGGCGCGATCCGACCGACGCCGAGCTCACCATGTTCGCACAGGCGAACTCGGAGCACTGCCGCCACAAGATCTTCAACGCCGACTGGATCGTCGACGGCGAGCGCCAGCCGCAGTCGCTCTTCGCCATGATCCGCCACACGCACGCGGTGGCGCCGCAGGGCACGGTGGTCGCCTACGCCGACAACGCCGCAATCATCGAGGGCGGCGCAGCGCATCGCTTTATCCCGAATTCGGACCGGGTATACGGCTTCGTTCCGGAGTCGACCCATTTCGTCGCCAAGTGCGAGACCCACAACCATCCCACGGCGATCTCGCCCTTCCCGGGCGCGGCGACCGGCGCGGGCGGCGAGATCCGCGACGAAGGCGCGACCGGTCGCGGCGCCAAGCCCAAGGCCGGCCTCGTCGGCTACTCGGTGTCGAACCTGCGCATCCCGGGCGCGCTCCAGCCCTGGGAAGGCGAGGGGGTGGGCAAGCCCGAGCGCATCGCCTCGGCGCTCGACATCATGCTCGAAGCGCCGATCGGCGCCGCGGCCTACAACAACGAGTTCGGACGGCCGAACCTGTGCGGCTACTTCCGCGCCTTCGAGATGGGGGCGCACGGCTACCACAAGCCGATCATGCTCGCGGGCGGGCTCGGCAGCCTGCGCGCCCAGCATGCCCACAAGAAGGGCATTTCCGAAGGCGACTTGTTGATTCAGCTGGGCGGCCCCGGGATGCTGATCGGCATGGGCGGCGGCGCCGCCTCGTCGATGGGCGCCGGCGCCAACGTCGCCGACCTCGACTTCGACTCGGTGCAGCGCGACAACGCCGAAATGGAACGGCGCGCGCAGGAGGTGATCGACCGCTGCTGGCAGCTCGGCGAGGCGAATCCCATCCTCTCGATCCACGACGTCGGCGCCGGCGGGCTGTCGAACGCGCTTCCCGAGCTGGTGCATTCGGCCGGCCGCGGCGCGCGCGTCGAGCTGCGGGCGATCCCGGTCGAGGACACCGGCATGTCGCCGCGCGAGATCTGGAGCAACGAGGCTCAGGAACGCTACGTGCTGGCGATCTCCCCCGCCTCCCTTGAAGTATTCAAGCACCTGTGCGAGCGCGAGCGCTGCCCCTTCGCCGTGCTCGGCACCGCCACCGCCGACGGCCGCCTACTCGTCACGGACTCGAAGCTCGGCAAGGGACCGGTCGACGTCCCGCTCGAGCTCATCCTCGGAAGACCGCCGAAGATGCTGCGCGACGTGAAGCGCCTGAAGCGCGCGCTCAAGCCGCTCGCGCTCGACAAGGTCACGCTGCAGGCGGCGGCCTACCGCGTGCTGCAGCACCCGAGCGTCGCCGACAAGACCTTCCTCGTCGCCATCGGCGACCGCACCGTCGGCGGCCTGTGCGCGCGCGACCCCTTCGTCGGCCCGTGGCAGGTGCCGGTGGCCGACTGCGCGGTCACGCTCGCCGACTACCAGGGCTACGCCGGCGAAGCCTTCGCCATCGGCGAGCGCACGCCGCTCGCGCTCATCGACGCGCCCGCGTCGGGCCGCATGGCCGTGGGCGAGGCGCTGACGAACCTCGCCGCCGCGCCGATTGCTTCCCTGTCAAAGGTAAAACTCTCCGCCAACTGGATGGCGGCGGCCGGCCATCCCGGCGAGGACGCGGCGCTCTTCGACACGGTGCGCGCAGTCGCGCTCGAGTTCTGCCCCGCGCTCGGCATTTCCATCCCGGTGGGCAAGGATTCGCTGTCGATGCGCACCGCCTGGGACGGGAAGGAGGTGGTGAGCCCGCTCTCGCTCATCGTCTCGGCGTTCGCGCCGATGGAGGACGCGCGCGCCACGCTCACGCCGCAGCTTCGCACCGATTGCGGCGAGACCGAGCTCGTCCTCGTCGACCTCGGGGAAGGGAGGAACCGCCTCGGCGGCTCGATCCTCGCGCAGGTGTTCTCGCAGCTCGGCGACCAGGCGCCGGATGCCGACCCGCGGCTCCTGAAGGCCTTCTTCCGCGCGATCCAGGAGCTGCGCCCGCAGCTTCTCGCCTACCACGACCGCTCCGACGGCGGTCTCTTCGCGGCGGTATGCGAGATGGCCTTCGCCGGCCATTGCGGCGTCACGCTCAACCTCGATGCGCTCACCTTCGATGCCGCGATGGACGACGTCG
Source organism: Burkholderiales bacterium (assembly GCA_044870335.1). GTDB lineage: Bacteria > Pseudomonadota > Gammaproteobacteria > Burkholderiales > SG8-39 > SCGC-AG-212-J23. The sequence goes on along the minus strand of JBIOYV010000135.1, from coordinate 27,513 downwards.
ACGCCTTCAAGCGCAACGCCGACGAGCAGCTCATCGGGCGGCTGAACGACCTCGCGCTCGCGGCGCTCTTCAGCGAGGAGCTCGGCGCGGTGCTGCAGATCCGCGCCGGCGACCGCGGCCGGGTGATGGACGGGCTGCGCAAGGCGGGCCTCGGCCACTGCAGCCACCTCATCGGCCACGCCAGCGCACGCGACGAGATCCGCTTCACCCGCAACAACAGGAGCGTGTTCAACAACAAGCGCGACCACCTGCAGCGCCCCTGGGCCGAGGTCACGCGCCGCATGCAGGCCCTGCGCGACAACCCGCAGTGCGCGCGCGAGGAATACGACCGCATCATCGAGCAGAACGACCCGGGCCTCTCGCTCTCGCTCACCTATGATCCGAAGGAGACCTTCGGGGACCCGAAGGAAGTGTTCGTCGCCACCGGCGCGCGGCCGCGCATCGCCGTGCTGCGCGAGCAGGGCGTGAACGGCCACGTCGAGATGGCCGCGGCCTTCGACCGCGCCGGCTTCGACTCGGTCGACGTGCACATGACCGATCTCATCGCCGGGCGCGCCACGCTCGCGGGCTTTAAGGCCTTCGTCGCCGGCGGCGGCTTCTCCTACGGCGACGTCCTCGGTGCAGGGCAGGGCTGGGCCAAGACCATCCTCTTCAACGCCCGCGCGCGCCGGGAATTCGAGCGCTTCTTCGCCCGCCCCGACACCTTCGCCCTGGGCGCCTGCAACGGCTGCCAGATGCTCGCCGCGCTGAAGGAGCTCGTCCCCGGCGCCGCCGACTGGCCGATCTTCGTGCGCAACAAGTCCGAGCAGTTCGAGGCGCGCTTCGTCATGGTCGAGGTCACCCCGAGCCCCTCGATCTTCTTCCAGGGCATGGAAGGCAGCCGCATGCCGATCGTCACCGCGCACGGCGAGGGCCGCGCGCTCTTCAGGGACGGCGAGGCAGGCGCCCTCGTGTGCATGCGCTACGTCAACAACCGCGGCGAGCCCGCCGAGACCTACCCCTACAACCCGAGCGGCTCGCCGCACGGCATCACTGGCCTCACCACCGCAGACGGACGCTTCACCATCGTCATGCCCCACCCCGAGCGCGTCTTCCGCACCGTACAGATGTCCTGGGCCCCCGACCGATCGGTCGAGGACTCGCCCTGGATGCGCATGTTCTACAACGCACGCAAGTGGGTCGGGTAGTCGTTCTCAACAGCTGATTCACGGCCCCTAGGGGCCCCTTCTCCCGCAGCACCGACAAATCAAGCGCTTGTTCCATTTCGCACCGGATAACAAAGCCGAGCGAAGGACAAGCGATTGATTCATTTGTCCACTTCACCAACCTGCGCCAAGATATCCGGAAATGTTTCGGGATATACGACGTTATGCCTCATGACTGCTTGGCTGCCGCGTAATGCTCTGGGTATGGTGCTCGCACCGGCTGCTCCGGTGTTGCTCTTTTTCGTCTTCTTTGGCGTCCTCGCACTTTGGGATCCTTCAGTTTTTGCCAACGACGCCGGCTCGTTCCTCGGTTGGGTTGCTTTAGTTAGTTACGCCGGGTTCGCTCTACTAGGCGTACCTGCAATTCTTGTCTTGCGCTGGAGCGGCTTGCTCAAGCTCTGGACGTTGCTTGTTGCCAGTGCCATCTTAGGGACCGTCACGTTATGCATCTTCCAGGTTGCATTGTTTTGGCCATTCTCATCCATGTCTCTTTGGATGATCGGTCATCTTGCACTATGGGGCGTACCGGCCGGGTTAGGCGTGGCATTTGCATACTGGCTCATTGCATTCATGAGGCATAACAACACGGTCGAGAGGGACGGGCCGCAAGCGGCCCGCCCCTCACTGTGAACTAGAGGTAAAGAGGCGCTGTGAAGCGACTCACGCTAATTGCGATGGCCATAGCTGCGATGATCGCCTTGTTCGGCGCCGTGGGAGTTCTGGCCCCATCTGCCTTCCTGAACTTCGCGGGCTCATTACTTAATCCCACAGCGCTTTACGTCGTCGCGGGGCTGCGGATTATCTTCGGTGCACTCTTGTTATCGGTGGCGTCGGTATCGCGTATGCCGAAGACTGTTCGTTTAATTGGTGCAGTCATGGTTATCGCGGGGCTCGCAACACCAATTTTCGGCATCGAGCGTTCCGAAGCTGTCCTGAACTGGTGGTCGAGTCAAGATCCGTTGCTTGTTCGGGGCGTCGCGGCGGTTCTAATAATTTTTGGCGCGTTTGTCGTGCACGTCCTTAATAATGGTCGGCGCGTTGCCGCCTAACCGGGCGTTGTTGACCGACGCCAAGCTTCCCCGCGCTGAGGCCGGTGCGGCAGGACGCGAACGGTAGGCCGTTTCATGGACATGTCCTCCATCCCGTTTGGCACGACAGACTGGTCTCAAGTCGAGCGCACGGAGCATCGAGGCGAGCGCGGCCTGGCGTATTGGCGCACGAGAGTCTTCGGGGGAATCCGCGTGCGGATGGCGGAGTACACGCCGGGGTATCTCGCGGATCACTGGTGCGTCAAGGGGCACATCCTGCTTTGCACCGAGGGCGAGCTCCACACCGAGCTGCGAGACGGCCGGATCTTCACGCTGCGCCCGGGGATGAGCTATCAGGTAGCCGACAACGCCGAACCGCATCGCTCGTACACGGACGTCGGCGCCAAGTTGTTCATCGTCGACTAGAAGCCGGGGGAAGCTATGGCGAGTACGGCAGGAACGGTTGTCTCGGTCAACGTCGGCGGAGCGCGCGAGTTCGACTACAACGGGCGCCCTGCCAAGAGTGCCATCTGGAAATCGCCGGTCGCCGGACGGATCGCAGCCCGCGGCGTGAACCTTGCCGGAGACGACCAGGCGGATCGCAAGGCGCACGGGGGACCCGACAAGGCGGTCTACGCCTTCGCCATCGAAGATGCGCGGTGGTGGGAAGGGGAGATCGGCCGATCGCTTGCGCACGGCGAGTTCGGCGAAAATCTCACGACCAAAGGGATCGAGGTGAACGCCGCTCTCATCGGCGAGCGCTGGGAGATCGGGAGCGCTGTGCTTGAGGTCTCCGAGCCGCGCATTCCCTGCTGGCGGCTCGGAGTGCGGATGAACGACAAGATGTTCCCGCGCCGCTTCACCGAGGCGTTACGGCCCGGAGCGTACTTGCGGATCGTAGCCGAGGGCGAGGTGGGGGCCGGCGATGACATCCGGGTCGTCGAGAGGCCCGATCAGGACCTCACCATTCGCGATGTATTTCGCATCTACACCCGTGATCACCATGAAGCCGGTCGGTTGATTGCGGCTCCGCAGATGTCGGAGGCCTGGAGGAGGTGGGCGAGGGACGTGCTTCGAAAGGCCGAAGTCCTCAGGGCGGACGCGAAACCTGGATGTTGTTAGCGCGCGAGCGCTACCCTGCGCAAGGCCACGAAAGAAGATGATCCAGACCTACCAGCAACACAATGGGTAGGAAGGATCACCGTTCCGTCGGCGCCTATATCGCCGCGCAACCGCTTCCAGCACGCTCGGTGCTCAAGCGCGTGCGCGCAACGATCCGCAAGGCGTTGCCCGAGGCCACCGAAGGGATTTCGTACCGGATTCCGGTCTACAAGTTCGACGGCCGCATGGTGCTCTACTTCGCGGGCTTTCGGAGCCACTACTCAATCTATCCGGCGACCGCGCGCGTCAAAGGGGCGCTCAGGAAAGAGCTCGCTGGCTTGGTGCACAGCAAGGGGACCATCCGCTTTCCCCTCGACGACAAGGCGGTCCCGACCCGGCTCATCACGCGCATCGCGAAGCTGCGCGCTGCCGAAGCAGCCGAGCTCAACGTGGCGAGGCGGGCGAAAAGGGCGGGTCGTTAGGGCCGATGCCCGACAACGACTTCGCTGATCTGAATGACCGGGCTGAGATCGGTGTAGTTGGCGATGTCAGCCATGATCTCTTTCGCGTGGGGGCCAAAGCCGGCCTGAAATCGTTCCACCGAGTCGCAGAAGATATGGCACATGCCCACGTATGGAGCCGAGCTGCCCGGCTCGCCGCCGGCGAAGCCTTTGTCCACCGTGTAGTACAAGCAGGAGTCACCCATGCGCGCTTTTACCAGCGGCATATGCTTGTCGCGATAGTACGCGTGGTCGAATCTGGCTCCCGCGGTGTTCGGGTACATGACGCTGACCTTGATCATGCCAGGCCTCCTCGCCGAGTGATTTCACAGCATATCCTAACTTCCTGATGCTTCACCGCGAACGAGCAATTCTGGCGACTGCTCTTGTCGTCATCGTGTCGGGTTGCGCATCCACCAGGGTGGAGACGACCGGCGCGACGATGTACGAGCCTTTCTGCAGCGAGGGCTCCGGCAAGCTCTCCGCGCTCGTCTACTGGGGGCCGCAGTGGCGCACGGACCAGAAGGAGCCGGAGCGACGGGAAGCCGCGGCGCTGCGGGGAATCGAGTCATTCTTCGCCGATTCGGCCTGCGTCGCCGGGTTCGAGGTGCGGCGGCTGCCCGGAGAGCGCACGGCCGAGGTGCCATCGGACGATGCGCTGCTGAAGCTGGCGTCCGCCGCCTCGCCGATGGCCGACAAGGTGCTCGTCATCGTCGTGCGCGAGCTAGGGCCGATCCTTCGGATCGGCATTCCGTCGATCGTAGAAGGCGGAACCGAGGTGGTGCTGGAGCTGCGCCTGCTGGACGTGCCGAGCTCGAGCGCCCAAGCGAATGTGCGAACTCACTGGTGGAACGGCGGCACTTTCGTGGTGAGGGGCGTCGGGTCGCTCGAGCGCGATATGAGCGCCGCGCTCGCAGCCGCATTGATGCCGGGGAGGGTGACGCATTAATCAGATCGTGTCGTAGCTCCCGAAGAGCTCGAGCGTGTCGAGCGCGAGCACCGAGAGCGTCGACCCGATCACGTCGACGGAGCGTCCCGCGGTCAGGTCGAACACGGAGTTGATGGTGAACCACAGCACAGTCCTGGCGATGCGGATCCTCATGGTGCCCGGACCGCCGTTCGCCGTGCCGGTGTTCGTCACGCGGTAGAGCCTGTTGCCGACGGACACGGCGATCGTCTGAGTGAAGCCGGCGTCGCTCTGGCCGCCCGAGTTGATGAGGCGGATCTTTCCCGGTTCCATGCGTTTCTCCCCTTTTAATCCTGGTCGAGGTGGGCAATGATATTGCGGCCATGAAGCCCCGGATCACGCTCCTCACCCTCGGCGTCGACGACCTCGAGCGCGCGCTGCGGTTCTACCGCGACGGGCTCGGATGGAAGACCGAGGGCATCGTCGGCGCGCAGTTCGGGCACGGCGCGGTCGCGTTTTTCGACCTCGAATCCCCGATCGTGAAGCCCGCCCACGACACCTTCTGGGGCGGCTACGCGGGCTACTTCCAGGACCTGGACGGCCACCTCTGGGAGGTGGCGTGGAACCCGCAGTGGAAGGCGCCGGGGTGAGGCTGGACGCCAAGAGGATATCGTTCGCCTGTGCGGCGCCCGGTGTGGTGATGGTGGTGCTGGCGGCCGTCGTTCCCCCGCGCTGGCATCCGGTTCCGCTTCTCTTCGCCGGCCTCGCGCTGATCGCGATTTCGCATGTCCTCACGCCCTGCCGGGACCAGATCACGCGCTGGTGGCGCGCCCGCATCTCGAAATCGTCGTCTTCGGATCTCCCATGATGCAGCAAGGATTCGCCGAGCACTTCGCCAGGGAGTGGGTCGCCGCGTGGAATTCGCATGACCTGGAGCGCATCCTGGAGCACTACGAAGACGATTTCGAGATGTCGTCGCCGATTGTCGTGACGCTGATGAGCGAGCCCTCGGGGAAGCTCAAGGGCAAGGCGGCCGTCGGTGCCTACTGGGCGAAAGCCCTGAAGGCGCTTCCCGGCCTGCATTTCGAGCTTCTGGCCGCGCTTGCCGGTACGGACAGCGTAACGGTGTACTACAGGGGTCACCGGGGGCTTGCGGCGGAGGTGTTGCATTTCGGCCCGGGGGGCAAAGTCCGGGCCGGCTTCGCCCACTACGCGGAATGGTCGGCGTAGGCATGCGGCTTCACGTGCTGTCGATCGCAGCGATGGCGAGCTGCGCGGCTGCGTCGGCGCAGGACGCTCCGCGCTCGTACGCCGCGGTCGTCTGCGCCTCCTGCGTCGAAGTGCCCGCAAGCGAAGCCGCCGCGCCGGATGTGAGAATCCGCAGTTCCACCTGAGACTCAAAAGGAGGCAACAACAATGGCATTGGACTTCACCATCATCACCGACGTGCGCCAGCGGTTCGGCGACATGATTCGCGACGAGAAGGCGTCGCTGCGCGAGCGCGAATCCGGCATCGAGGACGACGCGCCCTTCGTCGGCTGGGAGAAGTCCTTCGCCTTCCGCTGCCCGTCGGTAGACCGCGGCCAGTTCGCGCTGCTCCTCTTCCAGACGCTCGGCGTGTCGGTGCGCCAGGGGCTGGAGATCAACGGCCAGACCATCTTCGGCGGCATCGCGCCGAGCGTCGACTTCGAATCGCGGATGCTCGGCTCGGGGTCGGAGGCGCACCAGGACCGCTCCGCGATCGCGCGCTGGAACGGGAACGTGATGCTCATCCACCCCAACGTACTGCAGGAGAACAACATCCTGCGCGTGCGCGCGGCGGAGATGACCGCCGGCAACGTCGACGACTTCGTGATGGACAACGTGGTGGTCGTGTTCAAGACCGGAGGCTCGGCGCTCGTCGCTCCCGGCTCGGTGGCCGCGACGACGAAGGCACGCCAGAAGAAGCCCGCCGCCAAGCGCGCGAAGAAGCGAAGGTAGTGACGCGGCGCTGCGTCTTCGTCACCGGAGCGACCGGCTATATGGGCCGGGCCCTGATGGCGGCCTTGCTCCGCCGCGGGCACGGCGTGCGGGCCTTGGCTCGGAGGCAGAGCGTGCAGCACATTCCCGCCGGCGCCGAAACCGTCGTGGGGAACGCGCTCGAGCCCGGGACGTTCGCGGACAAGGTCGCGCCGGCCGACACGCTCGTCCATCTCGTCGGCACCCCGCATCCCAGCCCGGCCAAGGCGGCGAGCTTCCGGGCGGTGGACCTGCCCTCGGTCGATGCCGCCCTCGTGGCGGCGCGCGCGGCGCGCATCGCGCATTTCGTCTACGTCAGCGTGGCGCAGCCCGCTCCGGTGATGCAGGCCTATATCGCCGTGCGCCAGGCCGGCGAGGCGCGCATTCGCGCCAGCGGTATTCCGGCCACGATCCTGCGGCCGTGGTACGTGCTCGGTCCCGGGCACCGCTGGCCTCATCTCCTCGTGCCGTTCTATGCGCTCGGCGCGCTGGTGGCGCCGCTGCGCGAAACGGCGCTGCGCCTCGGGCTCGTCACGATTGGCCAGATGGTGAGCGCGCTTGTCGCAGCCATCGAGCGCGGGCCGCAGGGCGTGCGCATCCTCGATGTGCCCGCGATCCGCGCCGCCAATGCGCAATAGCCGTTCCAAAGCGAGGCGGCTGCTCCTGATCGGCTTGATCGCCGCGGCGCTCGTCCCGGTCGCAACCGTGGCGATTCCGGGCCCCCTGCGAGCGCTGGCGCCAGGCTTGTTCGGACTGGTCTGCGAAGAGCGCGTGTGCGTCGACGACGCTCGGCGGCTCGCCGAAGCGCAAGAACTGGTGCGCTCGGCGCGCGCCGACGTGGAGCAGAAGCTCGGCGCGCCGCAGGCGTTGCCGGTCGCGCTGTTCTGCTCGTCGGAGCATTGCTTCGGCACTTTCGGCAAGCGCCGCTCGACCGCGGAAACGTTCGGCGGCAAGGCCATTCTGATTGGCCCGCGCGGCTGGGCGGCGCATTTCGTGCGGCATGAGCTGATCCACGCGGCCCAGTACGAGAAGCTCGGCTTTATCAGGGCGTGGCGAGGACCGCGATGGATCACCGAGGGGATGGCCTACTCGCTGAGCGAAGATCCACGGCGGCCGCTGCCCGCCAGGCTCGAGGAATGGAGAGCGCAGTACGAACGCAGGCTCGGCGCCGAAAGAGGAGCGGCGCTTTGGGCCAGGGTTGAAGCGCTATACTCGAGCGGCGAAGCGAGGATCGAATGGAAGCATTGAAAGACGCCAGCCATCTCTACGAGGTCGAGCGCAGGCAGTCTCACGCCGAGCGCCCGGGGTTCCGCATCAACGAGCTGCAGCTCTCGAAGACGCAGAAGGTGCCCTGGCACTTTCACAGCAACGTCCAGGACACGTTCTACGTGCTGCAGGGATCGATCCGCATCTTCCTGCAGGGCCCGAAAGAGAACGTGACGCTGAAGCCCGGCGAGACCTATTCGGTGTCGCCGCGCCGGCCGCACCTCGTCACCAACGCCGGCGAGTCCTCGGCCACGTTCCTGGTACTCCAGGGCATCGGCGAGTACGACTTCGTTCCGCTGCTTGGCGAACGCTGAGCCGAGATTCCGGCGCGCCGTCCGCGGCGACCTGCCGGACATCGTGCGGATGCTCGCGGACGACGTGCTCGGCGCCGGGCGCGAGGAATACACGTCGCCGCTTGCCGCGAGCTACCTCGGCGCGTTCGATGCGATCGACGGCGATCCGAACAACGAGCTCGTCGTGGGCGAGCTCGCCGGACGCGTGGTCGCGGTGCTGCAGCTCACCTGCATCCCCACGCTCACGCGGCGCGGCAGCCGGCGCGCCCTGATCGAAGGCGTGCGCGTCGACGCGCGGCTCCGCTCCGGCGGCATCGGCCGCAGGCTCGTGGAGTGGGCGATCGAGCGCGCACGGGAGAAGGGCTGCCGCCTGGTGCAGCTCACCTCCGACAAGCGGCGCGGCGACGCGATCCGCTTCTACGAATCCCTCGGCTTCGTCGCTTCCCACGAAGGCATGAAGCTCGAGCTGGCGTCAAGGTAAAACGCATGCGATCCCTCAAGCACCTCTTCGACGCCAACCGCGCCTGGTCGCAGGCGATCCGCCTGCAGGACCCGGAATTCTTCAGCAAGCTCTCGCGCCAGCAGTTCCCCGAGTACCTCTGGATCGGCTGCTCCGACAGCCGCGTGCCGGCCAACCAGATCGTGGGCCTGCTGCCCGGGGAGCTCTTCGTCCACCGCAACATCGCCAACCTGGTGGTGCACACCGACCTCAACTGCCTCTCGGTGATGCAGTTCGCGGTCGACATCCTCAAGGTGCGCCACATCATCGTGTGCGGGCACTACGGCTGCAGCGGTGTGCAGGCGGCGCTCGCGCGCGAGCGCCTGGGCCTTTCGGACAACTGGCTGCGCCACGTGCAGGACGTGCGCCTCAAGCACGAAGCGGCGCTCGTGCGCGCGGCCAACGCCGCCGGGCGGCTGTGCGAGCTCAACGTGATCGAGCAGGTGGCCAACGTCTGCCACACGAGCATCGCGCGCGACGCCTGGGAGCGCGGCCAGCCGCTCGCGGTCCACGGATGGGTTTACGGCATCGAGGACGGGCTGCTGAAGGACCTCGCCGTCACGGTGAGCGATTTCGGCGAGGCGGGCGAGGTGTATCGCCAGGCACTGCGGTAAACCCCCGCTCCCCCGAATTCAAACCCCATTGATAGACCCATCCAAAACACGGTTGCTTCACAGGGGGTCAGCCGAGGAAGTTCGCGTCGCTGCTCGGGGTTTCGCCGACCCACTTGGCGATCGCGCCGGGGGTGGTGAACCAGACGCGCTTTTCCTTCACGATGTGCTGCAGCGCGCGGCGCAGGTGCCGCAGGCGGTGCGGCTGGCCGACGATGTAGGGATGCAGCGCGATGCCCATGACGAGCGGCTGGGTGCGCGACTGCTCGAGCATCTCGTCGAAGTTGTCGACGACGAGGTCGGCGAAGGCGCTCGCCGACATCTGCCGGTGGATGATCGCCGGGATGTCGTTCAGCTCCTGCGGGTAGGGCACGGCCCAGATCTTCCCGGCGCGGGTCTTCATCTCGACCGGCTGGTCGTCGTGGCCCCAGTTGAGGGTGTAGGAGTAGCCGGTCTCCTGCAGCAGGTCGGGGGTGACGAAGCTCTCCGAGATCCAGGGGCTGAGCCAGCCCTGCACCTTCTGGCCGGACTGCTTCTCGATGCGCTCGCGGCAGTACGTGAGCAGCGCCTTCTCCAGCATCTCGGTCATCTCGCCCTGGCGCTCGGAGTTGGTGTGGCCGTGGCCGATCAGCTCGTCGCCACGCTTGACGCACGCCTCGATCACCTCGGGGCAATAGTCGTAGAGCGCCGTATTGACGAGGGCGCCGACTTTCAAGCCGAGCTGGCCGAAGAGATCGAGGCAGCGCCAGACCCCGACCCGGTTGCCGTAGTCGCGCCAGGAGTAGTTCAGGATGTCGGGCTCGTGGCTCTTCGGCCCGATGCAGGCCCCGAGGCCGGCGCCGAACGCGAAGTGCTCGATGTTGAGCCCGACGTAGACCGCGAGCCGGCGGCTCTTCGGCCAGGCGTAGTCGGGCCGCCGAGTAATCGCGGAGTAGGGGTAACGCCCGTGGAACCTGAGCGGATGCACCGGGTCGGTGAGAGGCCCGCTCGGCGCGCACCGTATCGGGACAGGCTGCGTTCGCCGGGAGGGCGCGAAGCTTGCGAAGCCGCAAGCCTAACATGGCATGCGTCCTGCTAAGCTAGCGCATCTCGGGAGGGTTCAAATGATCCGCTTATGCGTAGCTCTGTCGTTGCTTGCCGCTGCGCCCGCCTGGGCACAGCAGACCATCAAGATCGGCCTCGTCACCGCGCTCTCCGGCCAGTCGGCGCGCGCCGGCGAGGCCATCACGCGCGGCCTCGCGATCGCGATCGACGAGATCAACGCCAAAGGCGGCCTGTTGAATGGGCGCAAGCTCGAGCTCTTGCGGCGCGACGACGAGTCGATCCCCGCCAAAGGCGTAATCGCGGCGCGCGAGCTCTACTTCAAGGAGAAGGTCGCCGTGCTGATCGGCGGCTTGGATTCGCCCGTCGCGCTCGCCATCGTGCCGATCGCGAACGAGAACAAGCTGCCGTTCATGGATCCCTGGGCCGCCGGCACGCCGATCACGAAGAACGGCGCGAAGGACAACTACGTGTTCCGAGTTTCCGCGGTCGACGAGCTGGTCGACAAGGCGATGCTGCAGTACGCGCAGAAGACGTACAACGCCAGGAAGCCCGGCATGATCCTGGTCAACAATCCCTGGGGCGAATCGAACGAGAAGGGCCTGACGGCCGCGCTCGCCGAGAAGAAAATGAAGGCCGCGGGCATCGAGAAATTCGAGGGCAACGACGTCGACGTGGTGCCGCAGCTATCGCGGCTCAAGTCCGCCGGCACCGACGTCCTGTTCCTCGTCGGCAACGTCGGGCCGTCGTCGCAGGTCGTGAAGTCGCTCGACCGCATGGGCTGGATGCCGCCGATCGTCTCGCACTGGGGTCCGGCCGGCGGCCGCTTCACCGAGCTCGCCGGTCCGAGCGCGAAGAACGTGCACTTCGTGCAGACCTACAGCTTCTTCGGCAATCAGTCGCCCGTCGGCCAGAAGGTGTTGAAGGCGCTGATGGCGAAGTACCCGGACATCAAGGGCGCCGGCGACGTGACGCCCGCCGTCGGCGTGGCGAACGCGTACGACGCCATGATGCTGAGCGCGCTCGCCATCCAGAACGCCGGCTCGACCGACGGCAAGAAGGTGCGCGATGGTTACTACAAGATCGGCAAGTACGAGGGCCTGATCAAGAACTACGACAAGCCCTTCACGCCCGAGAACCACGACGCCCTGACCGAGAACGACTACGTCTGGGCCCAGTTCATCGATAATCAGATCCTGCCGGTGGGAATGCACAAGTAACTCCAGGACGGGAAGCAAACCAACGGCCGCCCAGCGCGGCCGTTTTTATTCATGATCGGCTCGGCGCTTATTTCAGGACTGGGGCTCGGCAGCATGTACGGGCTGCTCGCGCTCGGCTTCTACGTCACCTACGCGGTCTCGAGCACGGTCAACTTCGCGCAGGGCAGCTCGATGATGCTCGGCGCGGTCTTCGCCTACACCTTCGCCGTGAAGCTCGGCTGGCATTTCGTCCCGGCCGCCGCGATCTCGCTCGCTCTCTGCGCCGTCTACGGCCTCGTCGTCGAGCTGGTCGCCGTGCGGCCGTTCGCGCGGCGCGGCTCGAATGCGTGGCTGATGGCCACGGTCGCGCTCGGCATCATCGCCGACAACGCGGTGCTCTTCACCTTCGGCAAGGAGCCGCGCGGGTTCGTGCTGCCATGGGCGAGCGAGGGGCTTACGGTGCTCGGCATCCACGTGTCGAAGATGCAGCTCGCGATCCCGGCCTTCGGCCTCGGGCTCGCGGCGGTCCTCCACGGGTTCGCGCGCAGGACGAAGTACGGCAAGGCGATGCTGGCGGTGGTACAGAACGCCGACGCCGCGCGGCTCATGGGCATCAACGTGCCGCTCGCCATCATGGTCGCCTACGCGTTGTCGACCGCGTTTGCCGGCGCCGCTGGCATCATGATCGCGCCGCTCTTCAACGTGCATTCCGACATGGGCACGCTCTTCGGCTTGAAGGCGTTCGCCGTGGCAATCCTCGGCGGCATCACGAGCGCGTGGGGCGTGATGCTGGCCGGCCTTCTCTTCGGTCTCGTCGAGTCGCTCATCACCGCGTTCCTCGGCTCCTCATACACCCAGATCCTCACCTTTACGCTGGTCATCGTAGCGCTCGCCATCGTGCCGAACGGTCTGTTCGGTCGCGCCGAGCTGAAGAAGGTATGAAGCGCGTCGTCTTTTTGATGGCCGCTTTTGCCGCTGCCATCGCCTTCACCGCGATGGGCAACAGCTATGACGTCTTCATCATGGCGACGCTCGGGCTCACGGCCCTGGTCGGCATCGGGCTCAACGTGCTCCTCGGCCTGACGGGGCAGGTGTCCTTCGGCCACGTGGGTTTTTACGCCATCGGGGCCTACGCGGTTGCGGTCCTTACGGTTCTCTTCAAATTCAATTTCTGGCTCGCGCTGCCAATCGCCGCCCTTCTCGCCACGGCGACCGGGGCGCTGCTCGCGCTGCCGGCGATGCGGGTGCGTGGCCCGTACCTCGCGATGGTGACCATCGCTTTCGGCTTCGTGATCGAGAACATCGCGGTCGAATGGCGCGGCGTGACGGGTGGACAGAACGGGATCATGCGCGTCGCCAAGCCGGCGCTGCTCGACAGCGAACGCGTGGTCGCGATCGCGTGCATAGTGCTGGCGGCGCTTGCCACCGGCGGTTTTTACCTCCTGAGTAGAACCCGTTGGGGTGCGGCGATGCGCGCGGTAAAGGACTCCGAGGTCGCCGCCGAATCGATCGGCCTCGACCCGGTGCGCATCAAGACCGCGGCCTTCGCCATCTCCGCATTCTGCGCCGGGGTGGCGGGCGCGTTCTTCTTCGCGCTGTCCGGCTTCGTCACGCCGTCGACGTTCGCGTTCTCGCAGTCCATCCTCTTCGTCCTCGTGGTCATCATCGGCGGCGCCGGCTCGCTTGCCGGCCCGCTCGTCGGCGCGACGATCGTGGTGCTGCTGCCGGAATTCCTCGCCGCGCTCGCCGAGTACCGGCTGCTTTTCTTCGGGGCGCTGCTCCTGATGGTTCTGTGGCTCGCCCCGGACGGCGTGGTCGGTCTCGTCGAACGCTGGCTCGCGCGCCGCCACAAGCCGCGGCTTGCCGTCGCCGGCGAGGCCAAGCTCGCTGAGCCCAGGCGCGCCGAGCTGGAAGCGGAACGGATCGGCATCGCCTTCGGTGGCGTGCGGGCGGCGAGCGAGGTGTCGCTGCGCGCCGCGCCGGGCAAGGTGACGAGCCTGATCGGACCGAACGGTGCCGGCAAGACGACGGTGTTGAACATGCTGTCGGGCTTCTATCGGCCGGACGCCGGTACGATTCATATTGGAAATATTGAGATTCAAGGCATGCCGGCGTGGCGCCGTGCGCGCGCCGGCATCGCGCGCACCTATCAGACGACGCAGCTCTTCGGCTCGATGACGGTGGCGGAGAACCTCGCTATCGCGGGCGGCCCGGAAGCGCTGCTCTCGTTCGTGAGCTATCGCGGCGACCTGGACGTGCGCGCTGCGGACCTGCCGCACGTGGACAAGCGCCTCGTCGAGATCGCTCGCGCGCTCGCCACGCGGCCTTCGGTGCTCCTGCTCGACGAGCCGGCCGCAGGGTTGTCAAAACACGATAAGCAAGCCCTGGCCGCGCTCCTGCGCCGCATCGCGGACAGCGGCATCGCCGTCGTGCTGGTCGAGCACGACATGGATGTCGTGATGGGCATCTCGGACGCGGTGGTGGTGCTCGATGCCGGCGTGGTGATCGCGGCCGGCGCCCCGGCGGACGTGCAGCGCGACCCTGCAGTGCGCAAGGCGTATCTCGGCGAGCATGCGCTCGAGCCGAGCGGCGCGCGTGCCCCTCCCGGCGGGCGTCCTTATCTCGTCGTCGGCAAGCTCGCGGCCGGCTACGGCGCCGAGCCGGTGCTGAAGGGCGTCGACCTGGAAGTGCGCGAGCGCGAAATGGTGGCGGTGCTCGGCGCAAACGGCGCCGGCAAGTCGACGCTGATGCGAGCGATCAGCGGGCTGCTGCGCCCGGTACAGGGCGGGATTGCCTTCGGCGGCGAGGACATCACGCGACTGCCCGCGCATAGCGTCATGCCGCGCGGGCTGGTGCTCGTGCCGGAAGGGCGGCAGGTGTTTGCGGAGCTCTCCGTGCTGCACAACCTGGAGCTCGGCGCCTTCCGCAGAAAAGACGATCCCGCGGCGGACATCGAGTCGATGCTCGAGCGCTTTCCGCGGCTGCGCGAGCGGCTGCACCAGCGCGCGGGGCTGCTGTCCGGCGGCGAGCAGCAGATGCTCGCGATCGCTCGCGGCCTGATGGCGCGCCCGCGCCTTCTCTTGCTCGACGAGCCCTCGCTCGGCCTCGCGCCTGCGGTGATCCAGGACCTTTTCGCCGCGCTCGAGCGCCTGCGGCGCGAATCGGCGACCATCCTGCTCGTCGATCAGATGAGCGCGCTCGCGCTCTCGCTCGCCGACCGGGCATACGTGCTCGAGGGCGGGCGCATCGCGGCGAGCGGACCCGCCGATGAAATCGTTCGCGACGGCGCGCTGGAAAAGGCCTACCTCGCAGTAAACTGATTTTCAATGGCTGAAATTCTGATCATCGGGGCGGGGATCGGCGGCCTCACGCTGGCCCTCGAGCTGCACCAGCGCGGCATCGCCTGCCGGGTGTTCGAGTCGGCGCCGCAGATCAAGGCGCTCGGCGTCGGCATCAACATCCTGCCGCACGCGGCGCGGGTGCTCTCCGACCTCGGCCTGCAGGACGCGCTCGCCGCGGTCGCGGTCGAAACCGCCGAGGCGGCGTTCTTCAACCGCTTCGGCCAGCTCATCTACCGCGAGCCGCTCGGCCGGCGCGCCGGCTACCGCTGGCCGCAGTTCTCGATTCACCGCGGCGACCTCCAGGCGGTGCTGCTCGATGCGCTGAGGGCGCGCCTCGGCGACGACCGGCTGCACCTGGGGTTTCATTGCGAGGGGGTCGCGCAGACCGAAGACGAAATTTCCCTCAAGTTCAAGAATCAATCCCCGGCCACGGGCGCCGCGGCGATCGCCTGCGACGGCATCCATTCGGCGATCCGCAGGCAGCTCTACCCGAACGAAGGCGAGCCGCGCTACTCGGGGGTCAACATGTGGCGCGGGGTCACGCGCTGGAAGCCGATCCTTTCGGGCGCGACCATGCTGCGGGCGGGGTGGCTGAAAGGCGGCAAGCTCGTGCACTATCCGATCCGCAACCGGATCGATGAGGAGGGCAGGCAGCTCGTGAACTGGCTCTGGGAGCTCGAGACCCCGGACCACGAGCGCTGGGACTGGAACCGTCCCGCGCGGGTGGAGCACTTCATCGCCGGGGTGGAGGACTGGAAGTTCGACTGGCTCGACGTGCCGGCATTCTTTCGCGCCGCCGACGTGGTGCTCGAGTACCCGATGGTGGACAAGGACCCGCTGCCGGCGTGGAGCTTCGGCCGCGTCACGCTGCTCGGCGACGCCGCGCACCCGATGTACCCGCGCGGCTCGAACGGCGCCGGACAGGCGATCCTCGACGCCAAGGCGCTCGCCGAGGCGCTCGACGAGGACGCCGACGTCGCGCGCGCGCTCAAGACCTACGAGGAGGAGCGGCTGGTGCCGACTGCGAACGTGGTGCTCGAGAACCGGCGCAACCCGCCCGACGCGATCCTGCGCGAGATCTACGAGCGCACCGGCGACCGCCCGTTCGAGCGCATCGAGGCGGTGATCTCGGCCGAGGAGCTGAAGGCGATCTCCGAGCGCTACAAGGTCGTCGCGGGCCACGACAGGACGAGCCTGCAGCGATGAAATTCCTCTATCGCCTCTTCCCCGCCGGGCACTTCGTCATCGGCGTGATGTTCCTGCTGAGCTCGGCGGCGCTCATCGTGGTGGCCGCGCTGCAGTTCTGGCACGGCATCCAGTTCTTCGCCGAAGGCCCGCTCACGGCGCGCCTCAACGCGGTGCTCGAGTCGATCGCGGTGCTGACGGTCGCGGTGGCGGCGCTCGAGCTCGGCCAGACCCTGCTCGAGGAGGAGGTGCAGCGCGAGGCGCACATGAGCGCGCCCACGCGCGTGCGCAGGTTCCTGTCGCGCTTCATGGTCGTGCTGGTGGTGTCGCTGTCGATCGAGACGGTGGTGCTCACCTTCCGCCTGTCGCAGGACCAGCCCGAGCACCTGCCCTACGCGGCGAGCGTCGGCGTGACCGCGGCGCTGCTGCTCGCCGCCTGGGGCGTATTCATCTGGTTCAACCGCAGCGCCGAGCAGCTCGAGCCCGAGGCGATGCAGGACGCGAAGCGCGAGGACCGCAAGATCGAGAAGGCCAACAAAGGAGACGAGAAGCGATGAGCATCCAGCGACACGACCAGACCGCCATCCTTTCGCAGGCGGTGCAGTACGGCGACACCGTCTACCTCGCCGGCGTGGTGGCGAAGAACCTCGACCAGGACGTCAAGGGCCAGACCAAGCAGGTGCTCGACGACATCGACCGCCTGCTCGCGAAGTGCGGCTCGGGGAAGTCCAAGGTGCTGTCGGCGCAGATCTGGGTCACCGACATCCGCAACCGCGCGCCGATGAACGAGGTGTGGACCGCGTGGGTCGACAAGTCGAACCTCCCGGCGCGCGCCTGCGTCGAGGCGAAGCTCGCCGACCCGAAGGCGCTGGTCGAGATCATGGTGATCGCGGCGAAGTAGCGCTCCTAACCCGAAGACAGGGACAGACCACGTTTATTGCTCCCTGTCTTCTGGGTTCGAACGGATTGAGCTTCACCGGTCAGGTTGCTAAGGTCCAGGACGGCGACACAATTACCGTCCTGGCCTTGCGCATCACCGCCCGCCATTTGGCCGCTCGCGGCTACAAGGACGGCCGAGCCCGGCCCGATGGCAAGTCAATCAACTACGAGCGAAACCATCCCGTCCGCCAGCTTGGGCTCGAACCAGGTGGACTTGGTGGGCATGACCTTGCCCGCTTCGGCGACCGCCATCAGGTCCTCCATGCTGGTGGGATGAAGCGCGATGGCGGCGGTCATCTCGCCGCTGTCGACGCGCTTCTCCAGCTCCCCCAGGCCGCGGATGCCGCCGACGTAGTCGATGCGCTTGTCGCGGCGCAGGTCCTTGATGCCCAGCAGGGGGGCGAGCAGATGCTCGGAGAGCAGCGTCACGTCGTGGCGCGCCACCGGGTCGTTGGCCGGGACCAGCTCGCGGCGGATCGCGAGGCGGTACCACTTGCGGGCAACGTACAGCCCGAATTCACCGGGCCGCGCGGGCTTGACCGCCTCGGCGCTCTCCTGCACTGAAAAGCTCTCGCGCAGGCGTGCCAGGAAGGTCGCGGCGTCCATTCCGTTCAAGCCGGACACGACGCGGTTGTAGTCCAGGATCTGCATCTGGTGGTGAGAAAAGTTCACCGTCAGGAAGGTGTTGTAGCTCTCTTCCCCCGTGTGGCGCGGATTGGCGGCGCGGCGTGCGGCGGCGATGCGTGAGGCCGCGGCCGAGCGGTGGTGGCCGTCGGCGATATAGATCGCCGGCATGGCGTCGAAGGCGCGGGTCAGCCGCGCCTGGGTCTGTGGATCGCGCACCACCCACAGCGAGTGGCGCACCCCGTCGTCCGCGGTCGCGTCCGCGTCGGGCGCCCCGGCCGAGCACCGGGCGAGGATTTCGTCCACTTCCGGCGCCGTCGGATAGCCGACCATGACCGGCCCAGTGTGGGCGTTGAGCGCCTCGATCTGGCGCACGCGGTCCGTTTCCTTGTCGGTCTGGGTGTGCTCGTGCTTGCGGATGCGGTTGGTATCGTATTCGGCGATCGAGGCGGCGGCCACCAGTCCTGTCTGCGTGTGCTTGCCCATGACCAGCCGGTAGACGTAATAGCAGGGCGCCGTATCGCGCCTGAGCACGCCCTTGCTCATCATTGCGCCGAGATTCTCCGCCGCCTTGGCATAGACCGCGGGCGAATACGGATCGGTTCCGGCCGGCAGGTCGATCTCGGGCTTGGAGACGTGCAGGAAGCTCCACGGCTTGCCCGCGGCGCGGGCACGCGCTTCCTCGCTGGACAGCACGTCGTAGGGCGGCGCGATGACGTCGGCGGCGCGGCCGGGCGCCGGGCGCAGACCGGCGAAAGGACGAATCAGGGACATGGCAAAGGCGACAGGGGAAAGGCGGAAGAAAGAGGATTCTACAACTCATCACCCTCGCCCCGGTATCACAATTCGCTACTTCGGGCCAGTTCATCCGCGCCTTCTGTCTTTCTAGTTGCACTGATCAATACCGCCACGCACTGTCTGCGCCCCTGGCTCCCCTGAGGGGGCTCGGAATCAAGGAGGAGGCGCACGGTGGGTCTGATCAGCCGCATCAACGATCTGTTGCTGGCGAACGCGCACCACGCGATCGACCAGGCCGAAAACCCGGAAGTCATGCTCAAGCAGGTCATCCGGGACATGGACAGCAACATCCAGGACGCGCGCACCGCGGTCGTCAGCGCGGTCGCAGGCGAGAAGCAGCTTGGTTTCCAAGTCGAGCACCATCGCCGTGTCGCGGCCGACCTGGAACGCAAAGCCGAGTCCGCATTGAAGGCCGGCCGCGAGGACCTGGCGCGTGAAGCGCTTGCTCGCAGGATCGATCACGAGCGCATCGCCGCGGATCTCGAGCGTTCGCGGGCGGGTGCGAGCGAAATCTGCATGCGCCTGAAATCGCAACTCGACGCGCTGCTCGCAAAGCGTGCCGATGCGTTCCGGCGCAAGGAAGTGCTGATCGCCCGGCAGCGCGCGGCCGAAGCGCGGTCGCGGCTCACGCGCAGCCTCGCGGCGGCGAACATCGACGACACGAGCGGGGAAAAGCTCACGCGCATGCAGCAGCGGGTCGGCGAAATGGAGGCGGAGGCTGCAGCGGTGATCGAAGTCCTCGAGGAGCCGAGGCAGGTTGAAAAGGACATCGTTGAGATCGAAACCGCTGCCCAGGTCGACGAGGCGCTCGCCGCGCTCAAGGCCCGCCTCGCGCCGCGCGATGCGCAGGCCTGAACGCTTTACCAACCCACGGAGAGAAACCATGAACGACTTCAACAGCACTCAGCTCAATTCACCCAGCTGGATCTTCTTCGTGAAGATCAATTTTGCGATCGCGATGGGCGCGATGTTTGTCGCGATTGTCGTGTCGCCGATCGAGCGCGTGATCCAGGGTTTCCTCGCGATGGGGACCCTGTACCTTGTCGCCTCGACGTTCACCTTCTCAAAGACGGTGCGCGACGAATTCGAGGCGCAGAAACTGATCAACAAGCTCGCGGAAGCGAGAGCCGAGAAGCTTCTGCAGGAATACGAGCGCGAATCAACGGCGGCGCGAGCCTGAGAGGACGACCATCAAAATGGTGACTGTCGCCAATCTTCAGGCGGCGAGCTGCTGCAGGATGTCCTTCACCGCGGCGGCGCGCTCCTGCCAGGCGGGGAGCTTGGCGTCGACGCGCAGCTTCTCGGGGCCGGCGAGGCGGGCGTGGCGGCCCTTCTTGCGGATGAAGGCGATGACCTTGGCGCCGTCGAGCGGCGGATTCTTCATGAACTGGAGCTGCACTGCCTCGTGCGTCGCATCTACGCGCGTCACGCCGAGCGGCCGCGCGGCGATACGCACCATGTGGCACTCGATCAGGGCGCGCGCGGGTTCGGGCAACTCGCCGAAGCGGTCGACCAGCTCCTCGCGCAGCGCCTCGAGCTCCTCGCGCGTCTCGGCGTCGGCGAGCCGCTTGTAAAGCGAGAGCCGCTCGTGCACGTCGCTGCAGTAGGTGGCCGGGAGCAAGGCCGGTACGTGCAGATTGACTTCAGTACTGAGATCAAAATCATCCGCGATTTCGGGCGCCTTGCCTGCTTTCAGTTTTCGGACGGCGCGGTCGAGCATGCGAGCGTAGAGGGAGAAGCCGATTTCCTGCATCTCGCCCGACTGCTCTTCGCCCAGGATCTCGCCCGCGCCGCGGATCTCGAGGTCGTGCATGGCGAGGTAGAAGCCCGAGCCGAGCTCCTCCATCGCCTGGATCGCCTCGAGGCGCTTCACGGCATTCCTGTTGAGGGCGTCCTCGGGCGGGGTGAGGAGGTAGGCGTAGGCCTGGTGGTGCGAGCGCCCGACGCGCCCGCGCAGCTGATGGAGCTGCGCCAGGCCGAAGCGGTCGGCGCGGTTGATGACGATGGTGTTGGTGGTCGGGTTGTCGATCCCGGTTTCGATGATGGTCGAGCACAGGAGCAAGCTCGAGCGCTGCGCGGTGAAGTCGCGCATCACGCGCTCGAGCTCGCGCTCGCGCATCTGGCCGTGCGCCACGGCGATGCGCGCCTCGGGCAGCAGGCGCTCGAGACGCTCGCGCATGCGCTCGATCGAGTCGACCTCGTTGTGCAGGAAGTAGGCCTGGCCGCCGCGCTTCAGCTCCCGCATCACCGCTTCGCGGATCAGGCCCTCCGACCAGGGCGCGACGAAGGTCTTGATGGCGAGGCGCCTCTGCGGCGCGGTGGCGATGACCGAGAAGTCGCGAATTCCTTCCAACGACAGTGCGAGGGTGCGCGGGATCGGCGTTGCCGTGAGCGTGAGGACGTCGACCTCGGCGCGCAGGCGCTTCATCGCCTCCTTCTGGCGCACGCCGAAGCGGTGCTCCTCGTCGATGATCACGAGACCCAGGCGCTTGAGCTTCACGTCCTTCGAAAGGAGCTTGTGCGTGCCGATGACGATGTCGATTTCGCCTGTTTCCAGCTTTCGCACGATGTCCGAAGATTCCTTGGAGCTTCTGAAGCGCGAGAGCTCGGCGATATTCACCGGCCAGTCGGCGAAGCGGTCTTTGAAGGTCTGGAAGTGCTGCTCCGCGAGCAGGGTCGTCGGACACAGGATCACGACCTGCTTCTTGTCGGCGATGGCGACGAACGCGGCGCGCAGCGCGACCTCGGTCTTGCCGAAGCCGACGTCGCCGCAGACCAGCCGGTCCATCGGCTTGCCGGCGGCCATGTCGGCGACTACCGCTTCGATCGCGGCGGCCTGGTCGGGCGTCTCCTCGAAGCCGAAACCGGCCGCAAAGGCTTCGAGATCCTTCAAATCGATTGAAAAAGAATGACCCAGTCGTGCTGCCCGCTTCGCATAGAGCGCGAGGAGCTCGGCCGCGGTGTCGCGCACCTGTTTCGCCGCGCGCTCCTTCGCCTTGTCCCACTGGCCGCTGCCGAGCTTGTGCAGCGGCGCCTCCTCGGGCTGCGCGCCGCTGTAGCGGCCGATCACGCCGAGCTGCGCGACCGGGACATAGAGCTTGTCGCCGCCTTCGTACTCGAGCAGCAGGAACTCGGCTTGCCCCTCTTCGACATTCAAAGTCGACAACCCTTGAAACCTTCCGATGCCATGCTGCTCATGGACCACTGGGTCGCCGACCTTGAGCTCCGAGAGGTCGCGCAGCATCCCCTCGACCGAGGTGCGCTTCTCGGCGGTGCGCGCGCGGCGCCGCACCACCCCTGCATAGAGCTCGGCCTCGGTGACGATCGCCCACTTCTCGGCTGGTGCAATGAAGCCGTGCGACAGGGGCGAGACGCAGAGCAGAAACGGCGCTTCGCTCGCGAGGAATTCCTCGAAGCTGGCGCACCCCGCGGGCTTCAGCCCGTACTCGGCGAAGTAGCTCGCCATCGTCTCGCGCCGCCCGGGCGACTCGGCGGCGACCATCACCCGCAGCCCCGAGTCCTGGACGAAGTCCTTGAGCGCGGCGAGGGGATCGTTCGCCCGACGGTCGGCCGCGACTGGGGGCAGCGGTGCGGAAGAAATGGGGTCAGACCCTGCTTCGCTTGGCTTTTCCTCTTCAGAAAAATAACCAAGATCGATCCGGGCGAAATCCTTCGCCCGGACGAAGAATTCCTCAGCCGGCACGAAGAGCTCGCGCGGCGCCAGGAGCGGCCGGTCGGGGTCGCCGCCCGCCATCTTGTGGCGCGAGGCGGCCTCGCGCCAGAAATCCTGCACCGCCGCGCTCACGTCGCCGTGCAGCGCGAGCGTGGTGCCGGCGGGGAGGTAATCGAAGATCGTCGCGACCGATTCGAAGAACAGCGGCAGGTAATACTCGACCCCGGCGGCCGGGACGCCGTTCGACACGTCGCGGTAGAGGCGCTTCTTCGAAGGATCGCCTTCGAACAGCTCGCGCCAGCGGCTGCGAAAGCGCGCGCGGCCCGGCTCGTCGAGCGGAAATTCGCGCGCCGGCAGCATGCGGATCTCCTTCACCGCATAGAGCGTGCGCTGGGTGTCGACGTCGAAGGTCTTGATCGCGTCGACCACGTCGTCGTCGAGGTCGAGGCGGTAGGGGAGCGCGCTCCCCATCGGGTAGAGGTCGATCAGGCCGCCGCGGAAGCACACTTCGCCCGGCGCGACCACCTGCGTGACGTGCTCGTAGCCCGCGGTGACGAGCTGGCTCTTCAGCTTCTCGAGGTCGAGCCTTTCCTTCGTGCGCAGGAGAAAGGTATGCGCCGCGATGTAGGCCGGCGGGCACAGGCGCCCGAGGGCGGTCGGCGCCGGCACGACTGCAATGTCGAAGTCGCCGCGCTGGATGCGATAGAGCGTGGCGAGGCGCTCAGAGACCAGGTCCTGGTGCGGCGAGAACTGGTCGTAGGGCAGCGTTTCCCAGTCCGGCAGCAGGCATACCCGCAGCCCCGGCGCGAACCACGCGATCTCCTCGACGAGGCGCTGGGCGTCGAGCGCGGTCGAGGCGATGACGGCGAGCGGCTTGTCGGTGGCCGCAAGCCGGGCGAGCGCAAGCGCGTCGGCCGAGCCGGCGAGCCGGGCGTAGCGTCTGCGGGCGGAAAGCGAGTCGCGATGCATCAAGAAAAACGTGTAATTATATCGTTTTGAATTAAAACGAATTCCGACTCTGTCTACCCTTGCGTTGATTCCCGCCGCGGGCCGCGGCTCACGGGCGCCGGGCGAACGCCCCAAGCAGTACGCCACGCTCGCCGGGCGGCCGATGCTGTGGCATGCGGTTCGAGCAGTTTGCGTGCCGCCGGTGGAGAGGGTGTGCGTCGTGCTCGCGCCCGACGACGCGCATTTCGCCGCGCAGGACTGGAGCGCGTTCGGCGAGCGGCTCCAGCCGCTCTGGTGCGGCGGCCAGTCGCGCAGGGAGTCGGTCTATAACGGCCTGGTGGCCTCGCGCGACGAGTGGAACGCCGATGACTGGATGCTGGTGCACGACGCGGCCCGCCCCTGTCTGCCGCAGCAGGACCTGCAGGCGCTCATCGCCGAGTGCTCGGCCGACGAGATCGGCGGCATCCTCGCCCTCCCGGTCGCCGAGACGGTGAAGAAGGCGGCCAAGGACGAGTCCGGCCGGCACCGCATCCTCTCGACGCAGGACCGCGCGCAGCTCTGGCTGGCGCAGACCCCGCAGATGTTCCGCGCTGGTTTGCTGATGCAGGCGCTGCAGCGCGCGCGCGGTGTGGTCACCGACGAAGCCGGGGCGCTCGAGCAGATGGGCCTCAAGCCCAAGCTCGTCTCCGGCAGCCGCGAGAACATCAAGGTCACCTGGCCGGAGGACCTCGCCATCGCCGAGAGCATCCTGACTCGGCGCGGCGAGTCGACCCGATGAGGATCGGCCAGGGCTTCGACGTGCACGCTTTCGCGCCGGGGCGGCGCCTCGTCATCGGCGGGGTCGCGATCCCGCACGACAAGGGCCTCGAGGGCCACTCGGACGCCGACGTGCTGCTGCACGCGATCTGCGATGCGCTGCTCGGCGCGGCGGCGCTCGGCGACATCGGCAAGCACTTCCCCGACAGCGACCCCGCGTACGCCGGCGCCGACAGCCGGCAGCTCCTGCGCGAGGTGAAGAAGAAGCTCGGCGGCTACCGCATCGTAAACGTCGACGCCACGATCCTCGCCCAGGCCCCGCGCATGGCGCCGCACGTGCCGCAGATGATCGCCAACATCGCCCTCGACCTCGGCGTCGCGCCCGGCGCGGTCAGCATCAAGGCCACCACCACCGAGCACCTCGGCTTCATCGGCCGGGCGGAAGGCATCGCGGCACAGGCCATCGCTCTGATCGAATAAAGGGGTCAGATCAAATTATTTATGTATTCCCCAGCCTATAACCAGGTAGAAAACCGCGCCGAAGTAGTCGAGTTCATGCGCGCCAACAACTTCGCGCTCCTCGTCACGGGGACCGGCGGCACGCTGCACGCCTCGCACCTGCCGGTGCTGGTGCACGAGCGCGACGCCAAGCTCGCGCTCGACATGCACATGGCGCGCAACAACCCGCAGTGGAAGGAATTCTTCGACGACGAGGTGATGGTGGTGTTCTTCGGCCCGCACGCCTACGTGTCGCCGCGCTGGTACGAGGAGAAGGAGCGCGTGCCGACGTGGAACTACGCCGCGGTGCACGTCTACGGCATCGCCAGGGTGCTCGACGACCCGAAGGCGAAGCACGCGAACCAGCGGCGTCTCGTCGAAGCCATGGACCCGCAGTGGCTGCCGACGTTCGACGCCCTGCGGGCCGACTACGTGAAAATGATGCTCGAAGGCATCGTCAATTTCGAGATTGCGGTGACGCGCATCGAGACGCGCTGGAAGCTCTCGCAGAACCGCAGCCGGCGCGAGCAGGAGCTGATCGCCGCCGAGCTCGACAAATCGTCCGACTCGGCCGGGCGCGCGCTCGCCTCGCTCACCCGAAAGCAGCTTGCCGAGTAGCCGCTACTTCTTCGCCGCCTGGCCGCCCGCGGACACCGCGGCGGCGCTCGCGGCCTGGGCGAAGCGGCTGGAAGGCCGTCCCACGGCGGCCCCGAAAATCCACCTGACCCTTGCTTTCCTCGGCCCCGTGCTGCCCGACAAGGCGCTCGAGGCCGCGCGCCGGGTCGCGGGCAGGCCGCACGCACTGCC
This sequence comes from Burkholderiales bacterium, assembly GCA_044870335.1. GTDB lineage: Bacteria > Pseudomonadota > Gammaproteobacteria > Burkholderiales > SG8-39 > SCGC-AG-212-J23. The sequence goes on along the minus strand of JBIOYV010000135.1, from coordinate 2,296 downwards.
GATCGAGAAGGCGCAGTACTGGAAGTACAACCGGATCGTGTGGGCGGGGCCGCGCGAGACGCCGGCGGCTCTTGGAGCGCTGGTGGACGCGCTGCAGCGCGAGTTGCGCCAGGCCGGATACGTCCTCGAGGAGCGTCCATTCGCCGCACACGTCACGCTCGCGCGTTCCGCGTCGCCGCCGCCGAGCGAACTCGCGCCGTTGCCGCAGGTCGAATGGCCGGTGAACGAGCTCACGCTCGTGCGGTCCACCAACTCCCCCAAAGGATCCTCCTACGAAGTCGTCGAGCGCTTCCCGCTCTGAGCGCGAGACTCTGAAGATCGACGGCCGCGAGGTCGCGATCTCGAATCCCGCCAAGGTCCTTTTCCCGAAGGCGAAGCACACCAAGCTCGACCTCGTGCGCTACTACCTCGCGGTGGCCGAGGGTGCGCTGCGAGCTGCCGGCGGCCGGCCCAACATGCTGGTGCGCTACCCTAACGGGATCGACGGCGAGTTCTTCTACCAGAAGCGCGCGCCGACCGCGCGGCCGGAATGGATCGAGGTGGTCGAGCTGCGCTTCCCCTCGGGCCGCGCCGCCGACGAGGTGGTGCCGCGCGACGCCTCGGCGCTCGCGTGGATGGCGAACCTCGCCTGCCTCGAGCTGCACCCGCATCCGGTGCGCGCCGAAAACCTCGAGCATCCCGACGAGCTGCGTGTCGACCTCGATCCGGTGCCCGGCGTGAAGTGGCCGCAGATTCAAGCGGTCTCCGAAGTGGTCCATTCGACGCTGAGCGACTTGAAGCTCATCGGGTGGCCAAAAACGTCGGGCAAGCGCGGCCTGCACGTGTACGTGCGCATCGAGAAGCGCTGGAGCTTCGACGAGGTGCGCCGTGCGGCGCTCGCGCTCGCGCGCGAAGTCGAGCGCCGCGCGCCGTCCATCGCGAGCAGCAAGTGGTGGAAGGAGGAACGGCACGGCGTCTTCGTCGACTACAACCAGAACGCCAAGGACCGCACCGTCGCCGCGGCCTACTCGGTGCGTCCCACCGAAACGGCCACCGTGTCCGCGCCGCTTTCCTGGGACGAAGTCGCCGCCGCCGAGCCGGGCGATTTCACGCTCGCGACGATGCCCGGGCGCTTCCAGAAGCTGGGCGACGTTCACAAGGGCATCGACGATCGGCCGGGATCGCTCGAAGCGCTGCTCGAGCTGTTCGAGAAGCAGGGGCTCGGCGACGCGCCCTGGCCGCCGCACTACAAGAAGCAGTCAGGCGAGCCCGCCCGGGTGCAGCCCTCCAGAAGACGAACGCCGAAGCATCCGCTGATCGAGATCGGCCGTGCGCAGCGCCAGGACGACGCGCTCGCCGGCCTCGAGCGCTGGAAGAAGCGCCACCCTCAGGCGGCTGCGCACCTCGAGCCCGCCGACGTGCTGGTCGACTCGATGCGCGGCCGCTCGTCGACCTGGACGCGCATCCGCATCAACCTGCAGCACGTGCCCGAGAATTTGCGGCCGCCTCAGGAACCTTTAGATCCTGACAAAAAAACCTTCTCGAGCTCGTAGGCGCGGGTGGTCTCGAGCTGGTCGTAGCGGCACTCCGCGGGCGGCTTGTCCGGGCGCCAGCGCAGGAAGGTCGCCGCGTGGCGGAAGCGCTCGCCCTGGAGGTGATCGTATTTCACTTCGCACACGCGCTCGATGCGCAGCGGCTCCCACGACAGGTCCTTGCCCGCGCTCCAGCGGCTCTGCCCGCCGGGCATCCGCTGCGTTCCGCCCTCGGCGGCCTCGGCCCATTCGCGCCATGGATGTTCCTCGAACGCGTTCCTGCGCAGCGGCTCGAGCTCCTTCGCGAGCTGCTTGCGCGCGACCATGGTGAAGGACGACGTCACGCCCACGTGGTGCAGCACGCCCTTGTCGTCGTAGAGGCCGAGGAGCAGCGACCCCACGGCGTCCTGGCCGCTCTTGTGCCAGCGAAAGCCCGCCACCACGCAATCCGCAGTGCGCGCGTGCTTCACCTTGATCATGGCGCGCTTGCCCGGCTGATACGTGATTCCCGCCGGCTTCGCGACCACCCCGTCCAGCCCCGCGCCCTCGAAGCGTGCGAGCCAGTCCTGCGCCAGGGCGCGATCGCGCGTCATCGGTGTCACGTAGACGGGCTTCTCGGTTTTGGCCAGCAACGCTTCGAGGCGGACTCGACGCTCGCCCTGCGGCGCCGCCATCAGATTCTTCCCGCCCGCCGCGAGCAGATCGAACGCGATGAACGAGGAGGGCGTCTCCTTCGCGAGCTTCGTCACGCGCGACTCCGCCGGATGCAGCCTCATCTGCAGGGC
>JBIOYV010000134.1:0-78044 GCA_044870335.1 Burkholderiales bacterium | reverse complement strand
CCCACCGTACTTCTTCGCCAAAATGTGCGTCATCGCCGCCGTCAGCGTCGTCTTGCCGTGATCCACGTGACCAATCGTGCCCACATTCACGTGCGGCTTGGTACGCTCGAATTTGCTCTTGGCCATGACTGTCGTCGTCTCTAAAAAATACTCATCACCTGGTGCCCATGATGTGGATCGAACACATGACCTCTCCCTTACCAAGGGAGTGCTCTACCACTGAGCTACATGGGCGAATACTGGGAAGTCATCCTGTTCGTGGAGCGGGTGAAGGGAATCGAACCCTCGTCATAAGCTTGGAAGGCTTCTGCTCTACCATTGAGCTACACCCGCCTTCTAATCGATCCTCTGCAGTTCACTTCACCCGCGTAACTACCGCCCTTCGCGCGATCCACCGTGCGGCGCCCGGAAAAGCTGGTGGAGGGGGTTGGATTCGAACCAACGTAGGCGCAAGGCCAACAGATTTACAGTCTGCCCCCTTTAGCCGCTCGGGCACCCCTCCGGCGGAACCCGAAATTATGCGAATTATCCGACGCTTGGTCAAGAAAAGCGGCGCAATTTCCTATGTCCCGTAGCGAACCGGCGAGCCGAGCGCCTGCAGCGCCGCGAGCGCGCTGTAGCAGGCGAGCCAGGAGGTCTTGGGGTTCTCGGGGGCGGGTACGTTCTCGAGCCGCAGGGTGAAGCGCCCCGAGCGTCCCGAGACCCGGATGGTGTGGGTATTCAGGGTGAGCGCCGGGTCCGCCACCACCTTGAGCCGCGTGCGGTCCGGGCCGATGCCGCCCAGCGCGAGAATCGCCGCGATGTTCACGTTCTGCGGGAAGTGCGGCACCCCTTCGCGCGCGCTGCCCTCGAACAGAGTGAGCGGGCCTCTGAGAGCGTCCAGCGCGAAACCGCGGCTTTCGACGTAGGCGATTTCCTTCCATGCCGCTGGAGGCTTGGCGACCTCGATCGAGGCTTCGTCCACGCCGGCGAGACAGGCGGTCTTGAGCGCATCGAGTCCGCCGATGCCGCCCGAGGGCACGAAAAGCAGCGCGCCGCTGCGCCGCGCCGCCCCCTCCGCCGCTTCGCGCAGCGCGTCGTCGATCAGCGCGCCGGCGGAGAGCACGACCACGGCGATGCCGGCGTCGAGCAACCCCACGAGGTGCTCCTTCACAGCGGCGTGCGACGCCGCTTCGATTACGGCCTGCGGCTTTTCCGACGCCAGCGCCCCCGCATTCTCGACATACTTCACGGAAAACTCTCGCGCGAGCTCGCGTGCGCGCGGGGCGCCGCCGGGACGACCCATCAATGCCACGACGTCGAAGCGCCCCAGGCTCGCGCGGCGCGCGTGGTCGAGCACCAGACGCGCGATAGTCCCTCCTCCGATCAGGGCAATGCGCATGAATTCCTTATCGTATTTCCGTATAGCAGTATCATTGCCGGCTGGGAGAGAACAATGCGTATCGCGATTCTAGAAGACGATCCCGACCAGCTGGCGCTCCTGCGCCGGTGGATCACCGACGATGGCCACGACGTCCACGCCTACGTAAGCGGGCGGGAGGCGATGAAGATGGCCGGCCGCGAGAGCTTCGACCTGTTCATGCTCGACTGGCAGGTCCCGGACGTGACCGGGGCCGAGGTGCTCATGTGGGTGCGCGCCAACGTCTCCAAGAGCGTGCCGGTCCTTTTCGTCACCGTGCGCGACTCCGAACAGGATATCGTCTTTGCCCTCGAGCATGGGGCCGACGACTACATGGTGAAGCCGGTGCGGCGCCAGGAGCTCCTCGCGCGCGTGCACGCATTGCTGCGCCGCGCCTATCCGAGCGAAGAGAAGAAGCTGCTGTCTTTCCCGCCCTTCGAGATCGACACCCAGCGCAACGAAGTCCGCAAGGAGGGCGCCAAGGTGGATCTCACCCCCAAGGAATTCGAGCTTACGGTGACGCTGTTTCGCAACATCGGCCGCCTGATGTCGCGCGGACATCTCCAGGAAACGGTCTGGGGCCGAAGCGGCGACCTCGCCACACGCACCGTGGACACGCATGTCAGCCAAGTCCGCAAGAAGCTCGATCTGCGCCCCGAATCGGGTTACCGGGTGGTGCCCATCTACAACTACGGCTACCGCCTCGAGAAGATCACCCCGCCGTAGAAAAAATAAGGGCGACCCCGAAGGGGCCGCCCTTAGAGCTCCGGTGCCAGAGGAGGAGGAGGAGGCGACCGGTGCTGCGATGCAACAGTACCAGCCTTTAACCTGAATAGCAAGACCGGTAATTCTCCTCAAAACACTTTTGCATAGAATGCAAAAGTGGCCGATTCATTCAGTGAAATGGCGGTGTTCGCGCGGGTCGTAGCGACTGGAAGCCTGTCTGCCGCAGCACGAGAATTGAGCCTGTCTCCGGCCATGGTGAGCCGCAGGCTCGCAGCCCTGGAAGCGCGCTTGGGCGTGCGGCTCGTGAATCGAACGACGCGCAGCCTTCACCTCACCGACGAGGGCGCGAGCTACTACGAGAGTTGCGCCCGCGTCCTCACCGAGATCGAGCAGGCCAATGCCTCGGTCTCCGCGGGGCGCCACGCCCCCCAAGGCACGCTGCGCGTTGCGCTCCCTGCGGCGTTCGGCAATCAGTATGTCGCCCCGCTCGTGCCGCAGTTCGCCGCGCTTTATCCGGCAGTGCAGCTCGCTCTCAGCCTCTCCGACCGCAGCGTCAATCTCGTCGAGGATGGCTTTGACCTCGCCATCCGGATCGCGGCGTTGGCGGACTCCTCGCTCGCCGCGCGCAAGCTCGCCCCCAACCGGCGCGTGGTGTGCGCGAGCCCGGAGTACCTGCGCAACCACGGGACGCCGAACTCTCCTGCGGAGCTCGCGCAGCACAACTGTCTGCTCGCCTCCGACTTCGGTGCCACGTGGGACTACAAGGATCCGGCCGGGAAGCCCGGGTCGGTCCGGGTGAGCGGCCGTTATGTCTGCGACAACTGGGAAGTCCTGCGCGAATGGGCCCTCGCCGGCCTCGGCATCGCGCTCAAGTCCACCTGGGACGTGCGCCGCCATCTGTCGAGCGGCTCTCTCGTGTCGCTACTTCCGGGCTATAGCTTCGACAGCGACGTGGCAATTTACGCGGTCTATCCTCACCGGCGTCACCTGCCGGCCAAGACGCGCGCCTTCATCGATTTTCTCGCGAGCTCCTTCGGCCCAGAACCTTTCTGGGACCGCATTGTCGTCAAGCCGCGCATCAAGGCTCGATCGGGTTCAGCGCCATAATGGACCCTGCTGCATGAATGCGCCCGTCGACCTCGCGCGGTTCAGTCTCGACGACAAGTACACCGTCGAGCGGGGCCGCGTATTTCTCACCGGAACCCAGGCGCTCATTCGGCTGCTGATGCTGCAGCGCACCCGCGACGAGATGGCGGGCCTCAACACCGCAGGCTTCGTCTCCGGGTACCGCGGCTCGCCGCTCGGCGGCCTGGACCAGGCGCTGTGGCGGGCGCAAAAGCACCTGGAGAGCCACCACGTCAAGTTCCAGCCCGGCGTCAACGAAGACCTCGCGGCGGCAGCAATCTGGGGCACGCAGCAGGTAACGATGTTTCCGAAGGCGAGGTACGACGGCGTCTTCGGCATGTGGTACGGCAAAGGTCCCGGGGTCGACCGTTGCGGCGACGTCTTCAAGCACGCCAACGCCGCGGGCACTTCGAAGCATGGCGGCGTCCTCGTGCTCGCGGGCGACGACCACGCCGCGAAGTCCTCGACGCTGCCGCACCAGTCCGAGCACATCTTCAAGGCCTGCCTCATTCCGCACCTGAACCCCGCCAGCGTGCAGGACTATCTCGACCTCGGCCTGCACGGCTACGCGATGAGCCGCTATTCCGGCTGCTGGGTCGCCTTCAAGTGCGTGACCGACGTAGTCGAATCAGGCGCCTCGGTCCTGGTTGACCCGAATAGAGTCAGCATCAAAATCCCGACCGACTTTGTCGCGCCGGCGGACGGACTGAACATCCGCTGGCCCGACGGCATCCTCGAGCAGGAATCGCGCATCCTCGACTGGAAGGTCTACGCCGCGCTCGCCTACGTGCGTGCCAACGGCCTGGACAAGGTGATCTTCGATTCGCCGAAGGCGCGCCTGGGCATCATCACCGCGGGGAAATCCTACGGCGACGTGATGCAGGCGCTCGCCGATCTCGGAATCGACGCGCAGGTCGCGAGAGACATCGGCTTGCGCGTCTACAAGGTGGCGATGACCTGGCCGCTCGAGCCGCAGGGCGCGCGCCGCTTCGCTGAAGGGCTCGAGGAAGTGCTGGTGGTGGAAGAGAAGCGCCAGCTGATCGAGTACCAGATCAAGGAGGAGCTCTACAACTGGAAGGAAGGCGTGCGCGTGCCGCGCGTCGTGGGCAAGTTCGACGACAGCGGCGAATGGAGCCGCAGCGGTGGCAAGCCGGCGGGCACCTGGCTGCTTCCGGCGCACTACGAGCATTCCCCCGCGATGGTCGCGCGGGCCATCGCGCAGCGGCTAGAGAAGCTCGGCATGGCCGGCCCGCTGGGGTCGCAGTTCCGCGAGCGCCTCGCGTTCCTCGATTTCAAGGAGAAAGCGCTCGCCAAGCCGCGAGTGACCGCGGTCAGGCAGCCGTATTTCTGCTCCGGGTGCCCGCACAACACGTCCACCCGGGTGCCGGAGGGCAGCCGCGCCACCGCCGGGATCGGCTGCCACTTCATGGCGGTGTGGATGGACCGCAACACCGCGACCTTCACACACATGGGCGCCGAGGGCGCGCCCTGGATCGGCCAGGCGCCGTTTACCGACGAGAAGCACATCTTCGCCAACCTCGGCGACGGCACCTACTACCACTCTGGCCTGCTCGCGATCCGCGCCGCAGTGGCGGCCAGGGTCAACATGACCTACAAGATCCTGTACAACGACGCGGTCGCGATGACCGGCGGCCAGCGCCACGACGGGCCGCTCGACCCCGCGATCATCTCGCGGCAGATTGCCGCCGAAGGCGTGAAGCCGATCGTCGTGGTCACCGACGAGCCGGAGAAGTACCCGCGCGGCACCGCCTGGGCGCCGGGCGTCACCGTGCGGCACCGCGACGAGCTCGACCAGGTGCAGCGCGAGCTGCGCGAAACCCCCGGCGTGTCGGCGCTGATCTACGACCAGACCTGCGCGTCGGAGAAGCGCCGTCGCCGCAAGCGCAACGAGTACCCCGATCCCGCCAAGCGTGCGGTGATCAACGAGATGGTGTGCGAGGGCTGCGGCGACTGCAGCGTGAAGTCGAACTGCCTGTCGGTCGAGCCGCTCGAAACCGAGTACGGACGCAAGCGAACCATCAACCAGTCCTCGTGCAACAAGGACTACTCGTGCCTCAAGGGCTTCTGCCCGAGCTTCGTCACGGTCGAGGGCGGGCGGCTGAAGAAGGGCAAGTCGGCCGCGAAAGGCAACGAGGAATTTCCGCCCATCGAGGAGCCGGCACCTCCCACGCTGGAAAATGCTTATGGAATTCTCGTCACCGGTATCGGCGGCACGGGGGTCATCACCATCGGCCAGATCATCGGCGTGGCGGCGCACCTCGAAGGCAAGGGCGTCAGCGTCCTCGACATGTCCGGCCTCGCGCAGAAATACGGCGCCGTGATGTCGCACGTGCAGATCGGGGCAAGCCCACAGGCCATCCACGCCACGCGCCTCGACACCGGCGGCGCGCACCTCGTGCTCGGCTGCGACCTCGTGGTGACGGCGAGCACCGAAGCCATCGCCAAGATGGGGCCCGCGCGCACGCGCGCCGTGGTCAACGCGAGCGTGACCCCTACCGCCGAGTTCGTCCGGAATCCGGACTGGCAGCTGCCCGGTTCGGATCTCCAGCGCGACGTTCGTGAAACGACACAAACAAGCGATTTTGTTGCAGCGACGGAGCTCGCCACCGCGTTGATGGGCGACGCCATCGCGACCAACATGTTCATGCTCGGCTACGCCTACCAGAAGGGCTGGGTTCCGCTCGCCGGCGAGTCGCTCGAGCGTGCGATCGAGCTGAACGCCGTCGCGGTGGAATTCAACAAGAAGAGCTTCCTGTGGGGCCGGCGCGCCGCGGCCGACCAGGAGAAGGTCCGACGCATCGCCACGCCCGCCGATGTGGTCCCGATCGACCAGCACTTCTCGCGCAACCTGGACGAGCTGATCGAGCGGCGCGCGAAGTTCCTGGCCGACTATCAGAACGCCGCCTACGCGCACAAATACAGAAGCCTCGTCGACCGGGTGCGCAGGATCGAGCAGGAAAAGGCCGGCTCCTCGAAGCTCGCCGAAGCGGTCGGGCGCTACTACCACAAGCTGCTCGCGTACAAGGACGAGTACGAGGTCGCCCGGCTGCACGCGAACGGCGAGTTCGGGAAGAAGATCGCCGGCATGTTCGAGGGCGACTACCGGACGTACTACTACCTGGCGCCGCCGCTTTTCGCGAAGACCGACCCGCTCACCGGCGAGCCGCGCAAGATGCGCTTCGGCGGATGGATGAAAGGGGTTTTCAAGCTTCTTTCACGGCTGAAATTCCTCAGGGGAACCGCGTTCGATCCCTTCGGGCATACCGAAGAAAGGCGCATGGAGCGCGAGCTGATCCGGGATTACGAGCAGACGGTCGAGCAGCTCCTCGCCGGCCTGAACGCGCAGAACCATGCCGCAGCGCTCCAGATCGCTTTGCTTCCCGACGAGATCCGGGGCTTCGGCCACATCAAGAAGCGCAACGTCGAGGCGGTGCGCAGGAAGCAGCAGGAGCTCCTGCAGCGCTTCAGCGCGCGAGGCGCCGAGCGCGCCGCGGCGTAGCGGCGACGCATGCGAATCGCGTATCTCGAGGACGACGCCGACCAGGCACTGCTCATCCGCAAGTGGCTTGAAGAAGCGGGCCACATCTGCCACTACTTCGATCGCGGGCACGCGCTGCAGCGCTCGCTCGCGCGCGAGTCGTTCGACCTGTACCTGCTCGACTGGCACCTGCCCGATACCGACGGCCTGCAGGTGCTGAAGGAAATCCGCGCCAGCGTGCCCGCGGCGCTCGTGATCTTCGCCACCGCGCGCGACCGCGATGACGACATCGCGCGCGTGCTGCAGGCGGGAGCCGACGACTACATCACCAAGCCGGTGCGCCAGGGCGAGCTGCTCGCACGCATCGAAGCCGTAGCCCGCCGCCAGCGCGGCCCCCAGGCCGCCACGCCCGAGCTCCTGGAGCTGGGTCCATTCAAGCTGAACCGCAGTGCGCGCAGCGTGGAATGCGACGGACGCCGCGTCGAGCTCACCGACAAGGAATACGCGCTGGCGGAGTTCTTCTTCCAGCATGCGGAGAAGGTCGTGTCCCGGCAGCACCTGCTCGAGGCCGTGTGGGGCCTGCAGGCCAAGGCCCAGACCCGGACCGTCGATACGCACGTGAGCCGCCTGCGCACCAAGCTCGGCCTCGGCGGCGAGCAGCGCGGCTGGCGTCTCACCTCGGTGCACCAGTTCGGCTATCGGCTAGAACGCGCCGATCAGTAGGTGATGGTGAGGGTGCGGGTGTCGGTCCCGGAGCAGGAGCCGGTGGCGCAGGTGCCGGCCTGTCCGCCGGCGATGCTGCCGGTGATCGAGAAGGTCTGCGCCACGCCCGTTCCGTTGGAGGCGCTCTGCGAGAGCGCCACGGTGTAGTTCAGGCCGACCAGCGTTCCCGAAGTCGCGTCGAGCGCCATCGTGTAGGGCATCCCGGGGGTGCAGTTCAGGAGGAAGGTGGTATTGGCCGAGGCGGCAGCGACCTGAAACGAGGTGTAGGCAAGGGTGATCGTTCCCGGCGGAGTCGACAGCGTGCAGTTCGCGATCGTGACGACCGACACGCCGAACGTGGTCTGCGAAAGCATGCTTCCGGAGGAGTTGCGCACCGTCACGGTCACGGTGTCGGTATAGGTCCCGGCCGCGCGCGGCGTCTGCGAACCGGGCAGCCTGAGATCGAACGAGCCGCCCTGGCTCGCGATCAGCCCGGCGCCGAAATTGATCGTCCCGGTGAAGCGCGTGGCGGCGGCATCCTGCCACCGATTGCCACTGATGTAGGGCGTGAGCCGGTAGATCTCGTAGTTGTAGGTGCGGGTGCCGAGCTGCACCCTGTTCTGCGCACCGCTGTTGTGCAGGCCGTTGTCGGCACCCAGTTGCCAGCTGAACGTGTTGGGGTCGGAGGCGAGGCGCGTGCATGAGACGGTATAGCTGCCCGTCGCCACCCTGTCGGCGGGATCGTTCGGATCGTAGTACGCGGTGATGGAGGTGACCGAGGCCGTGCAGGTCACGGCCGCGTGCGCCGCCTCTCCCCCGAGAATTCCGACCAGGACCACCAAAAGAACGGCCAGGCAGCGCAGTGCTCTCATTGCGTCACCCCCGCGCACGTATAGGGCCCGACGCGCGCGATGTCGTCGGGCTTGCCCGGCGGCAGCTCGACGTCGATGTCGCACTGGCGGCCCTGCCACTTCAGCCGCAGCCGGTTCTTGTCCTTGAGGCCGGTGACGAAGGCCTCGCCGCGGCGCGCGACGAAGAACTCCTTGCTGTCGCCGACGAGCTCGAGCTCGGCGCCGGCCGGCGCCGGCTGGCCGTCGTCGAGCACGATGCGCACGAGCGCGCCGCGCCCGGAGCGCACAGGGAACGTCACCTTGACCCCCGAGCGCGCCGGAGGCACGACCGCCATCTCGATGGTGTCGAGCTCGGCGTTGATCGGCAGCTCGTTCGGATCGAGCCGGATGGTGTTGGTCCTGTATGGCTGAAGCTGGGGAACGAGCGCCTTGCCGCTCGAGTCGGTGCGGCTCAGCACGGTGCTCTGGAACCCCACGCCGACATCGGGATAGCCGGCGACCTCGACCAGGGCGAAGCTGTCCTGCACTTTGCGCGAGGCGAAGAGCGCGCCGTCCGCGAAAACCAGGCCGCCCTGCGCGCCCAGGCGCACGGTCGACTGCGTGTCGGAGGCGCTTGCATCGGCGGTCACCAGCCCGCGGCTTCCCTGGTAGTAGAGGCCGCCCTCGGCGTAGTTCTGGCCGGTGCGCCGGCCGGCGAGCGCGCGCCATGCGGCTCCGGCTTCGAGGCCCAATCCCTTGCTCACCGTCGCGTAGCCGTCGGTGTGACCGGCGTGGTGCGTAGTGGCCGCCGTGGCGGTGATCCGGCCGTCGAGGGGAATCAGCAGGCTCACGCCGACCGAGCGGGCGCTCGCGTCGCCGCCCTCCACGCGCGTCGCGCTTACGGTGAGCGAGCTCTGCGCGAAGACGCGGATCGAATAGTTGGCGCTGTAGGTGGTGATCGGGCCGCGGTCGTACGTGTCGATCCTGCCGTAACCCAGGCCGAGGTGGCCGAGCTCGGGGCGGGCATACGTGTAGCTCGCGAGCCATTGGCGCCGATACGGAAGCGTCTCGTCGTCCTGGCCGACCTGCCGGTACTCGCGCGACGCCGCTTCGGCGCGCAGGGTGAATCCATGCCGCAGGCTCCAGTGCTCGAGGCTCACGAGCCCCTGCCGGCCGCTGCCGCTGAGGTCGTCGCTGCTTGCCGCGCCGGCCACCTGGCCGAGCAGCCCGAGCGGCAGCGCGACCGCGAGCCCGGCGCCGCCGCCGCGCACCTTCTCGCTCGCCTCCGCGCGCGTCTCCACAGTGAATTCGTCGCTCAGGCCGTGGCGCCACAGGCCCGAAACGAAGCCCGCGCCGTAGTTGGCGCTGTCGATGCCGAGGTTGCGGCGCACCGCGCCGGCCTCGAAGCTGTAGTCGCTCAGGCCCTTGCGCAGCAGCGCGGCACTGCTGAAGAAATCCTGCACCAGGACGGTCTCGCGTCCGAGCAGGTCGCGCACCACGATGCGCGCCTGGCCGCTGCCGGTAATCTGCGGAAAGTTGTCGATCGTGAACGGCCCGGTCGGCACCTGCGAGGTCTGGCGCAGCGCGTCGTTGATGTAGAGCTCGACCGTGCTCGGCGCGCGCGACTGGCCGCCGATCGTCGGGATCGGCTGCGTGATGTACCCGGGCGAGAGCGTGAAGTTGGTGGCCCACTGGATGCCGCCGAAGTAGACCGAGCGGCCCCAGGCGCCGCTGCGCGTGGTGCTGTCGCCCAGCCGCAGGCTCGCGTTCTTCTCCGGGAAGTCGCGCGTGAAGGTGGTTTCGAGCCGGCGCCAACCCGGCGCGTAGGCCGCGCCCGGGTCGTTGGCGATGTTGCGGATCACCGAAGTGTTCGTCAGAACGCCGGCGCTCCCGGAAATCCCGAGCTCGGTCAGCGCCCCCACGTCGTTGGTCGCCGAAATGCCGCGCAGCTCGCTGCGCGTGTAGCTGAGGTCGTAGTTGGCGAACACCGTCGTGAGCGGCCTGCTTACCGCGAGGCGTTCCGCCGCAGGCTGGCCCACGCGCGTGGTGGCGAAGGCTGCGGGGCTGAAGTTGAGCTGCAGCGATTGCTCGGCAGGGTTGAAGCGCGCCGAGAAGCCCGGCAGCGAGGCAAGGGGATACCAAGTCTCGCCGCGGTAGGCGACCGCAGGCGCGCGCGGGTCGCGGTTGATGCGCCATTCGTCGAAAGCGTCGAGCTGTGCATGGAGCACGCCGGCGCGCTCCATGAGCACCCAACTTCCCGCGCGCGCGCCGTTGATCGACACCTCGAGGGGGATGATGCGGGTCGCGGGCTCCGCCTCGCGGGCCGCGGCGCGCAGCTCTTCTGCGGGCGTCACCTGGGGCTCCGCGGACCGAGGCGCCTGGGCCGCCGCCTGCCCCATCGCGAGACCGGCGCTTGCGGCAGCGGCAAGCTGTAGGAGCGTTCCACGCATGGTGGGCGGCGGCCGGCCACGGCCCCTCAGATAGGAGGCACGTCGAAGGTCTGCGTGGCTCCGTCGTCGAACGTGACGACGAGCTGCAGCGCGCCGACCGGGATGGGTTTTGACGCTTCCAGGGGAAGGCGCTTGCGCGCGCCGGGCAGGATATAGGCGCCGCCTTCGAAGCGGCCGACGGCCTGGCCGTCCTGCTGCACCACCACTTCGCGCACCTGCGCGTAGGCGCTGCCGCGGTTCGCGCATTGGGCGGCGAGCGTTCCACTTTCGTTGCGCAGCGCCGTGCACGAAGTCGCATGCTTCGCCACCTGCGGCGTGATGAAGACCGGCATCGAGAGCGCGAGCGCGATGGGCACGTTGATGCCCTTGGAGGGCCCGGCTTCCGGAAGCTCGCGCAGGATCAGGCGATAGATGAGCTGACGCGAGGCGTCGGGCGGCTGCAGGCGCGCAAGCCGCACGACCTGCTTCGCCTTCGCCCCGAGCTTCACGACCGGCGGAGCGAGGATGAGATCCTCGCTCGGCGTGAGCTGATCCTCGCCTTCGGCGCTCTGGCGCCACTCGTAGACGTCGGCCTGGAGCACGACCGGCTCGCTCGCCTCGTTGGTGATCGTGACGGCGACGGCGCGGTCCTTCGGCGTCATGTAGATGCGCACCGGCGTGACGGAGAACACTCCGGCGCAGGCGCAATGAGCCGCCGCAGCCGCGAGCACTCCTACCGCAGCGCGGGTCCAGGACGAAAAGCGGGATTTCTTCATGTTCGTTGTTCTTCTTGTTCTAGAAGCTCACCAGCAGCTCGAGCGGCCGGTCGGCCCAGAAATCGCCCGGTCCGCCGGCGTGCTGCACGTCGTACAGGCGCAGCATGGTGACGGTACCCCAGCCGGTTCTCCAGCCGAAAGGATCTTTTGCCGCTGCGTCGTACACCGAGCGGTCTCGATCGATGGACATCGAGTAGCGGAAGGCCCCGCCGTGCACGCCGAGGAACGGCTGCCCCGGCACGGCCTCGATGCTGACGAACTGCCCCGAGTCGCAGACCACCTGGACACTAGCCCCGGTCTTCTCGCTCAGCGAGCGGCTGTAGCAGACGCCGGCGCGTTGTGGCTGCTGCGCCGGCTGCGGCGGAACAGGCGCGACCCCTGACCCGCCAGGCTGCGAGAGCGTGATGCCGACCGTGACGCTTTTGTCCGTCGACCCGGCCCAGGACGGCGCTCCGGCGAGGAGCGCCATCAGGGCAGGGAGGGCCGGTGCGAATGAAGCGGATCGCATGGTCGATCGCTCCGCTCAGCCGGTTTAGTAGTTGACGATCAGCGTGTGCGTCTTGTTGGTCGCAGCCGCGTTGGTGCAGGAAGCCGCGGCGCAGGTGCCCGCCTGGCTGGCCGCCATCGTGCCGGTGACGCTAAAGGGCTGGACCAAGCCGTTACCGGTGCCGCCCGCGGCGCTCAGGCCGAGCGAGTAACCCAGGTTGACGGCGTTGTCGGTGACCGAGATGGTCGCGGCTCCCGGCGGCGTGGCCGCGCCGTTGCCCGACTGCAGGCCGAACGTATACGGCAGCGTATTGGTGCAGCTCACCGAGAAGCCGCCGCCGGTCGCGTTGGACACGCCGGGCTGCAGCGAGGTATACGCGAATGCGAGGTCGGTGACCGCCGACAGCGTGCACGAAGACGTCAGCGTGACATTGACGTTGAACGTGCCCGAAGTGTTGCCCGCTTGCGCGTTGCCGGCTGCCAGCGCAGCCGCGATTGCAGTTGCAGTAAGGATCCGTTTCATTGCGCCCTCCCTGTAGAAAATAGGCAGAGCGATGTTGCCCGCGCTGTAGAAGCGCGCTGTTACGTATGGTGTCGCGGTTGCAAAAAAACGTCGCTCCGGCGTGACTTACGCCACGCCGTGCGGCAAATATTTTTTGGACAAAAAGATTAAGTGCTCAAACCTTCAGAGTGAAGGGTGTGAAGCGGGTTTCGCGGTCGTAATAATCCTCATTTTCCGCCCGCTTCAGCGCGCCTACGACCTTGTACGTGAGCGGCGTGAAAATGACCTCCACTGCGACCTTGAGGATGAACTGCGCCAGCATGAGCCTGGGAATGATCTCGTTTGGCATGATGCCGCTGCCATAGAATGCCAGCGGATAGAAAAGCGCCGAATCCACCGCCTCCCCGACGATCGTCGAGCCGATGGTGCGCGTCCACAGCCACCTGCCGGCGGTGAGGATCTTCATCTTCGCCAGCACGAACGAGTTGACGAACTCGCCGCAGAAGTAGGCGAACATCGATGCGGCTGCAATTCTCCAGGTGCTGCCGAAGGCGATTTCGTAGGCCTTCTGGTTCGGCCACTCCGGCGCAGGAGGCAGCGCGACGACCACATACGCCATCAGCGCGGCGAACGCCAGCCCGGCGAATCCGGCCCAGATCACACGCCGTGCGCGCGCGTAGCCGTACACCTCGGTGAGGATGTCGCCGAAGACGTACGAGATCGGAAAGAAGAGCACCCCCGCACCGAAGACCACGGCACCGAAGACCGGCAGCTCGATCTGCACGGCTTTCGCCGGCCCGATCAGGTTCGAGCAGATGAGGACCGTGACGAACGCCGCCATCACCAAGTCGTAATAGCGGTAGCTTCTGCTCTCCACCTTAGCGAAGCGAGTAGGACTCGAGCTCGTACTGGGTCGTGAAATTCGGTCCGGTGGCGAGACTCTTGACCACGCGCTTCACCTGCGGGGCGTACCACACGATCTGACGGAACCTGCCGTAGCCGCGCACGATCGCGCTGCCGCCCAGGGCGAGGTTGGAGACGCGGCCGTTGAGCTCCACGCGCACGGCGTCGAACGTTCCGGCGGGCACCGTGACCTGCTCCGAGCCGATCACGCGTCCGCCGTCGAAACGGTACGGAAGATCTCCCGAGACCCAGGCCGAATGACCTTCCAGCCCCTGCACCCTGACCGCGGGGATCGGTTGCCCCGCCTTCAGACTCTGGAACGCAGCCGCAAAGGGCGTGAACTCCAGCAGGTCCGCGCCGCCGCGGTAGACGGCGCTGTAGGCTGGCGAGTACGAATGCTCGCCGACCTCTACGCCTTTCGTCGCCACCACCTCGACGATCGACCGTTGGGCGGAAGTGCGCACCGTGTGGACGTACTTGCGCGAGCGGTCGTCGGGCTTGAACTTCATGTCGCGCACGACATAGGTCCACGTGTCTCCGGGCTGGGGCATTTCCTTGGGCAGCGTCGGATCGATCGGTCCGAGGACCACCCCAGTCGCGCCGGCCTTGAGGCCCGCGGCGCGCGCCGCTTCCTCGGCGTCCTTGCGCTTGGCGGCCGCTTCCTTCCCGCGCTGCGGGACTTCCCGCACCCACTCGACCGATACGGCGAAGTTCAATTGCTGCCCGTCGCGCAGCTGGAACGTGGTGATGCCGATCAGCCGTCCGTCGGCGTCGAACAGTCCGCCGCCGCTGGAGCCGCGCGAAACCGCCGCGCTCGTCTGGATGAGCGGCTGCTTGTCGTCGTCGCCGCCGCGCAGCGACGAGATGATGCCTTCGGTCAGCGTCAGCTCGAGCCCGCGTGGCGCGCCGATGGCGTAGGCCCGCTGACCGGTTCTCAGCTTGGCCACGTCGGCGAACGGCACCGCCGGGGCGGCGAGCTCCTTGACCTTGAGCTGGCACAGATCGCGCTCGGTGTCGGGAAACTCCACCTCGGCCCCGTAGCTGACGTTACCCCGGCTGATCACGATGCTCGACGCGTTGCGCAGCACGTGGCAGTTGGTGATCACCTGCTCGCGGCCGATGACGACGCCGCTCCCGAGCGCGTTCCTCTTGCCCTGCGGGTCCACGGAGTGGATCACGAAAACGCTGGGCGAAACCTTTTCGAACAGCTCTTCGGGGGTCAGCGCGTGCGCCGCAGGCGCGAGGGTCGCGACCAGCACCACCCCTACCCAGGAAAGCGGGCTTCTTCTCATGTGGACCTCGCACCCCTCCCTTGCTTCGATGCCAAATCTTACCGGTGCACGAACCGCCCGCCAACGCCGTTATTCCGCTCCGCCGGCCCGCTGTTCCGGCCTGCCGGCCTAGGGCAGCTTCGGGCTGTACTCCCTGAAGTCGGGCTCGAGGTCGACCGCCATCGCGTCGAGTACCCGAGCCACCATGGCATAGAAGCCTGCGGTGACTGCTAGCTCGACGTAGTCGTGATGATCGAAGTGCCGCATCGCCTCGCGGTAGACCGCGTCGCCCACCCGTCCCGAGGTCACGCTTTCCGCGAGCTGCAGGGCCGCCCTTTCCCTGGCGTCGAACTCGCTCGACGCGCGCCAATCCGCAAGCGCGGCGATCTGCGCCTCGCGCACCCCGGCCGTGCGGGCCATTCGCAGGTGCTGTGCCCATTCGTACTCCGATGCCGCGACCTGCGCGCCACGCAGGATCACCAGCTCGCGCAGCGCGCGCGGGGTGCGGCTGCCGTGGCGCAGGGTGTTGGCGAACTCGGTCCAGGCGGCGACGATGGCGGGATGGTTGGCGAGCGCCCGGTACAGGTTTGGCGGGGTACCCCAGAGCTCTTCGAGCCTTTTCTTGAGGACGGCCTCGAACTCCTTCAGCGGTGTTCGTTCCATGGGATTGCATGATAACGGGGGATTTTTAGTACGCTAGGGGCTGGAGGAGCCATGAATACGCGAGGCATTGACCACCTGGCGGTCGTTTCGGACGACATGCCCGGGGCAATGGATTTCTACACCCGGGTGCTCGGTTTCCGCCTGGTCCACGTGCGGCGCGTGCCCTACGAGCAGGACCGCTGGCAGCCGCCGTACGACAACCTGCGCCATTACTTCTTCGACATGGGGAACGACTCGCTCTTCGCGGTGTTCGAATACCCGAAGGGCCTGCCACGGCAGGTTCGCGATCATGTCGGCGGCATGCAGCACGTCGCCTTCCACGTGCCGCCCGAGCGTTTCGATGCGGTGGTCGCGCACGTGAAGTCGTGCGGGATCCGCGTAGTGGGCCCGGTCCCGCTCGGGGGGCGCTTCTGGTCGGCGTACTTCCTCGACCCGTTCGGCACGCGCCTGGAGCTCGCGACCGACCGCAGCGGCTCGAGCCAGGGCGTGGTGGAGTCGGTGCGCCAGACCGAGCACGAGGCGCGCGCCGAGCTCGAGACGCTGTTCTCGGACCCCGCGGAAGTGAAGAAGTGGCTGGCGCAGATGCCGCTGCGCAAGGAAACCTCGACCGTATGATTTTCTCAAGGAGAGGGCGCATGAACGCGAAACTTCTGGCCGCTCTGGTGGCGCTCGGTATCGGCGGCGCCGCGCACGCGCAGGACAGGTACGAGGTGAAAGTCGCGACGTTCGTCGGGCCGCAGCATTTCATGTCGCAATGGCTCGTGAAGTGGGGCGAGAAGCTCGAGAAGGACTCCAACGGGCGGCTCGTGTTCAAGCACTTTCCCGGCTCGCAGATGGCGCCGACGCCGGCGATGTACGACCTCGCGCGCAGCGGCCAGGCGGAAGTGGCCTGGTTCCTCCACGGCGCCACGCCGGGGCGCTTCCCGCTCACCGAGCTCCTGCACCTGCCCTACGTCGTCGGCAGCGCCGAGATCGGCACGAAGGTGATCAACGACGCCGAGCTGCGCTCGAGGTATCTCGATGCGGAGCACAAGGGCGTGAAGGTGCTGTTGCTCCTCACCCACCAGCCGGGCAACGTGCATACGACCAAGAAGCCGATCCGCAGCGCCGACGACATGAAAGGCCTGCGCATCCGCTTCTCTTCGCCCACGGTCCGAGATTTCGTCTCCAGGCTCGGCGGCACCGCGGTCGGCGTGCAGCCGAACGAGCAGCTCGAGCAGCTGCAGAAGGGCGTGCTCGACGGCACCTTCATCGACTACGGCGGCGCCGGAGTCGCGTTCAAGATGGGCGGCACCATCAAGTACTCGACGGAAATGTATTCGTACGTCTCCTCCTTCGGCGTCGGCATGAACCCGGACTTCTATGCCAGGCTGCCGGCCGAGCTGAAGAAGCTCATCGACCAGTCGGTGGTCGGGGTGGAGAAGGAGGTCGGCGCGGGCTGGGACGCGCTCGACGACGTCGGCAAGAAGCTCCTCGTCGAGGGCGGCGCGCAGCCGATCAAGCTCTCGGCGGCCGAGAACGAGCGCTTCCGCAAAGTCGGCGCCGAAGTCACCGAGGCCAAGCTGAAGGAGCTCGAGGCGAAAAGCCTGCCGGCTCGGCCCGCATTCAAGCTGATCCAGTCGCTCTCGGAAAAGCACTCCCGGACCTCGCGCAACTTCTGGAACTGACCGCCCGAATCTTCGGCTACGCGGCGGCCGCGTTCCTGGCGGGCATGATGCTGCTCACGGTCGCCGACGTGCTGCTGCGCGCATTCTTCGGCTATCCGGTGCGCGGCATGCTGGAGCTGATCGAGCTCGGGCTCGCCTGCACCGTTTTCCTCGGCATGCCGGCGGTGTTTCTGCGCAAGGAGCATCTGGTGGTGGATGTGATCGACCAGCTCGCGCGGCCGGCGGTGGTGCGGCTGCTCGACCTCGGCGCGGCGCTGGTGTCGTTCGGCCTGCTCGCGTTCATGGCGTGGCAGATGGTCCCGGTCGCGCGCGGCATGTACGAATTCGGCGACGTGACCTCGGATCTGTCGATCCCGAAGATCTACTACTGGATTCCGGTGCTCCTGGGCGTGGTCGGCTCGGCCGCCGCGGCGCTCGTCTTCGTGCTGCGCTGGAGACGCCGCTCCTGAGCCACCTCGCGATCGGCGCGCTCGGCGTGGCGGCGCTGCTCGTGGTGCTGTTGCTGCGCGTGCCGATCGCGGTGGCGCTCGCCCTCACCGGCGTGTGCGGCTACGCGGCGATCGACGGCTGGCGCAAGGCCCTCACCATGATGGCCTCGGTGCCCTTCGAGCTGGCGAGCGCGTACTCGCTTTCGGTCGTGCCGCTCTTCATCCTCATGGGGGCGGTCGCCGCGCGCGCCAACATGGCGAAGGAGATGTTCGCCGCGGCAAACGGCGTTTTCTCCGGAATCCGCGGCGCGCTCGCGAATGCCACCGTCGGGGCGTGCGCGCTCTTCGGCGCGATCTGCGGCTCGTCCATCGCCACCGCCGCCACCTTCTCGCGCGTCGCGATTCCCGAGATGCGCCGCCACGGCTACGAGCCTTCGTTCGCCGCAGGCTGCGTGGCGGCCGCCGGCACGCTCGACGTGCTGATCCCGCCCTCGGTGCTGATTGCGATCTACGCACTGGTGGCCGAGCAGTCGCTCACCAAGCTCTATGCCGCGGCCTTCGTTCCGGGCTTCGTCCTTGCCGGGCTGTACGTGCTGGCAGTGTGGACGGTGGCGTGGCTGCGGCCGGCATGGGTGCCACGCGTGCCGGGCATGCGCCTCGCGCACCGGCTGCGCGCCGGGGTCGGCGCATGGAAGCTCGTGGTGCTGTTCTTCTTCGCGGTCGTCGGCATCTACCTCGGATGGTTCTCGCCGACCGAGGCGGCGGCCATCGCCGCATTCGTCGCCATCGTGATCGCCTTCGCGACTCGCGCCATGACCCTGCGCGGGCTCGTCGAGGCCCTCCTCGAGACCGTCTACACCACCGCGGCCGTCTTCTTCGTGATCGTCGGCGCTTTCATCTTCTCGCGCTTCATCGTGATCACGCAGTTCCCGGTGGAGCTCGGGCGCTGGGTGGTGCAATCGCAGCTCACGCCGGTTTCGGTGCTGCTGGCGGTCATGGCGCTGTACCTCATCCTGGGCACCTTCCTCGACGAAGTGAGCACCATCCTGGTGACCATTCCCGTCACGCTGCCGCTCGTGACCGGCATCGGCTACGACGGCATCTGGATGGGCGTGTTCGTCACCGTCATGTGCACGATCGGCCTCATCACCCCGCCCACCGGAATGACCGTATTCGTGATCCAGGCCCAGCATCCCGACATCCCGGTGGCGCGGATCTACCTCGGAACGCTGCCATTCCTGGTCGCCGATCTGGTGCTGGTCGGCCTGCTCATCGCATTTCCCGCGCTGGCGCTCTGGCTTCCGGCGATCTTGCGCGTGTAGTAGTTCACAAAAGGTTCTCCTCGGACCAGGGGACGGCTCACGCGCTGCAACGGGGCGGGAGTCGAATGAGCCTCGGGCTGCGCCCCCTCCCAGCGAAGCCCGCCTCGGCCTCCAAAACCGGGCGTCTCCGAAACCCCGCCACGGCGGGGTTTCTTTTAGCCGTGGGTAAAATCTGAACGTGCCAACCATCCTCGTCACCGGCGGGCTCGGCTACATCGGCTCGCACAGCTGCCTCGCCCTCGCGCGCGCGGGGTACGCGCTCGTGATCGTCGACAGCCTCGTCAATTCCAAGCGCATGGTGTTCGACCGCCTGCGCGAGATCGCGCCCGCGGCTTCGATGACGTTCCACCAGGCCGACCTGCGCGACGCGGCCGCGCTCGAGCGGGTCTTCTCGCAGGCGCCGATCGACGCGGTGATCCATTTCGCCGGCCTCAAGGCGGTCGGCGAGTCGGTCGAAAAGCCGCTGCTCTACTACGCCAACAATGTCGGCGGCACCGTGGAGCTGCTCGAGGCAATGGCGCGGCACTCGGTGCGCCGCATGGTGTTCAGCTCCTCGGCAACCGTGTATGGCGAGCCCCTTGAGCTGCCGATTCCCGAAACGCACCGCTTAGCGCCGACCAATCCGTACGGCGAGACCAAGCTCGTGATCGAGCATCTGCTCGCCGACTTCGCCGTGTCCGACGCACGTTTCCGCTATGCGGCGCTGCGCTACTTCAACCCGACTGGCGCGCACGCTTCCGGGCGTCTGGGCGAGGACCCGAACGGCATTCCGAACAACCTCTTCCCGTACATCTCGCAAGTCGCGGTCGGCCGCCGGCCCGCCCTGCGCGTCTGGGGAAGCGATTACCCGACGCCCGATGGCACCGGGGTGCGCGACTACATCCACGTCGTCGACCTCGCCGATGGCCACGTGGCGGCGCTCGCGTACCTCGAGCGAGGAAAACCTTCGCTTACCGTGAACCTCGGCACGGGACGCGGCTATTCGGTGCTCGATGCCGCCAGGGCGTTCGAGCGCGCCAGCGGCCGCCCGATTCCGCTCGAGTTCTCGGCGCGCCGGGCGGGCGACGTCGCCTCGTGCTTCGCCGACCCGTCGCTTGCCTCGCGCGAGCTTGGCTGGCGGGCGCACTTCGACATCGACGCCATGTGCCGGGACGTCTGGCGCTGGCAATCGGCCAACCCGAACGGATATATCTGAAAATCTGAATGAACTGAAGGACTTCGCGCCGAACTGGCCGCGGCAGCGCTAGCTTCGGTTCGCCAGGACTAGTCGGAAATTCCTATTGCCAGGTCCGCGTGGTTGGCGCACCCTGCTGTGAACTATTTCACATCCCAGCAGATGATCGCCAACCGCATCGAGCGCTATCGCGCATGGAGCACGCCACCGCGTCTAGCCCAAGCGCTTTTCCAGATCGTGCTGTCGGCGGTAATCATCACTTGCCTCGCAGCGCCGTTCTGGCCCGCGCCCTAGGGTCATCGACCAGAAATCGTCGCTAGGCCGTCAGGCCGTTGCGCGTGGCAAAGACGTACAACTCCACTCGGTTCGGCACGCCGAGCTTGTCATAGATACGGCTGAGGTGATTGCGCAGCGTGTGCTCGCCGATGTGCAGGCTCGTTGCAAGGCTCTTGTTGTCCGAGCCTGGCTTGGTGACGAGCTTGCGCACGACATCGTGCTCACGCTGCGTCAGGGTGGCGAGTCGAATCTGCTCGGGGTCGGCGCTCGCGCCGTTCTTGCGCCGGGCCATCTCGACGAACAGCTTGCCGGTGGTCGAGCGGTCGAGCCATAGCTCGCCGCAATGCACCTTTTCGATCGCTTTGAGCAGCGTCTCCAGAGCTTCGTCCTTCTGCACCACCCCGGATGCGCCTCGCAGCACGAAGCTTTCGCGGATGCTTTGATCGCGCTGACCCACCAACATCAGCACGCGCGCGCCGTAATCGGCCACGAGGGTCGGAATGATTTCGCCGACGTTCTCGCAACCGTGCTCGGGATCGATCACCACGACGTCCGGCAGCATCTGCTGGGCGAGCGTGCAGGCGAGCGCGCACGAAGTCGCCGTCGCCACGATTTCCATCGCCGGGCGCCGCTCGTTGATTAGCTTTTCCAGACCCAAAAGAGCAACGCGATACTCGCCCACGAGCATCACGCGAATTGGCGTTCCCACCCCCACCCCTCCCCGCTGCGTTCTAACTCCCCCGGCGTAACAATAATCGATTCTCATCCCGCGGGCTATGCTTTCCGCGAACGAGGTGCGTCATTTCGTCGCCGCTTAGTCTTAATAATATGTATATTCAAAGTGTTATGGGAGTAGCGGGGACCGTCGGAGGAACCATGCAACTCGCCTACCAGCAGGGCTTTTCGAACCATTTCTCCTCGGAGGCAGCGGCGGGAGCCCTCCCTGTGGGGCGCAACTCACCACAGAGGGCGCCTAAAGGGCTGTATGCCGAAGTCCTGTCGGGGAGCGCGTTCACCGCGCCGCGCGCGGACAACCGCAGCACCTGGCTCTATAAATTGCGCCCGTCGGCGATGCATCCGGCGTATCGGCGCATTTCGGACGGCGAGGTGCGCTCGGGTCCCTTTTCGGAAGTGGAAACCCCGCCCAACCGGCTGCGCTGGGATCCGCTGCCGCTGCCAGCGCGGAATTGCGACTTCGTCGAGGGCCTCACCACCATTGCCGGGTGCGGCGATCCCGCCAGTCAGACCGGCCTTGCCGTGCACGTCTATCGTGCGAACCGCTCCATGGCCGAGCGCTGCTTCTGGAACGCCGACGGCGAAATGATGTTCGTCCCGCAGCACGGCGAGCTCGTCCTGTCGACGGAGCTGGGAAAGCTGGGCGTCGCGCCCGGCGAGATCGCGGTCGTGCCGCGCGGCATGAAGTTCGGGGTCGAGCTCGCCGGAGACTCGGCGCGCGGCTACCTCTGCGAAAACTACGGCCAGCCGTTCCGGCTTCCGGAGCTTGGACCCATCGGCTCGCAAGGCCTCGCGCAGCAGCGCGACTTCCAGGTGCCGCTCGCCGCGTTCGAGGATCGCGGCAGGTGCGAGGTGGTGGCCAAGTTCATGGGCGGGCTCTGGGCGAGCGAGCTCGCGCATTCGCCGCTCGACGTGGTCGCGTGGCACGGGGACTATGTGCCCTACAAGTACGACCTCGGCAGGTTCATGGTGATCAACACCGTCAGTTTCGATCACCCGGATCCTTCGATCTTCACGGTGCTGACATCGCCTTCGTCGCAGGCGGGCGTCGCGAATTGCGACTTCGTGATCTTCCCGCCGCGCTGGACGGTGGCAGAGGACACCTTCCGCCCGCCCTGGTTCCACCGCAACGTGATGAGCGAGCTGATGGGCCTGGTGCGCGGGACGTACGACGCCAAGGCCGGCGGCTTCCTCCCCGGCGGCATCTCGATCCACAACTGCATGTCGGCGCACGGACCTGACCTCGCCTCTTTTGAGAAAGCGGCGGCTGCGGAGCTCAGGCCGCAGAAAATCGAGAACACGCTGGCCTTCATGTGGGAGTCGCGCTATGTCTTGCGCCCGACTCGCGCCGCCATGAGCGCGCCCGAACTGCAGAAAGACTACGACGGCGTCTGGGACCGCTTCAGGAAGCTGTACCAGGAGGTGTGACAAATTTCGCAGCGCGGGCGCCGGCCTCGCCCGCGTGTCGGCCGCGTGAAATCTGTCATGGCAATCGCCGCCTGCGCCCGGGAAACTCCCATTCTGACTGGGGGAGTTGTATGGATTCGACTTGGCAAGGAACCGTCCTGCTCGCCGATCTGCGCCGGGACGCGTCCAGGCTCTACGCGAGCGCCGGGCCGACCAAGGCGCTGCAGGCGATCCAGAACTGCGTCGCGGTGCTCGAGCGCGCGGCCTGGGACGGCGGAGCGACGTTCGTCCGGGCCACCGGCGACGAAGTGATGGCGCTGTTTCCCGCGCCGACCGCTGCCGCCGACGCCGCTTCGGCGATGCAGATGGCGGCCGACGCGCTGCCGCCGGTGGGCAATGCCAAGCTCGGCGTGCGCATCGCCTTCCAGTCCGGGCCGGTCGTGGTGCGCAACGGCGATGTCCTCGGCGACACCGTAAGCATGACTTCGCGCCTGATCGAGGAAGCGCAGAAGGAACAGATCATCACCTCGCGCGACACCGCGGCAGTGCTCGGCCACAGCTATCGCAGCCGCATGCGCACGGTGCGGCCGTCGCAGGCCCTCGACCCGGTGAGCTCGCTCGGGCTGTGCGAGTTCGTTTGGCGCGTGAACGAGAACACCACGCGGCTGGGCGCGGCGCTGCCGAGGACCCCGCGCCACGAGACGCTGCGCCTGCAATACGGCATCACCGAGGTGATCGCGAAAGGCGAGCACAATCCGGTGAGCCTGGGCCGCGACTTCCAGTGCGCCGTGATCATCCTCGACGATCTCGCCTCGCGGCGCCACTGCACCATCGAGCAGCGCGCCGGCGAATTCGTCCTGATCGATCACAGCACCAACGGCACATACGTTACCGAAGAAGGCGAGGCCGAAGTGCGACTGCAGCAGGCCAGCTTCACGCTGCGCAAGCACGGCTGGCTGGCCTTCGGCCAGCCGCGCGCGCGGACCGACCAGGTCGTCGAGTACTTCTGCGCCTAGCGCAGTAAGATTGCGGCATGTCGCCGCGCTTTTTCCTTGCCGCCCTCGCCTGCGCGCTGCTCCTCGGTTTCGGCTTTTACCTGCAGTACGCCAGGGGGCTCGAGCCCTGCCCGCTATGCCTCGTGCAGCGCGGCTTTTTCATGGCGGTGATGGCGGTATGCCTGGTCGCCGCCGTGCACCGCCCCCGCCGGCTCGGCGCGGCTGTCTACGGGGTGCTAGCGGCGTTGTTCGCGCTCGGCGGCGCTGCGGTGGCGGCACGCCAGGTATGGCTCCAGCATTTGCCTCCCGACAAGGTGCCGCAATGCGGCCCCGATCTTTTCTTCATGGTGGAGAACTTCCCGCTCAGCCGCACTCTGAAAACCCTGATCTCCGGGACCGGGGAGTGCGCCGCGGTCGACTGGACCTTCCTGCGGCTGTCGATCGCCGAATGGTCGCTCGTCTGCTTCGCCGCGCTCTTTCTGTACAGCGTCTGGCTGATCAGCAGCCGGCGCGCCGGCTGAGCGGCTGCAAGCCGGCCGCCGCCAGCGCTTCGCGATACACCTCGCCGAGCAGGATCAGCGTCGGGCCGCCGCGCGTGACAAGGCGCGGCAAATCGGCGAGCGTCGCGTACTGCACGCGCTTGCCGGGCAGCGATGCGTCCTCGACCAGCGCGAGCGGCGTCTGCGCCGGCTTGCCGGCGCCGATCAAGGCCGCGGCGATGGCCTCGGCTTCGCCGGCGCCCATGTAGATCGCCGCGGTATCCGCGGCGAGCACCGACGCGACCCAGCGGCTCTCGCGCTCCCCTTGCCCGACGCGCGGCGTCACCAGCGCGACGCTGCGCGCGGCACCGCGGCGCGTGAGGGAAATGGCGAGCTCGGCGCTCGCCGCGAGCGCCGCGGTCACGCCCGGCACCACCTCCACCCGAACGCCGCGCGAGGTCAGGTACGCGATCTCCTCGTGTGCGCGCCCGAAAAGCATCGGGTCACCGCCCTTGAGGCGCACGACCACGCGGTGGCGCCGCGCCGCGTCCGCGAGCCGCTTGTTGATGAAGTGCTGCGCGGTGGAATGCCGCCCGCAGCGCTTGCCAACCGGGATCCTCTGCGCCGCGGGGGCAAGCCTCAGCACGTCCTCGGCAATGAGCGCATCGTGGAACACCACCTCGGCCTCGCCGAGCAGCCGGGCCGCGCGTACCGTGAGGAGGTCGGATGCGCCCGGCCCGGCGCCGACGAGGTAGACGGTCCCTTTCACCGAACGAGCCCTGCGCCGACCGCCTGGTCGGTGGCTTCGTCGATCACCGTCAGCGCGCCGGTGGCGCGCACCGCGTCGTAGGCGTCGACGAAGAGCGGCGCATGAAGCGCGATGCGGGCCTGGCCGATGTCGTGCGCGCTCAGCGGGCCATCGCTCTCCACCGTCGCCAACGTGCGGCGCGCGGCGTGCTGGACGACGTAGCGCCCGCCTCCGCGCAGCGGCTCGTGGCCCAGCCATACGAGCGTGACCTCGAGCGCGCTCGCCTGGCGCGGCGGCTGCGCCGCGTCGGCGATCAGGTCGCCGCGCGCGGCGCCGACCTCGTCGGCGAGAACCAGGCTGACGGTGTCGCCCGCTACGGCAATGTCGCGCGCGGCGCCGTGCGCGAGGATCTTGCGGACCACGGTTTGCGTTCCGGCAGGCAGCACCCGAACGCGCGTGCCCGCCAGCACGCAACCCGACTCGATGCGTCCCGCGTAGCCGCGCGACTGGCCGGCGAACGGCCGCGACACGAGCTGCACGGGGAAGCGCAGCGGTCCGGCGGCCGCCTGCTCGCTGCAGGCACGAAAGCTCTCCAGCCGCTCGAGCAGCGTGGGGCCCTTGTACCAGCCCAGCGCCTCGCCACGCCCGACGACCATGTCGCCGTGCAGCGCCGAGCCCGGAATCGCCTCGAGGCCGTCGAGGTCGAGGTTCTGCAGCGCCGCCTGCGCGTAGCCGACGAGATCCATCTTGTTGACGAAGGCGACGCTCTGGCGGATGCCGAGCAGGCGCGCGAGCTCGAGATGGCGGCGGGTCGCAGGCGCCAGGCCCTTGGTCACGTCCACCAGCAGCACCATGGCATCGGCATTGGCGGCGCCGCTCGCCAGGTTGCGCGCGTACTGCTCGTGCCGCGGCGAGTCGGCAATGATGAACCTGCGCTTTGCGGTCGCGAAATAGCGGTAGGCGACGTCGATGCCGAGGCCTTCGCCGCGTTCGGCGTCGCGGCCGCTGGTGAGAGAAAGATCGAGCAGGAGCCGGCCGATCAGTGTGCTCTTGCCGTCGCCGACGCCGCCCGCCGTTGCAAGGCGCAGCGGCGGGGTCACGCTCATGTGCGCTGGTAGGCCGCCGAGAAGGTCGTGAACGCGGCGAGCGCCTCGGCTGCGTCCTCGCCTTCGCGCAGCTCGAAGGCATCGAAGCCGACGCGCGCCATGAAGTACAGGTGATCGCGCGTGATCTGTCCGACGGCGCGCAGCTCGCCCTTGTAGCCGTAGCGGCCGCGCAGCAGCCTGGCGATCGAGAAGCCGCGCCCGTCGCCGAACTTCGGGAAGCTCACTTCGACGCGCGTCGCCCGAGCGAGCTCGCCCGCGACCGACGCCGGATCGTCGCCGGGCTCGAGACGGATCACGCCTGCGTCAGGCGAGAGCGCGCTCTCGTGAACGACTCGCCGCTCTTTGATGAGCGTTGCCATAGACGCTTTCCTTGAAGGGCTCGAGGCCGATGCGATGCACCACGTCGACGAAGCGCTCGGCTTCGCTGTCGCGGCGTTCGAGGTAGCAGGCGACGAGCCTCTCGATCACGTCGGGGACGTCGGCCCGCGCGAACGCGGGCCCGATGACCCTGCCCAGCGCCGCGCCAGGCGAGACTTCGCCCGTCCGGGTTTGTCCTTGGTTACCGCCGACCTCGATCTGGTACCACTCCTCGCCGTTCTTGTCGACGCCGAGGATGCCGATGTGGCCGACGTGGTGGTGCCCGCAGGCGTTCATGCATCCCGAGATGTTGAGGTCGAGCTCGCCGATGTCGTGCAGGTAATCGAGGTCGTCGAAGCGCTGCTGGATCGCCTCGGCCACCGGGATCGACTTGGCGTTGGCGAGCGCGCAGAAGTCACCGCCCGGGCAGGCGATGATGTTGGTGAGCAGGCCGATGTTGGGCGTGGCGAGGCCGAGCTCGCGCGCCTCGCGCCAGAGCGTCGGCAGGTCCGCCTGCCGCACGTGGGCGAGGATCAGGTTCTGCTCGTGCGACACGCGCAGCTCGCCGAACGAGTAACGCTCCGCCAGGCCGGCGATCGCCTCCATCTGGTCGCTCGTCACGTCACCCGGCGGCACGCCGGTCTTCTTGAGCGACAGCGTGACCGCGGCGTACCCAGGCACCTTGTGCCCGTGCACGTTGCGCTTCGCCCAGGCGGCGAATCCCGGACCGCCGATCGGCTCGATCGGATCGAGCGCGGGATACTGCGGCTGAACGAAGCGCGACTCGATGCGGCGCACGTCCTCGGCGCTCAGCGTAGCGGCGCTGCCTCGCAGCTGCGCCCATTCGGCCTCGACCGCGTCGCGGAAACTGTCGACGCCGCGTTCCTTCAGCAGGATCTTGATCCTCGCCTTGTGGATGTTGTCGCGTCGGCCGTACCGGTTATAGACCCGCAGGATCGCCTCGAGGTACGTGAGCAGATGCGGCCAAGGCAGGAACTCGCGGATAACGTGGCCGAGGAGCGGCGTGCGGCCGAGCCCCCCGCCGACGACGACCCGGAAGCCCACTTCCCCGGCGTCGTTCCTCAGAGCGTGCAGGCCGATGTCGTGCACGAAGGTGGCGGCGCGGTCGGCGGCCGCGCCGTTCACCGCGATCTTGAACTTGCGCGGCAGGAAGCTGAACTCCGGGTGGAAGGTGGACCACTGCCGGATGATTTCGCACCAGACGAAGGAGTCGACGATCTCGTCGGGCGCGATGCCGGCAAAATGGTCGGTCGTGACGTTGCGGATGCAGTTGCCCGAGGTCTGGATCGCGTGCATCTGTACCGTGGCGAGCTCGGCCAGGATCTCGGGCGCGTCTTCCAGGCGCGGCCAGTTGAGCTGCAGGTTCTGGCGCGTCGAGAAATGCCCGTAGCCTCGGTCGTACTTGCGCGCGATGTGCGCGAGCTTGCGCAACTGCCGCGACGACAGCAGCCCGTAGGGAATGGCGATGCGCAGCATCGGCGCGTAGCGCTGGATGTACAGGCCGTTGCGCAGGCGCAGCGCCCGGAACTCATCCTCGCTCAGCTTGCCGTCCAGAAAGCGCCGCGTCTGGTCGCGGAACTGCGCCACCCGTTCCTCCACCAGCCGCTGGTCGACGTGGTCGTAGACGTACATGTCAGCGCGCCGCGCGGACAGACGCGAGAGTGCCCGAGGAGATCCCCATAAGGTCGCCATGCTAGGGCCTGGCGTTATATCCACAAAGACTAATGTGTTAGCATGTTATACAGTTTCAGTTATATGAAGGTTTCAGCCCTATGAAGCTGCAGCAGCTGCGCTACCTCACCGAGATCGCCCGCCGCGGCCTCAACGTGTCGGAGGCCGCGGATGCGCTGCATACCTCCCAGCCGGGGGTTTCCAAGCAGATCCGGGCGCTGGAGGAGGAGCTCGGGATCGATGTGTTCGTGCGCCACGGCAAGCGCCTCGTCTCCATCACCGAGCCGGGCAAGACGGTCATCGCCATCGCCGAGCGCATCCTCTCAGAGGCGAACAACCTGCGCCGCGCCGGCGAGGAGTTCGCCAACGAGAAGCTCGGCACCCTCACCATCGCCGCCACCCATACCCAGGCGCGCTATTCGCTGCCCAAGGCCGTGGCCCATTTCAAGAAGAAATATCCGAGCGTCCAGCTGCGCATTCACCAGGGCAACCCGACCCAGATCTGCGAGCAGGTGCTCGCCGGCGACGCCGACCTTTGCGTCGCCACGGAGGCGATCGCGCTGTATCCCGAGCTCGTCTCGCTGCCGGTCTATCAGTGGAACCGCTGCGTGGTGGTGCCGGCCAAGCATCCGCTGCTCAAGGTGAACCCGCTCACGCTCGAGGCCCTGGCGCAGTTTCCTATCGTGACCTACGACTTCGCCTTCGCCAACCGTTCGCTGGTGCAGAAGGCCTTCGAAAACCGCGGCCTCGCCCCCAACATCGTGCTGACGGCCCTCGACTCGGACGTGATCAAGACCTACGTCGAGCTCGGCCTCGGGGTCGGCATCCTGGCCAAGATGGCATTCGATGCCAGGCGCGACGACCACCTGCGCGCCATCGACGCGAGCCATCTCTTCGACGCGAGCACCACCCGGCTCGGCATCAAGCGCGGCGCCTACCTGCGGCGCTACGCCTACGAGTTCATCGAGATGTTCGCGCCGCAGCTTTCACGCTCGATCGTGGAGCGCGCGGTCGCTGGGGAGGAAGGCTCCCGGTACGAGCTATGACGGCGCTAGGACTGCGCGCTGATGAAGTCGCGCACCCGCGGATAGATCATCTCGCGCCAGCGCCGGCCGGAGAAAATGCCGTAGTGGCCGACGCCGGGCGCCATGAAATGGCTGCGCCGCTCGCGCGGGATGTTGAGGCACAGCGCGTGCGCGGCCTCGGTCTGGCCGTTGCCGGAAATGTCGTCGAGCTCGCCCTCGACCGTGAGCAGGGCGGTGTCGCGGATCGCCTGGGGCCGCACCAGCTCGCCGCGCACGAACATGCGGCCTTTCGGCAACGCGAACTCCTGGAACACGGTCTTCACCGTATCGAGGTAATACTCCGCCGGCAGGTCGAGCACCGCGTTGTACTCGTCGTAGAAGCGCCGGTGGGTTTCGGCCGAGTCGCCGTCGCCCTGCACGAGATGATGGTAGTAGTCCCAGTGAGCGACGAGGTGCCGGTCGGGGTTCATTGCCACGAACCCCATGTGCTGGAGAAATCCGGGGTAGACCCGGCGCATGTAGCCCGGATATTTCGGCGGCACCCGGTGGATCACGTTCTGTTCGAACCACGACAACGGCTTCTGCTGCGCCAGGTTGTTGACCGCGGTCGGGCTGCGCCGGGCGTCGATCGGCCCGCCCATCATGGTCATCGAGCGAGGCTGCGGCCCGCCGTTCGCGGCCATGAGCGCCACCGCGGCGAGCACCGGCACCGTCGGCTGGCACACCGAGATCACGTGGAGATCGGGTGAGAGCAGCGTGATCCAGTCGCGCACGTAGTCGACGTAGTCGTCGAGGTGAAACGGCCCCGCGGTGAGCGGCACCATCCGCGCATCGATCCAGTCGCTCACCCACACATCGTGCTCGGCCAGAAGCGCGCGCACCGTATCGCGCACCAGCGTGGCATGGTGACCCGACAGCGGCGCCACCACGAGCACCTTGCGCGGCTTGGGGGCGCCCAGCCGGAAACGGATCAGATTGCAGAACGGCTTTTCGAGCACGACTTCCGACTCGGCTTCCGGCAGGTTCCACTTCGGCTTTTCGTAACGGTCGGTCACGCGCAGGAAAAGATCGCTCGAGGCCGCGAAGCGGCGCGACAGCGGGTGGTGCGCGAGCGGGCTGAACGGGTGGCCGAACCAGCCTCGCGTCAGTTCGGCCAAGTACCGCAGCGGCACCAGCGCCATGTGCTGCGCTTCGTACAGGGAATAGAGCATCGCGCGCGGTTATAACATTATTACCGCGGTGCCGCATTGACGCGCCGACGCTCCTGCGCGAGACCTCGACAGGTGCTTAAGTTGCTACGCCGATTGGTTTTTCTGTCGATTCCGGCCGCCGCCGGGCCCTGCGTGGGTACGGCAATCCACCGCCGGCACGACGGACGGCAGCACGCTGCAGACAAGCGGCGCCGGGCGACGCGCTCAGGCGGCTTTTTTTTCCTCGCGCAGAGCGCGGCGCAGGATCTTGCCTACGTTGGTCTTGGGGAGCTCGGAGCGGAATTCGACATACTTCGGCCGCTTGTACCCGGTGAGCTCCTTCCTGCAGTGCTCGAGCACGTCCTGCTCGGTGAGCTGAGGATCCTTGCGCACGACGAAGACCTTGGGCACTTCGCCGGAGTGCTCGTCGGCGACGCCGATCACCGCGCATTCGAGCACGCCGGGGTGCGTCGCCACCACCTGCTCGATCTCGTTGGGGTACACGTTGAACCCCGACACCAGGATCATGTCCTTCTTGCGGTCGACGATGCGGATGAATCCCTTGTCGTCCATGATGCCGATGTCGCCGGTATGCAGGAAGCCGTCCTGACCGAGCACCTTGGCGGTCTCGTCGGGCCGCTGCCAATAGCCCTGCATCACCTGGGGGCCGCGGATGCAGATCTCTCCCGGCTCGCCGAGCGGGACGCTGCGGTCGTTGTCGTCGCGCAGCTCGACCTCGGTGGACGACATCGGCACGCCGATGCTCCCCGTGTACTCGGTGGAATTGAGCGGGTTGGCCGTGGCCGAAGGCGCGGTCTCGGTGAGTCCGTACCCCTCGATCAGCGCCGTGCCGGTCGCCTGCTTCCAGCGCTCCGCGACCGCCTTCTGCACCGCCATGCCGCCGCCGAGCGCGAGCTTCAGGTGCGAAAAGTCGAGCTTGGCGAACTCCGGGTGGTTGAGAAGCGCGTTGAAGAGCGTATTCACTCCCGTGATCATGCTGTACTTGTGCTTCGCCAGCTCTTTGACGAAGCCGGCGATGTCGCGCGGGTTCGTGATGAGCACGTTCTCGCCGCCGACGAACATCATCACCAGGCAGTTCACCGTCAGGGAGAAGATGTGATAGAGCGGCAGCGCCGTGATGATGACCGGGCGCTCCGCGCCGATGGCGGGACCGAGCCAGGCCCGGTACTGCAGCAGCGCCGCGATGATGTTCCGATGCAGCAGGATCGCGCCCTTGGATACGCCGGTGGTGCCCCCGGTGTACTGCAGATAGGCGATGTCCCCGTGCCCGAGCGGCGGCGTGTCGAGGCGCCGCCCGCTCGCCTCCGCGAGAGCGGCCTTGAAGCGGACCGCGCCGGCGAGCTCGAACGGCGGCACCATCTTCTTCAGCCTGCGCACCACGAGGTTCACCAACACGCCCTTCAACCCGAGCATCTCGCCGAGCGAGGTGATCACGATGTGCTTGAGCGGCGTCTTGGCCCGCACCTGCTGCAGCACCGCGGCAAAGTTCTCCAGGATGACGATCGCCTCGGCGCCCGAGTCGCGCAGCTGGTGCTCGAGCTCGCGCGCGGTGTAGAGGGGATTGACGTTGACCACGGTGCAGCCGGCGCGCAGCGCGCCGAACATCGCGACCGGGTACTGCAGGCAGTTCGGCAGCATGATCGCTACCCGCGCGCCCTTGGCAAGCCCCTTCGCCTGCAGCCACGCGCCGAAGTCGCGCGACAGCCGCTCGAGGTCGGCGTAGCTGATCGTCCGGCCCATGCTGTGGAACGCCGGCCTGGCGGCGAACTGCTGCACGGCCCGGTCGAACATCTCCACCAGGCTCGTATATTCCGAGGGATCGATATCCGCCGGCACGCCCGGGGGATAGCTCTTCAGCCAGATGCGCTCCACGTCTCCTCCTAGAGGCGCGTGTTGTTCGGATTCATTCTAACCACGAGCGGCGCGGCGAGGCATCCCGCGCCTATGACGGCATACGCGGCGATCCAGGCGACGTGTTTCGCCGCCCCGCCTGCCAGGTCGAGCGCCGCGCCGAACAGCACCGGTCCCGCCAATCCGCCGCCGAAGCCCGCGAGCGAATAGAGCCCGAGCGCCGCACCTCGGAGCTCGTTCGGCGCGGCGGCGACCAGGCCGGCCGTGAGCGTGCCCGACTCCGCCATCACCAGCATGGAGTAGACGACCAGCAATGCAAGCACTGCCCCCCAGTGCCAGGGGGCGCCGAGGGCGAGCACGATTCCGCCCGTCCCGGACGCGCTCATGACGGCCACGATCCAGCGCCGCCGGCCGAGTCGCAGCGCCACTTCGTTGCCGGCGATCGAAGCCGGCACCGCGATCAGGTTGATCACGGCAGCGATCGCTGCCGCGTGCCACGGGAAGCCCGGACCGGACTGCATGCTGGCCGAATACGCGAGGAACGCCACCATCCACGCGCGCGAGCCGAAGAGCTCCAGGCAATGCGCCGCGTAGCCGAAGGTGTAGCCGGCCGCCGCCCGGTCTGCAAGCACCCGGCGCCACGCGGCGAGCGGAAACAGCACCCCGAGAGACAGCGTCGTCGCGGCCGCCGGCCTGCGTCCACGGATGAGCAGGGCTACCGAGAGCGCGGCGAGCAGGGGCCCGAGCGCCGAGGCGAGAAAGGCGGCCCGCCAGCCGTAGTGCGGCGCGGCCAGCCCCGCGATGGCGAAGGAAAGCGCGGTGCCGATCCCGAAGAAGGAGGTATAGAACGCGATGTAGCGGCTCTGATGGGGTCCGGAGATGCGGTCGGAAAGCAGGCGCAGGCCCGGCATGTACGTGGCAGCGATGCCCGCCCCCAGCACGACCTGGAACGCGACCGCGCTCCAGAAGCCGGAAGCGGCAAGGCCGAAGCCCGCGCTCGCGGCGGCCGCAAGCAAGCCTCCGGCGAGGTAAACCCAGCGTGCATCGACGCGGTCGGTGAGCGCAGTGGAGAGCGACACCGTCGCTACGTAGCCGGCGAAGAACATCCCTCCCACGATGCCCGCCTGCGCGTTGGAGAGCGACCACGCGTCGCGCAGCTCCGGGAGCAGCGCCGCATAGGTGGAGAAGCCCAGCATCGACAGGATGTGGGCCGCGAGCAGGATGAGCGCGGTGCGGTTTATCGGTTCTTGAACGTCGGCTTGCGCTTTTCGAGGAATGCCGCCATGCCTTCCTTCTGGTCCTCGAGTGCGAACTGCGACTGGAACACGCGGCGCTCGAAAAGCACACCCTCGGCGAGCGAAGTCTCGTACGCCCGGTTGATCGATTCCTTGATCATCATCACCACCGGCAACGAATAGCCGGCGATCTTCTCGGCGACCGCGAGGGCCTCGTCCAGCAGTTTTTCCAATGGAACAATCCTGGAAACCAGGCCTGCGCGCTCCGCTTCCGGCGCGTCCATCGTGCGCGCGGTGAGGCACAGGTCCATGGCCTTGGCCTTGCTGGTGAAGCGCGGCAGGCGCTGTGTGCCGCCGTATCCGGGCATGATGCCGAGATTGACTTCGGGCTGGCCGAACTTGGCGTTGTCGGCTGCGATCACGATGTCGCACTGCATGGCGAGCTCGTTGCCGCCGCCCAGCGCGTAGCCCGCCACCGCGGCGATCACGGGCTTGCGCACGGCGCGGAAATGCTCCCACGAGGTGATGTAGTCGCCCATGTAGGCGTCCATGTAGCTGTAGTCCTTCATCTCGGCGATGTCGGCGCCGGCGGCGAACGCCTTTTCGCCGCCGGTGATGACGATGGCACCGATTCCGTCATCGGCGTCGCAGGCCCTGAGCGCCTGGCCAAGCTCGGCCATCAGCCTGGGGCTGAGCGCGTTGAGCTGCTTCGGGCGATTGAGCGTGACGAGGCCGACGCGCCCCCTCTTCTCCACGGAGATGAACTGGTATGTCATCGGATGGAATGGACTCTGGGCACCGCCCGATTGTAAGCTTTTCCGATGGCACCGATCCTGGTCTCGCACGACGCGGGGGTTCTCTCGCTGACGCTCAATCGCCCCGACAAGCTGAACGCATTCAACCCGGAGATGCACAAGCTGCTGCGCGACGCGCTGGAGGAAGCGCGCGACGAAGCCGCCGTGCGCGCGGTACTGCTCACCGGCTCGGGCCGCGGCTTCTGCGCCGGGCAGGATCTGTCCGAGCGCAACCTGCGCGCGGACGCCGCGCCGATCGATCTCTCGGTGAGCCTCGGCTCCAACTACAACCCGCTGGTGCGGCGCCTGCGCGCGCTACCCAAGCCGATCGTGTGCGCGGTGAACGGCGTTGCCGCGGGCGCCGGCGCCAACATCGCCCTCGCCTGCGACATCGTGCTGGCGGCTCGCTCGGCGAGCTTCGTGCAGTCGTTCTCCAAGCTCGGCCTGGTGCCCGATTCCGGCGGCACGTACTTCCTGCCGCGCCTCGTCGGCAGCGCGCGCGCCATGGGGCTGGCGCTTCTCGGCGAGCGCCTGTCGGCGGAAGAGGCGGAGCGCTGGGGCCTGATCTGGAAAGCTGTCGACGACGAGCGCCTCGTCGGAGAGGCGACAGGAATCGCGCAGACGCTCGCCGCCGGCCCGACCCGGGGCTATGGCCTGATCAAGCGAGCCATCCAGGCGGCCGCGGGCAACTCGCTCGACGCGCAGCTCGACCTGGAGCGCGACCTGCAGCGTGAGGCCGGGTTCTCGGAGGATTACCGGGAAGGGGTCGCAGCCTTCATGCAGAAGCGCAAGCCGCAGTACAAAGGCAAGTGAAGACTTTTCCGCTCGAGCCGATCGAGACCGCCCGTCCGGAAGCGCTGAGGGCGCTGCAGCTGGAGCGGCTGCAGTGGTCGCTGCAGCACGCGTACGACAACGTGCCTCACTACCGGAGGAAGTTCGACGCCGCGGGCGTGAAGCCCGGCGACTGCCGCTCGCTCGAAGACGTGGCGCGATTTCCCTTCACGACCAAGGCCGACCTGCGCGACACCTACCCGTTCGGCTTGTTCGCCGTGCCGATGGACCGGATCGTGCGCATCCACGCTTCGTCCGGGACCACCGGCAAGCCCACCGTGGTGGGCTACACCGCGAGGGACATCGACACCTGGGCGCAGCTGATGGCGCGCTCGATCCGCGCGGCGGGCGCCCGTCCCGGCGACAAGGTGCACGTGGCCTACGGCTACGGCTTGTTCACCGGCGGCCTGGGCGCGCATTACGGCGCCGAGCGGCTCGGCCTCGCCGTCATTCCTCTCGGCGGCGGCATGACCGAGCGGCAGGTCCAGCTGATCCAGGATTTCAAGCCCGACATCATCATGGTGACGCCGAGCTACATCCTCGCGATCGCCGACGAGATGGAGCGCCAGGGCATCGATCCGCGCTCGTGCTCGCTGCGCATCGGGATCTTCGGCGCAGAGCCGTGGAGCGGCGAGATGCGGCGCTCGATCGAGTCCAGGCTGGCGCTCGAAGCGATCGATCTCTACGGCCTGTCCGAGGTGATGGGGCCCGGCGTGGCGCAGGAGTGCATCGAGACCAAGGACGGGCTTACGGTCTGGGAAGATCACTTCTATCCGGAAATCGTGGACCCGGCGAGCGGCGCGCCGCTGGCCGACGGCGAGAAAGGCGAGCTGGTGTTCACCTCGCTCACCAAGGAAGCGCTGCCCGTGATCCGCTACCGCACGCGCGACCTCACCCGGCTCGCTCCGCCCACCGCGCGCGCCATGCGCCGCATGGAGCGCATCTCGGGTCGCTCCGACGACATGCTGATCATCCGGGGCGTCAACGTGTTCCCGTCGCAGATCGAGGAGCTGATCCTCAAGCAGCCGGGCCTCAGCCCGCATTACGTGCTCGAACTCTCCAAGGAAGGCCCGCTCGATCATCTCACCGTGGTCGTCGAGGGCGACGCAGGCGCCACCGCGGGCCTCAGGCACAGCATCAAGTCCTATATCGGCATCAGCGCCGACGTGAAGATCGGCACGATCGAGCGCTCCATGGGCAAGGCAAAGCGCGTCGTCGACAAGCGTCCGAAGTAAAGGGTGACGTTTTCCCACCGGTCGGCGCGCCGCGCATGCTAGAAGTGGCATGGGAGGCCGCGGCCATGAAACCCGGACGCATCGTCGTGCTGCTCATGCTCAGTGCACTAGCCGGCTGCGGCGTCGAAACCATGGGCGCGGCGGCCACCAGCGCCGCGGCCAGGAAGCAGGAGCTCGAGCAGGCGCAGAAAGCCGGGCAGCAGGCGCGACAGAAGGTGGACCAGGCCATGCAGCTTCAGCAGGAGCGCCTGCAAGCCGCTGAGTAGCCTGGAAAACGGGCGCAAGAAGCGGATAGATGCCGCCGGCCGCGCCCGGTAGAGTGGCGGCATGGATGCTTTCATCGACAAGGCGAGGGCCTACCTCGACTCCAGGCGTGGCGAGCGCGTCACCCTCGGCGAGCTCGCGGAGGCCGTCGGCGCGAGCCCGTTTCACCTGCAGCGCCGCTTCAAGGAGGCGTTCGGCGTGTCGCCTCGCGACTACCAGGAGGCACATCGGGTCGAGTCCGTAAAGGCGTCCCTGCAGAACGGGCGCCGGGTCGCCGATGCGGTGTTCGACGCGGGCTACGGCTCGGTTTCTCGGTTCTACGAGAAGCCCCTGCTTGGCATGAAGGCGCGCGACTATCGTGCCAAAGGCAAGGGCCAGCGTATCTCCTACTGCTCTTTCTCCTCGCCCCTCGGCACCGTGCTCATCGCGGCGACGGACAAAGGCCTCTGCTCCGTCAAGCTGGGCGATGACGCCAGGCGCCTCGAGCGCCTCCTCGCGGAGGAGTTCAGCGCCGCCGAAATCGTCCCGAGCGGCTTGCAGGACCTGAAAGCCAAGCTCCTCGCATTCATCCGAGGCGAGGCGAGCCTTGCCCGGCTGCCGCTCGACATCCGCGGCACGGTGTTCCAGCGCCGCGTGTGGGACGAGCTGCGGCGCATCCCGCGCGGCGAGACCCGCACGTATCGCGAGATCGCCCGCGCCATCGGCGCGCCGGCGGCGGTGCGTGCGGTGGGCAGCGCCTGCGGCGCGAACCCGGTGGCGCTCGCCGTGCCCTGCCATCGCGCGGTGCGCACCGACGGCGGCATGGGCGGCTACGCCTGGGGAGTGCAGCGCAAGCGGAAGCTCCTCGCGCTGGAAAAGAAGCGCTAGGCATGCGCCGGGCGGACGCGGCGCGCCTGCTGCTGCTCGCCGCGATCTGGGGCGCATCGTTCCTGTTCACCCGCATCAGCGCCCCGGTCTTCGGACCGGTATTGACCGCGGAGCTCCGAACGCTGATCGCCGGCAGTGCGCTCGCCGCGTATTTTGCCGCGACGGGCTACGATCCCGAGTTGCGGCGCTTCGCCCGCCAGTACGTGATCGTGGGCATGCTGACCTCGGGCCTGCCCTTTCTGCTGTGGGCCTACGCCGCGCTCAGCCTGACCGCCGGATTGATGTCGGTACTGAACGCCACCTCGCCGATGTGGGGCGCAATTTGGTCCGTGGTGCTGCTCCGCGAGCGCATGAGCACGGGCCAGGTCCTCGGCTTGGTGATCGGCATCGCCGGCGTCGCGCTGGTGACGCAGCCCCAGCCGGGCCAGGCGATTCCCTATGCCGCCCTGTGCGCGGCGCTCGGCGCTGCCTTCTGCTATGGGCTTGCCGGCGGCTACATCAAGCGCTGGGCGAGCGATGCACCTTCGCGCGGCATGGCGGTCGGCACGCAACTCGCGGCCGGCGTCCTCCTCGCGCCGTTCATCGCGCTGTCGCCGCCCGCGGCGGCGCCGACGCCGCTCGTCGCAGCCAGCATGCTCGCCCTCGGCCTGGTCTGCGGCGCGATCGCCTATCTTCTCTACTTCCGCCTGGTCGCCGACATCGGCGCGACCGGCGCGCTCACCGTCACCTATCTGATTCCGGTGTTCGGCGTGCTGTGGGGCGCGCTGTTCCTCGGCGAAGCCGTGTCGCTCTTCACGCTCGCCGGCGCGGGCCTCGTGATCCTCGGAACCGTGCTCGTCCTCATGCAGCCAGGAGCTCGTATTCGACGAGCTCGTTCGGCGCCTTGAAGTACACCTGCCGGAACTCGGCGGCGCTCGCGTATTTGCGCGCCGGCAGCCGCTTGCACGATAGCTGGATCCGCAGGCGCGGCTCGTCGAACGGGTACGGATCGAACAGCACCTTGCGTTCGCCGAGCGGCCGCATCGTCATGCGCCTGCCCTCGCCGCCGAAGCCGGTTGGAACCGGGTCGATGTAGTCTTCATAGGGCTCCTGGCAGCAGAAGTAGAGGCCGAGCAGGTCCCACACCTGCATCATGCGGTAGTTGGCCGGAAGGCTCCTGCGCGCGTGCTCGCCGAGCGACTTGAGCGTCTCTTCCTGCCAGGCTTCGTTGCGCTCGATCAGCCCGAGGATGCGGGGATCGAGCCGGTGCAGGTCGTATTTTCCCTTCGGATGCTGCATGGTGCCGTAGCGCCCTTTCCACAGCCCGGTGCGATGCCGGCTGATGATGAGCGCGGAATAGAGGTCGGTGGCGGCCATCCAGTCGATGCACCACTGGTAGGACTCGAGCTGGCGCTGCTCGAGCGGCAATCCGAGGAAGCGGTAGGGGTCGCCGCTTTGCGGATCCACCAGCGGAACGGCCTCGTAGGTCAGCCATCCATAGTCGTGGTAGATCGCCGCGCGCACCACCGATTCCCATGGCTCGGGGCGGGCGACCTCGGCGTTTCCCCAGTGCGCCGCGAGCTGGCCGACGAGGCGCGAATGATCGGTCTGGCCGACGACCAGCGTTTCGCCCCCCACGGGGTCCCGTATGATCATGCGGCTAGTCTATCCAAACCCGAACCCTCGATGCCCTCCTTCCCGAACCTCTTTCGGCCGCTCGATCTCGGATTCGCCGTTCTGCCCAACCGCATCGTGATGGGCTCGATGCACACGCAGCTCGAGTCCCGGCCCGACGGGCCGGAGCGCCTGGCCGCCTTCTACGCCGAGCGGGCGCGCGGCGGCGCGGCGCTCATCGTGACCGGCGGCTTCTCGCCCAACGCTGCCGGGAACCTGGGCGAGCACCGCGCACAGTTCTCTACGCGCGACGACGCCGAAGCGCACCGCATCATTCCGCGCACAGTGCACGAGGCGGGCGGCCGGATCGTGCTGCAGCTGCTGCATTCGGGCCGCTACGGCTATCACAGCCGCATCGTCGCGCCCTCCGCGATCAAAGCGCCGATCAATGGGCATTCGCCCCGCGAGATGACCGCAGCCGAGATCGAAGGCACGCTTTCCGATTTCGTAGCTGCGGCGCAGCTCGCGCGCGAGGCCGGCTACGACGGCGTCGAGCTCATGGGATCCGAGGGCTACCTCGTCACGCAGTTCCTCGCCACGCGCACCAACCAGCGTCGCGACGAATGGGGCGGTACGCTCGAGAACCGCATGCGCTTCGCTGCCGAGCTGGTGCGCCGCACGCGCCGCGCCGTCGGTTCGGACTTCATCATCGTGTTCCGCATCTCGACGCTCGACCTGGTCGAGGGCGGCCTCACGCTGGCGCAGACGCAGATCCTGGCGCAGGCGTTGGAATCGGCCGGGACCACGATCCTCAATTCCGGCATCGGCTGGCACGAGGCGCGGATTCCGACGATCGCGCAGGCGGTGCCGCGCGGCGCGTTCGCATGGGCCACGCGACGCTTGCGCGGGGCGGTGGGCATTCCGGTGGCGGCTTCCAACCGCATCAACGCCCCCGAAATCGCCGAGGAGATTCTTGCGCGCGGAGACGCGGACCTCGTGTCGATGGCACGCGCGCTGCTCGCCGACCCGGAATTCGGGATCAAAGCCAAAGCCGGCGACCGCGCGGCAATCAACATCTGCATCGCCTGCAACCAGGCCTGCCTCGATCATTACTTCACCGGCGAGCCCGCGAGCTGCGTCGTGAATCCCCGGGCCGGAAGGGAAACGCAGCTTGTCTTCCTCAAAGCAAGGAAGAGAAAACGCATCGGCGTGGTGGGCGGCGGACCTGCGGGGCTCTCCTGCGCGGCGGTCGCCGCCGAGCGTGGGCACGAGGTCACCCTCTTCGAAAGCGCGCCCGAGCTCGGCGGGCAGTTCAACCTCGCGAAGGTCATCCCCGGCAAGCAGGAATTCGCCGAATCGGTCGCCTACTACGCCGAGCGGCTGCGCCGCGCCGGCGTCACGGTGCTTCTCAATCAGGAAGCGCAGGAGAAAACCCTGCGGGGCTTCGACGAAGTAGTCATCGCGGCGGGGATCCAGCCGCGCAGGCCTGTGATCGCCGGCATCGACCACCCTAAGGTGGTGGGTTATGTCGACCTGCTGGCCGGCCGCGTCGAGCCCGGTCGCGAGGTCGCGATCATCGGCATGGGCGGCATCGGTTTCGATGTCGCCCTGTATCTGCTCGAGCGCGCATCGCGCGCGCCGCTGGACGCTGGCGCGTTCGCTTCGCACTGGGGCATCGGCGCCGACGGCGCACCGCTTGCGCTGACACCCAAGGACCCGCAGCGGCGCATCACGATGCTCAAGCGCTCGACCGGCCCGTTCGGCGAGACGCTCGGCCGCACCACGGGCTGGGTGCATCGCGCCGAGCTGGCGCGCAACGGCGTACGCATGCTTAAGGGCGTCGAATACCGCCGGATCGACGACGCCGGGCTGCACATCGCCGTAGACGGGAAAGACCTGCTCGTGCCGGCGGACACCATCGTGCTGTGCGCCGGGCAGGAGCCGCTGCGCTGGTCCCATTCCACTTTTCACCATATCGGCGGGGCACGCGAGGCCGGCGAGCTCGACGCCGAGCGCGCGATCCTCGAGGGCGCCGAGCTGGCGGCTTCCTTATGAGCGCCTGGGCCGGTTGATGAAGTAGAGGCCGGCGACCACCAGGCCGGCGCCGACCAGCAACACGCCGGAAAGGGGCTCGCCCAATATCAGGACCGACTCCGCGAGGGCAAACGGCGGCACCAGGTTGATGAACTGCGCCGCGCGCGCCGCGCCGAGCGCCTTGACGCCCTCGTAGAACCACAGGAACGGGATCACCGTCCCGAAAACGATCAGATAGCCGAGCGCAGTCCACGCCTGCCAGCTCACCGGCGCGAGCGGCGCGTGCTCCAGCGCGGCAGGAATCGCGAGCGGCACGGCGCCCGCAGCCATGACGAGCGCCGTGAGCGCGAGCGGCGAGAGCGTTGAGAGCGCGACGCGCCCGAGGAGGGTGTAAGCGCTCCACATGAAGACGCACGCGACCAGCAGGAGCTCGCCGAGGCCGAAATCGAGGCGCGCGAAGCTGCGCGGGTCTCCGCGGCACAGAACCCACAGCGCGCCGAGGACGCACAGTGCAACACCGGCCATTCGGGTCCTGCCCAGACGCTCGCGCAGGATGAGGGCGGCGAAAAGCGCGGTGAACGCCGGGTTGCTCGGCACGATCAGCGCGGCGCGGCTCGCTTCGATCCGGGCGAGGCCGGCGGTGAAGAGTGTGTTGTAGACCGCGATGCCGAGCAGACCCAGCCCGACCACCAGCACCGATTCGCGCGGCGTGAGCCGCGGCAGCTTTCTGTCCCGCATGAGGAGCAGCGCAAGCAGGATGCAAGCTGCGCAGGCAAAGCGCAGGAACACCGAGGTGAAGATTCCCATGTCCTGCACCACGATGTTGACGGCGGGAAACACGCCGCTCCAGAACAGCGCCATCAGCACGAGCTTCAGGTAGAGCATCGTTCCGCTAGAATCGGTGCCGGGAGGCCCAAGGATGAATCCGCCGATGCTCGCCGCCGCGATTTTTCTGTGCCCGCTCGCCTGCGCGGCGCAGCAGCTCCATCAGCAGGAGATCCAGCGCGCGCTCATCCAGCTCGATCAGCGCGGCGCCGATTTCGCCCGCGGCACGGCATCGCCGCCGCTCGACCCGCACGTCGGACGCCCGCTGCATCCCGATCCGGAGCTCGCGCAGCAATTGCGTCCCTATGAACGCCTCAAGGCCGCCGAAGCGAACGAGCCGCGCGTGCTGCGCCTCCCGCCGCCGGCGGCGTTGCGCACGATCGACAAGCCGCTACCGCTGCCAGGCGGGCCGCCCGGCGCCCTCGATCCCAATCCGATAACGAGTCCGCGCCTCGCCGACTGAGGCGTGCTCCATCGCGGCGAGCGCGGCCACCGCGATGTTGCGCGCGTCGACCTCGAAGAACGCGCGCAGCGCGGCGCGCGTGTCGCTGCGTCCGAAGCCGTCGGTCCCGAGCGCGACATACTGGCGTGGGACATACGGCCGGATAAGGTCGGCCACCGCGCTCACGTAGTCGCTCGCGGCGATCACCGGTCCCTTCGTAGGCTTGAGCAGGTTTTCGACCCAGGACTCGGCTCGGCCGCCCAGGCGCCGGGTGCGCTCTGCTTCCATTCCATCCCTGCGAAGCTCGGTGAATGAGGTGACGCTCCAGACGTCCGCCTTCACGCCCCAGTCCTTGTCGAGCAGCTCAGCCGCAGCCAGCACTTCGCGCAAGATCGGGCCGCTTCCCAACAGCTGAACCGTTGCCTGCCCGGCCTCCTTCAACCGGTACATCCCCCTGAGGATGCCCTCTGTGGCGCCCTGAGGCATTGGGGGATGCGCATAGTTCTCGTTTGCCAC
This sequence comes from Burkholderiales bacterium, assembly GCA_044870335.1. Classification (GTDB taxonomy): domain Bacteria; phylum Pseudomonadota; class Gammaproteobacteria; order Burkholderiales; family SG8-39; genus SCGC-AG-212-J23. The sequence continues at coordinate 35,624 of JBIOYV010000134.1, read as the reverse complement.
GGTGACGTAGTAGAACGCATCCTCCTGCGCCTCGAGCATGCGGCGGGCGCCGTCTTGCACGATGGCGGCGAGCTCGTAGCCGAAGCACGGGTCGTAGGCGCGACAGTTGGGAATCGTCGAGGCGATGAGGTGCGAGGAGCCGTCCTGGTGCTGCAGCCCCTCGCCTGCGAGCGTGGTGCGCCCCGCCGTGCCGCCGAGCAGGAAGCCGCGCGCGCGCGAGTCGGCCGCCGCCCAGATGAGGTCGCCCACGCGCTGGAAGCCGAACACCGAGTAGTAGATATAGAACGGCAGCATCGCCAGGCCGTGGGTCGAGTACGACGTGGCCGCTGCGAGCCATGACGACAGCGCGCCGGCCTCCGTGATGCCCTCCTCAAGAATCTGTCCATCCTTGGCTTCGCGGTAGTACAGGAGTTCCTCGTGGTCCTCGGGCTCGTAGAGCTGGCCGACGGCAGAGTAGATCCCCGCCTGCCGGAACAGCGTCTGCATGCCGAAGGTGCGCGCCTCGTCGGCCACGATCGGAACCACTCGCGGCCCGAGGGTTTCGTCCTTGAGGAGCTGCGCAAGCAACTGGACGAATACCATCGTGGTGGACTGGTTCCTCTCGGCGGCGGCAAGCGCCGGCACGGCAACGCCGGCGGCTTTGGAGCCGCGCGCCGGCAGATAGCCGCCGAGCTCGCGGCGGCGGCTTTCCAGGTACCTGATCTCCGGGCTGCCGGCCCCGGGATGGAAAAATCGCAGCTGCGCCACGTCCTCATCCGAAATGGGCAGCGCGAAGCGGTCGCGGAATTCGCGCAGCGCGACGTCGTCGGGCTTCTTCTGCGAGTGGGTGCCCATCTTGCCCTGCCCCCAGGTGCCCATGCCGTAGCCCTTCTTCGTCTGAGCGAGCACCACCGTCGGACGTCCCTTGTGGTTCGCAGCCGCGTGGTAAGCAGCGTAGATCTTCAGCGGGTCGTGCCCGCCGCGCTTCAGGCGATCGATGTCAGCGTCGCTCATTCCGGTGATGAGCTCGGTGAGCTCGGGATACTTGTTGAAGAAATGCTCGCGGTTGAAGCGCCCGTCGGTGGCGGCGTAGGTCTGGAACTCGCCGTCCACGGTCTCGTGCAGCCGCTTGAGCAGGACGCCGTCCACATCGCGGGCAAACAGCGGATCCCAGTCCGACCCCCACAGCAGCTTCACCACGTTCCACCCGGCGCCGGCGAAGAGGCCTTCGAGTTCCTGCACCACCGAGCCATTGCCGCGCACCGGCCCGTCGAGGCGCTGCAGGTTGCAGTTGACGACGAAGATCAGGTTGTCGAGTCCTTCGCGCGCGGCAAGCGACAGCCCGGCGAGCGACTCCGGCTCGTCCATCTCGCCGTCGCCGGCGAACGCCCACACCTTGCGGGCGTCGGTCTTCGCGAGGCCGCGGTGCTCGAGATAGCGCATGAAGCGCGCGGCATAGATCGCGTTGATCGGGCCGAGGCCCATCGACCCGGTCGGAAACTGCCAGAACTTCGGCATGAGATACGGGTGGCAATACGAGGACAGGCCCTTGCCCTCGCATTCGCGCCGGTAGTGGTCGAGCTGCGACTCGGTCAGCCGTCCCTCCAGAAACGCGCGTGCGTACACGCCCGGCGCCGAATGCGGCTGGAAATACACCAGGTCCCCGTGCGCCCCGCCGCGGAAGAAGTGGTTGAAGCCGGCCTCGAAGAGATCCGCCGCCGAAGCATAGCTCGCGATGTGCCCGCCGAGCTCGGGGTGCGCGCGGTTGGCGCGCACCACCATGGCGAGCGCGTTCCAGCGCACGATCGAAGAAATGCGCTGCTCCAGCTCGAGGTTGCCCGGAAACTGGGGCTGCTGCGCGAGCTCGATCGAGTTCTTGTAGGGCGTGTTCAGCACCGGCGGCAGCGGCACGCGCCGCACCCGGGCATGGTCGAGCAGCTTGCGCAGCAGGAAGGTGGCACGCTCGCGTCCCTCGGATGCGATCAGCGCATCGAAGGCCTCCAGCCATTCGCGAGTCTCGACGGGGTCGGCGTCGGGCGGATTGACGCGCCAGAAGGCGGAGGAAACGATGTCGGAAAGATTGGCCATGCCGGCATGGTAGCTCGCAGCTCCCGGCATAGGGTGTCGTTTTTTGCTGCGGCGAGAACGCCCGACGGCATATCATGCCGCCATGGACGTCATCGACCTGCGCATCCTTGCGCGCCTGCAGCAGGATGCGCGCATCTCCAACGTGGAGCTCGCGCGCGCGGTCAATCTTTCGCCGTCGCCCTGCCTCGCGCGGGTGCGTGCCCTCGAGGCCGCGGGCTACATCGACCGCTACGTCACGTTGCTCGATGCGAAAAAGCTCGGGCTCGGCGTAAGTGTCCTGGTGCAGGTGACACTGGAAAAACAGATCGAGCCGGCGCTGGACACTTTCGAGCGCGCGGTGCGCGAACGGCCGGAGGTGATGGAGTGCTATCTCATGACGGGAGACGCTGATTACCTGTTGCGTGTTCTAGTACCGGACGTCCCGGCGTTCGAGCGCTTCATCCTGGAATTTCTTTCCAGGGTGCCCGGCGTCGGCAACATCAAATCGAGCTTCGCCCTGAAGCAAGTTAAGTACCAGACCGAGTTGCCGCTGGTGGCGAAGGCCACCGTGCCCACTACAAGAAAATCGAGAAAAAGATGATATGATCCGCGGCGCAGTGATTCATCAGGTAGGCGAATTTGCACCGTATTAACCACCGCAGTTCAGCGTCCGCAAGCCGCAGCGCGGCGTTTCGCAGTGGCAGTCAAATCACTTCCTTGATCGTCATGCCCGGCTTTGTCGCGCCCGGAATCGTCGCGGCATTTAGAGGAAGTAGATGAACATGGCAACCGGTACCGTCAAGTGGTTCAACGACTCGAAAGGCTTCGGCTTCATTACCCCGACCGAGGGCGGTGAAGACCTGTTCGCGCATCACACCGCGATCCAAATGAGCGGCTTCAAGACCCTCAAGGAAGGCCAGAAAGTCGAGTTCGAGGTGAAGCGCGGCCCCAAGGGCCTGCAGGCGGCGAACATCAAGCCGCTGTAAGCGCTTTCCTTTCGCGAACTGAAGCCCGCCACTCGGCGGGCTTTTTTATTTGTACTTGACAGTCCAGGATCTCTATCTCAGAATGAGATATTCGAGACTTTTCTAGGAGGAGGCATCTATTCGATAACGTTGATCGCGCTCCCGAAGCCAGTGAATGCCCTGATGTCCGAGGGCTTATGACTGGCGAAGCAAATCGGTGGCTGCCCATGTTGGCGCAGCCGAATTGTTATAAGGCATGAAGGAGAGACCGATGTCCATGAACCGACTAGTAACAATCAGGAGAACGACTCATGCGAGTAATCGCATGAGCGGCCTCTGAGGGCGTTCTGGAACAAGCATCCAGAGGCTGAGAAGCCCCTCAAGAACTGGCTTTGGATTTGCAAGAGCAGTGACTTTCGAAACTTCGCGCAACTAAGGAAAACCTTTGGAACTGTCGATAAAGTTGGAAAGTTCGTCGTTTTTGACATCGGCGGGAACAAGTTCCGGCTGATAGTCGTCATCCACTTTAATCGCAGACGAATTTATGTCCGGGCCGTTCTCACACATGAAGAGTACGACCAGGACCATTGGAAGAATGAGTGAAATCGACGTCTACAACTGGTGTAAATCTTGAGCGGCTAGTGCCGGCCTGGAAGGGGTTGCGAAAATCGACCCCTTTCTTTGGGCCCATTCGCAGCGAGCGCGACTACGCCCGTATGCAAGCTCTTTTGGACGAACTGCTCGAGGAAATCGGTGATGACGAAGATCATCCGCTCGCCGATCTTCTCGATGTGGTGGGATTGCTGATTGCGCAGTACGACCAAGAAATTGGGCCGCGGATTGAGGCGACCAGTCCGCAAGACGTTTTGAAGTTTCTGATGGATCAACACGGGCTAAAGCAGTCTGACCTTCGCAAAGAGATAGGCTCCCAAGGGGTCGTCTCAGAAGTCTTGGCTGGCAGCCGAAGAATTAATGTGCGTCAGGCCAAAGCACTGGCGCAGAGGTTTGGCGTTTCTCCGGCTGTGTTTCTTTAAACCGCCGCCGCCTTTCTAACGGCAGCCGCCCGGCCGCGGCCCGCAGCTCTCGATCGATTCCGGCGTATTTGAGATGGTGACGCCCACGTGCGGCGGCTCGGCGCAGCCAATGAGCCAAAGCGCCGAAAGGACGAGAAGCAATCTCATGCGAAGTGGTGCCCGTTGTCTGGATTGAACAGACGACCTACCGCTTACAAGGCGGTTGCTCTACCACTGAGCTAAACGGGCACTGCACGGGGATTATCCCCCGAACACGCTATTTGATCCGCCGCAGGGTGGGCTTGCCGCCCGAGGGCTTCTTCGGCGGCTCGGGCGAGGTGGCCGCGGGCACGGGGAGCTGCGCAGGGGGCTTGAGCGCGGGATGCTTGGGCTCGCGCACCGGCTCGGACTCGGCCTTGGACTGCAGCCCGGCCTTGGGGCCGTCGACGTCGAAGGTCATGCCGTGCCCGGTCTCGCGGGCGTACAGGGCGTAGACGTTCGGGATCGGCACCGCAAGCTGGCGCGCCACGCCGCCGAAGCGCGCCGAGAACTCGATCAGCTCGTTGCCCATCTGCAGCTTGTGCACCGCGTTGGGGCTGATGTTGAGGGTGATTTCGCCGTTCTTCACGTACTCGAGCGGCACCTGCGTGCGCGAGTCGACCTTCACCGCGAGGTGCGGCGTATAGCCGTTGTCGACGCACCACTCGAAGAGCGCCCGCAGCAGGTACGGTTTGGTCGGAATCTCGCTCAACTTACTTTCGCATCACCTTTTCGGACGGAGTCAGCGCCTCGATGAACGCCGGGCGCGAAAAAATGCGTTCGGCGTACTTCATGAGCGGCGCGGCGGTCTTGCCGAGTTTAATCCCGTAGTGGTCCAGGCGCCACAGCAGCGGGGCAATCGCCACGTCGAGCATGGTGAAGTCGTCGCCCAGCATGTGCTTGGTCCGGGTGAACACCGGCGCGAGCTCGACCAGGCGGTCGGTGACGTGCTGGCGCGCCTTGTCGATCTGCTTCTCCTTGCCCCCCTCGAGCGCGTCGATCTGGGAGAACAGCTCGACTTCCATGTTGAACAGCATCAGCCGCGCGCGCGCCCGCATCACCGGGTCCGCAGGCATCAGCTGCGGGTGCGGGAAGCGCTCGTCGATGTACTCGTTGATGATGTTGGACTCGTACAGGATGAGGTCGCGCTCGACCAGCACAGGCAGGCGGTTGTACGGGTTCATCACCGCGATGTCCTCGGGCTTGTTGTACAGGTCGACGTCGATGACCTGGAAGTCCATGCCCTTCTCGTAGAGCACGAAGCGGCAGCGATGGCTGAAGGGGCAGGTGGTGCCCGAATAGAGTTGCATCATGGTCGTCGTCCGACTGCAAAGACGCTTAGGTCACGTCTTTCCAGTATTCCTTCTTGAGGAGGTACATAAGGATGAAAAGGATGCCCAGGCAGAACAGCACCACGATGCCGATCGCCCTGCGATCGGTGGCGGCGGGCTCTCCCGCGTAGGCGAGGAAGTTGACGAGGTCGCGCACCGCGCCGTCGTACTCCACCGGCGACAGCGCGCCCTTGCTGATCTCGCGCCACTCGCGCTTCTCGCGGTCGTAGCCGCGCTCGCCCTGCAGCGTCCACAGCGCGTGCGGCATGCCGACGTTCTCGAACACCGCATTGTTCCAGCCGGTGAGCGTCTTGGGGTCGCGGTAGAACGTGCGCAGGTAGGTGTACAGCCAGTCCGAACCGCGCGAGCGCGACACCACGGAAAGGTCCGGCGGCGCCACGCCGAACCACTGCTTGGCGGCCTTCGGGTCCATGGGGCCCTTCATCGGCTCGCCGACCTTCTCGGCGGTGAAGAGCAGGTTGTCCTTGATCTGCTGCTCGGTGAGCCCGAGCTCCTCGAGCCCGCCGTAGCGCACGTACTGCATGCTGTGGCAGCCCAGGCAGTAGTTGACGTAGAGCTTGGCGCCGCTCTGCAGGCTGACGAGATCGGTCGGCTCGTGAGGCGATTTGTCGAGGCGGTAGCCGGCTTCCGCGCCGAGCACCGCAAGCGGCGCGGACAGAACAAGCGCTAGGAGGCTTTTCACTGTCGTTCTCAGTGGTGGTACGTCACGCGCTCTGGGACCGGCTTCACCTTGTCGCGCGCCGTGTACCAGGGCATGAGGAAGAAGAACAGGAAATAGACGATGGTGCAAAGGCGCGCCACCCAGGTGGCGACGTCCTTGGTGTCGAGAAAGAAGGCATTGAACCTGAACTGGCCCCACACCGTGGTCGGGTTCACGCCGAGGTAGCCGAGGATCACGAACACGACCACGAAGGCCGCGAGCCAGCTCTTGTAGAGCGCGCCGCGGTAGCGGATCGACTTCACCGGGCTGCGGTCGAGCCAGGGCAGGAAGAAAAAGATGATGACCCCGACTCCCATGGCGAGAACCCCGGGAAACTGGCTCGGCGCAATCCCGAGCAAGTCAAATCCAATGGGCGGCACGGCGCGCAGGATCGAGTAGTACGGCGTGAAGTACCATACCGGCGCGATGTGGGGCGGGGTCTTCAGCGGGTCGGCGGGGATGAAGTTGTTCGCCTCGAGGAAGTACCCGCCCATCTCCGGCACGAAGAACAGCACGATGCAGAAGATGGCGAGAAACACCACCGTGCCCACCAGGTCCTTGACCGTGTAGTAAGGGTGAAACGGGATGCCGTCGAGCGGCTTGCCGTCGGCGCCCTTCAGCTTCTTGATCTCCACCCCGTCGGGATTGTTCGAGCCCACGTCGTGCAGCGCGAGGAGGTGCGCGACGATGAGGCCGAGCAGCACGAGGGGGAAGGCGATCACGTGCAGGGCGAAGAAGCGGTTGAGCGTGGCGTCGGACACCACGTAGTCGCCGCGGATCCACAGCGCCAGGTCCGGCCCGATGAAGGGCACGGTGCCGAACAGGTTGACGATCACCTGCGCGCCCCAGTACGACATCTGGCCCCAGGGCAGCAGGTAGCCGAAGAAGGCCTCGCCCATCAGCGTGAGGTAGATCAGCACGCCGAAGATCCACACCAGCTCGCGCGGCGCGCGGTGCGAGCCGTACAGCAGCGCGCGGAACATGTGCAGGTACACCACGATGAAGAACGCCGAGGCACCGGTGGAGTGGACGTAGCGCAGCAGCCACCCGAACGACACGTCGCGCATGATGTACTCGACCGAGCCGAACGCGAGGCTCGCGTCGGGCTTGTAGTTCATCGTGAGGAAGATGCCGGAGACGATCTGGATCACCAGCACCAGCAGCGCGAGCGAGCCGAAGTAGTACCAGAAGTTGAAATTCTTCGGCGCGTAGTACTGCGAAGCGTGAATGCGCCACTGCTCCGCCGCCGTCGGCATGCGCGAGTCGAACCAGCCCCACAAAGCCTGCAGACGCGACCCCATCGCCTATGCCCCCTTCTTGTCCTTGTCTTCGCCGATGACGAGCTGCGCGTCCGACACGAAGGTGTACGGCGGCACCTTGAGATTGGTCGGCGCCGGCGCGCCGCGGAAGACGCGGCCGGCCAGATCGAACTTGGAGCCGTGGCAGGGGCAGTAGAACCCGCCCACCCAGTCGGGCCCCATCTCGGCCTTGGCTTCGGCAGGCCTCATCTGCGGCGAGCAGCCGAGGTGCGTGCATACGCCTTCCAAGACCATGATCTCGGGCTTCTCGGCGCGGTACTCGTTCTTCGCGTACTTCGGCTGGTCGGAATGCTTCGACTCGGGATCGGTGAGATAGGGAACCACGGCCTTGAGCGACTCCAGCATCTCCTTGCTGCGGCGAAACACCCACACCGGCTTCCCGCGCCACTCGTACACCCGCAGCTCGCCGGGCTGCAGCGTGGCGACGTCGGCCTCGACCGGCGCGCCGGCGGCCTTGGCGCGCTCGGAAGGCAACATGCTGGCGACGAACGGCACCGCCGCGCCGATGGTGGCGACGCCGCCCGCCACGCCGGAGGCGACCACGAGCGTGCGCCGCGTCTTATCTACTTTTTCTCGATCGTTCATGGAGATGGCGTTGTTATGGGCTGCAGCGGGAAAGCGCGAAAGTCGGCGATTCTAACGGCGGACCCCGCAAATGTCCACGATTTCGGCCGTAAGCGCTTAAATCTTCGAAGGATTTTCCGTATACTGGCGAACCTCCCATGGTGCGTCTCTGGCTGATCTTTGCGCAAGCCGCGACGGTGGCGGTCGCGGTGCTGTTCGTGATCTCCACGTTCCGCCCCGAATGGCTGCCCTCGCGCGCGCCGGCGGGTCAGCTTTCGGTGGTGCAGCAGGCGCCCGCGACCGGTCCGCTGCCCGCGGTGCCGAGCACGGGCTCCTATAGCGGCGCGGTCCAGCGGGCCACCCCGTCGGTGGTGAACATCTTCACGTCGAAGGACGCGCCGCGCCACCCGCTGCTCAACGATCCGGTGTTCCGGCGCTTCTTCGGCGACCAGGTGCCCGAACGCGCGTCGAGCCTCGGCTCGGGCGTCATCGTGAGCAATACCGGCTACTTGCTCACCAACCATCACGTGGTCGAGGCGGCCGACGAGATCGAAGTCGCGCTGAACGACGGCAGGAAGCTGCTCGCCAAGGTCGTCGGCAACGACCCCGAGACCGACCTCGCCGTGCTGCGCGTCGACGCGGAAAACCTTCCGGCGATCACCTTCGGCTCCTCGGATGCGCTCAAGGTCGGCGACGTGGTGCTCGCCATCGGCAACCCCTTCGGCGTGGGCCAGACCGTCACCGGCGGCATCGTTTCGGCGCTCGGGCGCACCGGTCTCGGCATCAACACCTTCGAGAACTTCATCCAGACCGACGCCGCCATCAACCCCGGCAACTCCGGCGGCGCGCTGGTCGACGTCGGCGGCAACCTGGTTGGAATCAACACCGCGATCTTCACCCGCTCCGGCGGCTCCATGGGAATCGGCTTCGCGATCCCGGTGTCGACCGCCAGGATGGTGCTCGAGCAGATCGTGAAGAGCGGCGGCGTCACGCGGGGCTGGATCGGGGTCGAAGTGCAGGAGATCTCGCCGGCGGTCGCCGAGTCATTCCGGCTGCAGAGCACGCGCGGCGCGCTCATCGCCGGCGTGCTGCGCGGCGGTCCCGCGGACAAGGCGGGCGTGAAGCCCGGCGACGTGCTGGTGGAGGTCGAGGGCCGTCCGGTGGCCGACCCGACCTCGATGCTGAACCTCGTCGCCGCGCTCGCGCCGGGCGATACCGCGCGAATGAAGCTCAAGCGCGCCGGCAAGGACCTCGACGCCAGCGTCATGGTGGGGCGGCGGCCCAAGCCGCAGCCGCGCGGCGAGCGCGGCGACTGATTCCAAGGAAGGCAAGCATGAAGCGCAGAATCTTTGCAGCTGTCGCCGCGCTTTGCGTCGCTGGCTGCGCCGGCACCCCCGAGTCCGTGCCCTCGACCCCTCCCGCGCCTGCGCCTTCGACCCCGCCTGCGCCCTCGACCGCACCGGCGCCCCCTGCCGCACCTCCCGCCCCGCCCGCTGCCGAGCCGGCAGCTCCATCGATCTGGCCCACCAAGGTGCTCCAAAACCATTACGACGGCGTAAGCGACGATCTGCTCACAGGCGGCCTGGGCAAGACCGGGCTCGGCCAGACGATCCCGCCGGCCATGAGCGATCCGACGAAGTCGAAGGCGGTTGAGCTTCGCAAGCGCGCCCTCTACGCCAATTACCGTGCCCTCGCCGACATGACGCCCGCCGGCGGGTATGGCGTGCTGTACGGGCCGAACATCGATCTCGCCGGCCGCGACACCCTTGGCGAGGGGAAGATTGCCGGCGACGAGTTCCTCACCTACCTCGACGGCGCGACGCTGATGGTCCAGGTGCCCGAGCGGTTCGACCCCAAGGATCCCTGCATCGTCACCGCCACTTCGTCCGGATCGCGCGGCATTTACGGCGCGATCGGCACCGCCGGCGAATGGGGACTGAAGCGCGGCTGCGCAGTCGCGTACACGGACAAGGGCACGGGCACCGGCATTCACGACCTCGCCACCGATACGGTCAACCTCGTCACCGGCGAGCGCGCGAGCGCCGCACGCGCCGCAGAGGATTCGCTCTTCACTGCGCACGTCAGCGCCGAGCAGCGGGCCCGCTACCTGCGCGAATATCCGCACCGGGTAGCGGTGAAGCATGCGCATTCGCAGGTGAACCCCGAGAAGGACTGGGGCCGGAACACGCTCGCCGCCATCGAATTCGCGTTCCACGTGCTGAACGGCCTGACAGACCGGCGCGCCGGGCGTTACACGCCGGAGAACACGCTGGTCATCGCCTCGAGCATCTCCAACGGCGCTTACGCCGCACTGGCTGCCGCCGAGCAGGATACGCGCGGGCTGATCGACGGTCTCGCTCTGTCCGAACCGAACGTGTCGCTCGCCGATGTGCGCTCGACGCTCGACACCTCGACGCTGCTCAATGTCTACCTGCCGTGCGCATCGCTCGCCGACTCCAACCGCGCTGCGCCCTTCAACACGGTGCCGCAGCCGCTGCGCGAGGGGCGCTGCGCCTCGCTGGCGAAGAAGGGCCTGCTGCGCTCATCGACCCTGGCGCAGCAGGCTGCCGAGAGCCAGCGCATCATCAACGAGTACGGGATCCTTCCCGACGCCAACCTGGTGCTGCCCTCGCATTACACGTTGTCGGTGATCCAGGGCATCGCGGTCACCTACGCCAACAGCTACGGGCGCTTCTCCGTCGTGGACAACCTGTGCGGCTACAGCTTCGCCGCAACCACGTCTTCGGGTGTCGATGCCGGGGATCCGGTCGCCGCAGGCGGGCTGGAAAACTCGTTCGCCCTCTCCAATGGCATCCCGCCGACCGCGGGGATCAACCTGATCAACAACCTGTCGCCCGCGGGCGCGAAAGAAGACCGTCTGTCCGTCTCGCCCTCGACCGGCGCGCGCGACCTGAACCTCGACGGCGCACTGTGCCTGCGCTCGCTCGCCACCGGGGTCGACGCGGTAAGCGGACGGCCGCTCGAAGGCGAGCTGGCCGAGCAGGCGCGCCGCGTGCAGCGCGGCATCGAGGAAACGCGCCTGACCGGGAATCTGCGCGGCAAGCCGGCGCTCTTCGTCACCGGGCGCGCCGACGGAGTGCTGCCGCCCAACTATGCGTCGCGCGCGTACTACGCCCGGAACAAGGCGGTCGAGCCCGCCTCGAGGCTGTACTACTACGAAGTCACGCGCGCGCACCATCTCGACGTGCTGAACGGCCTTGCAGGCTTCGACTCGCGCTATGTGCCGCTCAACGTGTACTTGACCCGGGCGCTTAACCTGATGTGGGACCACCTGAAAAGCGCCCGGCCGCTGCCGCCTTCGCAAGTGGTGCGCACCCGGACGCGGGAGATCAAGGACGGGCGCCCGGTTCCGCTCTCGCTCGCCAACCTGCCGCCCATCGAGCGCGCGCCCGCGCCCAACGCTCGCATCGGAGTCGACGCGGAAGGCAGGCTGCGGATTCCGGACTAGCCCGATTCGGCCTTGTAGTCCGACGGCTCCTTCTGCCGCACGCTGATGAAGCGGGCGAGGAACAGGCCCGCCTCGTAGAGCAGGCACATCGGCAGCGCCAGCATGAACTGCGACAGCACGTCGGGCGGGGTCACCACCGCGGCGACCACGAAGGCGCCGACGATGACGTAGGGCCGCGCGTCGCGCAGCTTCTCGACCGACACGATTCCCATTCGCACCAGGACGATCACCACGATCGGGATCTCGAAGGTCACGCCGAAGGCGATGAACATGGTGATGACGAAGCTGAAGTAAGCCTCGATGTCCGGCGCCGGGGTGATCGACTTCGGCGCGAAGTCGTGGATGAAGGCGAACACGCGTCCGAACACGATGTAGTAGCAGAACGCCATTCCAGCGAGGAACAGGGCGCTGCTCGCCACCACCAGCGGAGCCGCGAGCTTCTTCTCGTGCTCGTAGAGCCCGGGCGCCACGAACGCCCACGCCTGGTACAGCACGTAGGGCAGCGCGACGACGAACGCCGCCAGGGCGGTGACCTTCATCGGCACCATGAAGGGCGTGATCACGCCCGTGGCGATCATCTTTGCGCCCTCGGGCAGCGCGGTCATGAGCGGCGCGGCGAGGAAGTCGTAGATCGGGCCCGACCCCGGCCAGAATATGAAAATCACGAACAGCGCGAGCACCGCACCGACCGCGCGCACCAGCCGCTGGCGCAGCTCGATCAGATGCGACATGAAGCTTTCCTGGTCGCTCATGCGGCGGGCTTCGTCTCTTCGGGCTTGCTCGCTTCGGCGTTGCCCTCTGCGGGCTTGTCCTTGGCGAGGTCCTCGACGGTCTTGTTGAGGTCGGCGGCCGTCTGGTTGAGCTCGGCCTCGGTCTTGCTCACCTCGCTCTGCACCGACGACTGGAACTCGGACGCAGCCTGCTGCATCGAGTCGCGCATCTTGCGCAGCTCCTCGAGCTCGATCTCGCGGTTGATGTCGGCCTTGACGTCGGCGACATAGCGCTGCAGCCGCCCCGCCAGCACGCCCACCGTGCGCGCGACCCGCGGCAGCCTCTCGGGACCAATCACGATGAGCGCCACCACGCCGATCACGAGGAGCTCGGAGAATCCAATGTCGAACATGGCGGGCGGGAAGACGGCGGTGCGGAGACTAAAAAGGCGCCCGGGGGCGCCTTTTCGTGGAGTCTGCCGGGTCAGGCCTTGTGTTCGGTCTTGCTCTTGACCTCGCCCTCGACCGTCTTGCCGGTGACCTGCGGCGCCGGTCCGGAAGCCGCGTCGGCCGGTTTGTCGGCGCCTTCGCGCATGCCGTCCTTGAAGCCGCGCACCGCGCCACCGAGATCCGCGCCCATGTTGCGCAGCTTCTTGGTGCCGAAGATCAGCATCACGATCACGAGGACGATCAGCCAGTGCCAGATGCTGAGCGAGCCCATATTGGATTCTCCTATTTCCTTCTGCAGTTAGCCCTGGCCTTTCAGGGCCTTCCTCTGGAGCATCGGTCCGAGGGGCTCGGGGCCGCCCAGGACGTGCATGTGGACATGATACACCTCCTGATGGCCCACACGCCCGGTGTTGATGATGCTGCGGAAGCCCTCGGTCGCTCCTTCCTTTCGCGCCAGCTCGCCGGCGAGCGCCAGCATCCTGCCGAGCGCCTGGTGGTGGCGCATGTCGGCCTCGTACAGGGTCGGCACGTGCGCCTTCGGAACGATGAGGAAGTGGACCGGCGCCTGCGGCCGCACGTCGTGGAAAGCGAGGACATGCTCGTCCTCGTGGACCTTTTTCGCGGCAATCTCGCCGCGGACGATCTTGCAGAATATGCAATTAGGATCGCTCGTCATGTTTTCTGGCGGCTTTCTCGTCGAGCCCGGAAATGCCTTCGCGCCGGTGCAGCTCGGCGAGCACGTCGCCCGGGCCTAGGCCGTGGCGCGCCAGCAGGATCATGCAGTGGAACCACAGGTCGGCGGTCTCGCGCACGAGGTGCAGGCGATCGCCGCCCTTTGCCGCGAGCACGGTTTCGGTTGCTTCCTCGCCGATCTTCTTGAGCACGCTGTCTTCGCCCTGCGACAGGAGCTTCGCCACATACGAAGTCTTCGGGTCCGCCTTCTTGCGGGTTTCGATGAGCGCAGCGATGCGCTCGAGGGTCTCGGCCAGTCCGGTCTTCATTTCCTGTAGATGAGCGACGGGTCCTTGAGCACAGGATCGGTCTCCACCCACCTCGCGTTCTCCAGCTTGCGGTAAAAGCAGCTTTCGCGCCCGGTGTGGCAGGCGATGCCGCCCGCCTGCTCCACCCTGAGCAGCAGCGCATCGGCGTCGCAGTCCAGGCGCAGCTCGACGATTCTCTGCGCGTGGCCGGACTCCTCGCCCTTGCGCCACAGCCGCTTGCGCGAGCGCGACCAGTAGACCGCCTCGCCGCGCTCGACGCTTTGCCGGAGCGCCTCGCGGTTCATCCATGCGACGGTCAGCACCCGGCCGCTCTTGAAGTCCTGGGCGACCGCGGCGACCAGGCCGTCCGGGCCCCAACAAACTTCCTTCAAGAAATCTTCGGAAGAAAACGTGGTCTGTCCCCGATCTTGGGTCATAGGCGCACTTCGATGCCGCGCGAGCGCATGTGCTCCTTCGCCTGGCGCACGCTGAAGTCGCCGAAATGGAACACGCTCGCCGCGAGCACGGCGTCTGCGCGCCCCTCGAGCACGCCTTCGGCCATGTGCTCGAGCTTGCCGACGCCGCCCGAAGCGATCACCGGCACGCCGACGCCGTCGGCGACCGCGCGGGTCAGGGCGAGGTCGAAGCCGTCGCGGGTGCCGTCGCGATCCATGCTGGTGAGCAGGATCTCGCCCGCGCCGGCCGATTCCATGCGCCGCGCCCAGTCGAGCGCGTCGAGCCCGCTCGGCTTGCGGCCGCCGTGGGTGAAGACCTCCCATGAGGAACCGCTGCGCTTTGCGTCGATGGCGACCACGATGCACTGGCAGCCGACGATCGCCGAGGCCTCGCGTACGAGATCGGGGTTGTGCACGGCGGCGGTGTTGATCGACACCTTGTCGGCGCCCGCGTTGAGCAGGCGCCGCACATCTTCCACGCGACGCACGCCGCCGCCCACCGTGAGGGGAATGAACACCCGCGAAGCGACGGCCTCGATCACATGCAGCAGGATGTCGCGCTCGTCGGAGCTTGCGGTGATGTCCAGGAATGCGAGCTCGTCCGCGCCCTCACCGTCGTAGCGCGCGGCGATCTCGACCGGGTCGCCGGCGTCGCGCAAGCGGACGAAATTCACACCTTTCACCACACGGCCAGCGGTCACATCCAGGCAGGGGATGATTCGTTTGGCTAAAGGCATATCAGGCCTTGCCGAGCGCCTTGTCGGCGGCCGCCTGCGCCGCCTTGAGGTCCAGCTTGCCCTCGTAGAGCGCGCGACCGGCGATCGCGCCGATGATGCCCTCCGGCACGAGCTTGGCGCAGATCGCCTGGACGTCGGCGATGCTGGTGAGCCCCCCGGAGGCGATGATCGGCGTCTTCAGCGCCTGCGCGAGCTTCAGCGTGGCATCGATGTTGACGCCGCTCATCATCCCGTCGCGGCCGATGTCGGTGTAGATGATCGCCTCGACGCCGTATTCCTCGAACTTCTTCGCCAGGTCCACCACGTCGTGGCCCGTCATCTTGGACCAGCCCTCGACCGCCACCTTGCCGTCCTTCGCGTCGAGACCGGCGATGACGTGGCCGGGAAAGGCGTAGCAGGCGTCGGAAAGAAAGCCGGGGTTCTTGACCGCGGCCGTGCCGACGATGACGTAGGTGACACCGGCATCGATGTAGCTCTCGATCGCATCGAGGTCGCGGATCCCGCCGCCGAGCTGGATCGCGACCTTGTCGCCGACCGCTGCGATCATGTCGCGGATCACCTTTTCGTTCTTCGGCCGGCCGGCGACCGCGCCGTTCAAGTCCACGATGTGCAGGCGCTTCGCGCCCTGCGCCGCCCAGTGCTTCGCCATGGCCACCGGGTCGTCGGAGAACACCGTGGCCGTGCTCATGTCGCCCTGCTTGAGGCGCACGCAGCGCCCGTCCTTCAAGTCGATTGCGGGGATGATGAGCACAGGGCCGGGAGCAGTTGCTCGCGAAGAGCGTTCGGAGAGAGACCGCTCGGTGAGAAAGTCAGGGACGCCACCGCACGAAATTGGAGAGGAGTTGCAGGCCGGCGGACTGGCTTTTTTCGGGGTGGAACTGGACGGCAAAAATATTATCCCGGGCCACCGCGCAGGTAAAGGGCCGGCCGTACACAGTGGTGGCGGCGGTCAGCGCAGCATCGCGCGGCGCGGGATAGTAGCTATGCACGAAGTAGAACCGGCTGGAGTCCGGGATCCCGGCCCACAGCGCGTGCGGCCGGGATTGCGCCACCTCATTCCAGCCCATGTGCGGAATCTTGAGCCCGGTCAGCCTAAAGCGGGGGACCTCCCCGCCAAGCAGCCCCAGCCCGGGGGTGTCGCCCTCCTCGCCATGCTCGAACAGCATCTGCAGGCCGATGCAGATGCCGAGGAAGGGCCTGGCGCGCGCCGCCTCGACCACCGCGTCGCGCGCGCCGCTTGCGGCGAGCTGTCGCATGCAGTCGGGCATGGCCCCCTGGCCCGGCACGACGACCCGGTCGGAAGAAAGAATTTCTTCCGGGGCGGCGGTGACGCGGACCTGCGCCTGCGGCGCGACCCGCTCGATCGCCTTCGAGACCGAACGCAGGTTGCCCATCCCGTAGTCGACGACCGCGATCCTCAAGCTACAGCGAGCCCTTGGTGGAGGGAACCACGCCGGCCGCGCGCGGGTCGGCTTCCGCAGCCATGCGCAGGGCGCGAGCGAACGCCTTGAACATGGTCTCGCACTGGTGGTGCGCGTTGTCGCCGCGCAGGTTGTCGATGTGCAGCGTGACCTGCGCGTGGTTGACGAAACCCTGGAAAAACTCGTGCACCAGGTCGACGTCGAACTCGCCGATGAGCGCGCGGCTGAATTTCACGTTGTAGGCGAGCCCGGGCCGCCCGGAGAAATCGATCACCACGCGCGACAGAGCCTCGTCGAGCGGCACGTAGGCATGGCCGAAGCGGCGCACGCCGGACTTGTCGCCGATCGCCTGGGCGACGGCCTGGCCGAAGGTGATGCCCACATCCTCGACCGTGTGGTGCGCGTCGATGTGCAGATCGCCCTTCGCCTCGACGTCAAGATCGAGCATGCCGTGGCGCGCAACCTGGTCGAGCATGTGCTCCAGGAACGGCAGGCCGGTGGCAAGCCTGGCCGCGCCTCGGCCGTCCAGGTTCACCTTGACCCGGATCTGCGTTTCCTTGGTGTTGCGCGTGATTTCGGCCTGTCTCACAGTCATTCGGTCATCGCAGCGCTTCGCGCAATGCCGTAAGCAGTATACGGTTTTCGTCCGGCGTGCCGACGTTGATGCGCAAGCAATTGTCGAGCCCCGGGTGGAGATTGCGCACCAGCACGCCCTGGCGCTTGAGCGCCTCATAGGTTGCGTCGGCGTCCCGCACGCGCACAAGGAAGAAGTTCGCCTCGGAAGGAAACACCCGCGTTCCCGGCAGGGCGGCGATGGCCTCGCCGAGCAGCGCGCGATCGGCGCGGATGCGCGCCGCCTGCTCTTCCAGCACGTCGAGTCGCTCGAGGACGAAGAGCGCTGCCGCCTGCGTGAGCACGTTGACGTTGTAGGCCTGGCGCACCTTGTTGAGCTCCCGGATCCACTCGGGCCGGCCGGCCATGTAGCCGAGGCGGATGCCGGCGAGGCCGAGCTTCGACACCGTACGCACCACCACCAGGTTCGGGAACTCGGCGAGCCGCGGCATGAACGTCTTGCGAGCGAACACATGGTAGGCCTCGTCCACGACCACGAGGCCAGGACAGGCCTTGATGACTTCGACAATCTCTTGCTCAGGGTAGAGCACCCCGGTGGGGTTATTGGGATAGGCGATGAATACGAGGGCCGGTTTCTCTGCCCGCATGCGCTCGACGAAGGCGCCGGCATCGAGCGAGAAGTCGGGCCGCAGCGGCACGCCGATTCCCTTCATGCCGGTGAAGAGCGCGTTGAGCGAGTACATCACGAAGGTCGGCGCCGGGTACATCGCCGCCGCCCCAGGCCGGGCGAGCGCGAGCGAAACGATCTGAATCAAGTCGTCGGAGCCGTTTCCGAGCAAGAGCTCCATGCCCGGCGGGACGCCCATCTTGCGCGCGAGAAGCTCGCGCAGCTTCTTCCCGGTGGGCTCGGGATAGCGGTTGAGCTCGACGCGCGCAAGGACCTCGGCGAGCTCGCGGCGCAGCGCAGCCGGCAGCGGATAGGGATTTTCCATCGCGTCGAGCTTCACCATGCCGTCGGCTTCGGCGACGTGGTAGGCGCTAAGCGCCTGAATCTCGGGCCGGACGAGTTTTGCCGGGGTCATTTCTTGAACCGCATCTCGGCCGAGCGTGCGTGCGCCTGAAGGCCTTCGCCGGCGGCAAGCACCGCCGCGATGTTCCCCAGGGTGACGGCACTACTCTCGGTAACCGCAATGAGGCTCGATCGCTTCTGAAAGTCGTAGACGCCGAGCGGCGAGGAAAACCGCGCGCTCCCCGCCGTGGGGAGCACGTGGTTCGGCCCCGCGCAGTAATCGCCAATCGCCTCCGAGCTCCAGCGCCCGAGGAACACCGCGCCCGCATTGAAAAGCTTGGGCAGCCAGGACTCGGGATCCTGCACCGAGAGCTCGAGGTGCTCGGGCGCGACGCGGTTCGCGACGGCGCAGGCCTCGTCGAGGTCGCGCGTCTCGATCAGCGCGCCACGGGCGGCGAGCGAAGCGGCGATGGTGTCGCGGCGCGGCATTTCCGGAAGCAGGCGCTCGATCGCCGACTGAACCGCGTTCAGGTAGCGCACGTCGGGCGAGAGCAGGATCGCCTGCGCCGACTCGTCGTGCTCGGCCTGGGAAAAAAGGTCCATCGCCACCCACTCCGGCGGGGTGCGGCCGTCGCCAATCACCAGGATCTCCGACGGGCCCGCGAGCATGTCGATACCGACCTGGCCGAACACCTGGCGCTTCGCCTCGGCAACGTAGACGTTGCCCGGACCCACGATCTTGTCCACGCGCGGCAGTGAGGCGGTGCCGTACGCAAGGGCCGCGACGGCCTGCGCGCCGCCGATCGCGACGACGCGGTCCACGCCGGCGAGCTCGGCCGCGGCGAGCACCAGCGGATCCGGGTTCGGGCTCACCATGACGAGGCTGCGCACGCCGGCGACCTTGGCCGGAACTGCGTTCATGAGCACCGAGGACGGATACGCGGCCTTGCCGCCCGGCACATAAAGGCCCACGCGCTCGAGCGGCGTGACGCGCTGGCCGAGACGGGTGCCATCGGGCTCGGTGTACTCCCAGGACCCTTGCAGCTGCTTTTCATGGAAAGCGCGGATGCGCTGATGGGCAGCCCTCAGCGCTTCGAGCTGTTGCCGGGAGACCCGACCGGCAGCCTGGCTCAGCCTTTCCCTGGGGATCTCGAGCTCGGCGAGAGAGCGGGCGCTTACCTTGTCGAAACGCTGTGTATATTCGAGCACCGCCGCGTCGCCGCGGGTGCGCACCTCGGCAAGGATCGAGCGCACCACGGCCTCGACGCCGCCATCCTGCGCCGCCTCGTAGCGCGTAAGGGCCGCCAGCTCGGCATCAAAGCCGGCCGATCGGGTCGAAAGCCGGCGCAGCTTCATTTCCCAGCCGCCCTGGCGAACGCTTCGATGAGCGGCTGCAGCGCGGCGCGTTTGGTCTTGAGCGCGGCCTGGTTGACGATGAGCCGCGCCGACACCGGCATGATCTCCTCGACCGCGACCAGGTCGTTCGCCTTCAGGGTATGTCCTGTGGAGACGAGGTCGACGATGGCGTCCGCCAGGCCCACCAGCGGGGCGAGCTCCATCGATCCGTACAGCCGGATCAGGTCGACGTGAACACCCTTGGCCGCGAAATGCCCGCGCGTGGTGTTCACATACTTGGTCGCGACGCGCAGACGCGCGCCCTTGCGCACCGCGCCTTCGTAATCGAATCCTTTCTTCACCGCCACCATCATGCGGCAGACCGCGATGCCGAGGTCCACCGGCTGGTAGAGGCCCTCGCCGCCGTGCTCGGCGAGGACGTCGCGCCCGGCGATGCCGAGGTCGGCGCCGCCGTGCTGCACGTAGGTAGGCGTGTCGGACGCGCGCACGACAATCAGCCGCACGTCGGCCCGGTCGGTCTCGAGGATCAGCTTGCGCGAGCTCTCGCCGTTCCCCTTGGGCGTGACGCCCGCGCGCGCAAGGAGCGGCGCGGTCTCGTCGAAGATCCGCCCTTTGGACAGCGCGATACTGATCTCGCTCATGGCAAAAAGGGCGAGATTTTACCGCCGGAACAGGGGGATAGCTACTTTATTCGCTCGACCTTGGCGCCGAGGGCGCCGAGCTTCTTCTCCAGCCCTTCGTAGCCGCGATCGAGGTGGTAGATGCGGTCGACGAGCGTCTGCCCCTCGGCCACCAGGCCGGCGATGACCAGGCCCGCCGATGCGCGCAGGTCGGTCGCCATGACCGCGGCGCCCTGCAGGCGTTCCACACCCGTCACGACGGCGGTATTTCCCTGGATCGAGATGTCGGCGCCGAGGCGCTGCATCTCCAGGGCATGCATGAACCGATTCTCGAAGATGGTTTCCGTGATGAGCGCGGTGCCGCGCGCGACGCTCGCAAGGGCCATGAACTGCGCTTGCATGTCGGTGGCGAAGCCCGGGTACGGAGCCGTGCGCACGCTGACCGCGTGCGGGCGCTCGGCCATTTCGATCTCGATCCAGGAGGATCCCGTGGCAATCCGCGCACCGGCCTCGCGCAGCTTCTCGAGCGTGGCATCGAGGGTTTCGGGCGCGACCCGGCTGAGCCGCACGCGGCCTCCGGCCGCCGCGGCGGCCGCGAGATAGGTGCCGGTCTCGATGCGGTCGGGCATCACTGCGTGGGCGGTGCCGCCGAGCGCGCCCACGCCTTCGACGCGGATGACCGGGGTGCCGGCGCCCTCGATCCTGGCGCCCATCGCACAGAGGCATTTCGCGAGGTCGACGACCTCGGGCTCGCGCGCCGCGTTCTCGATGAGCGTGGTGCCTTCGGCCAGAGTGGCCGCCATCATCAGGTTCTCGGTTCCGGTCACCGTGACGAGGTCCATGACGATGCGCGCGCCGCGCAGGCCGCGGTCCGGACTGAGGGCCTCGGCGTGCATGTAGCCGTGCTCGATGCTGATCGCCGCGCCCATGGCCTGCAGCCCCTTCACGTGCTGGTCGACCGGACGCAGCCCGATGGCGCAGCCGCCCGGCAGCGACACCTTGGCGCGGCCGCAGCGCGCGAGCAGCGGGCCGAGAACCAGGACCGAGGCGCGCATCGTCTTCACCAGGTCGTAGGGGGCGGTGGGATCCGAGATCTTCGCCGCGCTGAGCTGCAGCGTATCGGCGCCGCGGTCGACGGCCACCCCCATCCGCGCCATCAGCCGCGCCATGGTGGAGACGTCCATGAGCCGCGGCACGTTGGCGAGCGAGAGCGGCTTCGTGGTGAGCAGCGCCGCGCACATGATCGGCAGCGCGGCATTTTTCGCGCCCGACACCGCCACCTCGCCCTCGAGCGGGCCGCCGCCGCTGATCCTGAGCTTATCCACCGGCTTTCCACTCCTCGGGCGTGAGCGTGCGCATGGACAGCGCGTGGATCTCTTCGCGCATGCGCTCGCCCAGCGCGGCGTAGACGAGCTGGTGGCGCTGAATCCGGCTCCTGCCGGCGAATTGCTCGGACACGATGAGCGCCTGGAAGTGCTGTCCGTCGCCGATCACCTCCAGGTGCTCGCACGCGATTCCCCCCTGTATGCCCTGCTTCACGCTTTCCGCAGTCACCATCTGTCAGTGCCTCAGCTTGTAGCCCGACCTCAGGAGCGCCAGACAGGCGAACGATACGGCAACCAGGCTCGCGCTGACCACCGCCAGGCTCGCCGCCGGCGCCACGTCGGAAAGGCCGAAGAAGCCGTAGCGAAAGCCGTCGATCATGTAGAAAAAGGGATTGGCATGCGACAGATTGAGCCAGAGTTCGGGCAGGGAATGGATGGAGTAGAACACGCCCGAGAGGAACGTGAGCGGCATGATGACGAAGTTGTGGAACGCCGCCATCTGGTCGATCTTTTCCGACAGGATGCCCGCCAGGAGGCCGAGCGCGCCGAGCAGGCCCGCGCCGAGCAGCGCGAAGACGAGCGCCCACAGCGGCGCGTGCAGGCGCAGGTCGACGAACCACGCCGTCGCGGCGAGCACCCCGACCCCCACGGTCAGCCCGCGCACGACCGAGGCGAGCACGTACGCGGCGAAGAACTCCAGCCAGGAAATCGGCGCAAGCAGGACGAACACGATGTTGCCGGTGATCTTGGACTGCACCAGGCTCGAGGAGCTGTTGGCGAACGCGTTCTGCAGCACGCTCATCATCACCAGCCCCGGAACCAGGAAATCGGTGTACGGGACGCTGTCGTAGACGCGCACCCGGCCTTCCAGCGCGTAGGCGAACACGACGAGGTAGAGCACCGCGGTGAGAATCGGCGCCGCGACGGTCTGCACGGCGACCTTCCAGAACCGCAGCAGCTCCTTCTCGAGCAAGGTCTGAAACGCCGTCATGCGCGCTGACCGACGCTCCTAAGCGCAAGTGCCTTAGGCCCGAGCTTCTTCAGGACCGCGACGAACAGGGCGCTACCGCGCGTCCGCTGGTATGGGAATCGAGTTCATGATTTGTGCATTCCACTGCACCAGCGGAATGCCCAAGTTGAAGCTCGCCGGACCCGTAGCGTTTGATCCGCTGCCGCCACCCTGTACTTTGACGAAATTCCCCTGGGTGTCCGTCGAAAGCACGATGTGGGACTGAAACCAGATCTTGCTGGGTTTATTCATGCCCCCATACAGGCGCAAGATCTGGTCTTTGCTCTGAGGCGCGAATCCGCCAACGAAGAGCTTGTTGGAGCGCGCGTCCTCGATGAACGCTTCACACGCCGGGAATTGATCCCCCGTCACCACGGTGTCGATTTGCAGGCTGCCGGGCGCTTCCGTGAGGAGGAACTCTGCCTTTGCGTCGATATCGGGTGCGCCTTTGACCAGCGGATTCGGAGCGCCATACTCCATGATGACCTTCACGCCCTTGCCGGCGCGTGTCACCGATGACTTCGCCTTGGGCGTTCCTACGGCATGGCCGTGAGGACCCACCCCCATCAAGGGGCCACGGCTTTCATCACACCACGCACGCGACGAAGCGGCCATCCCGGCAGGCAAGGTTACCTGCACCCAATAGTTCACCCGAGCGGTTACGGCAGGATTATTGGTGTCGAGAGAGAAGCCGCGCCCATCGCCATGAAAGCTTCCGCCGAATTCGGCGCTCGCGGGATAGAAGACTGGCGCACGAGGTGGTACGGGCACGCGAAAACCCTTGACCAACGCACCGAACTCCTTCCAAGGAGCGAATGAACGCAGATAGAGCTTATAGGTTGCCATTGTTCAGATCCTCCCAGGCCGTGCGCAGCCGCCGACTTCGATTAGCGGTGGCCTAAACAATTTTGCGCCTTGCGCAAAATCCAAGTCAACCCAATTCAGTAGCCTTTCCGGTGAGGCGCAAGAACACGTCCTCGAGGTCGGGCGGCTGGAGCTCCATCTCGATAATCTTGGCGCCGGCCTCGCGCAGGCGGGCGAGCGCCTGCTCGAGCTCGCGATAGTTCTCCAGCCGCAGGACGAAAAGCCCGCCGTCGCTCGACACCAGCCGGCCGGGAAAAGGCTGCGGCAGCGCTTCCCGGTCCAGGCGCAGGCGCAGCTCGAGGCCCGAGAACGAATCGAGCAGGTTGCGCGTGGAGTCGAGCGCGGCGATGCGCCCGGCCTTGAGCATCGCGATGCGGTTGCAGTGGGTCTCGGCCTCCTCCAGGTAGTGGGTGGTGAGAACGATGGTGTGGCCGTCGCGGTTGAGGCGGCGCACGAACTGCCACAGGCCCTGGCGCAGCTCGACGTCGACGCCGGCGGTGGGCTCGTCGAGCATGATCACGGGCGGCTTGTGCACCAGCGCCTGCGCCACCAGCACGCGCCGCTTCATGCCGCCCGAGAGCGCGCGCATGTTGACGTCGGCCTTGGCGGCGAGATCGAGGTGCTGCATCACCTCGTCGATCCAGTCGTCGTTGCGGCGGATGCCGAAATAGCCCGATTGCAGCCGCAGCGTCTCGCGCACCGTGAAGAACGGGTCGAACACCAGCTCCTGCGGCACCACGCCGAGCATGCGGCGGGCGCGGCGGTAGTCTTTCGTCACGTCGGCGCCCATGATGCGCGCCGATCCGGCGTCGGCGCGGGCGAGGCCGGCGATCACGTTGATGAGCGTGGTCTTGCCGGCGCCGTTGGGACCGAGGAGGCCGAAGAACTCGCCCTGCTCGACCGCGAGGCTCACGCCGGCGAGCGCGCGCACGGCGCCGAAGCGCTTCTCCAGGTTCGTGACCTCGATCGCGTTCAGCGGGACGCGGCGGGAATGAGTTCGTCGACGCCGTACAGGCGCGCGATGGTGCGCACCGATTCGGGAACGTTGGCGAACCCGAGCTCGCGTCCGGCGCGGCGCGCGTCGCGCAGCCAGGCAACCATGGCGGCGAGCAGCGACGAATCCATCTCGGTCACCTCGCCGAGGTCCACGGTGCGCACGCCCTCTTCGAGGTGGCGCCGGCCCTCCTCGAGGACCG
This sequence comes from Burkholderiales bacterium, assembly GCA_044870335.1. Lineage (GTDB taxonomy): Bacteria > Pseudomonadota > Gammaproteobacteria > Burkholderiales > SG8-39 > SCGC-AG-212-J23. The sequence continues at coordinate 11,452 of JBIOYV010000134.1, read as the reverse complement.
CGGCCACGTTGGCGAGCGTGACCGGACCGCTGACGACGATGCGGCCGCTCTCGCGGCGGATCACTTCTTCTCCGCGGGCGGCGCCGCCTCGAGCGAGCGGTTCTTCACCTGCAGGTTCCTGATCAGGCCTTCGATGCCCACCTGCCGCACGGTGGCGTTGAACTCGGTGCGATAGTTGGCGACGAGGCTCACGCCGCCGACCATCACGTCGTAGACCTTCCAGCCTGCGGCGGTCTTCTCCATGCTGTAGTCGATCGGCACCGGCTGCGAGCCGGGCTGGATCACCCGCACGTTGACGATCACGTCGGTATCGGTGGGCCGCGCGCGCAGCGGCCGGAAATCGAAGCGCTGCTCGCTGTAGGCGGCGAGCGCGCTCGCGTAGGTGCGCACGAGCAGCGTCTTGAACTCCTCGACCAGGCGCTTCTTCTGCTCCGGGGTGGCCTTGTTCCAGTTCTGCCCCATGGCGAGCGCCGTCATCGAGCTGAAATTGAAGTGCGGCAGGACCTTGGCCTCGATCACCTGGACCAGCTTGGTGCGGCTGCCGGAGCGGATCTCCTTGTCCTTGGTGATGAGCTCCACCACCTCGGTGGTGACGTTCTTCACCAGCGCGTCGGGGGCAAGCTCCTGTGCCTGCGCGCACGCCACCCCGCCTGCCAGGAGGACACCAAGAACGCCCTTAGCGATTGTTTTCATGGAAGTTATTAACGCCCCAGCGGGGTCCACGGTTTACTGGGACTTCGCCGGCTCCTTTGCCGGCTCCTTTGCCGGGGCCTCCGGCTCTTCGTCGCGCTGGCGCGGCTCGCGCGGCGGGTTGCCGTCGTGGATCTGGCTGCGGCGGCGCTGCAGGTACGCGTCGCGCTGGAACACGTACTTGTCGAGCGCGGCCTGCTCGAGGATCCGGCTCGCGTCGAGGAGGTCGGCGCGCCTGTTCACGAGACGCAGAGCGTACGCCGAATTGCGCAGCGCGATGGGCCTGAACTCGCCCACCGGATCGCCGACGAAGTCGACCCCCCAGCCCACGGTGTCGCGCAGCGTGCTCGAGCTGAGGATCGGCAGGACGATGTAGGGGCCGTCGCCCACGCCCCAGCGCCCGAGCGTCTGGCCGAAATCCTCGTCGCGCTTCTCGATGCCCATGTCGGAGGCGACGTCGTGCAGGCCGAAGAGCCCGAACGTGCTGTTGAAGACGAACCGCATCCCGTCCTCGAAGGCGTCGAAGAACTTGCCCTGCAGCACGTCGTTGACTCCGATCCACAGGTCGCCCAAGTTGGAGAAGAAGTTGCGGATCCGGCCGCGGATCTGTTCGTGCAGCAGGTCCCGGTACGCCGTTGCCACCGGCTTCGCCACGGCATCGTCGACCACCTCGTTGAAGCGGAACACGGCGCGGTTGAGCGGCTCCAGCGGATCGCGCGGGTCGCGGTCCTCGGTCGTGGCGCAGCCGCCCGCCAGCGCCAGCAGCAGCGACAGGATGCGCAAGGGCAGGCACAGCGCGCGCGGCAACGTCACTTCTTCTCCTCCTTGCCTTCGGCGGCCTTGTTGAAAAGGAACTGGCTGATCAGGTTCTCGAGCACCACCGCCGACTGGGTCAGGCGCACGCGGTCGCCGTTCTTGAGCATCACGCCGTCGCCCCCGGCCTCCAGCCCGATGTACTGCTCGCCGAGGATGCCGGAGGTGAGGATCTTCGCGGTGCTGTCGCGCGGGAATTGATAGTGCTGGTCGAGATTCATGGACACCAGCGCCTCGAAGGTCTCGTTGTCGAAGCGGATGTCGGCGACCCTGCCGACGACCACGCCCGCGCTCTTGATCGGCGCCCGCGCCTTCAGGCCGCCGATGTTGACGAAGCGCGCCTGCACGTTGTAGGTCTCGCCGGCCGAGAAGGTGGCGAGATTGCCGACCTTGAGCGCGAGGAAAAGCAGCGCCCCGATGCCGATCACGACGAAGATCCCGACCCACAGGTCGATGGTGGCGCGGTTCATGCCGAATTGCCCGGTTTCATGCCGATTTCCCTCCGGTGAACATGAGTGCGGTAAGCACGAAATCAAGCGCGAGGATCGCGAGCGATGATGTCACCACGGTGCGCGTGGTGGCGCGCGACACGCCCTCGGCGGTGGGCACCGCGTCGTAGCCCTCGAACACGGCGATCCACGTCACCGCGACGCCGAACACCACGCTCTTGATGACGCCGTTCAGGATGTCGTTGCGCAGGTCGACCGCGGCCTGCATCTGCGACCAGAACGCGCCCGCGTCGACGCCGATCAGCTGCACGCCGACGAGATAGCCGCCGAAGATGCCGAGCGCCGAGAACAGGGCCGCGAGCAGCGGCATCGAGATCACCCCGCCCCAGAAGCGCGGCGCCACCACGCGCGCGATGGGATCGACCGCCATCATCTCCATCGCCGAGATCTGCTCGGTGGCCTTCATCAGGCCGATCTCGGCGGTGATGGCGGAGCCGGCGCGGCTCGCGAACAGCAGGCCGGCCACGACCGGGCCGAGCTCGCGCACGAGCGACAGCGCCACCAGCACGCCGAGGGACTCCGAGGCGCCGAAGCGCTGCAGCGTGTCATAGCCTTGCAGGGCGAGCACCATGCCGACGAACAGCCCCGACACCATGATGATGATGAGCGACAGCACCCCGGCGAAGTAGATCTCGGCGACGATGAGGCGAAACCGCCGCAGCGCCGTGCCGGAGTGAAGCACGGTGTAGAAGAGGAACCGGCTGGCGAAGCCCAGCCGCCAAACGTACGAGGTGACGGCATTGCCCAGGCGCTCGAGGCGTCCCCTGGCGTGCTCGCGGATCTGTGCCAGCGACATTTCAGCCCCCGGCCAGCTCGAGCTCGGCGGCGTAGTCGGGCGCCGGGTAGTGGAACGGAACCGGCCCGTCGAGCTCGCCGTTCACGAACTGGCGCACGAACGGCTCGCGGCTCGCCCGGATCTCGTCCGGCGTGCCCTCGGCGATCACGCGCCCGGCCGCCATGAAGTACACGTAATCCACCACGCCGAGCGCCTCCTGCACGTCGTGGGTGACGATGATCGAGGTCGCGCCGAGCGAGTCGTTGAGCTCCCGGATCAGCCGCACGATGACGCCGAAGGAGATCGGGTCGAGGCCGGTGAAGGGCTCGTCGTACAGGATGAGCCGCGGGTCCAGGGCGATCGAGCGCGCGAGCGCCACGCGCCGCGCCATGCCGCCCGAGAGCTCGGCGGGCATCAGCTGGGCCGCGCCGCGCAGGCCCACCGCCTCGAGCTTGAGCATGACCAGATCGTGGATCAGGTCCTCCGGCAGCGCGGTATGCTCGCGCAAGGGAAAGGCGACGTTCTCGTACACCGACATGTCCGTGAACAGCGCGCCGAACTGGAACAGCATGCCCATCCTGCGGCGCATGCGGTAGAGCGCGTCGCGGTCGAGCTCGGAAGTGGCCTCGCCGAGCACGCGCGCGGTTCCGCTGCCGGGCAGGTATTGCGCCGCGATGATCCGCAGCAGCGTGGTCTTGCCGCAGCCCGACTGCCCCATGATGCCGACGACGCTGCCGCGGGCGATCGACAGGCTCACGTCGCGCAGCACCGGGCGCGCGGCGTCGTAGCCGAACGCGACGTTCTGGATTTGCACCATGGGACCTTGCTGCACCGGGCGTAATATTACCGCGCCATGGCTGAAGCTCTTGTGAACCCGGCGGTGCGCGTCAACGCGCTACGCAAGCGCTACGGTAAGCTGCTCGCCCTGGAGACCGTCGACCTCTCGGTCGCCTCGGGGGAAGCGTTCGGGCTGGTCGGCGCGAACGGCGCCGGCAAGACCACGCTCATCAAGTGCCTGCTCGACCTGTGCGCCTACGAGTCCGGAACCATCCGCATCTTCGGCCTGGCCGGCGGCGAGCCGCAGTCGCGCCGCCGCCTCGCGTACGTCCCGGAGCGCTTCATGCCCGCGCACTACCTGCGCTGCCGCGAGTTCATCGAGTTCCTGGCGCGCAGCTTCGGCGAGCGCTACGACGCCGCGCGCGCGCAGGCGATGCTGTCCGAGCTCGAGCTCGAGGCCGCCGTGCTCGAGCGCCCGGTGCGCAGCCTCTCGAAAGGCATGACCCAGAAGCTCGGCCTCGCCGCAGCCTTCCTCCTCGCGCGCGATCTCTACGTGCTCGACGAGCCCATGAGCGGCCTTGACCCTGCCGCCCGCGTCGCGGTGAAATCCGTGCTGCGCAGGCTCGCGGCGGAGGGCAGGACGCTTTTCTTCACCTCTCACGTGCTCGCCGACGTCGAGGAGCTTTGCTCCTCGATCGCGGTGCTGGAGCAGGGTCGCGTGCGCTGGCACGGCAGCCCCGGGGAACTGTGCGCGCAGTATCGCGAGACGCGCCTGGAGCAGGCCTTCATGAGGTGCGTGCGTGAAAAATGAGGTGGCCAATGACGCGCCCGGCAAGGCGCAGGCGGCGAAGCCGCAGCTCCTCATCGTCGACGACGACCCGCTGATCACGGATACGCTCGCCTTCGCCCTGGGCGCGGACTACGAAGTGCTCGCGGTCGAGTCGCGCGGCCGGGCGGTCGAGCTGGTGCGCCAGCTTGCGCCCGTGCCCGGGCTCGCGCTCATCGACCTCGGCCTTCCGCCGACGCCGCACTCGCCGGAAGAGGGCTTCCGCCTGATCGCCGATCTCCTCGCCCACTCGCCGGCGATGAAGATCTTCGTGCTGTCGGGGCAAAACGAGGCGGCAAACGCGCGCCACGCCCGAGCGCTCGGCGCCTGGGAGTTCATCGCCAAGCCGGCCAACCCGCTGACCCTGAAGCGGGCCCTCGACCGCGCCCGGGAACAGGCGGCCCCCGAGGCGGCGGAGCTCATCGGCTCGAGCGTGCCGATGGAAAAGCTGCGCAGCCAGATCGCCCAGTTCGCAGCCTCGCCCTTCCCGGTGCTCATCGAAGGGGAGTCGGGCAGCGGCAAGGAACTCGTCGCCCACAACCTGCACCGCCTGTCGAGCCGCAGCGCGCGGCCGTACCTCGCGCTCAACTGCGCCGCGCTCGCGCCCACGCTCATCGAGGCGACGCTCTTCGGCTACGCCAAGGGCGCCTTCACCGGCGCCACGGCGGCGAAGGCCGGCTATTTCGAGGACGCCCAGGATGGGACGCTGTTCCTCGACGAGATCGGCGAGCTGCCGCTCGAGATGCAGGCGAAGCTCCTGCGCGTGATCGAGAACGGCGAATTCCAGCGCCTGGGCGAGACACAGCGCCGGATATCGCGCGCCCGCGTCATCGCCGCCACCAACCGCGACCTGCGCCAGGCCCTCAGGCAGGGAAGCTTCCGCGCCGACCTGTACCACCGCCTGTCGGTGCTGTCGCTGCAGGTCGCGCCGCTGCGCGAGCTCGACCGCGACAGGCTCGCGCTGCTCGAGCATTTTCGCCGCCTTTACGCGCGCCAATCGGGCGCCGAGCCCTTCAGCCTGGACGACGACGCCGAGGCGCGCTGGCTGCGCTATGCGTTCCCGGGCAACGTGCGCGAGCTGCGCAACATCGTGATCCGCCTCATCACGAAGTACGCCGGCCAGCGGCTGTCCGTCGCCGAGCTCGAGTCCGAGCTCGACCTCGAGGCGGCGCCGGCGGCGGCGGGTGCGGGGACGCTCGCGGAGCAGGCTCAGCGCCAACTCGAGCGCGCGGCCGGCTTCAACCTCGACGAGACGCTGATGGCGTGGGAGCGCGCCTATATCGACGCGGCACTGCGCATCACGCGCGGCAACATGAGCCAGGCGGCGAAGCTCCTCGGCGTGAACCGAACCACGCTGTATAGCCGCCTGGAGGGCGCACGCTCGCCGCGCGGCCCGGAGGAAGAAGAACAGTAATGGCGCTCTACCTGGAGCACTTCGGACTGAAGGAGCCGCCTTTCCGCATCACCCCGCACATCGACTTCTTCTTCGCCGGCGCCGACCGCGGCGCCACCCTCGAGGCGCTGATCTACGCGGTGCTCCATGACGAGGGCATCGTCAAGGTGTCGGGCGAGGTCGGCAGCGGCAAGACCATGCTGTGCCGCGTGCTGATGGAGCGGCTCCCCTCGCACGTCGACACCATTTATCTCGCCACGCCCTCGCTCGCGCGCGACGAGATCCTGGAGGCGATCGGCGATGAGCTCGGGCTCGCGCTGTCCGGAAAGCGCACCGCCGTGGCGCTGCGCGAGCTGCAGGAGCACCTCATCGGCCGCTACGGCCAGGGCCGGCGCGTCGTCATCCTCATCGACGAAGCGCACGCGATGCCCGGGGAGACGCTCGAGGAAGTGCGCCTGCTGTCCAACCTCGAATCCAACCGGCACAAGCTGCTGCAGATCGTGCTGTTCGGGCAGCCCGAGCTCGACGCCACGCTCGCCCAGCCCAGCCTGCGCCAGCTGCGTGACCGCGTGACCCATGCTTTTCGCATGCGTCCTCTTTCCAAGGCCGAAGCCGCGCGCTACCTGTCGTTCCGCATGCGCGCGGCGGGGTACCGCGGCCCGGAAGTCTTCGCGCCGCGGGCGGTCGGGCTGATCGCAGGCGCCTCGGACGGGCTCACGCGGCGCATCAACATCCTCGCCGACAAGGCGCTGCTCTCGGCTTTCACCGAGAACGGCCACGCTGTCACCCCGAGCCACGTGCGCGCCGCCGTGCAGGACTCGGAATTCGCCGCAGTGCGGCCGCGCCGCCGGGCGCGCACGCTCGCCGTGGCGGCGACGGCGCTGGCCGCCGGCCTTGCGCTCGGCTTCGCGGCGCAGTGGATGTGGATGACGAAGCCGCAGCCGACCGTGGCCGCGGTCGGTGCCGGACCCGTCTCCGCGCCCGTCTCCGCGCCCGCGGCCGCACCCGCGGTCGCTCCCACGATCGCGCCCGAGCCCGCGCCCCCGCAAAGCGCGCCGAGCGCCCCGCCTCACCTCAGCCCGGAGCAGGCCGGGCGGCTCGAGCGCTATTCGCCGGCCGGCCATCGCCTGCTCGCCGAACGCATCGCAGCCGCCCGCGCGGTGCTCGACCGGGCCCCGGACGAGGGGTACTCGATCGAGCTCTTCACCACCGACAACAGCGACCCCGCGCGGATGGAGCGGTTCCTGCTCCGGGCGCGCGACTTCGTCCGGCTCGGGGAGCTTTTCATCATCCCGATGGAGGACGCGGGCCTCTTTCGCCTGCGCGTCGTGTACGGCGAATTCCCCACCCGCGACCAGGCCGCGGCGGCCGAAAAGCGCCTTCCGCCGCGGTATCAGGAAGCCTTCCGGACCGAGCTGCGCAGTTTTGGCGAGCTGCGCAGTCAAATCCAGCCGGGAGGATAAAAATCCCTGCGTGACAGTCGCTTACACCACTTTCCTCAGGCAATACTCATGGTATGCTTGCCGCCCGAGGGAGTTCTCACGATGAGGCTGGGGAGACTGGGTGCGGCCGCATTGCTCGCCGCGTTCGCAGCGGGCTGCGGCCACGCGCCGCCCAAGCCAGCGGCCACGCACATCCGGGCGGCCGAGGCACGCGCCGATGCCGACATCCCCCCGCCGGTGCAGATCTCGCCGATCCTGCCCAAGCCCAAGCCGGCGGTCCGGCCCGAAACGTACAGCGTGGTCGTGAACAACGTGCGCGTCCAGGAGCTGCTCTTCGCGCTCGCACGCGACGCGCGCCTCAACGTGGACATTCACTCGGACGTCACGGGAACCGTCACGCTCAACGCCATCGACCAGACTCTGCCTCAGCTCCTTTCGCGCATCGCGCGGCAGGTGGACATGCGCTACGAGATCCAGGGGGACAACCTGGTGGTGATGCGCGACTCGCCTTACCTGCGGACCTACAAGATCGACTACCTCAGCGCGAGCCGCAACGTGAAGATGCAGTCGACCGCCTCCACGCAGTTCGGCACGGGCGGCACCGCCACCACGCCGACCACGACCACGACTACCGGCGGCACGGCGCAGATCGATGTCATCGCCGAAAACAAGCTGTGGGAGTCGCTGACCCAGAACGTGAAGGACATCCTGCGCGAGACCGACAAGGTCATTCCCGCGGGCACGCAGCTCGCGCAGGCGGCGCCGGTCGCGGCGGCGCCCGGCCTCCCGGGCGCGCCCGCCCAGCCGCCGGCGTTCGGCATCCCGCCGCAACCGACCGCGACCTACCAGGAGGCCGCCTCGGTCATCGGCAACCGCGAGAGCGGCGTCCTCTACGTGCGTGCAAGCTCGAAGCAGCACGAACGCGTCCAGGAATTCCTGGACCAGGTGCTCGCCGGCGCAAAGCGCCAGGTGCTGATCGAGGCGACGGTGGCGGAGGTGCAGCTCAGGAACGAGTACCAGCGCGGCATCGAATGGGCGCGGCTGCGCTCGGGGGTCACCGGCTTCGAGCTGCGCCAGCCGGCAGTCCCGCCGAGCACCTCGCTCACGCCGGGCTTCAGCCTGACCCCGTTCCTCTTAAGCTACGCCGATCCGGCGCGTAATTTCTCGGCCACCCTGAGCCTGCTCGAGCAATTCGGCGACGTGCGCGTGCTTTCAAGCCCGCGCCTTTCGGTCCTCAACAACCAGACCGCGATCCTGCGCGTCACGCGCGACATCATCTATTTCACGCTGACCCCGTCCACCACGCCGGTCACCGTCGCCGGCGGCACCGCGGTGGTGGCGGCCTCCTTCACCACGACGCCGAACATCGCCGCCGAGGGCTTCATGATGGCGGTGCTGCCCCAGATCAACGATGCCGACGCGGTGGTGCTCAACGTGCGCCCCACCATCCGCCGGCGCGTCGACAGCGTGCGCGATCCGAACCCGGCGCTGCAGGGCCAGAACACCCAGAACGACATCCCGGTGTTCGAAACCCGCGAGTTCGACTCCATCCTGCGCCTGCAAAATGGCGAGGTCGCCGTGCTCGCCGGCCTGATGCAGGACTTCGTGCAGAACAACGAGTCGGGCATTCCGGGCGTGCGCAGCGTGCCGCTCATCGGCGAGCTCCTGACCAACCGCGCCGACCTCTCGGCCAAGACCGAGCTCGTGATCTTCCTTCGCGCCACCGTGATCCGGGATCCGAGCCTCGAGGGTGACTTCCGGAATTACCGCGACCAGCTGCCGCGGGATGATTTCTTCCGCCGGCCCAACCCCCAGCGTATCGCGCCGCCGGTGCTGCCGGGCCAGGACCCGCGCGGCAACTGACATGAGCCTGCTCCTCGAGGCGCTGAAGAAGGCCGAGAAGGCGAAGGAAGAGGCGCAGCGCCGCGCGAAAGGCGAGTCCGCAGCGCCGGAGCTGCGCATCGAGAACGAGCCGCCGCTCGCCGAAAAGGCGGTACTCACCCGCGCCGAGCTGCCCGACATCCGCCAGCCCCTCGAGATTCTCAGCGAAGAGATCGCGCCGCGCCAGCCCGAGGCCGCGCCGCACGGGCAGGCATTCGAGGCGCCCCAGGCCGCCGACCGCGCCGCCGCGCGCAAAGTCTTCGAGGCCAAGCTCAGGGAGCCGAACCCGCGCCTGCATTTCCAGATCGCGCTTGCATCGCTCGGCGTGGCGGCCATCGGCATCGTCGTGTATTTCTGGTACCAACTGCGTCCGCCCGCGCCGCTCGTGAATCTCACTCCGCCGCGGGCCGCACAGCAGGCGGCCGCGCCTGCTCCGGCGCCCGAGACCCGGCCGAGCGCCGCTGCGACGATCGCCGCTCCGGCCGCCATTCCAGGATTGCCGCCGGTCGCGGCGGCCTCGGCGGCGGCGCCCGCGCCGCGCGAACGCCCGCCGCGCGAAGCCGCGCCCCTCGCCCCCGAGCCCGCCGCCCGGACTGCGGCGCGGTCCGCGCCGCGCTCCACGCCGCCGCCGCCTCAACCTAGGCTCGCCGAGGCCCCGGTCACGCAGACGCGCCAGCCGCCGCGGATCGACCCCAAGGTCGCTTCCGGTTATGCCGCCTATGTTGCAGGCGACTTCGCCACCGCGCGCTCGGACTACCAAGCCGCGCTGCGGGACGACGCGGGCAATCGCGATGCGCTGCTCGGCCTGGCGGCGACCGACGTTCGCTCCGGGAGATACGAGGCGGCGGAAGCCGCCTACCTGCGCCTGCTGCAGAACGATCCGAGCGACTCGAACGCCCAGGCGGGCCTCATCGCCCTGCGCGCGAGCCGCCTCGATCCCCTCGCCACGGAGAGCCGCGTGAAGAACCTGCTCGCGGCCGACCCGGGCGCCAACGTGCTGCATTTCACCCTCGGCAACCAGCTCGCGCAGCAGGGCCGCTGGGCCGAGGCGCAGCAGGCCTACTTCAAGGCCATGGCCGCGGATCCCGACAACCCGGACTTCGCCTTCAACCTCGCGGTCAGCCTCGACCATCTGCGCCAGTCCAAGCTCGCGGCCGACTATTACCGCCGCGCGGTCGCGCTAGCGGAAAAGCACGGCGCGAGCTTCGACCTCGCCGCCGCGCGCACCCGCGCCGCCCAGCTCGGGAACTGAGCAGGACAGGCAGGAGAATCGCCTGAATTCGCCCGCCAATCCCCAGGCCAAGCGCCACATCGGGCAGATCCTGATCGACCAGGGGATCCTGACCGAGGACCAGCTGCGCATCGCGCTGCTCGAGCAGACCAAGTCGCACGTGCCGGTCGGGCGCCTGCTGGTGCAGCTCGGCTTCGTCTCCGAGGCGACGCTGCGCGACGCCCTGTCCGAGAAGCTCGGCATGCAGTCGGTCGACCTCTCGCACATCATCGTCGATCCGGCGGCGCTCAAGCTGCTGCCGCGCGACGTGGCGCGGCGCTACCGCATCTTCCCGGTCGCGGTCGACCGCCAGCACAAGAAATTCATCGTGGCGCTGGCCGACACCAACAACATCGTCGCGGTGGATCAGCTGCGCGCCCACCTAAACGGCGAGTTCGAGATCGAGCTGCGGCTCTCCGGCGAGTCCGAGATCGAGCGCGCGATCGAGCACTACTACGGCCACGAGTTCTCGATCGACGGCATCCTGCGCGAGATCGAGACCGGCGAGATCGACTACGCCACCCTGGCCGAGGGCGACGAGTACTCGCAGCCGGTGGTGCGACTCATTTCCGCCCTGCTCGCCGACGCGGTGGAGCGCTCGGCCTCCGACATCCACTTCGAGCCGGAGCAGAACTTCCTGCGCATCCGCTACCGCATCGACGGCGTGCTGCGCCAGATCCGCTCGCTGCACAAGACCTACTGGCCGGCGATGGCGGTGCGCCTCAAGGTGATGGCGAAGATGAACATCGCCGAGACGCGCGCGCCGCAGGACGGGCGCATCTCCGCGACCATGTCGGGGCGGGTCATCGATTTCCGCGTCGCCAGCCTGCCGACCACGCACGGCGAGAACCTGGTGCTGCGGATTCTGGACCGGCAGAAGGGCATCGTGCCGCTCGACAAGCTGGGGCTCGAGGAGGGCACGCTGGAGCTCCTGAAGCGCATGATCGCGCGCCCCGAGGGCATCATCCTGGTCACCGGGCCCACCGGCAGCGGCAAGACCACCACGCTGTACTCGATCATGAACCACATCAACTCCGACGCCGTGAACGTGATGACGCTCGAGGACCCGGTCGAGT
>JBIOYV010000133.1:0-3484 GCA_044870335.1 Burkholderiales bacterium | reverse complement strand
CGAAACCTGTCAAGCTCGAAGCCCTGAACCCATTGCTCGAGAACGCACCGCGAGGGAGTTAGCGCCTGCTTGGCGCGCACCGTTGCGATCAGCGCGCGTGCTTGCCCGCGCTCCAGCCGTGCGCCGCCAGGTACTTCTCGCCGACGTGGATCGGCTCCTCTTCGAGCGGGGTGCCCATGGTGTCGTTCCAGCGGTTGAGGAAACCGAACACCGCAACCACGGCCGCGATCTCCACGATCTGCGTCTCGCTCCAGTGCTTGCGCATCTCGGCGAAGGTTTCGTCTGTGACACCGTTCGGCTGCGAGGCGGCGGCGATGGCGAAATCGAGCGCCACCCTTTCGGCTTCGCTGTAGAGCGGGCTGGTGCGAAAGTCCCAGATCGCCTCGACCTTCTTCGGCTCGATGCCGAAGAGCAGCGCCCCGCCCGCGGTGTGCGCCATGCAGTACTGGCAGCCGGCGGCGTGGCTCGCGACATGCGCTACCAGGCGCTTGAAGGCGCGGTCGACGTCGCCGTCGGGCTCCCAGATCGCCGCGGTCAACTGCCCCATCGCCTTCACGATCTTCGGCTTTCTCTGCAGGATCAGCATGCTGTTCGGCACGAAGCCGAGATTCCTGCGGTAGTGCTCGAAGCTCTGCTTGAGCTCCGGCGCATGATCGATCGGCAGTGGCGCGATGCGCGGCGAAGATTTAGCTTTCTGCTCCATAACGTCCTCCAGGTAGTGCGAATCTACCTCATGAAGCCCGCATAGCGCGCAGGTAATCGGCGAGCCGCTTCCCCGCCTGGTCGGGATAGCGCCGCTCGAGCGACGCGAGCTCGGCGATCCGGTCGACCCTGAAATTGCGCCAGTTGTCGCGCGTCTCGCACCACGCGCCGAGCGTCCAGGTGCCGCCCCAGAAGTAGAGCGCGATCGGCCATACCTGGCGCTCGCTGCCCTTGCCCTGCGCATCGCGGTAATCGAGCCGCAGCACGCGCCGCTCGCCGATCGCCGAGCGCACCGCCTCGAGCCGCGCCATCGCCGCGGCGTCGACGTGGAAGTTCGGCGCATAGAGCCGCGTCTGCTCGACGGCCATGCGGCGCTCGGCCGGCAGTGCCGCGACGATCTTCTCGATCGCGGTACGCGCCGAGTCGGCGAGCACCGGTCCGCCCCAGGCTTCCACCATCCTGGCGCCGATGGCGAGCGCCTCGATCTCGTTCAACGTGAACATGAGGGGCGGGACGTCGAAGCCGGCTCTCAGGCGGTACCCCACGCCGGCCTCGCCCTCGACCGGCACCCCGGAGAGGGAGAGGTCGCGCACGTCGCGGTAGACCGTGCGCAGCGACACGCCGAGCCGGCCCGCCAGGAAGGCCGCCGTGGTGAGCCGGCGGCCCCGCAGGTACTGCACGATGCGGAACAGGCGGTCGGCGCGCCGCACGAGCCTCAGCTCATCGCGTGGAGCCCGATGCGGTTGCCCTCGCAGTCCTCGACATGCGCGATCCAGCCCTGGTTGCCGGGGAGCTGGGTCTTCGGCATCAGGATCTTGCCGCCCGCGGCACGGGCGCGTTCGAGCGCGGCGTCGATTCCGGGGGTCGCAGCGAGGTAGGTCACGGTTCCCTTCGCCGACGGCTCGTAGCCCTCGCCGTGCATCAGGCAGCCGCCGACGCCCTTCTCGCCGTGCGGGAACAGGGCGATCCGGAACGGGCCGAACTTGTCGAACGCGAGCTCGGCGTCGAGCAGCTTTTCATAGAAGGCGGCCGCGCGCTTGAGATCCGCCACCGCGATTTCACTCCACACTACGCTGTTCTGCATCTCGCTTCTCCTTCACGTGACGTGCAGGATCGCACCTCACGCAGCGTGCGCCAGCCCTGCTGACAACGTGCTGTCAGGAGGCCTTGGAAGGCGGCCGCGCCAGCTTCGATCCGGGCCACGCGTCGTACCGCGCGCGCGCGTACTGCGGCGGATAGTCGAGCTTGACCCCGAAGCGCTCGGCCGCGTGCCACACCCAGCGCGGGTTGTCGAGGAAGGCGCGCGCCATCGCCACCATGTCGGCCTTGCCTTCCGCGACGACGGCCTCGGCCTGGTCGGGATCCGCGATCATGCCCACGGCACGTACTTTGAGATTGGCGTTCTTCCTTACCCGTTCTGCAAACGGAAGCTGGTACCCCGGACCGACGTTCAGCTTCGCGTGCGAAACCAGCCCGCCGCTCGACACGCACACATAGTCGAAGCCCGCGCGCTCCAGCTCGCGCGCGTACGCGACCGCGTCGTCGGGGCCGAGGCCGCCGTCGGCCCAGTCGTTGGCGCTGATGCGCGCGCCGAGCCCTCTCTCCTTTGGCCAGGCCTCGCGCACCGCACGCGCGACCAGCAGGGGGAACTTCATGCGATCCTTCCCGTACTCGTCGTTCCTGCGATTCGAAAGCGGCGAGAGAAACTGGTGCAGCAGGTAACCGTGCGCCGAGTGCAGCTCCAGCACGTCGAAGCCGGCGCGCTTTGCCCTTCCCGCTGAAGCGACGAACGCATCCACGGTCTGCAGAATCTCTTCCTTCGACATCTCCTTTGGCGTGTGCCAGGTTTCACTGAATGGCAGCGGCGACGGGGCCAGCGTCGGCCATGGCGATTCGTCGGGCCCGAGCGCCTCGCGCCCTTGCCAGGGCACCTGGGTCGAAGCCTTGCGCCCCGCATGGCCGATCTGGATACCGATCGGATTCTTGGAAACGGTGCGGCAATGCGCCAGCACGCGTGCCATCGAGGCTTCGTTGTGCCCGTTGTAGAGACCGGTGCAGCCGTGCGTAATGCGGCCTTCGCGCGTCACGTGCGTCGCCTCGACCATAAGCAGGCCCGCGCCCGAGTAAGCGAGGTGCCCGAGGTGGACGAAGTGCCAGTCGTTCATGCTGCCGTCGTCCGCGGAGTACTGGCACATCGGCGAGACGACGATGCGGTTGGGCAGCGTGACGCCGCCCAGGGGAATGGGGGTGAAAAGAGTCGCCGGCATTCGGCGATTCTAGGTCATGGTCCCGATTCCGCCTCCAGATAGGCGCCGAGCGCGGCCCGGTCGGCCGCCTCCGGGACGCTGTAGTTCATGCGCTGGCCCGGAACGAGCCGCTCCGGGTCCGCGAGCCACGCATCGAGCGTGCGTGCGCTCCACACGATGCGCGAGGCGCGCAGCGCGGGCGAATACTCGAACCCGGGCACCGCTCCGGCCTTGCGGCCGATCAGGCCGCGGTGGCGCGGCCCGATGCGGTCCTGGTCGAGCGAGTGGCAGCCCGCGCAACGCGACTCGTACAGCGCCTTGCCGTTCTCAGGGTTCGCCCGCTGTGCCGTGGCACAGGCGAGCGAGACGGTCAGGAGAAGCGCGGTGGCGCTAAGCGCCGAAGCTGAGGGGCGCACCGGGAAGCTGCCGGCCGAGCACGCCCGAGAGCGCGGTCCAGTGCATGGTCTCGTCGGCGGCGAGGCGCGCGGCCACCTTCGCCAGGTTCACGTCCTGGAACGACGGTATGACCCCGAGGT
>JBIOYV010000132.1:0-49349 GCA_044870335.1 Burkholderiales bacterium | reverse complement strand
CGTAAGCTGCGCGTCGCTGGAAATCGGGCTCTGACCCCGATTTTTTTCTCGGGCACGCTGTTTGCTCTCTCCGTGCGTTACCTCACGAAAGGCAAGCCATGGAATACGCCCAGACGAACAAGGTTCCGAGCAGCGTGGAAGAGATCCCGAGCTCGACCGAGGAGCGCATGCGCAACATGCGCATGACGATGGAGCAGTACATGAATACGGCTTCGCAGCGCGCCCGCGAGGCTGCCGCCTATGCCGACCGCACGGTGCAGCAGAATCCCTGGAGCGCGGTGGGCGTGGGATTCGGCCTCGGCATGGTGTTCGGGGCGATGATCACGCTGCTCGCGTCGCGGCCGAACCCGAGCATGCTCGACCGTTTCCGCTAGCGAGCCGACGCGGGGTAACATGCGCCGACTCCAAGGAGGAGACGGGGCATGCAAGGCAAGATCGGGCTGGAAGAGCATTTCGCGATCCCCGAGACGCTCTCGGACTCCAAGGGTTTCCTGGGCGACGCGGTCTGGCCCGAGCTCGAGAAGCGCCTCCTGGACATCCAGGACTACCGCCTGAGGCAGATGGACGAGAACGGCATGGAGCTCATGCTGCTCTCGCTGAACGCGCCGGCGGTGCAGGCACTCCCGGACCCGGCGCGCGCGTCCGCAATCGCGCAGCGCGCCAACGACTTTCTCGCCCAGGAGGTGCGCAAGCGCCCGCGGCGTTTCCAGGGCCTCGCGGCCCTCGCCATGCAGGACCCGGACGGCGCCACGCGCGAGCTCGTCCGCTGCGTGAAGGAGCTGGGGTTCCGCGGCGCGCTCGTGAACGGGTTTTCGCAGATAAAAGAAAAAGAATCCATGGTCTATCTCGACGAGCGCCGCTACCGGGATTTCTGGGCCGAGTGCGAGAAGCTCGACGTGCCGTTCTACCTGCATCCGCGCAACCCGCTGCCGGGCGCGGCCCAGATCTACGAAGGCCATCCCTGGCTTCTCGGCCCGACGTGGGCGTTCGGCCAGGAGACCGCGGTGCACGCGCTGCGGCTGATGGCCTCGGGCCTGTTCGACGCGCACCCGCGGCTGAAAATCGTCCTCGGCCACCTCGGCGAGGGTCTGCCCTACAGCATCTGGCGCGTCGACCACCGCAACGCCTGGACGAAGCAGCCGCCGCGTTACCCGGCGAAGAGGAAGCTCGGCGAGTACTTCCAGGAAAACTTCTATCTCACCACGTCGGGCAACTTCCGCACCCAGAGCCTGATCGGCGCGATGCTCGAGATCGGCGCGGACCGGATTCTCTTCTCCACCGACTGGCCGTTCGAGAACATCGACCACGCGGCGAAGTGGTTCGACGCCGCGCCGATCAGCGAGGACGACCGCAGGAAGATCGGCCGCGACAACGCGCTGCGCCTCTTCCGGTTGAACCCCGAATAGAGCTTTACCCGGCGAGCTGGGCGCACTGTTCGCGCGCGTAGCGCGAGGCCACGAAGCTGTTCTCGTCGGGCCCGCCGTTCACCGCCACGATCTTCCCGTCGCGGAAGAAGAAGGTCATGGGATAGGGGCCGGCGAACTTGCCGTCCTTCTTCTCGTTGACCCACACGCAGGTCGCCCAGCCGTACTGGCTCTCGCGCAGCACGGTATCGCGCTGGAAGAGCTGCTTCGGCTCCGAGCGGTACTCGAGCACCGCCTCCTTGGGATTGGGCAGGCGCAGATCGAGGTAGCTCTTGATCTCTTCGCGCCACCGCGAGGGCTTGGGGCCGTAATCCAGCCCGGCCATTTCTTCTTTCGTCACCGTCGTATTGCAGGCAGCGACGAGCAGCAACAGGATGACAGGCAAGAATTTCTTCATCGGCTACTCCGGTTTCACTCCAGCGTCCTTGACGACCTTGGCGTATTTGACCACGCCTTCCTTCACCATCGCGGCGAGCTCGGCCGGGCTGCTGGTGACCGGCTCGGCGCCGTTCTTGTCCAGCGTCTCGGCGGTGTCCTTCGAGCTTACCGCGGCCGCGATTTCCCTGTTCAGCCGCTCGATCACCGGCGCGGGCGTGCCGGCGGGCGCCATGATGGCGAGCCACAGCGAAGCGTCGAAACCCGGGTAGCCGGATTCGGCCACCGTCGGCACGTCGGGCAGCGACGGCGAGCGCTTGGGCGTGCCGACCGCCAGCGCGCGCACGCGGCCGGACTTGGCGTGGGGCAGCACCGCGGGCAGGCTGCCGAAGAGAATCTCCACCTGGCCGGCGATCACCGCAGTGCCGGCGGGACCGTTGCCGTTGTACGGGATGTGCAGCGCGTAGGTCTGCGAGGCGCCCTTCAACATCTCCATCGCGAGGTGGGTGGTGGAGCCCACGCCGGCCGAGGCGTAGTTCAGCTTCCCGGGCTGCGTCTTCATGAGCTCGACGAGCTCTTTCACGTTCTTCGCCGGCACGCCCGGATTGACCACCAGCAGGTAAGGCGTGACCGCCATCAGGCTGACCGGCGCGAAGTCCCGCACCGGGTCGTACTCGAGCTTCTGGTAGACGCTCGGCGCGACGACGTGCGTGCTCGTGGTGCCGACCACGAGGTTGTAGCCGTCGGCGGGGGCCTTGGCCACGACCGCGGTACCGAGGGTGCCGCCGGCGCCGCCGCGGTTCTCGATCACGATCGGCTGGCCGAGCTGGCTGGCGAGCTTCTGCGCCACGATCCGCGCGACGATGTCGGTCGAGCCGCCGGGCGGGAACGGCACCATCAGGCGGATAGGCTTGGACGGGTAGGGCTGCGCAGCCGCATGCGCAGCGAAAAGCAGCGATACGGCGCCGACGACGACAGTTCCGATTTTCATTTGCCTTGTTTTCATTGGTAGTGATCCTCCTGCCGAAATTCTAGAATATCGACGATGCACGCGCACATCAGCTACACCGCCGACACCGGCGAGAAGCTCGTCAACGAGACCTTCGGGCCGAACAATATCCGGCGCCGCACCAGCGGTACGGCCGAGCTTCACGAAGTGGTCCTCTCCAATGGCAGGAATCAGGAGCTTTCGCTGGAGCGCAACGGCTTCGAGCTGGTCGAGCATCGCACCGCGGTGCAGAATTTCTTCGATGCCGGCGAGCTGAGGACGGTCTACTACCGCGAGGTGGAGGCGCTCATCCAGGCGCGCTCGGGCGCCGCGCGCGTGGTGGTGTTCGACCACACCCTGCGCTCGGGAAGCGAGGCGGAGCGCGAAGCCCGGCTCATCCGCGAGCCGGTGCTCTCCGCGCACAACGACTACACCGAGTGGTCGGGACCGCAGCGCGTGCGCGAGCTCATGGGCGACGAAGCCGAGCGGCTCCTCGCGCGGCGCTTCGCCATCATCCAGGTCTGGCGCGCCGCTTATCCAGATGCGGCCGATCCGATCCTCTCCAATCCGCTCGCGCTTGCCGACGCGCGCAGCGTCGCCTTCGAGGACCTGCTGGTGGCCGAGCGCCGCTACCCGAACCGCGTCGGCCAGACCTACCGCCTCAAGTACAGCCCACGGCACCGCTGGTTCTACTTCCCGCGCATGCGCCGCGACGAAGCGCTCGTGTTCAAGGTCTACGACTCCGAAAAGGACGGCCGTGCGCGCTTCACGCCGCACACCTCGTTCGACGATCCCGCGACGCCGAACGGCGCGCCGCCGCGCCAGAGCATCGAGGCGCGCGCTCTCGCCTTCTTCTGATGGCCGACCGCAGCGGCACGCGTTGGGACCGCGTCCCGGCGCAGGCGCAGCCGGGCGACCGGATATCGAAGAACTTCGAGCTCTACGAGCTCACGCGCTCGGAGCTCGCGCAGCGGCTGCGCATCGACAACAGTTTCGCCGCGACGCGCGAGCTGCGCGCGGCAGTGAACCTGTGCCGCGAGGTGCTGCAGCCGCTGCGCGACGAGTTCGGCCGCTTCAGCCCGAACAGCGTCTACCGCTGCCAGGCGCTCGAGCGGGCGCTGAAGAAGAAGCCGGCGAGCTGGAAAAGCACGAGCCAGCACTGCGCCGGCGAGGCCGCCGACGTCGAGATCTCCGGGATGGCGACGCTCGAGCTCGCGCGCTGGGTGGAACGCAACCTGGAGTTCGACCAGCTGATCTGCGAGTGCTACGACCCGCGGCAGGGGCCCAATTCGGGCTGGGTGCACATCTCGCTCAAGACGCCCGGCACGGGCGCGAACCGCGGCGAGCTCCTGAGCTACGTGTTCGATCCGAGGCGGCGGGTCTTCGCCTACGTCGACGGCCTGCGCCCGTCGGTCGCGTAGCCGCGCACGCCGCGGTAGAAGAGGAACATCGCGGCGATCTGCAGCACGTGGTAGAGGTCGTTGTGGTTGAAGCGCTGATGCAAGGCGAGCCCCGAAGCCTGCGCGAGGCCCGCCAACACCGAGATCGCGACCCCCGAGAGGATCCAGCCGTCGAAGCGCCACGCGTGGAGGATCGCGACGACGAGAAGCGCGCTGGCGGTGTCGGCGAGCACCCAGACGAAGTCGTCGTGAGAGAGCATCCACGCTGCGTAAGCAAGGAGCTTCACTACTGCAAACGCGATCAGCCCGGCTCGAAGCTTCCCCGTAGTTACGGCATCGGCGGAGCCGGCCACCATGCCGAAGCTCGCGCCGCCAACCGACAGCGTCGTCGCCTTCCACAAGAGATCGCTCTTCCAGAACCCGTGCCACGTGCCGCCGAGGAACGCGCCCAGCCCGAGCGCGAAGAAGGCGAGCGCCCAGAATCGGGATGCATCGATCAGTCGCAACGACAGGAAAATCGATACCGCGCCGAGCACATAGTCGGTGATGACCGTGGTCGGCTCGCTCATTCGCGAAGCCGGCCCCGGTGCCACGACCCTACGGCAATGACAAAGCTCGCGAGCACCCAGTGAAACGGAATCGGAATCAGCGGGCCGTCGGGCTTGAGAAGGAGCTGGAGCGGAACTCTGAGGAGCATGACCGCGAGGTAGATCCAGCCCAACCAGAGCCACGGCCCGGCGAAGAAGCGCCGCGGACGCACGAAGAAGCCCCGGCGGCGGGTGAAGTCGGAGCAGATCTTCGCCATCAGGACGATGATCGCGATCTGCGCGGGTAGCAGCAGCGGGTAGGGCATGAGCCCCGAGTACCAGCGCTCCATCGGCGGCAGCCAGGGCACGCCGTAGAACGCCACCATCGCCTGGCCCGCCACGCGCAGCACGAAAAGCGCGAGCAGGCTCCAGAGCAGGGGAATCACCGAGCGAAGAAAACCAGGATCACTTGTCCCCGTGGAACATCCGCTTGTAGTGGCGGTACCACTCGCTCTGGAAGAGCTCCTCGGGATCGTACTTGCGCTTGAGCTTGAGGAATTCCTGCATCTGCGGATAGCAGGCGTCGACCTGGCGGCGCAGGGCGAAGCGGTTGTAGGTGGGGTAGTAGCTGCCGCCGTGGCGCAGGCCGAGGTCGATCAGCCGCCGCAGCGCGTCGGCGCCGCGGATCACGCCGCCCGTGGTGTGCTCGATGTGCAGGTTGAAGATGACGCAGGCGTAGGGCTTGCGCGCCCAGGCGAGGAAGCTCTCGCGGTCCTGCTCGATCAGGCGCACCGTGCCGTAGATGAAGTTCACCGCGTCGCGCCGCGCGTACTCGCGCACCTCGCTCATGAAGCGCTCGAGCGCCTCGCGCTCGACGTAGATCTCGGTGATCGCCTCGGTCCCCTTGTTCGGGGCGTCGGTCATGCGGTCGATGGCGCGGTGGTAGTCCTCCGGGTAGTAGCTCATCTGGTGCTCGTCGGACCAGTAGAGCTGACCGTTGGTGGACATGTAGTGCGCGGCGTAGCGCTTGAAGGCCTCGCTCTTGTTGGCGTGCGCGAGGAACAGCAGCTCGGTCCACTCGCCCTCGCCGAGCTCGTGCTGGAGCTGCGGCATCGGCCGCGCGTCGTCCACCGGGCGGTAGCACGAGAACACGCCGCGTTTCAGGAAGTCGTCCGACTTCTCGTCGATCGCGTACTGGAAGTCGCCGTAGGTGAAGCCTTCGCCGATGCGCCCGGCGAAGGCGTCGGCGAGCCCGGCGATCTCGCGCACCTCGACCACGCGCTCGAGCTTGCGCCGCGGCACGAGCCGCAGCGTGGCCGAATAGATGAAGCCGAAGAGGCCATAGCCGCCGATCGCGAGGCGGAAGAGATCGGCATTCTCCTCGCGGCTGCAGTTGACGAGATTGCCGCGCGAGGTGACCAGCCGGAACGACTCGACGTCGTTGATGAAGGGCGGCATGGCGAGGCCGCGGCCGTGGATGTTGGCCGACAGGCAGCCGCCGATCGTCAGGCGGTCGGCGCCGGTCTGCTTCTGCGCGAACGCCCAGGCCCTGCCCGCGGCGTCGGGCTTGTCGGTCGTGTTCATCGCGACCGACTGCGTCTGCAGATAGGCGAGGATCTCCGGCCACTGGATGCCCGACTCCACCTCGAGAAGCCCGCGCTCGCCGTCGAAAGCGAGCACCCGGTTCATCTTGCGGATGTCGAGCATCAGGGCGTCGGCGCAGAACTGCTGGCCGCCCATGGCGTGGCGCCCGCCGGCGATGCACACCGGGCGCCTCTCCTTGCGCGCCGAGGCGAGCAGGCCGCGCACCGCGTCGACGCTGGTCGGCGCGGCGATGCGGAACACCCGCGTCGAGTTGAGCTGCGAGTGGACGTCGTTGACGAGGATGGTGCCGGCCGCCGGCTTGGCGGCTTTCTTCGCGGCCTGGGGCCACGCCGCCTGCGGCCAGGCCGCGGCGAGCGCGGCCAGGCGAACGAAGTTCCGGCGCGTGGTCACGCGCCGGATTCTAGACGAGCTTGCTAGAGCTGTTCGAAGCGGCTATTCGGAGCGCTTGATGTCGAGCGGCAGCGTTCCCGGCGGCAGGTCGTCGTGGCGCAAGCCGCGATGCGCGGGCTCCGACAGCGCCTGCGCGGCGGGCGGGGAGGCGTTTTTCTTCGGCCGTCCCGGGCGGTGCGTCACCTGGAAGATCTTGACGGGCGGCACAGCCGGCGGGGCCTCCAGGAAGCGGCAGTCCGATTCGGTGGGCACGCTGAGAAGCGCCCCGAGCCGCTTGCCGTTCAGGAGCACGGTGTAGCGGAGCATGTGCGCGGAGCCGAAGGCGGGTTGCGCCACGATGTCGTACTTGCCGATCTTGAAGTTCCTGCGCTCGACTGCGGGAAGAGTCATTGAGTCCTCTGCGGTGTGAAGGTCGGCGAAGCAGAGGACGCCTCAGTTGGCAAAAATACACGCTGCCCAAAGCTTCGAGCCCGCCATTATATAAGCTGTTGAAGCTAAAGGCCAGTACCGCGCTTTGGGTCGTGCGGCTACGCTTTTTCGGCGGGCTTGAAAACGTGGCTCAGGTCGACATCGTCGAGCTTCACCGCGGCCTTGGAGGCTGCCTCGAGCGCGGCTTTCACCTTGGGCGTCTCGTGCGAGACCGCCTCGAAGGCCTCGGCGAGGCGAAAGCACAGCGTGGCGAGCGCTTTCGGATCCGGCTTTTTCTGCTCGGGCGCCGAGGGTGCGCTGTAGATGCGCTGCGCCATCCCGATGAAGAGCGCGCGCGCGAGCTCGAGGTTGGGGTCCTGGAACGCCTCCGCGAGCGCAGACTTCCTGTGCGGGGCGGTCTTGTCCGGATTGCTCATGCCGCCGAGCGTAGCGGCGGCGCGGGCCGCTTGGCAAGGACAAAGAACATGGAGCCGACGCCGGCGAGGAGCGCGAGCAGGGTGAAGCCGGCCCGGTAATTGCCCGTGATGTCGGCCAGCATCCCGGCGATCATCGGCCCGCCGGCCTGGCCGATGACGATGATCATGAAGGAAAGCCCGAGAATCATGCCGATGGCGCTGCGGCCGAAATAATCGGCGCGGATCGCGTGCATGAAGGGCCCGCGCAGGCCCCAGGCGACGCCGTGCAGCGCGGCAAAGGCGATGATCCAGGGCGTGGTGCTCGCCGCAGCTCCGGCATAGGCGAGAGAGAGCAGCCCGAGGCAATGCATCAGCATGCACGCGGCGGCGATGAGGCGCTTCTCGAAACGGTCGCCGATCAGCCAGCCGAGCAGCACGCCGCCGATCTGGAACAGCGTCACCAGCGTGATGACGAGCGCCGCGGTGCTCACGGTGTAGGCGAGCGATTCCTTCATGTGGGCGATGGCGTGGACGTTCACGGCGCCGACTACGAGCAGGGCAAAGCCGTGCCCCAGCGAAAGCAGCCAGAAGGCCGGCGTGCGAAGCGCCTCGCGCGCCGTGAAATCCCGCGCGCCGGAAGTTTGCTCCTGAGACGCTTTTTCCGAGTGAGAAGAGATTCGGGCAACCCCGTCGACGGTCTCGCCGTGGTCCTCGGGGCGGCGGCGCATCACCATCGCGAGCGGCAGCCCCACCGCGATGGCGAAGAGGCCCGAGCCGAAGGCAGTCGCGCGCCAGCCGAAGTGCACCAGCGACCAGCCGACGATCGGCACCGAGATGCCGCCGACGGCGAGCCCGAGCGACAGCGCCGAAAGCGCGCGCGCCCGCCAGCGCTCGAACCAGTTGATGAGCGCGACGTTGATCGGGAAGAAGCCGCACATGCTCGAGCCGAGCGCGATGACGATGAACGCGGCGTAGAACTCGAGCAGCGTGTCGATGAACGAAAGCGTGATGAAGCCCAGGCCGAACATCACCACGCCGATGCGGATCAACCCCTGCGGGCCGAAGCGGTCCATGATCCAGCCGAGCGCCGGTCCGATGATGGCGCTCTCCATCTGCTGGAGCGCGGCCGCACCGGAGAGCTGGGTCTTGTTCCAGCCGCGGTCGTCCTGAAGCACCGCCAGGTAGCCGCCGAAGGCGTGGTGCAGCAACCCCGCCTGCAGGATCTGCAGGCCGCAACCCGCCCCGACCATCTTCCAGCCGTAGAAAAGCTTCGCTATTTCAGCCGTCCGGTCAGATAGTGCAGCCGCTCGGCGAGCGCGGCGAGAAGCGCCGCGCCGAGCTCCGGATTGAGCTTGATCAGGGCGATGAAGGCGTTGCGGTTGATCGGCTGCAGCGTCACGTTATCTTCGGCCACCGCGCTCGCGAGACGCGGCGACTGGTCGATCAGCGCGAGCTCGCCCAGCACGCCGCCCGGACCGATGTGGTCGACCACGGCGCCGTTGATGCTCACGGCGACGCGCCCCTCGAGCACTGCGTACATTCGCGTGCCGACCTGGCCTTCCTCGAGGATGACTTGGTTGCGCAAGAAGGACACCGGCGCATCGTCGCATAACCCGCGCACCAGGTCCGCGAGCGACTTGGGATTGAATACCGGCGGCTCCAGCGGCGGATTCTCGCCGCCCAGCGCGCCCTGGGCCTTGGCGCGCGCCACCGCTTCGCGCAGGCGCGGGACCATCACCTTCATGAGCATGAGCGCGAAGGCGGGCTTCTTGGCGAGCGCGTTGCGAAACTGCTTGGCATCGAGCGCGATCACCCGGCACGGCGTTTTCGCCACGGCGGTGGCGCTGCGCGGCGTGCGGGCGAGCGCCGCCATCTCGCCGAAGATTTCTCCCGCCTTCACCGCGCGGATTTCGTGGGCGCCCGCGGTCAGGCTGACCCGGCCCTTGAGCAGGAGGTACATCTTGTCGCTCGCGAAGAGCGCGCGGCGGCTCCGCCGGTCTTCGCGAAAGATGGTGCGGCCCGCCGGGATCGTTTCCACCTCGCCGCCGGCTTTGAAGAAATCGAGCGCCGCGGCGGGCTCGTAGATCGGGATATCCATCGTCTGATGGGTCGACACTTTATCCGGGGGAAAGGCAGGGGCCGAGGGCATACGTCATGCCCCCGCCTGCGGTATAGGTGATATCGTGACGCTGTGTCGCATGGGGGCGAAACAAACGGCGGTCCGGGCGGGGACGCAGATGCCGACGCGCGGTTGCGCGCCGTCCGCGCCGAGGCCCGGGTGCACGCGGTATTCAGCCGCCAGCCGGAGTTGCACCGGTTCGTGATCCTGGACAAGGCGAGCCTCGCCGACCATATCGACCGCGAGAGCCTCAGCGGCGAGCTTTTCATCACCCAGATCACCCTCTATCCCCGGCGGGGCACCAAGCAGTACGACGAGGTCTACGCCGATATCGCGCGCGCGGTTACGCAGGCGGTCGCCGAGCTCCCGGAGGCGCTCGCCTGGCTTCGCGGCAGGACTTTCGTCCGGGCGCTGCACTAAACAGCAGTTTTTACAAGGGTTTAGCCTCGCCCGAGGCGTAAGCTCCCGGGCCCGGAACTTGCGGCAGCCGGAGGCATGAAACTCCTCGAGCTGGAAAGCCTCGCCTCCGAGCCGCACATCGAGCAGGATCTCGCCAGCCGCATGGGCGCGATCTTCGAGCGCTGTCCCGCGCTGCAGGGATTCTCGATCCAGGACGCGGCCCGCCTGCCCAAGCACCTGCAGACGGCGGCGCTCGAAGGGCTGATTGTCACCGACATCGGCATCTATCCGGAGCTTGAGCCCGCGCTGACCGAGCGCGTCTACGACGAGATCGCCGTAGGGCTGCTCGACTTCATCTGCTCGCGGCCCGACGCGCGCGCGGTGCTCACCGGGCGGACATTCGTGCGCCACCTGCACTAGCCGCTGTCAGCGTTCGTCAAAGCCATGTAATCCTGCCGCCCTGCCGCGGCAGGGTGACACTCCCTGACCCCCGTCCGGACGGGGCTCCGCTACCGTGGAAGCCATGTCCGAGCGCGCCAAGCGTCGCAACCCTGCGACAGGATTCGACCTACGCCGCATGGGCCCGGGTGGCCGGTCGAGAGGCGAAACCAAAGCCTCTTACGCTGAAGCCATGAAAAAGCCGGTTCCAGCGCCGATCGAATCGCTGTTCCAGCGCTATCCGTCCCTCGCGGGCTTCTCAGTGCGCGGGCTACAGGATGTTCCGGATCACTGCTCGCGCAGCGGCGACGAGGACGAGCTCTTCGTCTCCGATGTCGGCATCCTGCCCTCCCTCGCCGAAGACCACTCGGGCGCGATCTTCGAGGACATCGCCGCCACGCTGGCGGAGCTTCTCGCCGAGCATCCCGAGGCGGGCGAGCTGATCTGCGGCCGCACCTTCGCGCGCACGCTGCACTGAGCCGCCGCAGCTAGTCCCCGTTTCACGGCGATAACCAAGCCGCACAAAGCCCGCCGGGCCGTTGTGGCGGCACCGATTTTTCCCGCCTAGGGGTTTTGGTGTAGTCGGCTCAGGTATTTCCCTATTGGTGTTTTCGTGACACGCCGTGTAACGTTGCTGGCGAGGGGATTGACCAGCAAAGGCATGAATTTCATGAAGACTCTCGAGTTCAAACCCGGGCTTCCCGAGACCCTGCTCTCCAGGCTTGAAGCCGACGTGGCGAGCAAGATCAACACTCTCTTCGCCCGCTGCCCGGCCCTGTGCGGCTTCGCGGTCCAGGACCGCGCCGGCCTGCCCAAGGATCTGGACAAGAATCGCATACCGGACGCCGACCTCTTCGTCACCGAGGTCGGCATCTTTCCCAAGCTCGACCAGGAGCAATACGGGGAAATCTACGACGAGATCACGGCCGCCATTTCGGATCTCGTTTACGAGCAGCCGCACGCGTACGACTACCTGCGCGGACGCACCTTCGCGCGCACGCTTCACTAAGCGGTAGGCCGGTTCGGCCGGCGGACACGATAAGGGGATCTCCAGGGAGCTTCCCCGGCCGAACCGAGCAGTTCCAGGAGAAAAATCGGGGTCAGACCCCGATTTTTTTTCTATCCTTTCCCGGTGCACCTACACCGCGACATCCTGGCGGGCGCGTTGTTCGTCGCGATCGGCGCGCTCGCGCTGCTCGAGGCGCGCGCCTACCCGGTCGGAAGCGCGATGCGCATGGGGCCGGGATACTTTCCGGTGGTCCTTGGGTGGCTGCTCATCGCGCTCGGCGCGCTCGTGGGGCTGCGCGCCGCCCGCCGGCGCGACTGGCAGCCGGTCACCTGGGACTGGCAGGCGCTCGCCTGGATCAGTATTTCGATCCTTGCCTTCGGCTTCCTGATGCCGCGGCTTGGCCTGATGCCGGCGCTCGCCACGATGTTTCCGATCGCGGCGGCCGCCGGACGCGAATTCCGCTTTCGCGAGGTGCTGGTCCTCACCATTGCGATGAGCGCGTTCGCCGGCGGTGTGTTCGTGTACGGGCTCAAGTTGCCGTATCCGCTCTTCAACTTCTAGTGGAGATCCTCCACAGCCTGGAGCTCGGTTTCGGCGTGGCGCTCACGGCGCAGAATCTCGCCTACTGCTTCGCCGGCGTGGCGCTCGGCACGCTGATCGGCGTGCTGCCCGGCATCGGCCCGCTCACCACCATCGGCCTGCTCTTCCCGCTCACGTTTTACCTGCCGCCGGTGCCCTCGCTCATCATGCTGGCGGGCATCTACTACGGCGCGCAGTACGGCGGCGCCATCACTTCGATCCTGCTGAATCTTCCGGGCGAGACCGCTTCCGCGGTCACCTGCCTCGACGGCTATCCCATGGCGCGGCAGGGCCGCGGCGGCGCGGCGCTCGCCATCTCGGCGCTCGGCTCGTTCCTCGCAGGCTGCCTCGGGACGCTGCTCATCGCGCTCGCCGGCCCGCCCCTGGGCGAATGGGCGCTCGCCTTCGGACCGGCGGAGTACTTCTCGCTCATGCTGATGGGGCTGGTCGGCTCGGCCGTGCTCACGCAGGGCGACGCGGTCAAAGGCCTTGCCATGGTGGTGGTCGGGCTCCTCATCGGGCTCGTGGGCACCGACGTGAATTCCGGCGTGCCGCGCTACGCGTTCGACGTGCCCGAGCTCGTCGACGGCATCGGCTTCACGGTGATCGCGGTGGGCCTCTTCGCCGTCGCCGAGATCGTCACCAACCTCGGGCGGCGCGAGCCGCAACCGGTGTTTACCGGGCCCGTCGTCGGTCTCATGCCGAGCGCCCGCGATCTCAGGCAATCCTTCTGGCCGGCGCTGCGTGGCACGGCAGTGGGCGCTTTCTTCGGCCTGCTGCCTGGCACGGGGCCGGCGCTCTCGTCGTTCGCCGCCTACATGCTGGAAAAGAAGCTCGCGCGCGACCCCGAGCGCTTTGGCCGGGGCGCGATCGAAGGCGTGGCGGCGCCGGAGGCAGCGAACAACGCCGCGGCGCAGGCCTCGTTCATCCCGACGCTCACGCTCGGCATCCCGGGCACCGCGGTCATGACGCTCATGCTGGGCGCGATGGTCATGCAGGGCGTCACCCCCGGGCCGCAGGTCATGACGGCGAACCCGCAGCTCTTCTGGGGAATCGTGGCGAGCATGTGGATCGGAAACCTGATGCTGCTCGTGCTGAACCTGCCGCTGGTCGGCGTATGGGTGCGGCTGCTCAGGGTACCGTACCGGTGGCTTTTCCCATGCATCGTCATGTTCTGCGCCATCGGCAACTACTCGGTGAACAACAACCCGGTCGACGTGTACCTGTGCGCCGCCGTCGGCGTGCTCGGCTATGTCTTCGCCAAGCTCGAGTGCGAGCCCGCGCCGCTTCTCCTCGGCTACGTCCTCGGCCCGCTCATGGAGGAGCACCTGCGCCGCGCCATGCTCCTCTCGCGCGGCGACCCGTCGGTGTTCTTCACGCGCCCCATCAGCCTCGCCTTCGTGATCGCGACGCTCCTCATCCTCATCATCGTGCTCAAAGGCTTTATCCGCCCCGCCGCACGCATGACGCCTTGACACGGCTGGCCGAGCCGGTACGATATGTGGAACATCGGTTCATTAGATGAACCACCCAGAACCCATCCCGAACACCATCGGCACAGAGACCGTCGACCTTTCGCTGCGCCTGCTCGAGTTCCTCGCGCTTTCAACCGAGCCGGTCGGCCTGTCCGACCTGGCGCGCCAGTTCCACGCATCGAAGGCGACGCTGCACCGGCATCTGCAGACGCTCGCGCACCATGGCTTCGTGCGGCAGGAAGCGGCGACCATGCGCTATTGCGCCGGGATCAAGCTGTTCATCCTCGGCGAAAAATTGAGGGAGCGCTTCGACGTGCTCGCGGTTGCGCGCCCCGAGATGGCGCGGCTGCGGGACGAGACCGGGCACGCCGTGACCTTGTCGGCGCTGGTCGACGATCAGGTCGTGGTGCTGGAGCTGATCCAGGGACGCTCGTTCGTCAACTTCGGCACCCAGCCCGGGACCGTGCTGCCGCTCCATGCCAGCGCGCACGGCAAGGTCGCGCTCGCGTTCGGCCCCGCCGATTTGCTCTCCCGCTGCCTCTCGAGGCCCCTCAAGGCCTGGACCCCGCATACCGTCAACACACGTCCCGCACTCGAGCGGGCCGTCGCGCAAGTCAGGTCGCGCGGCTGGGCCACGTCCCCGAATCAGGTGTTGCAGGGCGTCAACGGACTCGCCGCGCCGGTCTTCACCCACACCGGCAGCTACGCCGGCGCCATTGCGGTCGCGGGCAGTGTTCAGACCGTCCCGGGATCGCCTTCCGCCGAGCTCGTCAACGCGGTCGGGCGCGCCGCCGCGCAGATCTCGCGCGCCCTCGGTCACAGCGCGAAATGAAGGCGAACGGGCAATTCCAGGTCACGCTGGAGGCGGCTCGTCTCTACGAGCGCGTGGCGGTGCGGTATGTCCTCGCACCTTGGGCGCCGTCGCTGGTCGATGCGGCTCGTCTTGTGCCGGGCGAACGCGTGCTCGACGTTGCCTGCGGGACCGGAGTGGTGGCGCGGATCGCAGCGCAGCGCGTGGGCGCCCGGGGACGCGTCACCGGAGTCGACCTCAATGCCGCAATGATCAGCGTGGCGCGCTCGCTCCCCGTGGCCGACGGTGCAGCGATCGAGTGGCTCGAGGGCAGCGCGCTCGCGCTTCCGCTGCGCGACGCGAGCGCCGACGCCGTTCTGTGCCAGCAGGGATTGCAATTCTTCCCGGACAAGGCGCTCGCTTTGCGCGAGATGCGCCGGGTCGTGCGCCGCGGAGGCCGCCTCGCGCTCAGCGTGTGGAGCAGCATCGGCCTCTATAACGGCGCTGTCGGCGAGGCGCTCCGCCGATTCGTCGGCGAAGACACGGCCGCGCGCTTCTGCGCTTCGCGCAAGGTGCCTGGCAAGGACGAGCTCGAGCGGCTTGCCGCGGCGGCGGGCTGGTCCGAAGTGAACGTGGGCGTCAGCCGATTGAACATTCGCTTGCCCGGCGTGGAAAGCTTCGTCCTCGAGCACCTGGCCGGAACGCCGGTCGCCGGCGCGATCGCCGCAGCCGACGCCGGGTCGCGCAAGAACATCGGCACGAGCGTGAAGCGCGCGATGGAGCGCTTCGAGGACGGCGACGGCGTCATGTATCCCGAAGAAACCCACATCCTGACCGCTCGGGTCTGAGGAGGCGAGATGAAACGCGCTTTGCTCTTCCTTGTACTGAGCTTGGCGGCTTGTTCCGCTCTTGCACAGCCCTATCCAGCCAAGCCAATCCGGCTCGTGATTCCATGGCCCGCCGGTGGACCCAGCGACGTCATCGGGCGGGTTTTCGCCGAGCCGCTCGCAAAAGTGCTCGGCCAGCCGATCGTCATCGACAACCGCGGCGGCGCGAGCGGTGCGATCGGTGCCGACATCGTGGCGAAGGCTGCGCCCGACGGGTACACCTTGATGGTGCAAAGCATGACCAACCAGGCGATGTTTCCGGCCACGCACAAGACGCTGCGGTTCGATCCGATCGCCGATTTCGAGCCGATTACCCAGATCACGACCTCGCCCATGATCGTGGTGGCGCATCCCTCGCTGCAGGTGACGAACATGGGCGAGCTCGTCACCCTGGCCAAGTCCAAGCCCGGCGCAATCACGATGGCCTCGTTCGGCCAGGGCAGCGCGAGCCATCTCGCCATCGAGCTCTTGATGAAGCTCGCCTCGATCAAGCTCAACCATGTTCCGTACAAGGGCGGCGCGCCCGCTGCGGCCGACCTCGCCGCCGGGCACGTCCAGGTCGGCATCGTGGGCGTGCCCGTGGCGCTCCCGTTCATCAAGCAAGGCCGTTTGCGCGCGTTGGCTCTGACCACTGCGCGGCGCGCACCCCAGCTGCCCGACACGCCGACGGTCAGTGAGACGCGCGGCCTTGAAAGCTACAACCTTGGCCTGGAGTACGGTTTTCTGGCACCGGCGAAAACGCCCGCTCCCATCATTCAGCGCCTGCACGCCGCGGCCGTCGTGGTGCTGCGCTCTTCCGAGTTCGCGCAGCGGATGCTCGAGCTCGGCTTGAGCGCGCCGATCGGCAACAGCCCGGCCGAAATGGCGGCAGCAGCTCGCAGGGAAATCGACATGCTGGGGCAGCTCGCCAGGGCGGCCGGCATCGAGCCCGAATGAAACCCTACTTGTACCGATAGACCACGATCTTGTCGGCGGCCGACTCGGGGGTCCAGACCTCGCCCTTGCGGCCGTGGATCTGGCGCACGTTGGCGTAGGCGCTCGAGGACCTGAAGCTCTCGAACTTCTGCGTCGCCGGATCGAAGCGCATCATGGTCTGCGAGGCCCATTCGGAGACCCAGACCTTGTCGGTCTCGTCGACGTACACGGCGTAGACCTGCGGGTTGTCGCCGGGCGCCTTCCACGCCGACCACTTGCCGCTCTTCGGCTCGTAGCGGCTGAGGTTGCCGGAGTTCCATTCCGCCACCCAGATCGCGCCCTTCGAGTCGGACCACACGCGCCGCGCGCCCTGGTTGCGCGTGGGAGGCTCGAGCACCGTGGTACTGCCGTCCGCGTTGATTTTTCCGACGAACGAACCTGCGAGCGAAGCGTAATAGAGCGTGCCGTCGGGCGTGGCGTGGATGCCGTAGGGCCCGCGGCCCTTGGGCGCCTTGAAAACCTGCAGGTCGCCGCTTTTCGGGTCGAGCCGGCCGTAGATGCCGCTCTGGCCGGTGAACCAGTGCACGCCCTTGCCGTCGAAGATGGCCGTGTTCAGGTTGGCGTAGCCCGAGTCCTGCGGCAGCTTCCAGAGCTTGACCTGCTTTGACGTGGGACCACTGCGCGGATCCACTCGCACGATCGCGTTCTGGCCGCCGTCGGTCAGCCACACCCCGCCATCCGGGCCGGCGATCACGCCGTGCGGCGAGGAGCCGGGGCCGAGGGGAACGAAATCGAACTTCCCGCTCTTCGGGTCGAGGATGCCGAGGTGGCCGCTTCCCTGTGCCGAGATCCACACCGGGCCGTCGGGCGTCGGGTCGGCCCAAACGTCGTGCACGCGGTGACCGCGCGGGACGGGGTACTCCTGCACGCTGACCTGCGCTGCGACGCTCAGCGGCAGGAGAATGAGAAGAACAGGAAGGGCGAGTGGTCGTGGCATCATTCGCATAGGAGGTAGCTGATGGCCGTGCACCAGAATTACATCGCAGGCGCGTGGGCCGAAGCCGCGGAGCCGGCGCCCAATATTAACCCTTCGAACCTGGCCGATGTGGTCGGGGAATACTCGCGGGCGAACGAGACGCAGGTGCGCGCCGCCATCGCGGCGGCACGCGCGGCTTTTCCCGCGTGGTCGCGCGGCGGCGTGCAGGCGCGCGCCGACCTGCTCGACAGGATCGGCAGCGAAATCCTCGCGCGCAAGGACGAGCTGGGCGTGCTGCTTTCGCGCGAGGAGGGCAAGACCAGGCCCGAAGGCGTCGGCGAAGCGGTGCGCGCGGGCTATCTCTTCAGGTTCTTTGCCGGCGAGGTGGTGCGCCAGGCCGGCGAAGTCCTGCCGTCGGTGCGGCCCGGCATCAAGGTGGAAATCACCCGCGAGCCCGTCGGCGTGGTCGGGATCATCACGCCGTGGAATTTTCCGATCGCGATCCCGGCGTGGAAGATCGCCCCGGCGCTCGCCTACGGCAACTGCGTCGTGTTCAAGCCCGCCGACCTCGTCCCGGGCTGCGCCTGGGCGCTCGCCGAGATCATCGCGCGCGCCGGGGTCCCGGCCGGCGTGTTCAACCTCGTGATGGGGCGAGGCTCGGTCGTCGGCGAGCTGCTCTCGAATAGCAGTGATGTAGACGCAATCAGCTTCACCGGCTCCGCTGCCGTCGGCCGGCGGGTGGCGCAGAACTGCGCCGCGCGCCTGGCCAAGGTCCAGCTCGAGATGGGCGGGAAGAATCCGCAGGTAGTGCTCGACGACGCGGACCTCGACACCGCGGTGAGCGTTTCGCTGCAGAGCGCGTTCTTCTCCACCGGGCAGCGCTGCACGGCGGCGAGCCGGCTCATCGTGACGCAGGGAATCCATGACCGGTTCGTCTCCGCTCTGACTTCAAAGATGAAAACCCTGAAGGTGGACGATGCGTTGAAAGACGGCACCGACATCGGCCCGGTGGTCGATAAGCAGCAGCTCGAGCAGGACCTGCGCTACATCGAGCTCGGGCGCAAGGAAGGCGCGA
Organism: Burkholderiales bacterium; assembly: GCA_044870335.1. Lineage (GTDB taxonomy): Bacteria > Pseudomonadota > Gammaproteobacteria > Burkholderiales > SG8-39 > SCGC-AG-212-J23. The sequence continues at coordinate 31,154 of JBIOYV010000132.1, read as the reverse complement.
AGCTCGCCGCGGGCGGCGAGCGCCTCAAGCGCGCAGCCGAGGGCTATTACCTCGAGCCGGCGCTTTTCGTCGACACGACCTCGCAGATGACCATCAATCGCGACGAGATCTTCGGCCCGGTGGCCTCGGTCATCCGGGTGAAGGACTACGACGAGGCGCTCGCGGTGGCGAACGACACGCCCTATGGGCTGTCGTCGGGCATCGCCACCACCTCGCTCAAGCATGCCGAGCACTTCAAGCGCAATTCCGCGGCCGGCATGGTGATGGTGAACCTGCCGACCGCCGGCGTGGACTACCACGTTCCCTTCGGCGGCCGCAAAGGCTCGAGCTACGGGCCGCGCGAGCAGGGCCGCTACGCGGTGGAGTTCTACACCACGGTGAAGACCGCCTACGTGAATGCCTGAGCTCGAGCTTCGCCTCCAGGTCGGGAAGTACGACGTCCAGAAGCTGCTCGGCAAGGGATCGACCGGAACGGTGTACCTGGCGAAGGACACCTTCACCGGCCGCGAGGTCGCGCTCAAGACCCTCGAGCCCGAGGTGTTCCGCGACGAGCGCTTCGGCGCGATGCACCGCTCCCAGTTCCTGAACGAAGCCTCGCTCGCCGGGAAGCTGCGCCACCCGCACATCGTCGCGATCCTCGACGCGGTGGTGGGCGAGGAATCCGGGCACATCGCGATGGAGCTCGTGACCGGCGGCGACCTGTCGCAGCATTCGAAGCCCGATACGCTCCTGCCGCCCGGCGACGTGCTGCAGATCGCGTTCAAGTGCTGCACGGCGATGGACTACGCGTACCGCGAGCAGGGAATCGTGCACCGCGACCTCAAGCCGGCGAACATCATGATCGCGCGCGGCACCGACATCAAGATCGCGGACTTCGGCGCCGCCTTCCTCAAGAAGAGCCAGCCGGCGCAGGACGCCGCCATGGGCTCGCCCTATTACATGGCGCCGGAGCAGCTGCGCGGCGAGGAGCCGACCTTCCACAGCGACATCTATTCGCTCGGGGTGGTGCTCTACGAGCTCCTGGTCGGGCGCCGCCCCTTCACCGCCGACAAGCTCGAGGCGCTGATCGAGAAGATCACGCGCGCCGAGCCGCGGCCGCCGAGCGAGCTGCGGCCGACGCTGCCGCGCGAGATCGACGCGCTGGTGCTGCGCGCGCTGAGGAAGGAGCCCGCCCAGCGCTACGGCACCTGGGCGCAGTTCGCCGTCGAGCTCTCGAAGGTGATCGGCCTCGTCATGCCGGCGAGCGCGGTTGCCGACAGCGAGAAATATCTCGCGCTGTCGAAGGTCGAGATGCTGCAGCTTCTCGGCGACGCGGAGTTCTGGGAGCTCGCCGGCGCGGCGAGCTGGACGCGGCGCGACAAGGGCAGCATCATCCTGAGCGAGAATGCGCCGGGCAGCAGCTTCTATTTCCTCGCCAAGGGCGAGGTCAAGGTCACCAAGAAGGGGCGTCTCCTCAGCATGATCCACGAAGGCGAATGCTTCGGCGAGATGGCGTTCATCCGCGGCGGCGAGGAGCCGCGCGAGGCGACCGTCGAGGCGGCCACCGACGTGGTCGTGGCCGAGTTCCAGCCCGAGACGCTCGAGGGCCTGAGCCACAGCGCGCAGCTCCACCTCACCCGGGCGCTGGTGCGCAACGCGGTCGAGCGCCTCGCGCTCGCCAACTCGCGGCTCGCAAGATGAGCTTGCAGGCGAAAAAGGTGGCGATCCTCGAGAGCCGGCTGGGGCGCCAGCTCGTCGAGCTGGTCGAGGGCCGCGGCGCGGTGGCGTTTCACGCGCCGGCGCTCGCCGAGCTGCCCGACCTCGATCCGGACGCGATCGCGGCGCTGGTGCGCTCGCTCGAGGAGCGGCCGGCGAAGCTCGCGATCTTCCAGACCGGCGTCGGCACCCGGGCGCTTTTTTCTGCAACGGATTCTCTCAAGCTGACGGAGAAGCTTCTCGCGCTCCTAAAGGAAATGATCGTCGCGGTGCGCGGGCCGAAGCCGAGCGGGGCGCTGCGCGCGAGGGGCGTGCGCATCGACCGCAGCGCGGCGGACCCGTTCACTACCAGGGAGATTCTCGAATCCATCGAGGATTTTTCTTTGAAGGGCGAGCGCGTCATCGTCCAGAGGCACGGCGCCGCGAACGTGGAGCTCGATCGCGCGCTCGAGGCGCGCGGCGCGGCCGTGGTCGAGATCCCGACCTACCGCTGGGCGCTGCCGTCGGACACGGCGCCGCTCGTGTCGCTGATCGGCGCGCTGGAGCGCGACGAGCTGCATGCGGTGGTGCTCACCAACGCCGAGCAGGTTCGCAACCTCTTCGCGGTCGCCGGGCGCGCGGGCCGCGCCGGGGACTTGCGCGCCGCGCTCAATCGAACGCTCGTCGCCTCCATCGGCCCGGTGGCCTCCGCGGCGCTGCGCGACGCCGGCGTCCGGGTCTCGCTCGAGGCGAGCCCGCCGAAGCTCGGCGCTCTCATGACTGCACTTGAACAGGCGTTGCCATGAAATTGATTGCGGTGCTTTTGCTTTTTGCAGGACAGGTTCTCGCGCAACCCTATCCCGCGCGTTCCATTCGCCTCGTGGTCGGCTTCGCTCCGGGCGGCGCGGCCGACCTGGTCGCGCGCACGCTGCAGGAGCCGCTGCAGCGCAACCTCGGCCAGCCGATCGTGGTCGACAACCGGCCCGGCGCCGGCTCGAGCATCGCCGCCGAGCACGTAGCGAAATCGGCCGCCGACGGCTACACCCTGCTGATCGCGAGCCCTTCGAGCATCCTCGTGAATCCGTTGCTCTCGCCCAACACTGCGTTCGATCCGCTGAAGGACCTTGCCCCGGTGAGCAAGGTGACCTCGTCGCCGCTCGTCGTGGCGGTGAATCCGGCGCTCGGCGTGGCGAGCCTGCGCGAGCTGATCGGGCTCGCGAAGAAGAATCCCGGCAAGCTGAACTACGCCACGTCGGGAAACGGCTCCGCGCCGCACATGGCCGCGGTCCTCTTCCGCCGCCTCGCGGGCATCGACATCGTGCACGTGCCCTTCAAGGGGGGCGCGCCCGCGGTGCAGTCGGTGCTCGCCGGAGATACGCAGCTTTCATTCGCCACGCCGCCGTCGGTCCTGCCGCTCGTCCAGGCAGGCCGCCTGCGCGCGCTCGCCGTGACCAGCCGCGAGCGCACGCCGCTCGTCCCAGGGGTGCCGGGAATGGCCGAGGCGGGCCTGCCCGACTACGAGATCTCGTTCTGGTACGGCTTCTTCGTCCCGGCGGCGACGCCGGCCGAGGTGACGCGCCGCCTTTATGCCGCCACCAGCGAGGCGCTGCGCGCGCCGAGCGTCGGACAGGCGCTGGGGCGCGACGGGACCGAGGTGTCGGGCTCGGCTTCGCCGGCCGACTTCGCCGCCTTCCTCAAGAGCGAGGCGCCGCTCTGGGCGCGCCTCGTCAAGGAATCGGGCGCAAAGGCAGAGTAATCAGGAGCGCCGGCCGAGGATGGGGTCCATGTCGCCGCCGCTCTTCATGCAGGCGGTGTAGAGCTCTTCGGCGAACTCCTGGCTCGACGCGGTGCCGCCGGCCGACGCGCTTTGCTCCTCCTGCACGCCGTACGCGGCGTCGGTGATGTCGCGCAGCAGCGCCTTGCCGCGGTCGGATTCGGACACGTCGTAGATGCGCACCATTATGGCGTCCGCCTTCGGCCGCTGGATGTGCTCGCGCGCGAGCGAGTGGGCCACCACCGCCATGTCCGCGGCGACGCCGCATTCCATCGCGCTCTCGGCACGCTGCGCCGCGTGCGCGCTGCATGCCAGGGCTCCCGAAGCGAAGAGCGCTGCAACTACCGGTTTCAAGTTGATCTCTCCAAAAAAAAGAGGCGCCCGGTTTCCCGGGCGCCGCGTCCATCTCAGTTACTGCGCTTTGCCCGTGCCGCTGGTCGAGCCGCTGGTCGCGGTGTCGCTCGAGGGCGCGGTGCGCGGGGAAGCTTCGCCCGGGCCCGCGGTGGTGCCGGTCTTGCCCCGGCCAGCCGGCGCGACAGCCGCGCCCGAAGGAGCGGTGGTGGCGCCGCCGCTCGCCGCGCCGGCACGGTGGTATGCATCCCATTCGGAACGCGAGATCATGCCGTCGCCGTTCTTGTCGATGGCGGAGAAATCGGCGCTGCCGCGGTTCGCGCGCTTGGACGTGGTGCTACCTGTGGACGGGCTGCTGCGGTCGGCCGTGGGGGCCTTCGGCTCGCCGGCCGTGCGCGGGCTGGCTACGCCGCCCGAGGGCCCGGTGCCCGTGCTGCTCGCGCCGGAGGCAGGTGCCCCGGCGTCGCCGCCCGAGGAAGAGCTTTGCGCAAGAATGAGGTTGTCACCGGCCGCCGACACCTGCGCCGCGAAGGGCAGGGCGAACGCGCCGGCGACCGCTACGACCAGCAATTTCTTGAAGTTCATACAGTCTCCTGGTTGAAAATGAAGTCGAATCTCGTCTGGCCTGGCCAGTGCGCGTTTCACCGCAATCAACGTGCCGGAGAGCCTGCTCCGGTAGGATCTACGTCACCTCAAGGAGGGGGTCATTGATGAGACTGCTTGCGCTCTTCGCTCTGGCTGCTTTCACCGGTTCGGCAACGGCGCAGCACGGAGCGAGCGCGTCGAACATGACGCTTGCCGGCCACGAAGAGCTGCAGGCGCGCAGCGCCTACCAGCCGATCATCCACCAGCAGGGCGGGCGCTGGATCGCCTACGTCGGCCACCACGGCGGCAAGGCCATGAACCCGCTTACGGGCCGCGAGGAGGCCAACGGCACCTCGATCGTCGACGTCACCGACCCGCGCGCGCCGCGCTACCTCGCGCACATTCCAGGCGAGCCCGGCGAGGGCGAAGCCGGCGGGGCGCAGATGGTGCGCGCGTGCAACGGCGCCGACCTGCCCAAGGCCGACAAGTCGAAGGTCTATCTCCTGCGCAGCTACGGCAACCAGGCGCACGAGATCTGGGACGTGACCGTGCCGCAGAAGCCCTCGCGCATCACGGTGGTCGTGGACAAGCTGAAGAACACGCACAAGAGCTGGTGGGAGTGCGACACCGGAATCGGCTTCCTCGTTTCCGGTGCTCCGGAATGGCGCACGCGCCGCATGACCCAGGTGTTCGACCTTTCCGATCCGGCGCGCCCGGCGCTGATCCGCAACTTCGGCCTGGTCGGCCAGCAGCCGGGCGCCACCGGCGAGGTGCCCACCGAGCTGCACGGGCCGATCTCGACCGGCATCAAGGGCAACCGCATCTACTTCGCGTACGGCACCAACAAGTCCGGGGTGCTGCAGATCGTCGACCGCGCGAAGCTCCTCGCCGGGCCGCACGAGCCCACCCCGGCGAACCTGCTCGCGCCGCAGATCGGCCGCATGGACCTGTCCATCAACAACGGCGTCCACACCGCGCTGCCGGTGCTCGGCATGGATCTCGCCGAGTTCTCGAAGGACAAGGGCGCGAACCGGCGCGACTTCGCGTTCCTCATCAACGAGGAGCTGTCCAACGAATGCCAGGAGCCGCGCCAGCTGGTCTTCGTCGCCGACATCACCGACGAAAAGATGCCGGTGGGCGTCGCCACGTTCAACGTGCCCGAAAACCACCCCGACTCGAAGGGCGGCTTCTGCTCCCGCGGCGGGCGCTTCGGCGCACATTCCTCCAACGAGAACCAGCCGCCGATGTACGCCCGCCAGTACATCTTCGTCACCTGGTTCAACGCCGGCGTGCGCGCGATCGACATCCGCGACCCGTACCATCCGCGCGAGGCGGGCTACTACATTCCGGCCACGACCGACAAGACCGACAAGCGCTGCGTCAAGACGCCCTCCGGCGAGCGCTGCAAGGTGGCGATCCAGTCCAACAACCTCGACGTCGACGACCGCGGGTACATCTACGTCGTCGACCGCGCCAATACCGGCATGCACATCCTGCAGTTCAACCGCTAGGCATGGACCTTCAACTCCGGGGCCGCACCGCCCTCGTCACGGGCGCGAGCATGGGCATCGGCCGCGCTATCGCGACGACGCTCGCCAAAGAAGGCGTGCGGCTCGCCGTGATGGCGCGCCGGCGCAACCTGCTGGAGGAGCTCGAGAAGGAGATCGGCGCGAAGCTGGTGATTATCGAAAGCGATCTTCTCAAGCCTGACTCAGTTGAGAAAATTCGAGATGCGGCGCTCGCAGGCCTCGGGTCGGTCGACATCCTGGTGAACAACGCAGGCGGCAGCCGCCGCTTCACGCTCGAGTCGAGCGACGCGCAGTGGGACGAAGCCCTGACCCTGAATTTCGTGCGCCAGCGCCAGCTCGCCCATGCCCTCCTTCCCCAGATGATCGAGCGCAAGTGGGGCCGCGTCATCAACATCACCGGGAAGTCGGAGCCCGAGGGCCTGAACGGCGCCTTCGCCGCGAAGGCCGCGATGCATTCCTGGGCGAAGGGCCTGTCGCGCGAGGTCGGAAAGCACGGCATCACCGTCAACTGCATCCCGCCGGGCCGCATCATCAGCGAGCAGATCCTGCGCAACTATCCGCCGGAGTTTCGCCAGCGCGAGAGCGAGCACGACATCCCGGTGGGCGAATACGGCCAGCCGCAGGACTTGGCGAACCTGGCCTGCTTCCTCGCCTCGCCGCTCGCGCGCTACATCACCGGCGCGGTGATCCCCGTCGACGGCGGCCTAAGGAGGTACCAGTTCTGAGATGAGGATCATGAAAAATCTCGCCTTGCTTGCCCTGCTTGCGGCCTCCGTTTGCCATGGGCAGAACTATCCGACCAAGCCGATCCGCCTGGTGGTGCCGTTCGCGCCGGGCGGGAGCTCGACGCTGGTGGCGCGCTTCATGTCGGAGGAGATGGCGAAGGGCCTCGGCACGAGCTTCGTCATCGAGAACAAGCCCGGCGGCGGCGGCAACATCGCCATGCAGGAGGTGGCCCGCGCCGCGCCCGACGGCTACACGCTCATCATCGGCCACGTCGGCTCGCTGGCGATGAATCCGTACATGTACGAGCGGCTGCCCTACGACGTCGACAAGGACTTCGCGGCGGTGTCGCTGCTCGCGATCGTGCCGAACATCTTCGTCGTGTACCACGAGGTGCCGGCGAAGAACCTGCGCGAGTTCGTGGCGCTGGCAAAGGCGAAGCCCGGGCAGATCAACTACGGCAGCGCCGGCAACGGCTCGGCGGGCCACCTCGCCATGGAATATCTGAAGCAGGTGACGGGCATCGAGCTGCAGCACGTGCCGTACAAGGGCACCGGGCCGAACGTCACCGACCTCATCGCCGGCCGCACGCAGGCGACCTCGGCCGGCACGCCGCCGCTCCTGCCGCACGTCAAGTCGGGAAAGCTCCGCGTGATCGCGGTCGGCACTTCGAAGCGCCTGCATTCGCTACCCGACGTGGCCACCGTCGCCGAGCAGGGCTATCCCGGCTTCGAGACCTCGCAGTGGTACGGCCTGAATGCGCCTGCCGGCACGCCGGAACCGATCGTGCGTCGTCTCGCCGCGGAGGCGGCGAAGGCCGCGAAGGGCGCGCTGGTGCTCGAGCGCTTCAAGTCGGACGACGCCGAGGCGGTGGGCTCGACGCCGCAGGAATACGCCGCGTTCATCAAGAAGGAGCAGGAACGGTGGAGCAAAGTCGTGCGCGCGGCGAACGTCAAGGCGGACTGATGTACGACGAATCCAGGACGACGTACGACGTCGTGATTGTCGGCGGCGGCAACGCCGCGTTGTGCGCAGCCCTTTCCGCACGCGAGCATTCGAAGCGGGTGCTGGTTCTGGAAAGGGCTCCGGAGGACGAGGCCGGCGGCAACTCGCGCTTCACCGCCGGGCTGATGCGCATCGTCTACAACGGCGTCGACGACCTGAAGAAGCTGATCGAGCTCAGCGAAGAGGAGGTGGCGCGGACCGAGTTCGGCGCGTACACCGCCGAGCAGTTCATCGACGACATGGCGCGCGTCACCGAGTACCGCTGCGATCCGGACCTGACCGAGCTGCTGGTGAAGGAGAGCTTCCCCGCGGTGCTGTGGATGCGCCACAAGGGCGTGCGCTTCACCGCCGCCTGGGGCCGGCAGGCGTTCAACATCGGCGGCAGGTTCAAGTTCTGGGGCGGGCTGACGCTCGAGGCGGTCGGCGGCGGCCCGGGCCTGGTCGAATCGCTCACCCGGATCGCGCGCAAGAACGGCATCGAAATCTGGTACGGCGCGCGCGCCGTCTCGCTCGTGGCCGACGACTCGGGTGTCCATGGTGTCGTCGTCAAGCACGAAGGAAAGACCAAAACCATTCCTTCCAATTCCGTCGTCCTGGCCGCGGGCGGCTTCCAGGCCAACACCGAATGGCGCACGCGCTACATGGGGCCGGGCTGGGAGCTTGCCAAGGTGCGCGGCACGCGCTTCAACACCGGCGATGCGATCCGCATGGCGCTCGACGCCGGCGCCGCGGCGCACGGCAACTGGTCGGGCTGCCACGCGGTCGCCTGGGACCGCAACGCGCCCGAGACCGGCGACCTCGCGGTCGGCGACGGCTTCCAGAAGCACTCGTATCCCTGGGGCGTGTACATCAACGCCGAGGGCAGGCGCTTCGTCGACGAAGGCGCGGACTTCCGCAATTACACCTACGCCAAGTACGGGCGGGTGATCCTGCAGCAGCCGAAGCAGTTTGCCTGGCAGATCTTCGACGCGAAGGTGAAGGCGCAGTTGCGCGACGAGTACCGCATCAGGCAGGTGACGCGCATCACCGGCAACACGCTGGAGGAACTGGTCGCGAAAATGGACGATACCGACCAGAAGAGCGCGCTCGAGGAGTTGAAGCAGTACAACGCCGCGGTGCAGACCGACATTCCCTTCAATCCGAACGTCAAGGATGGAAGGTGTACAAAGAATCTAAGGATCAATAAGAGCAATTGGGCGAATACGCTCGACACGCCGCCCTTCGAGGCCTACGCGGTGACCTGCGGGATCACGTTCAGCTTCGGCGGCCTGAAGATCAACAACCACGCGCAGGTGCTGAGCTCGGACGGCCCGCCGATCCACGGGCTGTACGCGGCGGGCGAGCTCGTGGGCGGGATCTTCTGGTTCAACTATCCCGGCGGCAGCGGCCTCACCAACGGCTCGGTGTTCGGCCGCATCGCCGGAGAAAACGCGGGCAAAGCAGCTTCTAAAGCTTAGGTGGTCCGACCTGGATGCGCAGGGCGACCTTGTCCACGTCGTGCGTCAGGTTCACCGGCGCGCCCGGAACGAGCTGCTTGGGCGTGCCGGGAACGAGCGCGGAGATCGACGCGTTCTCGGGCACTGTGATCTTCTGCGCGCCGCCTTCGTAGCTCAGCGTCAGCTCGCGGCCGCTCGTGGCCTGCACCATCGCGTCCACCGTAGCGTTGGTCATGGTCTGGTCGTCGCGCCCGTCGAACGGCCGGTGGCCCGGATTGAGCGGCTTCGGGAAGCGGCGCACTTCGTAGGCGGTGAGGCTCCCGCCCGGCCCTTTCCTCGACGTGACGCCCAGGAAGTCGCCGGGTTTGATGTCGGCGAGCGCGATCGGCTGCGTGAAAACGATTTCCGTCTTCTCGCCGACCAGCACTTTTGTCTTCCCGTCGATTAACAGGGTCTTGCCGTCGAAGCCGCTGATCGTGCCGCGCACGCGCGTAGGCTGCGCCTGCGCGGCCGCGCAGGCGAGCGACAGGGACAGCGCCAGAAGAAAGCGCATGCTGGCGCCTGGCTCAGTGCTCGGGCTTGACGCCGCCCTTGCTCACCTGGACGCGGTTCGTGACCAGCTTGCCGTCGCCCTCGACGCGCGCGTTGGTCCAGATCGTTTCGCCTTTCTTGAGCGCCGAACGGTCGCCGTTGTCGAAGCCGACGATCGGCGTGCCGTTGGGCACGATGATCTTCTGCTCGCCGTCCTTGTACTTGAGCGTGATCTCGTTGCCGCCGGCCGCCGCGACCGCGGCCTGCAGGTTGGCATTGGTCATCTTCGAGCCGGGCAGCAGGTCCCAGTCCATGTGGCCCGAAGGCGCGGCCGGCGGAATCAGGTGCACTTCCTTGGCGACCTGCTTGCCGCCCTGCGGCACCGAGGTCACGCCGACATACGTGCCGGGCTTGATGTCGGAGAGCGAGAGCTTCTTGGCGACCGCGATCTGCGCGTCCGGCGTAAGGTGCAGCTTCAGATCCTTGCCCTCGCGCGATTTCACCGAAAGGACATCGCCGTCGAGCGAGGAAATGGTGCCGCGCACGCGCATGTTGCTTTGCGCAAGCACCGCGGCGCTCGACAGCATCAGTGCGAGAAACAGCAGCTTTTTCATCGGTATGCCTCCTTGTGTGGACTAGGTTAACACCCTTATGCTTCGCGGCATTCCAATGTTGAACCCGTTCCATGACATCGGGAAGAGCGAGGCGCGCCGCTTCACCGCGCTGCCGGCGAAATTCCGCAGCAAGCGGCGCACCGCGTGGTCGGATCCCAACCGCGCCGGCGCCCCGGTCGACAGCTTTCTCGAGGGCCCCTCGTTCGACCGCGACGGCAACCTCTGGTGCGTCGACATCCCCTTCGGCAGGATCTTTCGCATCGATCCCAAGGGCGAATGGGACCTCGCCGCGCAGTACGAGGGCTGGCCGAACGGCCTCAAGATCCACCGCGACGGGCGCATCTTCATCGCCGACTACCGGCGCGGGCTCCTGGTTCTGGACCCGAAAAGCGGAAACATCGAGCCGCGCCTCGAGACCGCCTTCAGCGAGGGCTTCAAGGGCCTGAACGACTTGCACTTCGCTGACAACGGCGACCTGTACTTCACCGACCAGGGGCAAAGCGGCATTGCCGACCCGACGGGCCGGGTATGGCGCCTGCGCATGGAAGGAAAGAATGCGGGAGAACTTCAAAGGCTGGTGAGCAATGCGCCGTCTCCGAACGGCATCACGCTGAATACGAAAAACACGCAGGTCTACGTCGCCATCACGCGCGCGCAGCAGATCTGGCGGCTGCCGCTCATGGAAGGCGGCACGCCCTCCAAGACGGGCGTCGCGATCCAGCTCTCGGGTGGGCACGCCGGACCCGACGGCATCGAGATGGACGCCGAGGACGGCCTCGTCGTATGTCACCTCGGCGTCGGCGTGTGGCGCTTCGACTCGAATTGCCTGCCGACGCATCTCATCCACGGCGGCGACGCGCACCGCCTGATGACCAACATCGCGTTCAAGGACAAGACGCTCTACATCACCGATTCGCTGAACGGCGAGATCCTGACCGCCGAGATGCCGGTCGCCGGGAAGAGGCTGTTTTCGATGCAGTAAGAAAAACAGGCTTTCTAATTTTCTAGACTGGGTCCCCGCCTCCGCGGGGACGACGTCTTCAGACCGTTCCTAGTCGATCTTCGCGCCCGAGCGCTTGACCACGTCGGCCCACTTCGCCGAGTCGCGGCGGATGAGCTCGGCGAACTCCTCCGGCGTGCCGCCGCCGCCTTCGCTGCCGAGCTGCTCGAAGCGCTGCTGCGTCCCGGGCGCGACGATGGCCGCGTTGATCGCCTTGTTGAGCTTGTCGAGGATCGGCCGGGGCAATGCGGCGGGCGCGATGACGCCGCTCCACGCGTTGACCTCGTAGCCGGGCACGCCGGCCTCGACCAGGGTCGGCACCTCGGGCAGGCTGATCGAGCGCTTGAGCCCGGTGACCGCGAGGGCGCGCACGCGCCCGGCGCGCACGTGCGGCGCGATCGAATTGGTGCTCTCGAACATCAGCTCGACATTGCCGGCGATGAGGTCCGCGATCGCCGGCGCGCCGCCCTTGTAGGGAACGTGGACGATGTCGGTGCCGGTCAGGTACTTGAACAGCTCGCCGCTCACGTGTCCGGGCGAGCCGTTGCTCGACGAGGCGTTGGAGAGCTTGCCCGGGTTCTTCTTGGCGTAGTCGATCAGCGCCTTCACCGAATGGAACGGAGTCTTCGGCGAAACTGCAAGCAGCATGTAGCCGGTGGTTACGAGGGCGACCGGCTGCAGGTCGCGCTCGATGTCGTACGGCAGCTTCGCCACCATGTGGCGCGTGATGGCGAGGGCGCCGACCGGTCCTTGGCCGATGGTGTAGCCGTCGGGCGGGGCCTTCGCGACCATGTCGATGCCGATGGTGAGGGCGCCGCCGGGCCGGTTGTCGACCACCACGTTCTGCCCCAGTTGCTTGCTCAGCTCGGGCGCGAGCGTGCGCGCGACGTTGTCCGTCGCGCTGCCCGCCGCCTGAGGAACTACCAGCCGGATCGGCCTTTCGGGATACCTTTCTGGAAGCTGAGCCGCCGCGTTACTGGCCGCAGTTGCGACCAGGGCCAGTAACGCGACGCAAAGCAGAAGCGGCTTCAACTCTACGGCGTGAGCTGGCCGCGGACTTCGCCGCCCTTGTTCTTCGCGGTATGGACGTTCACGTACAGGCCGCCGTCCTTGAACGCCTTCATCTGCGCATCGTTCAGCTTGGCGCCCGCGGGAACGTTGTAGGTGTCCCCGCTCTTGGTGAGGGGGATGATGACCGGCCCGTTCTGGCCCTTCGCGCCCTGGTGGATGTGCGCCATGGTGCCTTCGACGCCCTTGGTGGTGACGCTGCCGCTCACCGTGCCGTCGGAGTTCACGCGGATGGTGCCCTCACCCGATCCCCCGGCGCTGACGGGGGGAACCTCCTCGGCGCCGGTGAGCTTCACGCTGACCGCGCCGCTCCCGGGCAGCCAGCTCGGAGCATTGTCCTGGTAGGTGGCGCAGGACGCGAGCAGGGCCGCGGCCGCGACGAGCAAAAGCTTTTTCATCGAAATGCCTCCTGGTTGATCGTGGTTTGCAGTGGAACACCCCGTGCCGCGCCATATTCCGGGCGGCTACGATTTAGAATCGTGCCACACCATGGCCAAAATCTCCGCTTCTTCCGCGCTTGCCCGGTTCCGGATCCTCGACCTCTCCAGAGTGCGCGCGGGGCCCACCTGCGTCAAGCAGTTCGCCGATTTCGGGGCCGACGTGATCAAGATCGAGTCGCCCCCGGGGGTCGACCCGAACGAGGGGATGGGCGGGCCGCGGCAGGGCCCGGATTTCCAGAACCTGCACCGCAACAAGCGGGCGATGACGCTGAACCTCAAGCTGCCCGAGGCCCGCGAGGTGTTCGGCCGGCTGGTCAAGACCGCCGACGTGGTGGTGGAGAATTTCCGACCCGACGTGAAGTACCGGCTCGGGATCGACTACGAATCGCTCGAGAAGCTGAACCCGCGCATCATCCTAGCCAGCATCTCGGGATTCGGCCAGGACGGGCCTTACCGCGACCGGCCGGGCTTCGACCAGATCGCGCAGGGGATGAGCGGCCTGATGTCGGTCACCGGCGCCCCGGGCAAGGGACCGATGCGCACCGGGGCGGCGATCGCCGACATCGCCGCGGGCCTTTACGCGGCGCTCGGGGTCATGACGGCCCTGCTCGAGCGCGAGGCCTCGGGCAAGGGCCAGTGGGTGCAAAGCTCGCTCTTGCAGTCGGGCATCGCGCTGCTCGACTTCCAGGCGGCGCGCTATCTCATGAAGGGCGAGGTGCCGCCGCAGGTCGGCAACGACCATCCGACCAGCATGCCGACCTCGGCCTATACCACCGCCGACGGCCACATCAACGTGGCGGCCTCGGGCGAAGGCATGTGGGCGCGCCTGTGCGAGTCGATCGGCCGCAAGGAGCTCCTCGAGGCGCCCGAGTTCAAGGGGCAGGAGAACCGAGCGAAGAACCGCGCCCGTCTGAACGAGGTTCTCAATCAGGCACTGAAAGCCCGGCCGTCCCACGAATGGGTGGAGAAGCTGAATGCGGCGGGCGTGCCCTGCGGACCGATCTACGCCGTGGACCAGGTGTTCGCCGATCCGCAGGTGCAGCACCTGCGGGCCGCGGCCGAGGTCGACCACGCCAAGCTCGGCCGCTTCAAGGTCGTGAACCAGGCGGTGAAGCTTTCGCGCACCGGCGCGTCAATGGCGGCAGCGACGCCGGAAATCGGCCAGCACACCGACGAAATCCTGCGCGAGATCGGCTACGCGGAAAGCGACATCCGCGGCATGCGCGAGCGGAGGGTGATTTGACCGCCGAGACGAAGAGCGAGGCGAGGATCGACGCGCGCAAGGACGGCGCGATCGGCTGGCTCGTGTTCAACAATCCGGCGCGGCGCAACGCGGTCTCGCTGGGCATGTGGGAAGCGATTCCGCGCGTGCTGGAGGATTTCGGCGCCGATCCCGCGATCCGCGTGGTTGTGCTCGCCGGCGCGGGCGAGCGGGCCTTCGTCTCCGGCGCCGACATCTCGCAGTTCGAATCGCAGCGCTCCACCGCCGAGGCGGTCGAGCGCTACGAGCAGATCGGCGACGCCGCGCAGGCCAAGCTGCAGGGCTTCGACAAGCCGACCATCGCCATGATCCGCGGCTACTGCATCGGCGGGGGCCTCGGCATTGCCGGCGCCTGCGACCTGCGCCTCGCGGCCGACGACGCGCGCTTCTCGATTCCGGCGGCGAAGCTGGGGCTGGGCTACCGCGCCTCGTCCATGAAGAAACTGGTCGACATCGTCGGCGCCGCCTACGCGAAAGAGATCATGATCACCGCGCGCCAGTTCAGCGCCGCCGAGGCGAAGGAGATGGGCCTGGTGCACCGCGTCGTGCCGGTCGCCGAGCTCGACAAGCTGACCCGCGAGTACTGCGAAGCCATCGCGGCGAATGCCCCCCTCACCATGCGCGCCGCCAAGCGCATCATCGGCGAGGTGGTGAAAACCGACTACGACGGGGCGATGTGCAATGCCCTGGTCAAGGAGTGCTTCGACAGCGCCGATTACACGGAAGGGCGAAAAGCGTTCATGGAAAAGCGCAAGCCCGTGTTCAAGGGGAGCTAGCAGCCCCAACGAGGAGGAGGAGCAATGAGGAGGTTGGTGTTGTTCTTTGCGGCGCTTGCCGCGAGCGCGGTCGCGGCCGCGCAAGGGTTTCCGGGCCGCCCGGTCACCATCGTCGTGCCGTATCCGCCCGGCGGGCTGATCGACCTAGTCGCGCGCATCATCCAGCCGCGCATGCAGGCCGAGCTCGGCCGGCCGGTGCTGGTCGAAAACCGCTCCGGGGCCGGGGGCAACGTCGGCGCAGAGTCGGTGGCGCGCGCCGCTGCCGACGGCTACACGCTGCTGCTGGCGAATCCGTCGCTCGGCATCAGTCCGCACATGTACGCCAAGCTTCCCTATTCGCCGCTCAAGGACTTCGCCTATGTCGGCGTCTACGGCACGGTGCCCAACGTGCTGGTAGTCCACCCTTCGCTGCCGGCGAACTCGGTCGCCGAGCTGATCGCCTACCTGCGCAAGAACCCGGGCAAGCTGAACTACGCCTCGCCCGGCTACGGCACCTCGCCGCAAATGTCGATGGAGCTCTTCAAGGCGATGACCGAGACTTTCATCGTGCATATTCCCTTCCGCGGCAGCGGACCGGCGCAGGCCGCGATGCTCGCCGGCGAGACCCAGCTCATGTTCGACAACCTGCCGCCGCAGGTGCCGCACATCAAGTCCGGCAAGGTGCGCGCGCTCGCCGTCACGAGCCTCAAGCGCTCGGCGGTGTTTCCCGACGTGCCGACGCTCGACGAGGTGGGGCTGAAGGGCTACGAGGTCACCGCATGGTTCGGCCTCGCCGCGCCGGTCGCCACGCCGCGCGAGGCAGTGGCGCGTCTCAACGAAGCGCTCAACCACACGACGCAGGATCCGCAGGTGCGCGCAGCGCTCGAAGCGCGCGGCGCGACCGTGATTCAGGGCACACCCGAGGACTGCCTCGCCTTCGTGCGCAACGAGGTCGAGAAGTGGGGTCCCGTCGTCAAGCGCGCTAACGTCGTACCGGATTAGGAAAACCGCCCATGAGATTCCTAGCAGCAGCATTCGGCCTGACTTTCGCGCTCGGCGCGCTCGCGCAGGGCGCGTATCCCAACAAGCCGGTTACCGTGGTCGTGGGCTTCGAACCCGGTGGCGGCACCGACACCACCGCGCGCATCCTGCAGAAGCCGCTCGGCGATCAGTTCGGCCAGCAGGTGGTCGTCGAGAACCGTGCCGGCGCCGGAGGCAACATCGCAGTGGATTACGTGGCGAAGAGCGCGCCCGACGGCTACACGCTGGTGCTCGCGAACGTGGGGGCCCTCTCGGTCAATCCCCACATCATGAAGACGCCCTACGACCCGCTGAAGGATCTCACGCCGATCAGCATGGCCGCGGTGTTCGCCAACGTCCTGGTGGTGCAGCCATCCCTGCCGGTGAAAACGGTCGCCGACTACGTGAAGCTCGCGCGCACCAAGCAGGAAGGCGTGACCTACGCCAGCTCGGGCATCGGCGGCGCGGGACACCTCGCGGGCGAGCTCCTGAGGGGAATGGCCAAGGCGAACCTGGTGCACGTGCCCTACAAGGGCGGCGGCCCGGCGATGCAGGGCTTCCTCGGCGGGCAGGTGGACTCGTTCTTCGCCACGCCGATCTCCTCGATCTCGCAGATCCGCTCCGGCAAGGCGCGCGCCATCGCCACGACCGGCGCCAAGCGCGCCGCCCTCATGCCCGATGTGCCCACGGTCGCCGAGTCCGGCTTCCCCGGCTACGAGGCACTCAACTGGTACGGTTTCCTGGGGCCGGCGAAGCTGCCCAAGGACATCGTCGAACGGCTGAACCGCGAGCTCGTCAAGGCGCTCGCCAACCCCGAGGCCGTCGCGCAACTGAACAAGACCGGGGTCGAGCCGCAGTCGAGCACGCCGGCCGAGTTCGCGAAGTACATCGAGCGCGAGTACCACACCTGGGGCAAGGTGGTGAAGGAAGCGGGCATCAAGCCCCAGTAACCCAAAATCAGGGGACGGACCACATTTATCTTTCCCAACGAGGAAGAATGAAAGCCTATTTCCTGCAGTCCTCTGGCGATCGGATCAACCTCGAGCTGCGCGAGGTCCCGACGCCGCAGCCCGCGGCGCATCAGCACCTCGTGAAGATCCAGGCCTCGAGCCTGAATCGCGGCGAGCTCATCGCCGGCCACGGCCTCATCGCCGCCGGCGCCGCCAAGCCCGCGGGCCAGGAGGCGGCGGGCGAGGTGGTCGGCTCCGGCGAGCGCGTCATGGGGCGCTGCCCCGGCGGCTTCGCCGAGTTGGGGCTGATGGACAAGAGCGACGCCATCCCGGTGCCGCCGAATCTCTCCTGGGAGGAGGCGGGCGCAATCCCGCTGACGTTCATGGTGGTGCACGACATGCTCGTCGCGCAGGGCGGCCTCAAGGCCGGCGAGTGGCTCCTCGTGACCGGCGTCTCGGCGGGGGTCGGCGTAGCGGCGCTGCAGGCCGCGAAGGCGATCGGCGCCAAGGTCATCGGCACCTCGGGATCCGGCGGGAAGCTTCAAAAGCTAAAAGCGATCGGTCTCGATGTCGGCGTCGAAACGAGAAAACCGGATTTCTACGACGCGGTCATGAAGGCGACCGGCGGCAAAGGGGTCGACCTGGTGGTCAACAACGTCGGCGGCTCGGTGTTCGCCGAGTGCATCCGCACGCTCGCCTTCCAGGGACGCCTCGCCACCGTCGGCTATCTCGACCGGGTGATGAAGGCCGAGCTCGACATCGACGCGCTGCACGCCAAGCGCCTGAAGCTCTTCGGCGTGTCGAACAAGCACCGCAACGCCGAGCAACGCGCTGCCACGGTGCGCGGCTTCACCGCGGACTTCCTGCCGTACTTCGCTTCCGGACGGTTGAAGCCGCTCGTCGACCGCGTCTACCGTTTCGACGAGCTGCCGCAGGCCAAGGCGCTCGTCGAATCCGACGCACACCTCGGCAAGGTGGTCATCCGGATGTGAAGGCGGGCGTCGGCTACGCGGCCGTCCCGGCCATGGCGGACCTCCTGTGCGGCGATTCTATGCTCTAGACTTTGCGCAGGGAGGATGACCATGAGAATTCTTCGATTCGTTCTGCTGGCGGCGTTCTCGCTGTCGGTCCAGGCGCAGCCCTATCCGTCCAAGCCGGTGAAGATCGTTGTGGCGACCGGAGCGGGAACGGTCGATGACCTGCCCGCGCGCATCGTGGCGGAAAAGTTGAGCGGGATCCTCGGCCAGCAGTTCTTCGTCGAGAACCGGCCGGGTGCGGGCGGCAGCATCGGGCAGACCTTCGTGATGAAGTCGCCGCCTGACGGGTACACGCTGCTCCTCGCCGGCGGATCCATGGCGGGCGCACGCTATGCGAACGCGAACGTAACGTACGACCTGCTGAAGGACTTCACGCCAATTTCCTTGCTGCTGACCTCGGAGTTTGCGCTGGTCGTGAACCCGGCCTTGCCCGTGCGCGATGTGAAGGAGATGATCGCCTACGCGAAGGCCAATCCCGGCAAAGTCACGTACGGGACGATCGGCGCGGGCCAGATGCCGTACTGGAATGTGATGCTGTTCAATTCTCTGACCGGCGTCCGTGTCGTCGAAGTGCCCTATAAGGCAACGCCGGAAGTCCTCACGGACATCATCGCCGGCCGCGTGGACTATTACATCACCGGGCTCGCCTCGAGCCTCCCGCTCAAGGACAGGCTGCGCATCCTCGCGGTGACGACCGCGAATCGGTCGCAAACGATGCCCGAGGTGCCCACGATGGCCGAAGCGGCGCTGCCGGGCTACGACATGCCGTCGTGGGCGAGCATCATGGGTCCGGCCGGCATGCAGCGCGACCACGTCGCGATCCTCAACAAGGCGATCGGTCAGGCGCTGGCGATGCCGGACGTGCGCGACCGGTTCCAGAAAGCGGCCATCACGCCGGCGCCGAGCACGCCGGAGGAGCTGCGCAAGCGCTACGAGCACTGGATGGCGATCTTCGGCAAGATCGCGAAGGACGTCGGCCTCAAGCCGCAATAGGGACGCCGCGTGAAGCTGGTGCTCGCGCAGATGAAGCACGAGACCAACACCTTCTCGCCGGTGCCGACGCCGCTCGCGCGCTTCGGCCACGGCCGCGAGCGGCCGTGGGAGGGGCGCGAGGCCTACGAGGAGTTCAAGGGGACCGGCACCGCGCTCGGCGCCTTCATCGACCTCGCCGAGCGCGCCGGCGCCGAGGTGGTGCTGCCGGTCGCGGCGCAGGCCTGGCCGAGCGGCCGCGTGGCGCAGGACGCCTACGAGCACATCGCCGGCCGGATCGTCGACGCGGTGGCGCAGGGCTGCGACGCGGTGCTGCTCGACCTGCACGGAGCGATGGTGAGCGAGCGCTTCGAGGACGGCGAGGGCGAGCTCCTCGCGCGCATCCGGCGCGTCGCGCCCAGGGTGCCGATCGGCGTCGCGCACGACATGCACGCCAACTTCTTCCCGGCGAGCGGCCGCGTGGCCACGTCGCTTGCGGGCTACCAGACCTATCCGCACGTCGACATGTACGAGACCGGCATGCGCGCCGCCAGGCCCGTCCTCGATTCATTGAATCAACAAGCAAGACCGGTGCTGGCGTTCGGGCACAAGCCGATGCTGCCGCACGTGATGCGCCAGTCGAGCCTCGATTCGCCGAACCGGCAGATCCAGGCCCGGGCGCGCGAGATGGAGCGGCAAGGCGCGCTCTGTGCGAGCCTGTTCGTGGGGTTTCCGCACGCTGACATCCCGTACGCCGGCGTTTCGGCCGTGGTCGTGACCGACGCCGATCAAGAGCTCGCGCGCCGCTACTGCGACGAGCTCCTCGATATGGCCTGGCAAAGCCGGGCGCAGTTCGTGTACCGGCCCGAGCCATTGGAGGATTCCATCGAAAGGGCGAAGCAGCTTGCCGGCAAACCGGTGGTGCTGCTCGATCACTACGACAACTGTGCCTCGGGCGGGACCATGGACACGATGACGGTGCTCTCCGCGATGCTCGAGGCGCGGCTCGAGGAAGCGGCGGCGTTCGCGGTCTGCGACCCGCAGGCGGTGGCGCAGATGCGCGAGGCCGGGACCGGCGCCCGGGTGAGGCTGGCGCTCGGCGGCAAGCTGGACATGCCGAGCCTCGCGCTCAAGGGCTCGCCTCGCGAGGTCGAAGGCAGGGTGAGCCGGCTCGTCGACGGTCTCTACCGCAACGAAGGCCCGATGGCGCGCGGCGAGCTCATGGACATGGGTCCGACGGCGGTGCTCGATACTGGAGGAATCGAAATTGTCGTGACATCGCGACAAGTCGAACCCTACGACATCGCCGCCTTCCGGGCGGTCGGCATCGACCCGGCCGCCAAGCGCTATCTGATGCTGAAGAGCCGAGTCCACTGGCGCGCCGGGCTCGGCGCGATCGCGCGCGCGGTGGTCGAATGTGCCGGCAGCGGGGTATGCACTTCCGATTATTCGCAGCTCCAGTTCCGCCATCTGCGCCGCCCGATTTATCCCCTCGATCCGATGTAGCGAAAGCGCCACGGAGCGTTCCGATTGGACTGTCGCCGGAGGCGCTTTCCATCTATATTCCGCAGGTCTCGCCCAGGAGAGGACCGACCATGACAAAACTACTAAGAACCATCGCAATGGCAATCGTGCTCGTCGCGCCGCAGGCCTACGCCGGCATGCTCGGCGTCGAGGACACGGAGCGCGACCGCGTCAAGAGCATGCTCGAGCGCCCCGAGCTTGCCACGCAGCTCGAAAAGATGGGCGTGAGCGCCGCGGACGCGCGCGCCCGGGTAGACGCGATGACGCCCGAGGAGGTGAGCCAGCTCGCCGGGCGGCTGGATCAGCTCGCCGCGGGCGGCGCGCTCTCCAACCAGGACCTGCTGCTGATCATCCTGCTGGTGCTGCTACTGATTATTATTCTGTAGGCGGTCAGCTCGGCCCCTTTTTCTTCTAGGCGGTGAGTTCCGCGGGCTCGCCGCGATCGTTCACCGTGGCGAGCTTGACCGGCCGCCGCCACACGCGCTTGGTGTACTCGAGCACGCGCTTGGCGCGGTTCACGTCGAGGCCCCGGCCGTCGCTCTTGTGCTCGTGCGCGAGCGCCAGGCTGCCGTCGTTGTTCATCTCGGTGACCGCGACGCGCGGCGCGCCGTAGTTGAACTTGGGCGCGAGGATCGCCTCGCGGATGGCGTTCACGTCGCGGTTCGCGACCTTGATCTCGTCGCCCGAGCTCGCCTCGTAGACGAAGAGCTCGAGCTTGTCGGCGAGCTCGCGATCGAGGAAATTGCGGATGAAGCCGAAGTCGTCCTCGTCGCGCATCACCTCTCGCGCGCGCGCGAGGCCGTGCGTGTCGATGATGTGCTCCCACAGCGTGAAGCCGAGGTGGTAGGGATTGATCGCGAGCGCGGTCTGCTGCCCCGCGGCGTAGGGTCGCACGACGTCCGAATGCGCCTTGATCGCGGCGAGGTACAACGTCTGCGGCAGGAAGTCGGCCTCGCGCAGGAGCCGCGCGTGCCAGTACGAGGCCCAGCCCTCGTTCATGATCTGGCAGGCGAACACCGGGTAGAAGTACAGCGACTCGGAGCGCACCATGAGGAAAATGTCGCGCTCCCACTGCTCGAGCTCGGGGGCGTAGTGGGCGATGAACCAGAGGAGGTCGAACTCGGGGTGCGGCGGCACCGCCGCGCGCACCGGCCCGTGCTCGACCTTGGCCGCCTCGGCGGCGCCCGGCAGGTCGCGGAAGCGGCGCTGGAACGCGCTCTCGGGCGCGGCGGGCTTCTCCGGCACGTACTCCGGGTAGCGCGTGCGGTGCAGGTCGCCGTCGACGTCGACGTGCGACTCGAGCGCGAGCGCGGCGTCGAGCACCGACTCGACCTTCTCCATGCCGACCTTGTCGATCGCCTGCTGGATGCGGTGCGCGTGCGCCGCGGCGTGCTCGACGATGTTGCCGCCCGCCATCTCGTGGAAGCGCGCGAACAGCTGGTTGTTCTTGGAGAAATCGGCGTGGCCGAGCACGTGCGCCGTCACCAGGGTGTTCTCGGCGAGCGAATTGCCGTCCATCAGGAACGCGCGGCACGGATCGCCGGGGAACATGACCTCGAAGATCTTGGAGTGGCCCATGCTCTGGCGCACGAGCTGGTGGATGTAGCGCACGCCGAAGGACCAGTGCGGCATGCGCACCGGCAGGCCGTAGACCGCGATCTCGGTCATGAGGCTCGCCGGCGCCACCTCGAAGTCGACGTTGTAGTAGTCGAGCCCGAGGCGCTTCGCCAGCTCCTCGATGCTCGCCGCGTATTGCTCGAGCTCAGTCACTCTTTTCGGTTTCCTTGAAGAACTCGCGGATCGCGCGCCACACGTCTTCCTGGGACGAAAGCTGGCTCATGCCCACCGGCAGTCCGGCGCCCTTCATCTCGCTGAACACCTCCGCCACCTGGGTCTCGCGCGGACGGAAAGTGGCGACCCCGCCGGTCTCGACGTAGCCCGAGTAGTTGGTCTGCGCGGCCAGCAGCCGCAGCGCCGCGGCCGCGGGCTCGCGGTCCTCGGCGGCGTTCTCGCCGTCCGAGGCGTAGAAGAAGTACACGTTGTAGCGGCTCGGGTCGTAGCGGTTCTTCACCACGTCGAGCGCGAGCTGGAAGGCGCAGGAGGAGACCGTGCCGCCGCTCGAGGAGGCCTGGAAGAACTGGCTCTCGTCGAACTCCCAGGCCTGCGCGGCGTGGGCGAGGAACAC
Source organism: Burkholderiales bacterium (assembly GCA_044870335.1). GTDB lineage: Bacteria > Pseudomonadota > Gammaproteobacteria > Burkholderiales > SG8-39 > SCGC-AG-212-J23. Next base: position 8,723 of record JBIOYV010000132.1, on the reverse strand, counting down.
GGTGTCGACCTTGCTGTACTGGCGGCGGATGCCCTGGAGGGCAAAGAAGAAGAACTGCTTGGCGAGCTTGCGCTGCGCCTCGTCCATGCTGCCCGAGACGTCGAGGGCGAAGATCACCGCCGCGTTCATCGACGGCGTGGCGCGCTTGACGAGCTGGCGGAAACGCAGGTCCTCGTTGATGATCGGAATCGGGTTTTCCTGGATCGAGCGGCGCTTGACCGCCTCCTTCAGGGTCCTTCTCCTGTCCAGACGCGAGCGGGCCCCGCGCCGGTCCCAGCCTTCGCGCACGTAGTCGGGCTCGTCCATGGTCGCGGTGCGCTTGGGCTTGAGGTCGGGGAGCTTCAGCTCCTCCCAGATCCAGTCGATGATCTCCTCGAGCTTCATCTCGACCACGAAGCGGATCTCGCCGTTCTCGGTCCCGCCGGACTGCGACTGCGCGTCGCCCTTCTCGCGCCCGGGCTGAAGCACGTCGCCGGGCTGGCCCTGGCCCTGCCCGGCGCCCTGCTGCGAGCTCGGGTCGGCGAGGCGGAAGCGCGAATGCTCGAGGAACTTCACCGGCACCATCACCGTGCGGTTCTTGCTGTCGCCGGTCATCAGATCCTCGCCGGAGAGGATCTCGGGCAGCGTGTTCTTGACCGCTTCGCGGACCTTCTGGTTATGCCGCAGCCAGTCGCGCGCGCCTCTCGAGAAGAGGTCGTACCACGGCGTTTCTGCGGCGATCCGGATCATGAGCCTGGGTCACTCCTGCGCGAGCAGGCTGGTCACGTAGTTGAGCGCTTCGCGCGCGCTGTGCGTGTCGTAGCCGTACTCGTCGACCAGCCGCTTCTCGACCACCGAGATCTTCTGGCGGGTCTCGTCGTCGGGCCGGGAGCTCGACGACACCAGGCGCAGCACGTCGCGGCGCTGCTCGAAGAGGTACTGCTCCACCGCGTCGTGCAGCGGCGCGTGGCTGTCGAGGGTGAACTTCTCGCCGCGCTTGTACGCGCCCATCGCCTTCCTCACCACCTCCTGGCGGAAGGAGACCTTGCCGGACTCCGAGATGCGGATCTTCTCCTCCACGTTGCGCAGGAAGCGCTCGTCGGGCTTGCGCTCCTCGCTGGTGATCGGGTCCTTGATGGTGCGGCTGTCGAGCGTCGCCTCGACCTCGTCGAGGTACTTGTCGAGCAGCCCCTGGGCTTCCTGCTCGAAGGACACGAACAGGGCCTTGTGCACGTCCTCCTTGACCCAGCGGTTGTAGAAGTCCTTGCGCACCGTCACCAGGTAATCGATCCACTTGCGCTTCTTCTTGCCGTCGATGCGCACGTCGGACTCGATCGAGTCCTTGAGCGCGATCAGCACGTCCATGGTGGTGAGACTCTTCGCGCTCGACTGGATGATGGCGTTCGAGAGCGCGTTGATGACGAAGCGCGGCGACACGCCGGCGAGGCCTTCCTCCGGGTTCTTGGCGCGGATCTTCTCCACCTCGGACTGCGCCACGCCCTCGACGTCCTCGCCTGCGTAGACGCGCACTTTCTTCGTGTGCTCGCTATCGCCTTCGCCCTCGGCGAGCCGCGTCAGCACCGAGAACACCGCCGCCGTATGCAGCGCGTGCGGGTCGAGGTGCACCTCGCGGAACGCCTGGGTGGAGGAGGTGAGCTTCTTGTAGATGCGCGCCTCTTCCCGGAAGGAGAGGGTATAGGGCACCTGGATGATCACCATCCGGTCGAGCAGCGCCTCGTTTTCGGCTTCCTGCAGGAATTTGCGGAATTCCGCCAGGTTGGTGTGCGCAAGAATGGTCTCGTCGAGGTGGATCAGCGGGAAGCGCGACACCTTGACGTTCTTCTCCTGCGTGAGCGTCAGCAGGAGATAGAGAAACTCGCGCTTCACCTTGAGGATCTCGATCATCTCGAGCATGCCGCGGCTCGCCGCGAACACCGCGCCGCTCCACGACCAGGCGCGCGGGTCGCCCTCGTCGCCGAACTCCGAGACCTTCGAAAGGTCGACCGAGCCGACCAGGTCGGCGATGTCGGCGGTGGTCGGGTCGTGCGGCGCGTAGGTGCCCACGCCGACGCGGCCGGCCTCGGTGATGAAGATGCGCTCTACCGGCATCTGCATGAAGTCGCCGTTGAACTCGTGCTGCAGGCGGCTGACGCAGTGCGGGCAAAGCTCGCCCTGGATGTCGACGCCGTAGCTCGCGCGGAACTGGCCACGCAGGGTGTGCGGCACGAGGTGCAGGGCGGACTCGTGCACCGGGCAGCCGTGGATGCCGTACAAGGCCCCGGCGTCGGTGTGGCTGTATTCCTCGAGACCCCGCTTGAGCAGGATCACCATGCTCGACTTGCCGCCCGAAGGGGGCCCGAGCAGCAGCAGCAGGCGTCTGCCAACCTCCGAGCCGGCGCTCGCGGCCTTGAAGTAGTCGACTACCCGCTCGATGGTGTCGTTGATCCCGTAAAGCTCGTCCTCGAAGAGTTGACAGCGGAAGCGACCCTGGCTGTCGTCGAAGCCTTCGGCCCGCATCATGTCCCAGATGTACTGATGGCTGGTGCGGGCGAGGCCGCGCGGGTCGTTGGGGAAGATCTGCTCGAGGAAGCTGGCGAACGTTCCAGCCCAGTGCGCGGCGCGGTGCTCCTTGGTGAAGTCGTTCAGCGACCTGAGGAGGCTCGCCTTGCGCTCGTTGTTGCCATCGTTGAAGCCAGGTACCGGATTGTTCATGATGCCATCTCCACCTTTCAGGAACTTCTCAACCCTCGCTACGTTAGATCACGGGTTTGCGCGTTCAATCCATCGTCAAGCAATAATCCGTCCAACGGGTGTACAACTGAACCGTTGACCGGAACGCCGATGAGCGTCAGACCTTTCCCGACCGCGCCGCAGTCATCATGCGACGCTCGCTTCACGGGTTGTACGCCCGGTGTCGAGCGGATTTCAGCCGACATGGGGGCATCTGGAGAGACAAGAAGAGGGACGAACGACCGCTGTCGACGTTCGGTTACAAATCCCTGCTGCCATAGACTCTTTCTTGTTCATCTGCCTTCCCCGCGTGGACGCGAGTGTTTTGTGGCGAGTCTTGAGGACTAGAATCCACTCATTGGCCGCCCGGTGTCAACTGGTTTTGGCCGCTGCGTTGAAAGAAATCCTGGGCTGTTGCGACCGCCCACCTCGCGCTGCGCTGCCCGTTACAAAACGATGCGCGTTACAAAACGATTTGTGCTGCTGAGCGGTGACGTGTTTGGTCGCTGAAGTGACGCGTTTCGGCGCTGCTGTGGTGCAGCGCTCGTGACCGCGCACCCGCGCGGCGCGCGCTGACCGAGACGATCCCACTCCTCATCCGCGAAAAAACGCACGAACGCGCCGCGCGCGAGCGAGCCGATTGTCGCGGCGCGCGACAAAGCTCGGAGCCGGCCATCGCGGCATGACGCATCGGCTGCCCGGAACCACCTCGCGGCGGCCGTTCAGGGTGCTCATCCGGACCGTCCATCACCTCCAATCCATTGCATTTTCCGCCGCGAAGGCTCTGACGCCGATCGGAATTTCAGCGCGGCTGGCGGCGGCCCGGGCCGTCCGGGCCCCTGGACCGGCCCCCGTCCCGCGCGGGGCAGTAATTGCCACCGCCGCTCATGAGGCTAGAATCCGGCCATTACTCACAATGCCAACTAGTTCAAAGCCTCCATGCTGAAAGAGATCCTCGGTGTTGCCGACGACCCACCGGCCAAGCGGCGCTGGTTCCACGACGATTTCTTCGATCTCTTCGTGTGGCAGTCTGGCGGCGAGGTCACGCTGTTCCAGCTCTGTTACGGCGCCGACGCGGTGGAGCGCGCGCTGGTGTGGGACAAGGCGCGCGGCTTTTTCCACGACGGGCCGCAGGGCGAAGACGTGATCTCGCGCTTCGAGGACGCTGCGGCCGCGCTGCCGGACGACATCCGGCATGAGATCGCCCAAAAAGTGCACGAGTTCGCCGGCACCCGCAAGGCGGTGACCACCCGGCGCAAGCGCTTCCGCCGCGCTTCGTGGCAGAAGAAGTAGCCTAACGCGAGCGTCGCGGGAGCTTCTCCGGGGCCCCGATCGACACTGGCCGGACTTCCGCGCCGGCCGCCCCTTTCTGGCGCGCGGGCAGGATCATGGTGCAGGACGTCCACACTTTGTCGCGCGCCAGCTCGTCGAGCTTCGCGTTCTCTACGTGGTGGATGCCGATCTGCGTGAGCATGTGGTGGTGCACGGCGAACGGCAGACCCGCCGGCGTTCCCGGCGCGGGCCCGGCGCTTCCGGCCAGCATGCCGCCGGGCACCGGATCGATGAACGGCGTATCGAGCCCGATCGCCACGATCCGGCGCTCCCCCAGGTAGCGCGCGGCGTCGTACGCCAGTCCGGGCGCCTGGCTGTAGTAAACCTTGTCGGTGTCGGGGTCGCGCCATTGGTCGCCCCAGCCGGTATACACGTAGACCACGTCGCCCGGCAGGATGCCGCGCTCGCCCAGGCCCTGCGCTTTCAGCATGCCGCGGATATGGTCCGCGGTGACCACCTCGCCCGCTTTCATGACCTGCCCCTTGCCGACGTAGGCTTTCGCATCGAGCAGCACCGCGGAGGTGACGATCGCCGGCATCTTCTCCAGGCCCAGGCGCTGCAGAGGCGAATCGGGCGTGGGCTTCACGTCCTTCTGGGTGAAGCCGCCGTAGTACGTAGCCTCGTCGGCCGGCAGGGGCGAGTTCCCGTCCCAGGGCTGCTTGAGCACGGCGAAGTGGCCCAGGGCGTCGATCTGGGTTCCCTGCTGGCCGGGCTCGGCGCCTTCGTTGAGCGTCTCGCTGTTGAAGGCATGCGCGCTGCCCGGGATGCCCGAGCTCGGCTTGGGCTTGACCACGTAGGGGCCGGCGAACGGCGAAAGCGGCATCGTGTTCGAGCGCACCTGGGACAACTCGTAGGTTCGCGCCCCCGGCTCGGCGACGTGCCAGGCGCAACGCTGCAGCGTGGCGGGTCCGATCTGGTTCGCCATGCCGCGCTCGTCGCCCGCGGGCCAGGGCGGCGCAGGGACCTTGAGGCGCTGCAGCTTGACGGGCTCGACGGCGTGAAGCGGGAGCTGCGCCGAGCACATCGCGATCAACGTGATCCATCTAAGATAGCCGGTCATGGGCATGATGGTGGGAGGTGTCTGGCGGGACGTTCCGCGCGACACGAAGTCTACCGGCGGCGAGTTCATCCGGCCTGACAGCGGCTTTCGCGACCGCGTCGCCGCCGCCGAGGTCGAGCCCGGCCGCTATCGGCTGTACGTTTCCAAGGCTTGCCCCTGGGCCCACCGCACCCTCGTCGTGCGCGCCCTGAAGGGCCTGGAGAAGGCGCTGCCGGTCTTTTACGCCGCGCCCGAGATGCTCTCGCACGGCTGGGAATACGCCGACGGTGGAATCCGCTACCTGTACGAGCTGTACGCGCGCACCAAGCCCCGCTACACCGGGCGGGTCACGGTTCCGGTGCTGTGGGACTTCAAGCTCGGCCGGATCGTGAACAACGAATCCTCCGAGATCCTGCGCATGCTCAACGCGCAGTTCGGCCCGCTTGCGACCCGCAGGTTGCCCGACCTGTATCCAGCCGCGCTGCGAAAGGAGATCGATGCGGTGAACGAGCGGGTGTACCGCACCGTAAACAACGGGGTGTATCGTGCCGGCTTCGCGTCCGCGCAGGAAAAGTATGACCAGGCGGTGACGGCGCTGTTCGCCACGCTCGACTGGCTGGAAAGGCGCCTCGCGAAGCGCCGCTGGCTGTGCGGGCGGCAGTTCACAGAGGCGGATGTGCGGCTCTTTACCACGCTGGTAAGGTTCGACGCGGTCTACTACTCGCACTTCAAGTGCAACCTGCGGCGGCTCACAGACTATCCGCGACTATGGCGCTATGCGCGACGCATCCATGCTCTGCCGGGGGTAGCGCGGACGGTCGACCTGGACGAGATCAAGGCCCACTACTACCGCAGCATGCCGGAGCTCAACCCCAGCGGAGTCGTGCCCAAGGGTCCGCTGCTCGACTTCTCATCCTAGCGCTCGGCGCTTTCTTCGCCGCTTCGGCCGCCGGCAACAGCGATCCGCTGTCGGGCTTCGCCGCGCCCGACAGCGCGGCGCTCGGGGTCATGTGGCGCATCGAGCGCTCGCCCTATCGCGACGCGGGCACGCGGCACGACTTCACGCCGCTGTACATCTACGAAGGCGAGCGCTTCTACCTGCGCTCGCCCAGCATCGGCCTGAAACTGGGCCCCTCCGAGCAAAGGCGCTTCGAAGTGTTCTTCCGGCACCGCTTCGAAGGCCATCCGACCGACAACATCCCCGAGAGCCTCGCCGGGATGGCGCCGCGCGAGCACGGCATCGACGGCGGCCTGAGCGGGCAGCTCGGCGGCGCCTGGGGCATCGCCTTCGCCGAGCTGCTGCGCGACGTGTCCCAGACCTCCGGCGGCAGCGAGCTGCGCCTCGGATACAAGTATCCCTTCCGGCGCGGGCGCCTGTGGCTGCGCCCGCACGTGATGCTTTCGGTGCGCGACGAGCGGCTCAACGACTACTACTACGGTGTGCGGCCGGAAGAGGCCCGCGCCGACCGCCCCGCGTACGAGGCGAAGAGCGGCGTCGTGCCGGAAGTCGGTTTCTATGCCGCCTACCAGGTGAGCACGCGCTGGCGGCTGCTCGGCGGCGTGACCTTCTCGCGCCTGCCGGATACCGTCTCCGGCAGCCCGATCGTGGCCGAGCGCACCTTGAACCAGTACTACATCGGGGCCGCCTACGACCTGTCGTCCGAGCAGGAACAATGGCCGCAGGGCCGGCCCCTCATCGTGCGCGCGCTCTACGGCGCCTCGAGCGATTGCGACGTGCTCAAGATCATGACGCTGCGCTGCACGTCGGTCCACACCGTGGACCACACCGGCATCGCCGGCATCGAGGTGGGCTGGCCGCTCGTCGAGCGGCTGAACGGCTGGCCGCTCGACGTCGCCGGCTTCGTCGGCGTGACGCAGCACCTGGAAAAGGGGCTGCAGCCCGACTTCCCCGAGATCAAGGCCTACATCAAGACGTACTTCTACGGCTTTCCCTGGGATGCGAAGTTGCGCACGCGCCTCGGGCTGGGGGTGGGTCTCTCCTGGGCCAAGCGGATTCCCTTCAGCGAGGCGCGCGACCTCGAATCGAAAGGCCGCAACACCTCGCACCTGCTCGAGGTGCTCGACCCGACTGTCGACATGAGTATCGGCGACCTTCTCGCGCTGAAGAGCCTCCGCAATACCTTTTTCGGCGCCGGCGTGTCCCACCGCTCGGGCATCTTCGGCACCTCGCAGCTGTTGGGCAATGTCAACGGCGGCTCGAACTACATCTACGGCTACGTCGAGGCCTCGTTCTAGCCAAGCGACGAGTACCCGCCGTCGACCGGGATCGCCGTCCCGGTGACGAAGTCGGAAGCCGCCGAGGCGAGGAACACCGCGATGCCGCCGAGGTCCTCGGGCGTGCCCCAGCGGCCCGCGGGGGTGCGCGCCAGCACGCGCTCGTGCAGGCCCGCCACTTCCTCGCGCGCGCGCCGCGTGAGGGCGGTGTCGATCCAGCCCGGAAGCACGGCGTTAACCTGGATGTTGTCCTTCGCCCACGCCGCCGAAAGCGACCGGGTGAGTTGCACCACGCCGCCCTTGCTCGCGCCGTAGGGCGCGGCGAACGACGCGCCGAAGAGCGACATCATCGAGCCGATGTTGACGATCTTGCCGCCGCCGGCGCGCTTCAGGTGAGGGTAGGCCGCCTGGCAGGCGACGAAGACGCTGGTGAGGTTGGTGTCCAGGACGGCGCGCCATTCATCGACGCTGTAGTCCTGGGGCGCCTTGCGGATGTTGGTGCCGGCGTTGTTCACCAGGATATCCAGGCGCCCCAGCCGCGCGGCCGCCTCTTCGACCATCGCGCGGCAGGCCGCGGCATCGCTGAGGTCGCACGAAATAGAAACCGCTTTCAGTTCCGCCGCCGCCTCTGCGTTCTTCTTCGCGTCGCGCCCGGCAATCGCCACCGCCGCGCCGGCCTGCGCCAGCGCGCGCGCCATGGCGAGGCCGATGCCGCCGTTGCCGCCGGTGACCAGGGCGGCTTTCCCCTTTAGATCGAAGCGGTCCATGAAAGCTTGACAAGAGCAACTATGTTGCCGAGCATGCCACGCATGCGGGTCGACGCGGTGCGCCGCTTCAACCGATTCTACACACGCCGCATCGGCGCGCTGAGCGCGGGCTTCGTCGGCAGCCCCTATCCGCTGCCCGAGGCGCGCCTCCTCTACGAGCTCGGCCGGCGCCGGCGCTGCACCGCGACCGAGCTGCGCGCCGAGCTCGAGCTCGACGCCGGGTATCTGAGCCGCATGCTGGGATCGCTCGGCCGGCGCGGCCTGGTGCGCGCCGAGCGCTCGCCCGAGGACGCGCGCGCCCGGCTGCTCACGCTCACGGCCAGGGGGCGCGAGGCCTTCGCGCTGCTCGACCGGCGCTCGCGCGACGAGGTCTCCGCCATGCTGCGCCGCATCGCTGCCCCCGATCGCGACCGGCTCGTGGATGCGATGCGCGCCGTGCAGTTGCTTTTGACCGACCCAAAACCCTCGGAAGCGCTGCTGCGGGCGCACGCGCCGGGCGACCTCGGCTGGGTGGTGCAGGTGCACGGCGAGCTCTACGCGCGCGAGTACGGCTGGGGTGCGCGCTTCGAGGCGCTGGTCGCCGAGATCGTTGCGCGATTCGTGGCCGATTTCGATCCGCGGCGCAGCCGCTGCTGGATCGC
>JBIOYV010000131.1:0-64921 GCA_044870335.1 Burkholderiales bacterium | reverse complement strand
TTGAGGATCGCGCACGGCGCGCTGCTCAACCTGGCAGGCCATGCCGCGCCGCTGCTGGCTGCGCTTTTCGCGGTGCCGCCACTGGTCCAGGCGCTCGGCCCGGAGCGCTTCGGCTTTCTCGCCCTGGCCTGGGCGCTGGTCGGCTACTTCAGCCTGTTCGATCTCGGGCTGGGCCGCGCGCTCTCGAGGCTGGTGGCCGAGCGGGGCGGCGCGAAAAGTGCGCCCGAGCTGTCGAGCCTGTCCGGCGGCACGCTGACGCTCACTCTCGGCCTTGGGATGCTGAGCGGGGCGCTCATCTACGTCATGGCGGAACCGATCTGCGGCCGGATGCTGAAGCTGCCGCCCGCGATGCTGCCGGAGGCGACGCTTGGCGTGCGGATCCTCGCGGCGTGCTTGCCGCTCGTCACCCTCACCGCCGCGCTGCGCGGCCTGCTCGAAGGCGGCCGCTACTTCGGCTGGGTGAACGCGATCCGCGTACCGCTTGGCATTCTCACGTTCGTGGCGCCGCTAGCCGTGGTGTCCGGCCCCGCGCCGCTGCCGGCGGTGTGCGTACTGCTCGCGGCGCTGCGGCTGCTCGGGCTTGCGGCGCACTGGTGGGCAGGCTGGCGACTGATGGGGGCACTCGCCGTCCCTGCGTGGCCGCGGCCGGATGGCGTGCGCAAGATCGTCGCGTACGGAGCCTGGATCACCGTGTCCAATGTCGTCGGTCCGCTCATGGTCTACGCCGACCGTTTCGTCATCGGCGCCATGGTGTCCGTCGCGGCCGTCGGCTATTACGTGGCGCCCTACGAAGTCCTTACGCGATTCTGGGTCGTGCCGGCTGCGCTTACCGGCGCGCTGTTTCCGGCCCTCGCCGCGGCGTCCCCGGCCGGGGCGTGGGTGCTGCAGCGCAAGGGAGCGCTGGTAGTTCTCGCCACGGCGGTGCCGCTTGCCCTCGTGGCGGGCGCGGCGGCGCCGCTGTGGATGCCGGCGTGGCTCGGCGACGAATTCGCAGCCAAAGCAGCCGGCGTCGCGCAGTGGCTTGCAATCGGCGTCGCCGTGAACTGCCTCGCGCATATTCCGTTTACAGTGCTTCAGGCTCGCGGACGAGCCGACGTGACGGCGCTGCTGCACCTTGCCGAGGCGCCTGCGTATTTCGTGATTCTTTTTGTCCTGGTCGGCAGTCGCGGCATCGAGGGGGCGGCCATGGCCTGGTGTCTGCGCTGCGCGGTGGATGCGGCGCTGCTCTTCCTGCTGTCGACGCGGCAATTGCGAAGGGCCCGAGCGTGAGTGCGAGCATCCGAGCCGAGCCCGCGCCGCGTTGCCCCTTGTGCGGCACGCGCGGCCGGCCCGCTTACGCTGCGATGCGTGATCGCCTCTTCGACGCCCCCGGCGAATGGCGGCTCGCAGAATGCGCCGCCCCTGGCTGTGGTCTACTGTGGCTCGATCCCATGCCAGTGGCCGAGGATCTGCACCTCGCCTACGCTCGCTACTACACCCACGCAGCGGTCTCGAAGAAGCGAACCCTGCTCGCGCGGCTATTTGCGGCTGCGAAGCGCGGCTATCTGGCGAATACGTGGGGCTACGCGGACGGTGCGACCCTGCTGCAACGCTGCGCCGGCCTGCTGCCCTTCGTCTACCCCGGAAGAACGACCGAGCTCGATTTTTCGGTCATGTGGCTGCAGGCCGGTGAACGCGGGCGTCTGCTCGACGTAGGGGCAGGCCGCGGCACACTTGTCGAAGGGCTGGCGCTGCTTGGCTGGCGGGCCGAAGGACTCGACTTCGATCCGCAGGCGGTTCAGGCCGCGCGCGCGCGCGGGCTGAGCTTTCACCTCGGCGGGCTTGCCGGGCAGAAGTTCCCGGATGGCGCCTTCGACGCGGTCACCATGAGCCATTCTCTCGAGCATGTTCACGACCCGGTCGCCTGGCTGGCGGAGGCCCGCCGCATCCTCAGATCCGGCGGCCGGCTCGCGATCGCGACCCCGAACACCGCCAGCCTGCTTCACCGCCGTTTCGGCATGCACTGGTTTTCGCTCGATCCCCCGCGGCACCTGCATCTCTTCAACCGCAAGGCGCTGGCGAGCGCGTTGCGCAAGGCGGGCTTCGAGCGGTTCCGGCTGTTCACCTCGATACGGGACGTGAACGGTTCCTGGCGCGCGAGCCGCGCCATTCGCCGCGGTGGCCGCTACGACATGATGGCAAGGCCGAGCCGGACGATGAGCGTGCTTGGCCGCCTGGTTCAGCTCTACGTCTCCGCACGAGCACTCGCCGATCGCGATGCGGGCGAAGAATTGGTGGCCCTCGCCGAAAAATGAGCATCCTCGACCCTGCCGCGCGGGTGGTCGCGGTCATCGTGACGTATCAGCCGGACGACGGCGTTCGCGCCTGCGTGCAGTCGCTGAGGAGCCAGGTCGCGCAGATCGTGCTCGTCGACAACGCCTCCGACGACGCGAGCCTCGCCCCGGTGCGAGCGCTCCAGGGCGACGGCGTGGAGCTTGCTTGCCTCTCCCGGAACGCGGGGGTCGGCGCCGCGCACAATGTGGGCATCGAACGCGCGCGAGCGAGCGGGGCGACGCACGTCCTCCTGATGGACCAGGACAGCAGCCCGGCACCCGACATGGTGAGCCGGATGCTCGCCGCCGAGCGCCGGTTGGCTGCGAGGGGCGAGAAGGTGGGCGCGCTGGGACCGCGCTTTCACGATCCCCGCCTGGGGAAGTCATGGCCGTTCTTCCGGATGTCGCGCTTCAGCGTGCGCGGGCACAACTGCGACGGTGCCGAGGAGGTGCGCTGCGATTTCCTGATCTCTTCCGGAACGCTGATCCCGCTCGCGGTCCTCGGGCGGGTCGGCGCGGTAAACGAGGGCTACTTCCTCGAGCATGTCGACACCGAGTGGTCGCTTCGCGCCCGGTCCGCCGGATACGGCCTGTTCGGCGTCTGCGACGCGCGCATGGATCATCGCCTTGGCGACGATGCGGTGGGAGTGCCGCTCACGGCCCGCAAGATCCAGCTCTATCGGCCCTACCGCCACTATTATCTTTTTCGCAATGCGGTCCTGCTATGGCGGGCGCCGTACACACCCGTGGCCTGGAAGCTGAATGAGGCGAGGAGGCTTGTGCTGCGTCTCTTCTTCTTTCCCCTGTTCGTGCCGCCGCGAATCGAGCGGCTCAGATACATGCTGCTCGGCCTTTGGCACGGTCTCCTAGGTCGCAGCGGGCCGCTCACTCCCTAGAAAGAAAGTAGCGCCCCATGCTCAGCGCGTGGCGCAATGCGAGCCGCGGATTCCGCCGGCTTCCACGCCGCGCGTCGTGGACGACTTCGCTGCGGGGTTCATAAAGCACGCGCCTGCGGGCCGCGTGCAGCCGCCGGCACAGGTCGACGTCCTCGTAGTACAGGAAATAGCGCTCGTCGAAGCCGCCGATGCCGCGGAACGCGGCGGCGTTGAATACCATGAACATGCCCGCGACCCAGTCCACGTCGATTGCCCCGCGGTCGGTCGGATAGTCGGGTCCGGACTCGCGCGCAAGCAGCTTGCGCGCAAGCGACGCGGCGGTAGGAAAGCGGCGCGCGCTGTCCTCGACCTTGCCGGAAGGATGGCGCACCAGCGGCCCGACCACCGCAACGCCGTCCTGCTGCAGGGCTTGCACCAGCGCGCCGAACGGATCCGACACCAGCCGGATGTCGGGATTACAGACGCAGAAGTAAGCGGTGTCGCAACGCTGAAAGGCGGCGTTGTGATTGGCGCCGAAGCCCTTGGGCTGGCCGTTCGCGACGCCCGGGCGCGAGAGCGGGGTTCGGTCCGGAATGTTCTCGGTGATGAGGAGCTGGATCGCGCCGCAATGCGCGCCGAGATCCTGCAACAGGGTGTTCACAAGCGCGTTCTGTCCGTGGCTCACCACCGACACGGTGATGTCCCGGTGCGCCATCAATTGCGCTTGTAGCGGTCCTCGAAGCGCACGATGTCGTCCTCGCCGAGGTACCCGCCCGATTGCACCTCGATGAGGTAGAGCGGCATCCTGCCGGGGTTCTCGAGCCGGTGCTTCATCCCGATCGGGATGAACACCGATTCGTTTTCCGACACGAGGAGCTCGGCCTCGCCGCGCGTCACCTTCGCCGTCCCGGAGACCACGACCCAGTGCTCGGCTCGGTGGTGGTGCATCTGCAGCGAGAGCGCCGCGCCGGGCTGGACCATGATGCGCTTGACCTGGAAACGCTCGCCGGCGTCCACGCTCTCGTAGTAGCCCCACGGACGGTGCACGCGCGTGTGCGAGACGTGCTCGGTGCGCGCCTTGGCCTCGAGGTTGGCCACCGCCTCCTTCACGTCCTGGCTGCGCTCCCGGGCGGCGACGAGCAGCGCGTCCTCGGTCTCGACCACCACGACGTCCTTGAGGCCGATCGCCGCGACATGCCGCTTCTCGGAGCGGACGTAGCAGCCGCCGGAGTCGCGCAGGTAGACGTCGCCCACGGCGACGTTGCCTGCGGCGTCCTTCGGGCTGATGCCCCAGAGGGCGCTCCAGGTGCCGACGTCGCTCCATCCCGGGTCGCTCTGCACCACGACCGCGTCGGCGGTCTTTTCCATGACGGCGTAGTCGATCGAATCGGAGGGGCAGGCTGCGAACGCCGCGCGGTCGAGGCGCAGGAAGTCGAGATCGCGTGCGCTCTTCGAGTACGCCTTGCCGACTGCGGCGAGCATCTCCGGCCGCAGGCGCGCGAGCTCTTCGAGGTACTTCGCGGCGGAGAACGCGAACATGCCGCTGTTCCAGAGGAACCGGCCGCTCGCGACGAACCCCTCGGCGGCTGCGCGGTCGGGCTTTTCGCGGAAGCTCGCCACCTTGCACGCGGCCCCCTCGAGCGGCGCGCCGCGCTCGATGTAGCCGAAGCCGGTCTCCGGCGCGGAAGGAACGATGCCGAACGTGGCGAGGTAGCCGCGGCTCGCGAGCTCGAGCGCGGTGGCGGCGTCCTGGCGGAACGCCTCGGGCCGGGTGATGGTGTGGTCCGAGGGAAGCACGAGCAGCAGCGCGTCCGCGCTGCGCTCGCGCGCAGCGAGCGCGGCGACCGCGATGGCCGGCGCGGTGTTGCGCCCGACCGGCTCGAGGATCATCGGCGCGGCCTGCACGCCGATCTCGCGCAGCTGGTCCGCGGCGAGAAACCGCTGCTCATCGTTGCACACCACGATCGGCGGCTCGCAGCCGGCGAGCGGACGCACGCGCAGCGCCGTTTCCTGGAGCAGCGTGTGGCGCGAAAGCAGCGCGAGGAACTGCTTGGGCAGGAGCTTGCGCGACATCGGCCACAGGCGCGTGCCCGAGCCGCCGGAAAGGATGACCGGATAGAATCGCAGCCCCATGGTGAGGATTCTAGCGGCTCTGCGGCGGTGCCGCGCGCGGTGCGCGTCGTAGTCACGGGCGCCTCCGGATTCGTGGGCCGCGCGCTCTGCGCCGCCGTGCGGCGCGCGGGTCACGAAGCGGTGGGCCTCGACCTGCGCAGCGCCGGCTTCGCCGCGGGAGACGTCGTCGTCCACCTCGCCGCCATCGCGCACCGCCGCGCCGAAGCGGCCGAGCTCGAGCGAGTGAACGTCGGCCTTGCGAAGCAAGTCGGCCAGGCGGCCGCCGCGCATGGCGCGCGCCTGGTGTTCCTGAGCTCGGTGAAGGTGCACGGCGAAGTCTCGGCCGCGCCGTTCACCGAGCGCTCGCCGATCGCCCCGCGCGACGCCTACGCAGAATCGAAGGCGAAGGCCGAAGATGCGTTGCGCGCCGTCCCCGGGTTGCGCCTCGCCGTGCTGCGTCCGCCGCTCATCTACGGACCCGGCGTCAAGGCCAACTTCCTCGCCCTGACTCGCGCGATCGCGCGCGGCGTGCCGCTGCCCCTCGCCTCGGTGAAAAACCGCAGGAGCCTGGTGTACCTCGAAAACCTGGTCGACGCGATCCTGAGCTGCCTGGAGCGCGAAGGAACATTCCTGGTGTCCGACGGCGCCAGCCGCTCGACCGCGCAATGGTGCGAGGCGCTCGGCCGCGCGCTGGACAAGCCGGCGCGGCTGTTCCCGTTCCCGCCCGGCCTGCTGCCCGAGAAGCTCGCCGGCTTCCTGGAAGTCGATGACTCTGCCATTCGCACGGATCTCGGCTGGCGGCCGCCATTCACGCCGGAGGAAGGCCTGCGCGCCACGGCGCGCTGGTACAAAGGCTTCTAGAATCCGCACCGCATGGTTGCGGCGTCGACAGCGCTTTCGTTCCTCGTTTCCTTCGCGATGGTCCGCGTGCTGCTCTCGCGCTGGCGCTCCTTCGCGCTCGACGAGCCGAACGCGCGCTCGCTGCACGTCACGCCGGTGCCGCGCACCGGAGGCCTCGCGGTGCTCGCGGGCACGGCGAGCGCGGTGGCCTTCATCGGCGCGCAGCTCTGGCTGCCGATGGCGCTCGCCCTGGCGCTCGCCGCGGTCTCGCTCCATGACGATGTGCGCGGTTTGCCTCGCAGGATGCGGTTCGCAGCGCATTTCGCCGCCGCGGCGCTGCTGGTCTGGTATGCGCTCTCCCCGATGCATCCGCTCGAGATGCTGCTGCTGGTCGTGGCGGTGGTGTGGATCACCAACCTGTACAACTTCATGGACGGCGCCGACGGCGTGGCCGGCGGCATGGCGCTCATCGGATTCTCGGCGTACGCGATCGCCGCCGGGCTGGCGGGCGAGGCCGCCCTCGCGACGCTGTGTGCCGCTATCGCCGCGGCTGCGCTCGGCTTCCTGACCCACAATTTCCATCCCGCGCGAATCTTCCTCGGCGACGTGGGCTCGATCCCGCTCGGGTTCCTCGCCGCGGCGCTCGGCATCGTCGGCTGGCGCCACGACGCGTGGCCGCTGTGGTTCCCGGTGCTCGTGTTCGGGCCGTTCAACGCCGACGCCACCGTGACGTTTATCCGGCGCCTTGCGCGCCGCGAGAAGGTGTGGGAAGCGCACCGCGAGCATTACTATCAGCGCATCGTGCGCATGGGGCTCGGCCACCGCAGCGCCGCGCTCATCGGCTATGCGGTGATGTGCGCCTGTGCGGCCTTCGCGCTGCTCGGCCGCGCGCAGTCGCCGGGGCTGCAGCTCGCGGCTTTCGCCGCCGGCGCCGCCCTCCTCGGCGCGGCTGCGCTGTGGGTCGATGTGCAGTGGTCGCGGCACGGGGCGCGGGGATGAATTGGCGCCGCGTGCTTGCCGTGCTGCACGACGTCACTGCCGCCGCGGCGGCGTGGGTCCTCGCCTTCTGGCTACGGTTCAATCTCGACATTCCGGCGGAGTTCTCACGTTCGATGCTGGCGAGCCTGCCATGGGCGGTGGCGGTCTATGCAGCAGCCTTTCTCGGCTTCGGCCTCTACCGCGGGCTGTGGCGCTTCGCGAGCCTTCCCGACCTGCGCCGCATCGTCCTGGCCGTGGGAACGGGCGCGCTCGCCGTGCCGGCGCTCTTCGCGCTGGTGCGGGGGGGCTTCGTGGTGCCGCGGTCGGTGTATCTCCTCACGCCGGTGCTGCTGGCAGCCCTGATGGCGGGCAGCCGGATCGCGTATCGGGCGTGGAAGGAGGGCCAGCTCGGCTCCATCGTCACCAAGCCCGAGGCGACGCCCGTTCTGGTGATCGGCGCCGGCAGGGCGGCCGCGCTTCTCCTGAAGGAGCTCGCGGCGAACCCGGCCTGGCGCGTGGTCGGGCTGCTCGACGACGATGCGCGCAAGCGCGGCGCCGAGCTCTTCGGCGAGAAGGTGCTCGGCCCGATCGCGCAGGTGGGCGACCTCGCCGAGCGCCTGGAGGTGCGGCACGCGATCATCGCGATGCCGGGGGCGCCCCACGCCGTGCGCCGGCGCGCGCTCGACTTGTGCGCCGCGCGCGGCATCGGCGTCATGACCGTCCCCGCGATCGCAGACATCGTCTCCGGGAAGGTGAGCGTGTCGGCGTTGCGCAAGGTGGAGCTCGACGACCTGCTCGGGCGCGATCCGGTGCAGCTCGATGAAGCGGGACTGCACGGCTTCCTCGACGGCCGCACGGTGCTCGTCACCGGGGCCGGCGGCTCAATCGGCTCGGAGCTCTGCCGCCAGATCGCGCGCTTCGCGCCGCAGCGCATCGTGCTCTTCGAGAGCTCCGAGTACGCCCTTTACGCGATCGAGCAGGAATTCCGCGATCGGCCGGGCGCGCCGCCGGTCGCCGCGGTGATCGGAGACGCCAAGGACGCGCGCCGGGTGCAGGAAGTCCTGGCGCGCTACCGGCCGCACGCGCTGTTCCACGCCGCGGCCTACAAGCATGTGCCGCTCATGGAAGACGAGAACGCCTTCGCTGCGGTGGAGAACAACGTCCTTTCGACCGCCGTGCTGGCGCGCGCCGCGGGCCGCGCCGGCGTAGCGAAGTTCGTGCTGGTGTCGACCGACAAGGCGGTAAACCCGGTCAACGTCATGGGCGCGTCCAAGCGCCTTGCGGAGATTGTGTGCGGAGCGCTGCAAGCCCGGGAGAACACCCAGTACGTCGTGGTGCGCTTCGGCAATGTCCTCGGCTCAACCGGCAGCGTCGTGCCGCGCTTTCGCGACCAGATCGCGCGCGGCGGACCGGTCACCGTCACCGACCCGCAGATGCAGCGCTACTTCATGTCGATCCCCGAGGCGGCGCAGCTTGTGCTGCAGGCGGCCTTGATGGGCCGGGGCGGCGAGATCTTCGTGCTCGACATGGGCGAGCCGGTGCGCATCGCCGATCTGGCGCGGGAGCTGATCGTGCTCTCGGGGCTGTCCGAGTCCGACATCCGCATCGAGTACACGGGACTGCGGCCCGGCGAGAAGCTCTACGAGGAGCCGCTCGCCGACGCCGAGAAGACGCTCGCCACGCCCCATCCCAAGCTGCGCATCGCCCGGGCGCGCGCGCCGCAGGACGCCGAGCTGCTGGACGAAGTGCTCGCCTGGCTCGCGCAGCCCGACGACACCGCTCCGGCTGCGGTGCGCGCGCAGCTCGCGCGGTGGGTGCCCGAATACAGCGCGGCGAACACCGCCGCCTCGTGACCGGGCGGATCTACATCTCCAACTTTTCCGGACTGGGCAACCGCCTGGAAGCGCTGGTGCTCGCGTGCATGATCCAGGACCGCTTCGGCCACCAGATCCATCTCAGCTGGCCGGAAAAGGACAGCCTGAGGATCGCCGGGACGACTCGCCGGCGCATGCCGCCCTGGGACCGCATCGGCAGCCTCAAGCTGCGCGATTTCGACGAGCCGACGCTGGATACCCTCGAGAAGGTGCGGATCATCAATCTGCGCTCGACCTACGGCCCGCGCGAGCTGCAGCGCAGATACACGCTTCCGACCGCGGCGCGCCTGAAGCCGCACCCGCTCATCGCGTCGGCCATCCGCGAGGCGCTGGCGCGCTACGGCGAGCGGCCTGCCGTCGGTGTCCACCTGCGCCAGGGCGACTTCCACGTGTCCGGCGAGAGCTACGATGCCACTGCGCATCGGCATCCCGCACCCGCGCTCTGGTGGTACGAGCACGTCATGGAGCGCTATGCGCAGGGTTTTCCCGGGGTCTACTTCGTCGTCGGCTACAGCGGCGACCCGGGCGTGATCGAGCGCCTGCGGCGGCGATTCGATATCGTCACCCTGCCGCCGGTGTTCCGCTACAAGGCGCTGCTGCCGGGCCACAGTTCCGAGGGCAGCCCGGTGGTCGATCTTTTCGGACTTGCCTGCTGCACCACGCTCATCGCCACGCCCACCTCGAGCTTTTCGCACTGGGCCGCCAATGCGCTCGGGCCCGCGACCCGCGCCCTCCTGCCGCCACCTCGCATGAGCCGGGATGCGCCATCCTTCGGCGTGGCCGAGATGCGCGGCGCCGTGGTGCCCGATTGGCGCGATGCGGCGGAGCTGGGGCTGGGCGTGACGCCCGTGCGCGCGGGCGCCGCCCTGCCGCCGCCCACGCCTGCGCTTACACACTGGCTCGAATGACTACACTGGAGGCATGGGAGAACGACGGTGAACAGCCGCGACATTGAACGCCTGTGCCAGGGACGGCAGGTGGTCGACCTGGGCTGCGGCCAGAACAAGCTTCCCGGCGCGCTGGGAGTCGACTACGCGGGAAACGCCCACGCGGACGTCCAGCACGACCTCGATGTCTATCCCTACCCGGTGGCGGCTGGCTCGTGCGACGTGGTGCTCCTGCGAAACGTGATCGAGCACGTGCGAAACGTCGTCGGTCTCATGGAAGAGGTGCACAGGATCGGCCGGCCGGACGCCGACGTGATCATCACGACGCCGCATTTTTCCAGCCTCTATTCCTACCAGGACCCCACCCACGTGCGGCATCTCGCGTTCGATTCGCTGGACTATTTCACCGAGGACACCCGGCACAGCAATTTCTATTCGAGCTGCCGCTTCCGCATGCTGGACAGGGGAATCGACTTCGGCAAGTCGTTTCCGTTCTCGCTGCTCGCCAGGGGATTGGCGCGGCTCTCGGTGAGAAGCTACGAGAAGCATTTCGCTTTCATCCTTCCGGCGAACAGCCTCTGGTTTCACCTGCGGATCGTGAAATGAGCCGGTCGCGCTATCCGGTCGCGCGCTATCCGGTCGAGGTGGGAGTGCTGGTCGCCTTGTGTTTCTTCCTGCCCCTGCTCGAAGCGCCGAAGAACCTGCTCTGGGTCGCCTACGCCCTGACGTGGCTGGTGAATCGCGTCCGGCAGCGCGACTTCGGCGGCCCCTGGGATGCTTGGGACACCTTGATCGCCGTCTGGATCGCCTCGGGCTTCGTGGTGGCGGCGTTTGCAGGCCTGGACGGCCAGCAATGGCGCGGCGCAGGCGACCTCGTGCGCTACGGCAGCGTGCTGTGGATGGTGAAGCGCGCCCGTTACGACGCGCGCGAGCGGCGCTGGATCCTGGGCGCGCTCGTGGTCTCCACCCTGGTTGGCCTGGCGTTTGGCTACCGCGATCTCTGGCGCGGCACCGCACCCGGGGGGACGCTCGAGCTGCACTCGGTCGGGCACGTCAACCACACGGCGATCTACCTGGCGATCATGCTGGGGGTTTGCGCTGCCTGGATCTTTGCGCGCTGGCGGTCCTGGAGCGCAACGGCGCGCCTCCTGAGCCTCGCCGTCACCTGCGCCATTCTCGTCTCCCTCGTGGTCACCGCAAGCCGCGGTGCGATCGGCATCGCCCTGGTCATGCTGCCCGTGCTCGCGGCCGCCTGGTGGCCGCGCTCGCGCGTACCCGTGGCGATCAGTGCCGCGGTCGTTGCCGCTGTAGTGGTACTCGTCATAGCGGGCGGCACCCAGGTCGTGCGCAAAACCTTGCAGAACGTCCAGGAGGAGAACGTGCTCTCCTTCCGCGACGGGGTCTGGCGCACCGCGCTGGCGGCCTGGAGGCGCTATCCGTGGTTCGGCGTCGGCCTGGACAACTACAGCCTCGTCAGCGTCGAGCGCTTGCACGCGTGGGATACCGAGGCCGGCAGGGCGTTTGACCCCAAGCGCTATTACTACACCTCCCATGGCCATAGCATCTACGCGAACACGCTCGCCGAGCGCGGCTTGTTCGGGTCCGCGATCGTCGCGGCCGTGCTGGGCGCCTGGGCCTTCTGCCTTGTGCGTCGGCGTCCGCGGGCGGACGACCCCGACGACGACTGGCTTGCCTGGGGCAGCGCCGCCGCGGCCTGGACGGTGACCGTGGGCGCAGGGACGGTGAACACGACGCTGCACCACGAGCACGCCTTGCTTGCCGTGCTGCTACTCGGTCTTTTCCTGTCGCGACTTCGGCAGCCCGCCGTGAGCGAGTCGAATCTAGGGTTTGAGGCGAGTAAAGCGGTACCAGTGAGCGCTCTCGCCGGAGAGCGGAACCACTAGGAACATCACGCCGGTAATCGACTCGTACACGTGCGTGACCAGGAACGGGTCGGACTGGTTCAGCTCGATCTTCACGCTCTCCCGGCCCGACATGAGGTCGGAGGCGACCCAGCGCCGGGCGGAGAGCTCCAGCCTGCCGCGGTCGCAGCGGGCCTCGCCTGCCTTCACGCTGAAGCTGCGCGTCTCGGGCTTGAGGCCTTCTCCGGCGATCGTGACCTCGACCGAATCCTCGCCGGCGAACGCGAGGCGCACGCTCGCCGCCTTCTCCCACGGGCTGTCCGCGCCGAACAGCTCGCGCGTGAGCGACGGTCGCGCCGTCTGGCCGAACGCCTCGCCGCGGTCGGCATAGGTGCCCTCGAACTGCCGGCAATCGGCAGCCGCCGGCGCCGGGATGGGATCCCAGGCGATCGGATAGGGAGTGTCGGCGACGGTGCAGCCGGCGAGGAGCGCGAGGAGGAGGAGGCGCTTCATGCGCGGCCGTAGTACTGCCTGAACCAGTCGGCGAAGCGGCGCAGGCCCTGCTCCAGGGGCGTCGAGGGCGCGAAGCCGACCGCGCGCGCGAGCGCCGTGGTGTCGGCGTAGGTGGCCTTGACGTCGCCCGGCTGCATCGGCTTCATCTCCAGGCGCGCCTTCTTTCCGAGCGCGCGCTCGAGCGCGCCGATATAGTCGAGCAGCCCCACCGGCTCATGGTTGCCGATGTTGTACACGGCGTAGCGTTGCGGGCGATCGAGCACGCGCAGCGTTCCCTCCACGATGTCGTCGACATAGGTGAAGTCGCGCTGCATCTCGCCGTGGTTGAAGACCGGGATGGGCTTTTCGTCCAGGATGGCATTGGCGAAGAGCATCGGCGACATGTCCGGCCGTCCCCACGGGCCGTAGACCGTGAAGTAGCGCAGTGCCGTGGCGTTCAGCCCGTAGAGATGGCTGTAGACGTGCGCCATGAGCTCGTTCGACTTCTTCGTCGCCGCGTAGAGGCTCACCGGATGATCGACGTTCTGGCTCTCCGACCACGGCAGCTCGGCATTGGCTCCGTAGACGCTCGAGCTCGACGCGAATACGAGGTGCCCGGGCGGATCCTCGCGGCAGCATTCGAGGAGGTTGGCGAAGCCGACGAGGTTCGTCTGGATATACACCGCCGGGTTCTCGAGCGAGTACCGCACCCCCGGCTGCGCGGCGAGATGCAACACCGCTTCAGGCCGTTCCTTCTCGAAAACCGAGGAAAGCGCGGACGCGTTTGCGATGTCGAGCTCGTGAAACCGGACCCGCAGCCGCTTGAGGCGGTCGCGCTTGAGCGCGACCGAGTAGTAGGGCGAAAGGTTGTCGACGCCCACCACCTCGTCGCCGCGCGCGCTGAGCCGCTCGGCGCAATGCATGCCGATGAAGCCGGCGACCCCGGTGACGAGGACCTTCACTCCTGCTCCGCCTTGCGCAGCTCGATCAGCTTGGCGTACTTCATGTAGCTGTTCATGCAGCCGATCGAGATGTGCAGCAGCCCCGGGACGCCGTCGAGGAACCCCAGGCGCAGGACGTAGAACTTGAAGAAGCGCACCACGGGCGAAAGCATGAGGTGCGCCGCGCCCGCGCTCACGCCGCGCTCGAACGCCTGGCGCGCGGCGAGCGTGGTGTAGCGGTTCTGCCGTTCGAGGTACCCCGTGAGATCGTCGGTGGAGTCGTGCATCAGGTCGCCCCGCAGCGTTCCGGGCGTGACTGCGAACAGCACCTTCTCATGGACCAGGTCGTCGCTCCAGCGGGCGTTCATGCGGTTGAAGAGTCGCGGGCTCCAGTCGGGATAGCCCTCGCCATGGGCGAGCCACCGGCCCAGGAAGCGGTTGCGCCGCGCCATGCGGTACACCGGGGATACCGGCGCAGCGAGCGCCGCGCTGATGCTCGCTGCGAGCACGGGGGAAACGCGCTCGTCGGCGTCGAGGCACAGCACCCAGTCGTTGCGCGCCTGTTCCACCGCGAACTGCTTTTGCCGGCCGAAGCCCAGCCATTCCTTCTGCACCACGCGCGCGCCGTGGCGCGCGGCGACATCGGCGGTGCCGTCGCTGCTTCCCGAGTCCACGACGACGATCTCGTCGGCGAAGCGCAGGCTTTCGAGGCAGGGCTCGAGGACATTGGCTGCGTTGCGGGTGATGAGGACTGCGGAGAGCGCTGACTGCGGTGCGTTCAAGTGTATTGAATGGAAATGCGCCGTAGAATCGGCGCTCACTATTCTAATCCGGCCGCCATGCAAAAGCCCAAAGTCGCCCTGATCACCGGCATCACCGGCCAGGACGGCGCCTATCTCGCCGAGCTTCTGCTGCAGAAGGGCTACGTCGTCCACGGCATCAAGCGGCGCACCTCGCTCTTCAACACCGAGCGCATCGACCACCTGTACCAGGATCCGCACGTGGATGGCCGCAGGTTCATCCTGCACTATGGCGACCTCACCGACGGCTCGAGCCTCGTGCGGGTGCTGCAGGACGCGCAGCCCGACGAGGTCTACAACCTCGGCGCGCAGAGCCATGTCGCGGTGTCCTTCGAGGAGCCCGAGTACACGGCGAACTCCGACGGGCTGGGCGCGCTCAGGCTGCTCGAGGCGCTGCGCATCCTGGGGATGGACAGGAAGACCCGCTTCTACCAGGCGTCGACTTCCGAGCTCTACGGCAAGGTGGTCGAGTCGCCGCAGAAGGAAACGACGCCGTTCTATCCGCGCTCGCCCTATGGCGTGGCCAAGCTCTACGCGTACTGGATCACGGTGAATTACCGCGAGGCCTACGGCATGTTCGCGTGCAACGGCATCCTCTTCAACCACGAGTCGCCGATCCGCGGGGAGACCTTCGTCACGCGCAAGGCCACGCGCGCGCTTGCGCGCATTGCCCTGGGCGTGCAGGACTGTCTCTACATCGGCAACCTGAACGCGCGGCGCGACTGGGGACATGCGAGGGACTACGTCGAAGCGCAGTGGCTGATGCTCCAGCAGTCCCGGCCGGAGGACTACGTCATCGCCACGGGCGAGAGCCACAGCGTGCGCGAGTTCATCGAGGCGGCCGCCGCTCAGATCGACCTGCAGATCGACTGGAAGGGCAAAGGCGCGGCCGAGGTCGGCGTGCTCGCGCGCGGGTCCCAGCGCTGGCCGGCGGCCAAGGCGGGGCAAACCGTGGTGCGCATGGATCCGCGCTATCTGCGGCCCTCGGAGGTCGATACCCTGCTCGGCGACGCGACCAAGGCGCGCCAGCAGCTAGGCTGGAAGCCGCGCCTCGGCTTCAGCGAGCTCGTCGCCGAGATGATGGAACAGGACCTGCGCCTGGCCGAGCGCGAGGATCTCGCGCGGCGGCACGGGCACGCGGTCCACGAGCGCCGCGAATAGCGCACGGTGAGCCCCGACACGCGGATCTACGTCGCGGGCCACCGCGGCCTCGCGGGCTCGGCGCTGGTGCGGCGGCTGCGCGCAAAGGGCTACCGCAACCTGATCACCCGCACCCATGCCGAGCTCGACCTGGCGGAGGGCGCGGCGGTGCGCGAGTTCTTCGGCCGCGAGAAGCCCGACGTGGTCCTGCTCGCCGCGGCGAAAGTGGGCGGGATCCTCGCCAACGATACCTACCCGGCGCAGTTCATCCACGACAACCTCGTCATCCAGACCAACGTCATCCACGAGGCGTTTCGGGCCGGCGTGGGCGAGCTTCTCTTTCTCGGCTCCTCGTGCATCTATCCGCGCGACTGTCCGCAGCCGATCAAGGAAGAGTTCCTGCTCACCGGGCCGCTCGAGCCCACGAACCGGCCCTACGCCATCGCCAAGATCGCCGGCATCGAGATGTGCTGGTCCTACAACCGCCAGTACGGCACGCGCTACCTCTGCGCCATGCCGACAAATCTCTACGGTCCCGGGGACAACTACGACCTGCAGACGAGCCACGTCCTGCCCGCGCTGATGCGCAAGTTCCACGAGGCCAGGCTGCGCAACGACCCTTCGGTCACGGTGTGGGGGACCGGCACGCCGCGGCGCGAGTTCCTGCACAGCGACGACATGGCCGACGCCTGCATCCATCTCGTCGAACATTCCGCCCAGGTGCGCTCGCGGCTCGGCGCCGGGCGCGCGCCGCTCGTGAACGTCGGCTGCGGCGAGGACCAGACGATCGCCGAGCTGGCCGCGGCGGTGCGCGAGGCGGTCGGGAGCAGCGCCGAGATCGTCTACGACCGCACCAAGCCCGACGGCACGCCGCAGAAGCTGCTCGACATCGCGCTGGTGCGCTCTTTGGGCTGGCAGCCGCGCATCCCGCTGGCGGAGGGCTTGCGGTCGACCTACGAGTCTTTTGTCCACGAGTAAACGATTCCTTTTTGTCAAGACGTCCTCCCTGGGGGACGTGGTGCATCAATGCCCGGCCGTGACCGACGCGGCGCGCGCCGTTCCGGGAGCGAGAATCGACTGGGTGGTCGAGGAAGGCTTCGCCGGAGTCGCGCGCATGCACGCCTGCGTCGAGCGGGTCATTCCGGTCGCGGTGCGCCGCTGGCGCGGCGCGCTGTGGAAGCGCTCGGTCTGGCATGAAATCGCAGCGCTTCGCGCCGCGCTGGCGGCGGAGCGCTACGACGCGGTGATCGACACCCAAGGCCTTCTCAAGAGCGCGCTCATTGCCCGGTGCGCAATGGGGCCGCGGCACGGGATGGACCGCGCCAGCGCGCGTGAGCCGCTCGCGGCGCTCTTATACGACCGCACGCATCCGGTGCCGCGCGCGCTGCACGCGGTCGAGCGCAACCGGCGCCTGACCGCCGCTTCCCTGGGCATCGCCTTGCCGTCCGACGTGGACTACGGACTGCGCTCGTCGGCGGGAGCGCCGCCCAGCCTGCCCGCTTCCTATTCGGTGCTGCTGACGATGACCAGCCGCGCCGACAAGCTGTGGCCCGAGGCGCGCTGGATCGAGCTCGGTCGCACGCTCGGGCTTCCGGTGGTGCTTCCCTGGGGAAATGCGGAGGAGCGCGGCCGCGCCGAGCGCATCGCGCGCGGCGTGGGCGAGGCGCTGGTTCCGGAAAAGATGACGCTGGAAGCGCTCGCCCGGGTGCTCGCCGGCGCAAAGAACGTCGTCGGGCTGGACAGCGGTCTGTCCCACCTTGCGGCCGCTTTCGGCGCTCCGGCCGTCGCGATCTTCTGCGGCTCGGATCCCGCGCTCACCGGCCTGTACGGCGCGCGGCGCGCGCGCAACGTCGGCGCCCCGGGGCGTCCACCGCAGGTCGTAGAGGTAGTCCAAGAGGTGCTCCAAGCGCTCCAATGAGGCGCCTGTACAGCACGCTGCTTGCCTTCTCCATGCCGCTCATCCTGCTGCGCCTGTGGTGGCGCGGCCGGCGCGAGCCGGGATACCGGCGCAATGTCGCCCAGCGCCTCGGCCGCTATGCACTGCCGAGAGCGGAAAGGCTGGTCTGGGTGCACGCGGTCTCGGTGGGCGAGGCGCGGGCCGCCGCGCCCCTGGTGCGGGCGCTGCAGGGAGCGCTTCCGGACCACCGCATCCTGATGACCTGCACCACCGCGGCGGGGCGCGAGACCCTGCGGCAAGTCTACGGCGACTCCGTCGAAGCGAGCTTCGTTCCATACGACCTGCCCTCGGCGGTCGAGCGCTTCCTCGGCTATTTCAGGCCGCGTCTGGGCGTGATCATGGAGACCGAGGTGTGGCCGAACCTGATCCACGCCTGCGCCGCGAGCGGCACTCCGCTCGTGCTCGCGAACGCGCGCATGTCGGAAAAGTCCGCCCGCGGCTATGCGCGCCTGAGCCGCCTCACGCGCCCGGCATTCGCGGCGCTCAC
This sequence comes from Burkholderiales bacterium, assembly GCA_044870335.1. Classification (GTDB taxonomy): domain Bacteria; phylum Pseudomonadota; class Gammaproteobacteria; order Burkholderiales; family SG8-39; genus SCGC-AG-212-J23. The sequence goes on along the minus strand of JBIOYV010000131.1, from coordinate 47,364 downwards.
CGCGGTGTGCGCGCAAAGCACGACGGACGCCGAGCGGCTGCGCTCGCTCGGCGCGGTGCGCGTCCAGGTGAGCGGAAATCTCAAGTTCGATGCGGCGCCCAACTCCGCTCAGCTCTCGGCCGGACGCGCCTGGCGCGCGGCGCTGGGCCGGCCGGTCCTCCTCCTTGCCAGTACTCGCGAAGGCGAAGAGAAACTGCTCTTTCAACACCTCGATTTTCTCTCCCCAGAAGTTCTACTTGTGGTCGTCCCGCGCCACCCGCAGCGCTTTGACGAGGTGGCGCAGTTCGCGCAGTCGCGGCGCACGCGCGATCCGGTGCCTGCCGCCACCGACCGCGTGCACCTGGGCGACACGATGGGCGAAATGGCGTTCTATTACGCCGCGGCCGACGTCGCGGTGATCGGCGGCTCGTTCCTGCCGCTGGGCGGGCAGAACCTGATCGAGTCGCTCGCCTCCGGGACGCCGGTGGTCGTCGGCCCGAGCATGTTCAATTTCGCCGAAGCCACCGAGCTCGCGCTCGCCGCCGGCGCGGCGATCCAGGCCAGCGACGCCGGTGCAGCCATGGGGAGCGCGAGCGGCCTGCTAAGAGACGGGGAGCGCAGGCGCGCGATGGCCGAAGCGGGGAAGAAGTTCTGCCAGGCGCATCGCGGATCCGCCCAGCGTCAGCTTGCCGTCTGCCTTGAAGTCTTGAAGAAGATCTGAGACTGCTGGTCGGGTTCTGGCCGGTGAATCAAGGCCCAAGAACGCGATTCACTTCATCGAGGTCTTCCTCGCGCAGGCTCGCGGCGAGGGACTTGAGTTTCAGCTGGTTGACGATGGTGTTGTAGCGCGCCACGGCGAGGTCGCGGCGCGTGGAAAAGAGCTGCTGCTGGGCGTTCAGGACGTCGATGTTGATGCGCACGCCCACCTCGTAGCCGAGCTTGTTCGAGTCGAGCGAGCTCTGCGAGGAGATCAACGCCTGCTCGAGCGCCGCGATCGCCGAGATGCCGTTGATCACGAGGAGATAGTTCTGGCGGGTGGAAACCGCAGCCGTGCGCCGGGCGTTCTCGAGGTCGTCCTTGGACTTGAGGGACAGCGCCGCGGCTTCGCGCTCGCGCGAGTTGATCGAGCCGCCCTGGTAGAGCGGCATCGCGAATTGCAGCCCGATCGTGGCGGTCGTGATGTCCGCGCCGGCCGGGCTGGTGGCCGAGGTGCTGGAGGCGCTCTGGCCGGTCTGCCCGTAGGTGGCGACGGCGTCGAGGGTCGGCAGGTGGCCGGCGCTCGCGCGCCTCGCTTCGAGCGCGGCGATCTCGGCGCCGGCGTCGGCGATCTGCACCGGGTAGCCCTGCTTCTCCGAGAGCTCGACCCAGCTCTCCATGTTCTCCGGATTCGGCGGCGCGAGCTTCACCTCGGGGCGCAGCCCCTTCAGCTCCTTGTAGGCCTTGCCGGTGATGAGCTGCAGCGCCTGGTGCTTGGTCTGGAGGTCGTTCAGCGCGGCGATCTCCTGGGCGCTGATCAGGTCGAAGCGCGACTGCGCCTCGTGCGTATCGGTGATGGTGGCGGTGCCGACTTCGAAATTGCGCTTCGCCGCCGCGAGCTGCTCGCCGGTGGCGGCCTTTTGCGAGCGCACGACCTCGAGCGTATCGAGCGCGGCGAGCACGTCGAAATACGCCTGCGCGGTGCGGACGATGAGGTCCTGGCCGGCCTGGGCAAAGGTCGCCTCGGCCTGCAGCACCTGAAGCTCGGATTGCTTGTACTGGAGGTAGTTCTGCGGCCGGTAGATCGGCTGCGCGAAGGTCACGGTGTAGCCGACCGAACGCGGGTCGCGGGTGAAGCTCGGCGTGAGGTTCGGATCGCGCGAGTCGGACTCGATGCGCCCGCGCTGGGCGTTCGCCGAAAGGTTCAGCGTCGGCAGGAGCAGCGCGCGGCCCTGCGGCAGGCGCTCGCGTCCGGCGGCGAGCGTCTGGCGCGCCGCCGAGTAGACCGCGTCGTAGCGCTGGGCATCTCGATAGACCTGCATGAGGTCCTCGGCCGCGGCGTTGAACGAGAAAAGAATCGGGGTCAGACCCCAAAAAAGATGAATCGGGGTCAGACCCCGATTCTCAGTAGAGCGGAACCGCCGGGTCGACGGTGCGAGACCAGGCATCGATGCCCCCCACGAGGTTGTGCACGCGCTTGAAGCCCTGCTTTTCGAGGAACATCGCCACCTGCATGCTGCGTCCGCCGTGATGGCAGATCGCCACCACTTCCTGGTCCTCGTCGATCTGCCCGATCTTCGACGGCAGCTCGCGCATCGGCATCAGGGTCGCGCCCTCGATGCGCGCCTTTTCGTATTCCCACGGCTCGCGCACGTCGAGAAGAACCGGTTTCTCGCGGCGCTCGTCGGCGAGCCATGCGGCGAGCTCGCCCGCGGTGATCCGTTCCATGTCAGAAGCGGAAACGCCGGGGGTGCTCGGCGTTCGCCAGCGGCCGCAGGACCGTCTCGAAGAGGTCCACGCTGCTCGAGGCGCCCGGCGCGGTGCAGGTGACGAGGCGCGCCTGCATCGCCGGGGCTTCGCCCACCACCGCGAAAAGGCGCCCGCCCGCGGCGAGCTGGTCGAGAAAGGGCTGCGGCAGGATCGGCGTCGAGCCCGTCAGCACGATCGCGTCGTAAGGCGCGTGCCGCGCCCAGCCGCGCGCGGCGTCGCCGATCTCCAGCATGACGTTGTCCGCGCCGTGGCGCTCGAGATTGCGCCTGCCGAAGTCCGCGAGCGCGGCGCGGATCTCGACCGAGCACACCTCGGCCGCGCGGTACGCCATCAGCGCGGTGAGGTAGCCGCTCCCGGTGCCCACCTCGAGCACGCGGTCGGTCCTCTTCAGGGCGAGCTCCTGCAGCACCCGGGCCTCGAGCTTGGGCTGCCACATGCGCTCGCCCTCCCCGAGCGGAAGCTCGAGGTCGGAGAACGCGAGCGCGTGGTGCTGCGGCGGCACGAACTCCTCGCGCGGGATGACATAGAGCAGGTCGAGCACTTCCTGATCCAGCACCTCCCAGGTGCGGATCTGCTGCTCGACCATGTTGATGCGCGCTTGCTCGAGATTCATTGGTTCTTGGCCCGCTTTATCGGCCTGCGGGAGGAGGGCGATTCTAGCTTATCGGCGCGTCACGCCCCACGCGGCTGTGGTACCTTTTCGGGTTCGCGGGGGTCCTGCGCAGGGTAGCGTTGCTTCCCTCGCCGGGTGAGAGAGTCCCTTTGAACCTGATGCGGGTAATTCCGCCGAAGGAAGCGCAATGAACGCCAATCCCAAGTTCCTGGCCGCGCAAGCGCACGTCGACGAGGCGGCCGTGCAGCCGTTTCCCGGATCACGCAAGGTGCACGCCGGCCCGCTGCGCGTGCCGATGCGCGAGATCGTGCAGACCGGGGACAATCCGCCGATCCTGGTCTACGACACGTCCGGCCCTTACACCGACCCGGCGGCGAAGATCGACATCCGGGCCGGCCTCGCGCCCCTGCGCGAGCCGTGGATCACGGGCCGGGACGACACCGACGTCCTCGAGGGTCCGACTTCCGAGTACGGCAGGAACCGGCTCGGCGATCCCAGGCTCGCCGAACTGCGCTTCGACCTGCGGCGCTTGCCACGCCGCGCGGCGCCCGGACGCTGCGTGACCCAGATGCACTACGCGCGCAGGGGCATCATCACCCCGGAGATGCAATTCATCGCCGAGCGCGAGAATCAACGCCTGATCGATTCGCTGAGTTCTCAGCATCGCGGTGAATCGTTCGGCGCGCACCTGCAGAAGGTCATCACGCCGGAGTTCGTGCGCGACGAAGTGGCGCGCGGCCGCGCCATCATCCCGGCCAACGTCAACCATCCGGAGTCCGAGCCGATGATCATCGGCCGCAACTTCCTGGTGAAGATCAACTGCAACATCGGCAACTCCGCGGTCAGCTCGTCGATCGGCGAGGAGGTCGACAAGATGACCTGGGCGATCCGCTGGGGCGCCGACACCGTGATGGACCTTTCCACCGGCAAGCACATCCACGAGACGCGCGAATGGATCGTGCGCAACAGCCCGGTGCCGATCGGCACCGTGCCCATCTATCAAGCCCTTGAAAAAGTAAATGGACGCGCTGAAGACCTCACCTGGGAGATCTTCCGCGACACCCTGATCGAGCAGGCCGAGCAGGGGGTCGACTACTTCACCATCCACGCGGGCGTGCGGCTGCCGTTCATCCCGCTTACCGCCGGCCGCATGACCGGGATCGTCTCGCGTGGCGGCTCGATCATGGCCAAGTGGTGCCTCGCGCACCACGAGGAAAGCTTCCTCTACACGCATTTCGCGGACATCTGCGAAATCATGGCCGCGTACGACGTGTCGTTTTCGCTCGGCGACGGCCTGCGCCCGGGGTCGATCTACGACGCGAACGACGAAGCCCAGCTGGCCGAGCTCCGCACCCTGGGTGAGCTGACGAAAACGGCCTGGGCGCACGACTGCCAGGTCATGATCGAGGGCCCCGGCCACGTGCCGATGCAGCTCATCAAGGAAAACATGGAGCTGCAGCTCAAGCACTGCGACGAAGCCCCCTTCTACACGCTCGGGCCGCTCACCACCGACATCGCGCCCGGCTACGACCACATCACGAGTGCGATCGGCGCGGCGATGATAGGCTGGTACGGCACGGCGATGCTGTGCTACGTGACGCCCAAGGAGCACCTCGGCCTGCCGAACAAGAAGGACGTGAAGGACGGCATCATCGCCTACAAGATCGCGGCGCACGCCGCCGACCTCGCGAAGGGCCATCCCGGCGCGCAGCAGCGCGACAACGCGCTCTCCAAGGCGCGCTTCGAGTTCCGCTGGGCCGACCAGTTCAACCTCGGCCTCGATCCCGACACCGCGCGCGAGTTCCACGACGAGACCCTGCCGCAGGAGGGCGCCAAGGTGGCGCACTTCTGCTCGATGTGCGGACCGCATTTCTGCTCGATGAAGATCACGCAGGACGTGCGCGACTACGTCGAGCGCGGCATGAAGGAGAAGGCGGTCGAGTTCGTGAAGAAGGGCGGAGCGCTCTACAACCCTAGGCCTTGAACAGCGCCTCGGCGCTGACCCCGGCCTTGCCGTATTCCAGCGTGCGCTTGATGCGATAAGCCTCGCCTGTCGCGTTCTTGTGGCCGCGCGAAAGGTCGAGCAGCTTCTGCGGCTTGAGCGGATTGCCGGCGGCGTCGCGCACGATCATGACGCGCGGCTGCAGGCGCCGCTCGGAGTGCTGCCCGATCACGATGCCGAGCTCGCCGCTGTTCAGCTCGACCACGCAGCCCAGCGGAAAGATGCCGATGCAGCGGATGAATTGCTCCACCAGCGCGGCGTCGAAGAACGTGCCGCGCCACTTGTAGAGCATGCTGAGCGCCGCGGAGGGTGAAACCGCCTGCGCGTACGGCCGCGGGGAGGTCAGCGCATCGAAGGTGTCCACGATCGCGGCGATCGAGCCGATCATGCCGATCTGCGCGCCCTGGAGGCCTTTCGGGTAGCCGCTGCCGTCGTGGCGCTCGTGGTGCAGCAGCGCGAGCTCGGCGAGCTGCGGCGGCAGCCCCGGCGTCGCGTTCAGAATGTCTGCCGAGTGCTCCACGTGCCGCCTCGCCTGCTCGAGCTCGGCTTGCGTCAGGCGCTCGTACTTGCGCAGGATCTCGTCGGGAACCCGCAGCTTGCCGATGTCCTGCATCAGGCCGAGACAGCCGAGCAGCGAGATGTCCTCGACCGAGAGCTCGAGGAAGCGCCCGAAGCAGGCCATGTAGACGGCCGTGTCGAGCGAGTGAGAATGGGCGTAGTCGCCCTTTTCGCGCAGGCGCGACAGGAGCATCAAGGCGTCAGGGTTGCGCAGCACGCTCTGCGTCATGGCGTCGACCGCCTGGGCGACGCTGCCCGCGTCGAGCGTCTGGTTCGCGCGCACGGAGGTGAGCGCATCGCGCAGAGCGCCTAGCGTCTCGCCGTGCGCGAGCGTCGCGCGCTCGACTTCACGCTCGACGGGAACCTGAACCGCGTAGCGCGGGGTAAAGGGCTTGAGGGCGCGCTGCGGTGCCGGCGCGCTGCGCGCCTCGTCGACCAGCACCCATTTGCAGAAGCGATTCAGGGTCTCGAGTTCTGCTTCGGTCTGCAGCACGAATCCCTGGAACGCGAACGGCGTGTCGGTCCACGGGCGATCGAGCTCCGCCACGTACATGCCGAAGCGCAGCTCCGCCACCGGGACGTTTTTCTTCAAAATACGATCCTTTGGGTCTTAAGATAGAGCATGCTGCAAGAGGCGCCCAGGGATTTTTCCGGCATGCCGCGCGAGGGCGCCTCGCCCCAGCTCCTGCGCGAGCGCTGCGACTTCGCCTACCGCCGCCTCGTCCCCGCCGCCGGCGCCACCCTTGCGGTGAGCGTAATCCTCAGCGCCTTCCTCTGGCGCTCCGAGGCCCCCGAGGTGGTGATGTCGTGGCAGGCCCTGATGGTCGTGCTCGCCATGTTCGTGGTCGGGCTCGCCTGGGCCTATCGCCGCGCCGCCGACCGCGCCGAGCAGGCGGCCACCTGGGCGCGGCGCCTCGCGATCGGCGCGGCCGCGCTGGGCGCAGGCTGGGGCTACGGCGCTGCGGTGTTCTTTCCGGGCGGGGTCGACCACCAGGTGTTCCTGTCGTTCATCGTCGCGCTGGTCACCGCGGGCGCGCTGCCGATCTTCTCGACCCTTTGGTGGGTGTACGCCATCTACGCCGCCGCGGTGATGCTGCCGTTCAACGTGGTGCTGTTCTCGCACGGCACCGAATTCCTGCGCCTGCTCGGGGCGGCGGTGCCGCTGCTCTACGTCGCGAACGTGATCACGGCCTACGAGCTCGGGCGCGCCTTCCTGGCCGCCTACGCCCTGCGCACCGCCTACCAGCGCCTGTCCGCCGACAACGCCGAAATCCAGGCCCAGCTCGCCGAGCAGCTCGACAGCCTGCTCGACGCGCACCGCGAGGTGCAGGCCGCGGGCCGCAAGCTGCGTCTGTTTTCCGAGCGCGCCCCGATCTCGGTGTTCGAGCTCGACCCGGGCGCCACGATCCTCGACATGAATCCGGCGGCCGAGAACCTCTTCGGTTACGCCGCCCCCGAGCTGGTGGGCCGGAGCTGGATCGCGATGGTGCTCGGCCCGGACGAGCGCAGCCGCGCGCAGACCTGGTGGCCCGGGTTCGTCGCCGCCGGCAAGCCCGTCACGCTGATCGCCGAGCAGTGCCTGCGGCGCGACGGTCTCGAGCTCGCCTGCGAGTGGACCCTGACCCCGCTGTCGGACGAGGAGGGCCGGGTCAACTCGATCGTGCTGCAGGGGCGCGACATCACGCAGCAGCGCGCGGCGGAGCGCATGCGCAGCGAGTTCACCTCGACGCTGAGCCACGAGCTGCGCACGCCGCTCACCTCGATCCTCGGCTCGCTGCAGCTCCTGCGCAGCGGGGCGCTGGGCGACATGGACCGGGACCAGGGCGAGCTGGTCGAGGTCGCCGAAAGGAACGGCCAGCGCCTGCTCGACCTCATCAACGAGGTGCTCGACATCGAGAAGATCGAGTCGGGACGGCTCACCCTGATGCCCGAGCCCATGCCGATCGATTCGCTCCTGAACGAGTCGGTGCGCCTGAACCAGGGCTACGCCGACCGCTTCCGCGCCAATCTCGCGCTGCACGGCGCGGTGCCGGGCGTCATCGTGCGCGCCGACCGCAAGCGCCTGATGCAGGTGATGACCAACCTGCTGTCGAACGCCGCCAAGTTCTCGCCGCCCAACAGCGCGGTCGACGTAAGCGTGTCCAGGCGCGGCGACACGGTGCGCGTGGAGGTGAGCGACCGCGGTCCGGGCATCCCGGAGGCGTTCCGCTCGAAGATCTTCGGCCGCTTCGCCCAGGCCGACTCGGCCGATTCGCGCATCAAGGGCGGCACCGGCCTCGGCCTCGCCATCAGCAAGCGGCTGATCGAGCTGATGCAGGGCCGCATCGGCTTCGAGGACCGGTCCGGCGGGGGCACGACGTTCTTCTTCGAGCTGCCCGTGCTGAGCTCCGCCGAAGGCGAGGCCGACAGCGCCGTGCGCGTGCTCCTCACCGAGCCCGACAGCGTCACCGCCGAGTACCTGACGATGGTTCTGGAGCGGGCGGGCTACCGCGTCGACCCGGCGCCCGACGCCACCGCCGTCGGCGAGCTCCTCGAGCGCTGGAACTACGGCGCCTGGCTGCTCGCGCGCCGCCTCGAGGGGGTGGACACGCTGGCGCTCCTGGAAGAGCTGCGCCCGCGGCTGCGGGAGACGCGCGTGATCATGCTGGCCGGGCTGACGAGCGACGAGGCCGGCGTCGCCGAGCCGCAGCGCCACGGCATCGCCGACTGGCTGTCGAAGGCCGACTCGCGCGCCCGGATCCTGGAAGTCGTCGACCACGCGACCGGGCGAGTCGCTTCCTGATCCGTGCGATGGAATGGATCGTCGTCGCCGTGGCCGTGGTGCTCGCGCTGCCCGTCGTCATGTATGTCGGGCAGGACCGGCTGATCTTTCATCCGCAGCCGGCGACCGACGCGGCTCGCGCGCAGACCGCGAACGGCTTTCCCGGCGCCGCGGACCTCTTCATCGAGGCGCGCGACGGCACGCGGCTGCATGCCTGGCACATCAAGGGCTCGCCTCTCATTCTCTACTTCGGTGGCAACGCGGAAGACGTTTCGTGGATGCTCGGTCGCGCGGCGCGCAATGCCGCGGGCAGCGGCTGGCTGCTCGTCGACTACCGCGGATATGGCTCGAGCGCAGGCTCGCCTTCGCAAGAGCGCCTGGTGTCCGACGCGATGGAATGGTACGCCCACGCCAGGCAAAAGCTGAACGCGCAAAGCATTGTCGTGTTCGGCCGCAGCCTCGGCAGCGGCGTTGCCGTCCAGCTCGCGGCCGCGCGGCCGGTCCAGGCCGTGATCCTCGCGACGCCTTTCGACAGCCTGACGAACGTGGCGCGGCACCACTATCCCTACCTGCCGGTGAGCTGGATGCTGAAGCACCCGTTCGACTCGGCGAGCCGCGCGCCTTCGATCGCCGCGCCGCTGCTCTGCCTCGTCGCCGAGCGCGACGAAGTCATTCCGGCAGTCCATTCGAGACGCCTGTTCGAGGCGTGGCAGGGACCGAAGCGGTGGGTCGAGCTGGGCGGCGCGGGGCACAATAGCACCGACGACGTGCCTGCATTCTGGCAGGCCATCAGGGAGTTCCTTGTCCAACCTCATTGACGCACTGGTCCTCGGCATCGTCGAGGGCCTCACCGAGTTCCTGCCCATCTCCTCGACCGGCCACCTCATTCTCGCCGGCGACCTGCTCGGGGCGAACGACGAGCGCTGGAACGTCTTCAACATCGTCATCCAGACCGGCGCCATGCTTGCGGTGGTGTGGGAGTACCGCGCGCGGTTCTTCAAGATCGATCTGCAGCTCTACCGGAATCTGATCGTGGCGTTCTTCCCGGCGGCCGTGCTGGGATTGGCTTTCTCGAAGTACATCAAGGCGTATCTCTTTCACGCCGTGCCGGTAGCGCTCGCCTTCATCATCGGCGGCGTCATCATTCTGCTGGTTGAAAAAAGATCCTTCCAGCCGCGCGTCGAGAGCGCGCAGGCCATGACGTGGCTGGACGCCTTGAAAGTCGGGATCGCACAATGCTTCGCGCTCATTCCTGGCACCTCGCGCTCGGGGGCGACGATCATCGGCGGCATGCTCTTCGGCCTGTCACGCAAAGCGGCAACCGAGTTCTCGTTCTTCCTCGCCGTACCCACGCTGATCGCTGCAGGGCTCTACGACCTTTGGAAGCACCGTGACAGGCTCGCCGCTGCCGACGCGCCGATCTTCGGCGTCGGCATGGTCGTCGCCTTCGTCTCGGCGTTCGTCGTGATCCGCTGGCTGATCCGCTACGTCGCCACGCACGACTTCAAGCCGTTCGCGTGGTATCGCATCGTGTTCGGTTTGGTGGTGCTCCTTACCGCCTATCTCGGTTGGGTCGACTGGAAGGACTGAAAAGGGGTCTGACCCCTTTTCAGCTCTGGACCCACGGCAGACCGGCCTTGCGCCAGCCGCCAACGGTATTGCGGTGCTGCTCCACGTCCTTGTCACCTTCGAAGCCCTCGAGCACGTTGTAGCACTCGCGCCACCCCGCCTGGGTGGCGGCTTCCGCGGCGGAGCTTGAGCGTGCTCCCGAGCGGCAGATGAACATCACCGGCTCGTCCTTGCGCACGGTGGCCGCCAGCTCGCCCAGGAACTCGGGGTTGGGACGGCTCCCGGGATAGGTCTGCCATTCGACCGCGATGGCGCCGGGGATCTTGCCGACATAGAGCAGCTCCGGCTTGGTGCGCACGTCGACCAGTTTGGCGCCGCGCTGCATGAGGGCGTGGGCTTCGGCCGGCAGCAGCGCGCCGGCGTAGCTCAAGCCCATCTTCCGGGCCCGGTCCGCCGCGGCCTTCTTCGGGTCGTCCATGGCTGCGGGCATTATAGGGGTGCAGCCGTCGCACCTCCGTTGTGCAACGGACGCGAGATTGCCCTTATCCGGTGCATTGGCCTTGGGTAGAATGCGCCGGTCCCCGTCACTTCCCCTCATTCTTCCAAGGCATCTCAAGGCGACTTTTTGGCACGGAACATGCAGGTGTCGCCGATCCACTACATCAAACCAACTACGCTCAGGAGACCCGCAGATGGCGATGACCGCCGATGACGTATTGAAGCTCGTAAAGGACAAGGAAGTGAAGTTCGTCGACTTCCGCTTCACCGATACCCGCGGCAAGGAGCAGCACGTGAGCGTACCGGTGAAGTACTTCAACAAGGAGAAGTTCGAGCTCGGCCACGCCTTCGACGGCTCCTCCATCGCCGGCTGGAAAGGCATTCAGGCCTCCGACATGCTGCTGATGCCGGACGCGGCGAGCGCGCGCATGGATCCGTTCACCGATGAGCCGGTGCTGAACATCAGCTGCGACGTCTACGAGCCGATGGATGGCAAGCCCTATGACCGCTGCCCGCGCTCGATCGCCAAGCGCGCCGAGGCTTATCTCAAGTCGAGCGGCATGGGCGACGTGGCGTATTTCGGACCTGAGCCCGAGTTCTTCATCTTCGACGGCGTCACCTGGAACGTCGACATGTCGGGCTGCTCGGTGAAGATCAAGTCCGAGGAAGCCCCGTGGTCGAGCAACATCGACTACGAGTCGGGCAACATGGGCCACCGCGCGCCGGTGAAGGGCGGCTACTTCCCGGTTCCGCCGATCGACACGCAGCTCGACATCCGCAACGCGATGTCGCTTGCCCTCGAGCAGCAGGGCGTCGAGGTCGAAGTGCATCACCACGAGGTCGCGGCCGCGGGCCAGAACGAGATCGGCACGCGCTTCGCGCCGCTCGTGCAGCGCGCGGACTGGATGCAGATCCTCAAGTACACCGTCTGGAACGTCGCGCATTCGTACGGCAAGACCGCGACCTTCATGCCCAAGCCGGTCGTCGGCGACAACGGCTCCGGCATGCACTGCCACCAGTCGGTGTGGAAAGGCGGCAAGAACCTCTTCGCCGGCAACGGCTACGCCGGCCTTTCGGACTTCGCGCTGCACTACATCGGCGGCATCATCAAGCACGCCAAGGCGCTCAACGCGATCACCAACCCCGGCACCAACTCGTACAAGCGGCTGGTCCCGGGCTTCGAGGCGCCGATCAACCTCGCCTACTCCGCGCGCAATCGCTCGGCCGCGTGCCGCATTCCGTACGTCTCGAGCCCGAACGGCCGGCGCGTGGAAGTGCGCTTCCCGGACCCGACGACCAACGCGTACCTCGCGTTCGCGGCGATGCTGCTCGCCGGCCTCGACGGCGTGCAGAACAAGATCCATCCCGGCGATCCCATCGACAAGGACATGTACCACCTGCCGCCGGAAGAGGCGGCCAAGGTGCCGCACGTGTGCGCGTCGCTCGAGGAGGCGCTGAACCACCTCCAGGACGACCACGCCTTCCTCACGCGCGGCGGCGTGTTCTCCGAGGATTTCCTCGAGTCCTACATCACGCTCAAGAACGAGGAGCTCACGCGCTTCCGCATGACGACCCATCCGGTCGAGTTCGACATGTACTACGCCTCGTAAGCGGTTTTGCCCTTCGGACGTTGAAGAGGGGGCGGGCATGGGCCCGCCCCTTCTTTTTCGGTATATTGCGCCTCCATGGGGCTTAGGTTATTGATTTCGGGCATATTCGCCGTGGCTTCGGCGCCGGCGGCGGCGCAGCAGCGCAGCGAGATCTACAAGTGCGTCGACGCCTCCGGGCGTGCGAGCTACACCAACGACGCCCGCGAGACCGCCGGCCGCAAGTGCCAGCTCGTCACCACGCAGGTCAACGTGGCGCCGCCGCCGAAGCAGGGAAAGGCGAACGGGTTCCCGCGAGAATCGGCGGCCGATCGGGCGAACGCCAAGGGCAAGCAACGCGAGATCCTCCAGCAGGAGCTTGCCAGCGAGGAGTCCAACCTCGCCAAGGCGAAGGAGGAGCTCGCGGAGCAGGAAGCCGTGCGCACCGGCGACGAGCGCAACTACGCGAGAGTGCTCGAGCGCCTGCAGCCTTTCAAGGACCGCGTCGAAACCCACGAGAAGAACGTAGAAGCGCTCAAGCGCGAGCTGGTGAACCAGAACCGCTAGCGTGGTTTCGTTCTCAGGGCTCGAGCTCCTCGCCACCGCAGTGGTCGCGCTCGACGAGCGCTTCGTCGTGCGCTACGCCAACCCGGCCGCCGAGAGCCTCCTCGCCACCGGCGCGAAGAGCCTCATCGGCCAGCCCTTCCTCCAGCTTTTCGCCGAACGTCATGAGCTTGCAGGATCGCTGAGCGAAGCTCGCGCGACGCACTGGGACTACGCCGCGCAGAACGTGACCTACACGCGCGTGGGACACGAGCCGCAGCCTCTCTCCTGCGTCGTCACGCGAATCGATGGCTCGGGGCTGGCGCTGCTCGCGGAGCTGCGTCCGATCGAGCAGCAGCTGCGGCTCGCGCGTGAGGAGCGCATCGTGGCGGGCGAGCAGGCGAACCGCGAGCTGATCCGCAATCTCGCTCATGAAATCAAGAATCCGCTCGGCGGCCTGCGCGGCTCGGCGCAGCTCCTCGAGCGCGAGCTTCACAAGCCCGAATTGAAGGAATACACCCAAGTCATCATCCAGGAGGCGGATCGGCTGCAAGCGCTGATGGACCGCATGCTGACTCCGCACCGCGCGCCGCACATCGAGCCGCTCGGCGTGCACGAGGTCCTGGAACGTGTGCGCAGCCTGGTGAAGGCGGAATTCGGCGTGGTGATCGAGCGCGACTACGATCCCAGCCTGCCGGATCTCGTGGGCGATCGCGAGCAGCTTATCCAGGCGGTTCTCAATATTGCGCGCAACTCCGCCCAGGCGGGTTCTAGCTCCATTGTTTTCAGAACGAGAGCCATCAGGCAGATCACCATCCTCCGGCATCGCCACAGGCTGGCATTAGAATTGCAAGTGATCGACGACGGCCCGGGCGTTCCGGAAGAGATCCAGGACAGGATCTTCAATCCGCTCGTTTCGGGCAGGGAAGGCGGCACCGGCTTGGGGCTCTCGCTCGCGCAGACGTTCGTCCAGTATCACCAGGGCGTCATCGAGTTCGAATCCCGTCCCGGCCGCACAATATTCAGGATCCTACTGCCGCTCACATGAAACCGGTCTGGATCGTGGACGACGATCGGTCGATCCGCTGGGTGATCGAAAAGGCGCTCAGCCGCGAAGGCATTGCCTTCAATTCATTTTCTTCCGCGCAGGATGCGCTCGACGCGCTCTCGGGCGATTCGCCCGAGGTGCTGGTGTCCGATATCCGGATGCCCGGGCTATCGGGCCTCGAGCTCCTGAACGCGGTGAAGCAGCGCCATCCTGCGGTGCCGGTCATCGTGATGACGGCGTATTCGGACCTCGATTCGGCCGTCGCCGCGTTCCAGGGCGGCGCGTACGAATACCTGCCCAAGCCGTTCGATGTCGACCAGGCGGTCGAGCTGATTCGGCGTGCGCTGGACGAAAGCAGGCGCGAAACGCAGGCCGTCGAGACGGTGTTCGAGTCGAAGGAGATCCTCGGCCAGGCGCCCGCGATGCAGGAAGTGTTCCGCGCGATCGGACGGCTCTCGCAGTCGAGCGCTACGGTGCTCATCACGGGTGAATCGGGAACCGGAAAGGAGCTTGTGGCGCGCGCGCTGCACCGTCATAGTGCGCGCGCCCAGAAGGCGTTCGTGGCGATCAACACCGCGGCGATGCCCAAGGATCTCCTCGAATCCGAGCTTTTCGGCCACGAGCGCGGCTCCTTCACCGGCGCGCAGCAGCAAAGACGCGGGCGCTTCGAGCAGGCCGAGGGCGGAACGCTTTTTCTCGACGAAATCGGCGACATGCCGCCCGAGCTGCAGACGCGCCTTTTGCGCGTGCTCTCCGACGGCAACTACTATCGCGTCGGCGGCCACCAGCAGATCAAGGCCAACGTGCGTGTGATCGCCGCCACGCACCAGAACCTCGAGCAGCGCGTGCGCGAGGGAACGTTCCGCGAGGATCTCTATCACCGCCTGAACGTGATCCGCCTGCGGCTGCCGAGCCTGCGCGAGCGCGGCGAGGATATTCCGCTCCTCGCGAGGCACTTTCTCGTCGCGAGCGCGAGGCAGCTCGGGGTGGAGCCCAAGCGGCTGTCCGACGATGCGCTTGCGCACCTCGCACGGCTCGAGTTTCCGGGCAACGTGAGGCAGCTCGAAAACCTGTGCCACTGGCTCACGGTGATGGCGCCGGGACAGGTGATCGACACCGGAGACCTGCCGGCGGAGTTCCGCGACCAGGTGGCGGCCACGAGCGCGGACTGGCTCGCCGCGCTCGAGCACGAGGCCGAGCGGCGCCTGGCGCGCGGCGAGACCGGGATCCTCGATGGGCTTTCGCGTCAGTTCGAGCGCGCGCTCATCACCAAGGCGCTCGAGCGCACCGCAGGTCGGCGCATCGAGGCGGCCACTCTCCTCGGCATGGGGCGCAACACCATCACGCGCAAGATCGCCGAGCTCGGCATCGAGGACGACGAGCCCGCGAAGCCGGACGCGGACTAGGCGGTCTTCTTCGCTGCGGCCGGCGCCGCCGCCTTAAGGCCGGCATCCGTCGCCTTGCGGCGGTTGGACTCGAGCTTCGCGTCCACCAGGCGCACGACTTCATCCAACGCGGCGGAGCGCATGCCCTTCTGCGCGGCAATGGCCTGTACCAGGCGGTCAACGCGCTCGATGTTCGGTGCGCCGGCGTCGAGCGCCCGGGCAGCCGACGACGGGCTGCCGAGGCTTTGCGCCGCGGCAGCGTATTTCTCGAACGGCACCAGGTCTTTTTCGTTCGCGCCGAGCGAGACACAAAGCTTCACCACCCAGTTGTACACGTCGCGCGACGCCTGCAGGTCGGCGTGAACCGCTTCCTTGATCGGACGGATGCCGTCCTTCGTCACACAACGGTAGTTGCCGGCCATGAGCATTGCCCACTTGGCAAGCGGCACGAATACCGACTCGTGCACCTTCAGCTTCACCGGCAGCTCCAGGCCCTCGTAGCGGACGGCCTCGATGCCCTTTTCCAGGTCCCGCAGGATCTTGGTGTGCGCTTCCGAGGGGAAGCGCGCGGACTTGAAATTGGTCGGCAGGCGAACCTGCAGCACGTTGATTCTCTCCTCCGGAGGACGGAACGCCTGCGGATCCGGACTGCAGAGCGTCATGAACGAGGGATCGAAGCCGTCCCAGACCGTCGGGTCCGTGTAGGCGGACCTGAGCTCCTTGAGCGACAGCCCCGGAATACGCGCGAGGTAGGCAAGCGGCGGCATGTTCATGATCGACATGCACGGCACCTTCGCCTTCGCCGCAGCCTCGAGCAGCTCTCGAACGCCCGGGGAGCGGTACTGGGGTTCCTGCATGGCGAGGACGACGAGGTCGTAGTCGCGTGGATTCACTGCCGCGGGTGCGTCCGCGGAGAGCTTGCCGGGCAGCTTCTTCGAATGCACCTCGACCAGGCCGTCGCGGCCCTTGATGGGCATGCGCACGCGCGCGCCGTCGCGGTTGAAGGCCTCCGCTTCGGCCGGCAGGCACACGAGCTTCGCCGTGTGCCCCGCGGCAAGCAACTTGATGGCGAGCAGGGAGCCGTAGGAAGCACCAAGAATCAATACGTTGTAGGCGGCGGGCATCTGGCTATCTCACGATATGAAACAAGGAGTTGGAAGAAAACCGGAGAAGTCCGAGCGTACTCCGATCGGCGCCTGATTTCACGCGGCAGTGCCGCATTTCATAATATGAAACGCTGGTCGCAGTTCCTAGAACCTCCATTCGGCAGACGCGTGAGGTATGTCGGGTTCAGTCTGCGTGTGGTAATGTTGCGGTGCGGAAACCACCCTCGCCGACACTTCCGTTGAGCGGGCTGTCGTGCGGGAGATTCGCCGCCTACTCAATAATTTAGTGTCTTGATAGCGAGAAGATGCTGCTATGCACATGTCCGATCCGCTACCCAAAGACGTTTCGATCTCGGGACGCATCACTTCGGAGTTCGCGCAGATCCTCACGCCCGAAGCGCTCACCTTCGTAGCCAAGCTGCATCGGCGTTTCGAAGGCCGCCGGCAGGAGCTGCTTGCCCGCCGAGCCGCGCGGCAGAAGGCGTTCGACGCCGGTGCGAAGCCGGATTTCCTCGAGGAAACGAAACACGTCCGCGATTCGGAGTGGAAGGTCGCTTCGCAGCCGAAGGATCTCCTGGATCGGCGCGTGGAGATCACCGGCCCGACCGACCGCAAGATGGTGATCAACGCGCTGAACAGCGGCGCCTCCACCTTCATGGCGGACTTCGAGGACGCCAACTGCCCGACGTGGCACAACATGGTGGACGGGCAGATCAACCTGCGCGACGCGGTGCGGCGCACGATCAGCTTCGAAAGTACCGCGGCTGACAGTACCCAGAGGTTCTACCGCCTGAAGGACAGGACCGCGGTGCTGATTCCGCGCCCCCGGGGCTGGCACCTCGATGAAAAGCACGTCACGGTCGAAGGCCGGCCGGTGTCGGGCGGCATCTTCGACTTCGCCGTCTACTTCTTCCACAACGCGAAGGAGCTGCTCGCGCGCGGCTCGGGCCCTTACTTCTATCTGCCGAAGATGGAGTCGCATCTCGAGGCGCGGCTGTGGAACGAAATTTTCGTCTTCGCGCAGCAGGAGCTTGGCGTCCCCGTCGGCACGATCCGCGCCACCGCGCTGATCGAGACCGTGGTCGCCGCGTTCGAGATGGATGAGATCCTCTACGAGCTGCGCGAGCACTCCTCGGGCCTCAACATCGGGCGCTGGGACTACATCTTCTCGTGCATCAAGAAATTCCGCGCCGACCGCGACTTCTGCCTCGCCGACCGCGCCCAGGTCACGATGACGGCGCCGTTCATGCGCGCCTACGCGCTGCTGCTCGTGAAGACCTGTCACCGGCGCGGAGCGCCGGCGATGGGCGGCATGGCGGCGCAGATCCCGATCAAGAACGACCCGAAAGCGAACGAGGCCGCGCTCGAGAAGGTGCGCCAGGACAAGCTGCGCGAAGTGACCGACGGCTGCGACGGCACCTGGGTGGCGCACCCTGCGCTCGTGCCGGTGGCGAAGGAGGTGTTCGACCAGCACATGCCGCAGCCGAACCAGTACGCGCGCCAGCGGCCAGACGTGAGCGTCTCGGCGAAGGATCTGCTCGCGTTCCATCCCGAAGAGCCGATTACCGAAACGGGTCTGCGCAACAACATCTCCGTCGGCATCCAGTATCTCGGCTCGTGGCTGGCGGGCAACGGCTGCGTCCCGGTGTTCAACCTGATGGAGGATGCCGCGACCGCCGAAATTTCGCGCTCGCAGATCTGGCAGTGGATCCGCTCCTCGAAGGGCGTGCTCGACGACGGCCGCAAGGTCACGGTCGAGCTTTTCCGCGCCCTTCTCAAAGACGAGCTCGTCAAGGTGAAGGCCGCGATGAGCGAAGGCAGGTACGACGAGGCGGCGCAGCTGTTCGAGCGCATCACCGCCGACGACAGCTACGTCGAGTTCCTGACGCTTCCCGCGTACCAGCTCATCGACTAGTCTTCGAGCTCGGCGATCACCGGCGCGTGGTCCGAAGGCCGCTCCAGCCGGCGCGGCGACTTGTCGATGAAGCAGGCGCCGCAGCGCCCCGCCAGCTCCGGCGAGAGCAGGATGTGATCGATGCGCAGGCCCCAGTTGCGCTGGAAGGCGGCCAGGCGGTAGTCCCACCAGGAGAATTCCCCCGGCTTCTGCGGGAAGAGCCGGAAAGCGTCCACCAGGCCCACTTGGTCGATCACGCGGCGCATCGCGGCGCGCTCGGCCTCCGAGACGTGGATCTGTCCTGCCCAACGCTTCGGGTCATGTACATCGCGGTCCTCAGGTGCGACGTTGAGGTCGCCCACTACTGCGAGCCGCGGATGTCGTTGAAGTTCTTTTGAAAGCCACCCCGTAACCGCGTCGTACCAGCGCAGCTTGTACTGGTACTTGTCGGAGCCGACCGCCTGCCCATTGGGCGCGTACAGGCACACGACCCGCAGCTCGCCCACGGTCGCGGCGATCACCCGCTTGGGATCGTCGGCAAAATCGGGAATGCCATGCTGCACGTCGGCCGGCTGCGAGCGCGCAAGAATCGCGACGCCGTTATACGCCTTCTGGCCGCAATGCACCGCTTCGTAGCCGGCGGCGCGCAGCTCGGCGAGCGGAAAATTCGCGTCCTCGATCTTGGTTTCCTGTAGGCAGGCGACCTCGGGCTGCGCGCGCTGCAGCCAATCGACGAGGTGCGGCAGGCGCACCCGCAGCGAATTGACGTTCCAGGTCGCGAGGCGAAGCAGGGAAACCGAGCCTAGTTGCTCCGTGGCCTGGGCGCGTAGGGTCCGCTCGGCGCGGGTTCGGGCTTGGCGGCGTCCGGATCCGGCGGAGCGGCCTGCGCCCGCTGCGGGCTGGATCCCGCCTTGGGATAGCGCGCCGAGTCCAGCAGCGCCTCGTAGGACTCGGGCGAGTAGCCGCGGTGCACGCTGCGCCCCACGACCAACGTCGGCACGGCGTCGGCGCCGGAGGCGGCCTTCAGCTCCTGGCGCGACGCGTCGTCGACGACCTGCACTTCCGAAAAAGGCACGCCGCGCTTGTTCAGCAGCGCGCGCGCCGCGATGCAGTACTCCTTGCACGCCGGCGCGGTATAGAGCGTCACCGGGAAATTGCGCACCGCCTGGCTCAGCTCGAAGCCCTGCTGCGACTCGGCCACGTTGCCGGCGCCGCTTTTTTTCTGCACGTTGCGCGCGGAGGCAGGCGGCGGCGTGTCGGTGATGTGCACGCGCCCTGTTTCGTCGGTCCAGCGATAAAGCTGCTGCGCCAGCGCCGCGAAAGCGGCCGCGGAAAGCAGAACCGCGATGGGCGTGCGCATCTTCATGAGTGCGGATTACGCGGCGATCATACCATTGTGCCTGAGCAGCGCCTCGACGCGCGGCTCGCGCCCGCGGAAGGCGCGGAACGATTCCGCAGCAGGCCTGCTGCCGCCGACCGCGAGAATTTCGTCGCGGAAGCGCTGCCCGGCGCGCGCGTCGAGGACGCCGTTTTCCTCGAAGAAGGAATACGCGTCCGCCGAGAGCACTTCCGCCCACTTGTAGCTGTAGTACCCCGCCGCGTAGCCGCCCGCGAAGATGTGCGAGAAACTGTTCGCGAAGCGATTGTAGGCGGGCGGCTTCAGCACCGCGATCCGATCGCGCACCTCCTCGAGCAATCGCTGCGCAGTCCGCCCGGAGGCCGGATCAAATTCCGAATGCAGCCGCATGTCGAACACCGCGAACTCGATCTGGCGCAGCATGGCGAGGCCGCTCTGGAAGTTCTTTGCCGCGAGCATTTTCTCAAATAATTGTCTTGGTAACGGCTGACCGGTATCGACATGCCGCGTCATGTGGCGCAGCACCTCCCACTCCCAGGCGAAGTTCTCCATGAACTGGCTGGGAAGCTCGACCGCGTCCCATTCGACGCCGTTGATGCCCGACACGCCGAGGTCCTCGACGCGGGTCAGCAGGTGGTGCAGCCCGTGCCCGAACTCGTGGAACAGGGTCAGCACCTCGTCGTGCGTGAAGAGCGCCGGCTTGCCGCCCGTTGGTGAACTGAGGGGCCTGGAGAAGTTGCAATTGAGGTGCGCTACCGGCGTCTGGATCTCGGCTCCCTTGCGCCGCCGCGTGATCGCGTCGTCCATCCAGGCGCCGCCGCGCTTGGTGTCCCGGGCATAGAGGTCGATGTAGAAATGGCCGATCACGGGTTGAGAGGCGGCGCCCGAGGCATCCCGGAGCTCGAAGAACCGCACGTCCTCGTGCCACACCGGCGCCTTCGACGGCGCGATCGTGATCTGGTAGAGCGCCTGGGCGACGCGGAACAGGCCCTGCAGCACGGCCTCCTCGGGGAAATACTGCTTCACTTCCTGGTCCGAGAAGGCATAGCGCTTCGCGCGCAGCTTCTCGGAGGCGTACGGCAGGTCCCACGCCGCCAGCTCCTCTATTCCCAATTCAGATTTGGCAAAAGATCGAAGTTCGGCGGCGTCCTTTTCGGCGAACGGCCGGGCATGGCCCGCGAGGTCGTCGAGAAACGCGAGCACCTGCGCCGGCGACTGCGCCATTTTCGGCTCGAGCGAGACTTCGGCGTAGTTGGCGTAGCCGAGGAGCGCCGCGAGCTCGCGGCGCAGCTCGACGATTCGTTGGATGCTGGAGCTGTTGTCCCATTCGGGCTTGCCGAACTCGGAGGCGCGCGTGGCGCTTTCGCGGTAGAGCGCCTCGCGCAGCGTCCGGTCGTCGGCGTACTGCAGCACCGGCAGGTAGGAGGGCATGTGCAGCGTGAACTTCCACTTGGGCTTGCCGTCCGCCTGCTTCTCATCCTTCATTGCCGCGTCGCGCGCCGCCTGCAGCACGTCGGCGGGGATGCCGTTCAACCGTTCCTGGTTTTCAACGATGAGTGAAAAGGCATTCGTAGCGTCGAGCACGTTTTCCGAGAACTTCGCCGACAGCTTCGCGAGCTCCTCCTGGATCTCGGCGTAGCGCTGCTTTTTCTCCAGCGGCAGCTCGGCGCCGCCGAGCCGAAAATCGCGCAGCGCGTTGTCCACGATCTTCTGGCGCGCAGGAGAAAGGCCGGCGAACTCGGCGGAGCGTGCGAGCTCCTTGTACTTCTGGAAGAGCTGCAGGTTCTGGCCGAGCTCGGTCCAGTACTGCGAAACCCTGGGCAGGGCCGCGTTGTACGCCTCGCGCAGCGCGGGGTTGTCCATCACCGCGTGAAGGTGCGCAACCTGGCCCCAGGCGCGGCCCAGGCGCTCGTTCGCATCCTCGAGCGGCGCGACGAACTCGTCCCAGGTGGGGCGCGCCCTGGTTGCAGCCTCGACCGCGGCGCGGCCGGCGGCGAGCAGCCGGTCGATGGCGGGCGCGACATGCTCGGGTTTGATCTCATCGAAGCGGGGCAGGCCCGCAAAATCAAGAAGTGGATTCATTCCTTGGAAGCGGCACGTATGCAGTTTTCGAGCAGCATGGCGATCGTCATCGGACCGACGCCGCCGGGAACCGGGGTGATCCAGCCGGCGACGCTCTGGACGGCGTCGAAGTCGACGTCGCCGGCGAGCTTGCCGTCGGGCAGCCGGTTGATGCCGACGTCGATGACGCAGGCACCCGGTTTGACCATTCCGGCGGTCACGAGTTTTGCCCGTCCGACCGCAGCCACCAGGATATCGGCGCTCCTGCAGATGCCGGCGAGGTCGGCGCTCCTCGAGTGGCAAATGGTGACGGTGGCGTCCTTTTGCAAGAGCAGGTGCGCGAGCGGCTTGCCGACGATATTCGAGCGCCCGACGACCACGGCCTGCCGGCCGGCGATCTGCACCCCGGCGTGCTCGATCAGGCGCATGCAAGCGAGCGGCGTGCAGGGCACCACGCCCGGCCGGCCGGCCATCAGCGCACCGAGATTGGCTTCATGGAAGCCGTCGACATCCTTGGCCGGTGCGATCGATTCGAGCACGCGCGCGGCGTCGATGTGCTTCGGAAGCGGAAGCTGCACCAGGATGCCGTGGACTTCCGGATCCGCGTTCAGCGCTGCGACGGTCTGCATCAGCTCGGCTTCTGAAACCTCTTTTCCATACTCCAGGAGCCGTGAGCGCACGCCGATTTCTTCGGCGGCGAGCGTCTTGTTCCTCACGTAGACCTTGGATGCCGGGTTGTCGCCGGCGATGATCACGGCCAGCCCGGGGCGCACCCCGCGCTGCACAAGCGCGTCCACCTTCTCCTTCAGCGCGCTGCGCGTCGCCGCGGCGAGAGACTTTCCGTCGAGGATCCTGGCCGTCATGGGGGCGGCGCAGTCTAGCATTGGGCCCGTTTTCTGGTTAAGCTAACCGCGCCCCCCTGCAGCAAGCTACTCGGAACCGAAATAATGGCCGCCGTCCCCCAATTTCCCGCAGCGAACGACCCCGACGCGCTCGAGACCCAGGAATGGCTGGACGCCCTCGAGGCGGTGCTCGAGCGCGAAGGACCCGAGCGCGCTCACTACCTGCTGGAACGTCTGATCGACAAGGCGCGCCGCTCGGGTGCGCACATTCCGTTCTCGCCGAACACGGCGTACATCAACACCATTCCTCCGCACATGGAGGAGCGCTCGCCCGGCGACGTCGCGCTCGAGGAGCGCATCCGCTCGATCTGCCGCTGGAACGCGATGGTGATGGTGGCGCGCGCCAACAAGAACGACGACGAGCTCGGCGGCCACATCGCGAGCTTCGCTTCGGTCGGCACGCTGTTCGGCACCGGGCAGCAGCATTTCTGGAACGCGCCGCACGACGGCCACGGGGGCGACCTGATCTATTTCCAGGGCCATTCCTCTCCCGGCGTCTACGCGCGCTCGCTGATGGAGGGAAGGCTTTCGCAAGAAAGGCTGCTGAACTTCCGCCGCGAGGTCGACGGCAAGGGCGTTTCGTCGTATCCGCACCCGTGGCTGATGCCGGACTACTGGCAGTTTCCCACCGTGTCCATGGGGCTCGGGCCGATCCAGGCCATCTACATGGCGCGCTACCTCAAGTACCTCGAGGCAAGGGGACTCGCGCAGACCGCGAACCGCAAGGTGTGGGTATTCTGCGGCGACGGCGAAATGGACGAGCCCGAGTCGCTCGGCGCGATCGGCCTGGCCGCGCGGGAAAAGCTCGACAACCTGATCTTCATCATCAACTGCAACCTGCAGCGCCTCGACGGCCCGGTGCGCGGCAACGGCAAGATCATCCAGGAGCTCGAAGGCGACTTCCGCGGCGCCGGCTGGAACGTGATCAAGGTGATCTGGGGCTCGTACTGGGACCCGCTGCTCGCGCGCGACCAGGACGGCGTGCTGCAGCGGATCATGGAGGAGACGGTCGACGGCGAGTACCAGAACTACAAGGCGAACGACGGCGCCTTCGTGCGCAAGCATTTCTTCGGCAAGCATCCGAAGGCGCTCGAGATGGTCTCGCGCATGAGCGACGAGGACATCTGGCGGCTGAACCGCGGCGGACACGATCCCCACAAGGTTTACGCGGCCTACGCGGCGGCGGTGAAGCACCGGGGCCAGCCCACGGTGATCCTCGCGAAGACCATCAAGGGCTACGGCCTGGGCAAGCAGGGCCAGGCGAAGAACCCGACGCACCAGCTGAAGAAGGTCGACACCGCGACGATCCGCGAGATGCGCGACCAGTTCAACGTTCCGATCCCGGACGAGAAGCTGGACGAGCTCGCGTTCTACATTCCGCCCGACGACTCGCCGGAGATGAAGTACCTGCACGAGCGCAGGAAAGGCCTCGGCGGCTACCTGCCACAGCGCCGGCGCAAGGCGGATAGCGTTCCCGCCGTGCCGCCGTTGAGCGCCTTCGAGCAGGTGCTGAAGGGCTCGGGCGAAGGGCGCGAGATCTCGACCACCATGGCGTTCGTGCGCACGCTGACCGCGCTGGTGCGCGACAAGGAAATCGGCAGGCGCATCGTCCCGATCGTTCCCGACGAGGCGCGCACCTTCGGCATGGAAGGCATGTTCCGCCAGCTCGGCATCTTCGCGCCCGAGGGCCAGAAGTACGAGCCGGTCGACCGCGACCAGGTGATGTACTACCGCGAGGACAAGCAGGGGCAGATCCTCGAGGAGGGCATCAACGAGGCGGGGGCGTTCTCCTCCTGGATCGCTGCGGCGACCGCATACAGCCATTCCAACCAGGTGACGGTGCCGTTCTACACGTTCTACTCGATGTTCGGCATGCAGCGCATCGGCGACCTCGCCTGGGCGGCGGCCGACCAGCGCGCGCGCGGCTTCCTGCTCGGCGCCACGGCCGGCCGCACCACGCTGAACGGCGAAGGCCTGCAGCACGAGGACGGGCACTCGCACATCCTCTCTTCGGTGATTCCGAACTGCATCTCGTACGACCCGACCTACGGTCACGAGGTCGCGGTCATCATCCACGACGGCTTGCGCCGCATGGTGACGAACCAGGAGGACGTTTTCTATTACATCACCCTGATGAACGAGAACTACGAGCACCCGCCGATGCCGCAAGGCGCCGAGGAGGGCATCCTCAAGGGGCTGTACCTCCTCAAGCCGTCGAAATCGAAGAGCAAGTCGCGCGTTCAGCTGCTCGGTTCCGGCACCATCCTGCGCGAAGTGGAGGCGGCCGCGCAGCTCCTGGAAAGCGACTGGGACGTCGCCGCCGATGTCTGGAGCGCGACGAGCTTCACCGAGCTGCGGCGCGAGGGCCTTGCCGCCGAGCGCTGGAACCTGCTGCACCCGGAGGCAAAGCCGCGCGCGCCGTACGTGACCAAGGCGCTGCAGGAGAAGCCCGGCCCGGTCATCGCGGCGAGCGACTACATCAAGAGCTTCGCCGAGCAGATCCGCCCGTTCGTGCCGCAGGGCCGCTCCTACAAGGTGCTTGGCACCGACGGCTTCGGGCGTTCCGATTCGCGCGCCCGGCTGCGCTACTTCTTCGAGGTGAACCGCCACTTCGTGGCCGTGGCAGCCCTGAAGTCGCTCGCCGAGCAGGGTGAGGTCAAGCCGAAGCAGGTGGCGGACGCGATCAGGAAGTACGCTATCGATCCGGAAAAGCCCGATCCGACGACGGTATAGAAGCGCCTCATGACTCAGGTCGTGGTCCCGGACATCGGAGATTTCAAGGACGTCGCCGTCATCGAGGTGCTCGTCAAGCCGGGCGACGCCGTCGCCAAGGAGCAGTCGCTCATCACGCTCGAGTCCGACAAGGCGACCATGGAGATTCCGTCGCCTTCCGACGGCGTGGTGCGCGAGATCAAGATCAAGATGGGCGACAAGGTGTCGAAGGGCTCGCCGATTCTCGAGCTCGAGGCGAAGGACGAAACCGCCAGGCCCCAGCCGCGCCCGGAGGCGAAACCCGAGCCGAAGCGGGAGGCGAAGCAGGAGCCGGTGCAGCAGGCGAGGCCCGAATCCAGGCCCACGGGCGATGGCAGCTCCACCACGGTTCCGGTACCTGACATCGGCGACTTCAAGGAGGTCGAGGTCATCGAGGTGCTGGTGAAGCCCGGCGACGCGGTGGCGAAGGAGCAGTCGCTCATCACGCTCGAGTCCGACAAGGCGACGATGGAGATTCCGTCGCCCTCCGCGGGCGTGGTGCGTGAGCTGAAGATCAAGGTCGGCGACAAGGTATCGAAGGGCGCGCCGATCCTCGTCCTTTCCGCAACCGCGGGCGGCGCGCCAGCCGCGGCGGCGAGCGCGCCTACAGCCAAGCCCGCCCCTGCGCCGGCGCCGTCCAGGATGGCGGCAAGCGCGCCGGCGGTGGCACCCGCGCCCGCGCCGCGTCCGGTGCCGCGAGAGCCGCAAGAGGAAATCGGCGCGAAGCCGCACGCCAGCCCTTCGGTGCGCAAGTTCGCGCGCGAGCTTGGTGTGGACCTGCACCAGGTGCAGGGCAGCGGACCCAAGGGACGCATCCTGCACACCGACGTGCAGTCGTTTGTCAAAGGTGCCCTTTCAAAAACACCCACTCAAACCGGCGCGAAGGCGGGCACTCCGCTCCCGTTCAATCTGCCCGCCTGGCCCGAAGTCGACTTCGCCAAGTTCGGCCCGGTGGAGACGAAACCGCTTTCGCGCATCCAGAAGCTGTCCGGGCCTTATCTGCACCGCAACTGGATCTCGATTCCGCACGTCACGCAGTTCGACGAGGCCGACATCACGGATCTCGAGGCTTTCCGCAAGGCGCAGACCGCCGAAACCGAGAAGAAGGGATTCAAGCTGACGATGCTCGCCTTCATGATCAAGGCCTGCGTCACGGCGCTGCGGCAGTTCCCGGTGTTCAATTCTTCGCTCGACAAGTCGGGCGAGAACATCATCGTCAAGAAGTACTACCACGTGGGCGTGGCGGTCGACACGCCCGGCGGGCTGGTGGTGCCGGTGGTGCGCGACGCCGACCGCAAGGGCGTGTTCGACCTCGCGCACGAGCTCTCCGACGTCAGCAAGCTCGCGCGGGAGGGCAAGCTCAAGCCCGGGGACCTGCAGGGCGGCACGTTCTCGATCTCGAGCCTGGGCGGCATCGGCGGCACCGCATTCACCCCGATCATCAACGCCCCCGAGGTCGCCATCCTCGGCGTTTCGCGCGGAGCATACCGACCTGTATATGCTGGGAAGGACGAAAAAGGAAAGGATCTCTTCAACGCCAGGTTAATGCTGCCGCTTGCGCTCTCCTACGACCACCGCGTGATCGACGGCGCCACGGCCGCGCGCTTCTCGAGCTTCCTCGTCTCGGTGCTCTCCGACATCCGCAAGCTCATCCTCTAGATGGCCGCCGGCACCGAGGTCAAAGTCCCCGACATCGGGGATTTCAAGAACGTCGAGGTCATCGAAGTGCTGGTGAAGCCCGGCGACACGGTCTCCAAGGAGCAGTCGCTCGTCACGCTCGAGTCCGACAAGGCGACGATGGAGATTCCCTCGCCGGGTCCGGGCGTGGTGAAGGAGCTGCGCATCAAGGTGGGCGACAAGGTCTCGCAGGGCTCGCCGATCCTGCTGCTCGAATCGCAGGAGGCGAGGGCCGAGGCCCCCGCGAAGCCCAAGGTGCCGGAGGCGCCGAGGACGGCATCGCCGGCCCCCTCAACCGGCGCGGACCTCGAGTGCGACGTGGTGGTGCTCGGGTCCGGTCCGGGCGGCTACTCGGCGGCGTTCCGTGCCGCCGACCTCGGCCTGAAGACGGTGCTGGTCGAGCGCTATGCGGCGCTCGGCGGCGTGTGCCTCAACGTCGGCTGCATCCCGTCGAAGGCGCTGCTGCACACCGCCGCCGTGATCGACGCCGCCAAGGCGCTCGCTTCGCACGGCGTCGCGTTCGGCGAGCCCAAGCTCGACCTCGCCAAGCTGCGCGAGTTCAAGAACAAGGTGGTCGGAAAGCTGACCGGCGGCCTCGCCTCGATGGCGAAGCTGCGCAAGGTCACCGTGCTGACCGGCGTGGGGGGCTTCTCCGACGCGCACCACATGGTCGTGGAGACCAAGGAAGGCAAGAAGACGGTGCGCTTCGCCTCCGCCATCATCGCCGCCGGGTCGCAGGCGGCGAAGCTGCGGCTCGAAGGAAATGAGTTGCCCTCAGACCCGCGCATCGTCGATTCGACCGGCGCGCTCGAGCTGAAGAGCGTGCCGAAGAAGCTGCTGGTGGTCGGCGGCGGCATCATCGGCCTCGAGATGGGCACGGTGTACTCGACCCTGGGCGCGCGCCTCGACGTGGTGGAGATGATGGACGCGCTCATGCTCGGGGCCGACCGCGACCTCGTCGCCGTCTGGCAGAAGGTGAACGCGCCGCGCTTCGACCGGGTGATGCTGAAGGCGAAGACCACGAAAGTCGAACCCGGGAAAGACGGATTGCGGGTTTCGTTCGAAGGGGCGGAGGCAAAGACGTACGACATGGTCCTCGTCTCGGTCGGCCGCGTGCCGAACGGCCGCAAGATCGGCGCGGAGAAAGCGGGCGTCGCCGTGACCGAGCGCGGCTTCATCGAAACCGATTCGCAGATGCGGACCAACGTCGGCCACGTCTATGCCATCGGCGACATTACCAAGAACCCGATGCTCGCGCACAAGGCGGTGCACGAGGGCCACGTCGCCGCCGAGGCGGCGGCGGGCCGCAAATCGCATTTCGACGCCCGCGTCATCCCGTCGGTGGCCTTCACCGACCCGGAGATCGCCTGGGTCGGCCTCACCGAGGACGAAGCGAAGAAGAACGGCACCAAGGTGGGGGTGGCGAAATTCCCGTGGGCGGCATCCGGACGCGCCATCGCCAACGCGCGCGACGAGGGCTTCACCAAGCTCATCTTCGACGCCGACAACCATCGTATCGTGGGCGGCGGCATCGTCGGCACCGGCGCCGGCGACCTCATCAGCGAGCTCGCGCTCGCCGTCGAGATGGGCGCCGACGCGACCGACATCGGCAAGACCATCCATCCCCATCCCACGCTCGGCGAATCGGTCGGCATGGCCGCCGAGGCCTTCGAGGGCGTGTGCACGGATCTTCCGCCGCAACGCAAGAAGTGAATCAAAACGATCTGAAGCAGGCCGCGGCGCAAGCAGCGCTGAAGTACGTGGTGGAAGACAAGGTCGTCGGGGTCGGCTCGGGCTCGACGGTGAACCTCTTCATCGACGCGCTCGCCACCATCAAGGGCCGCATCGAGGGCGCGGTGGCCGCCTCGGAGGCAAGCGCGCAGCGGCTGAAGGCGCACGGCATCCGGGTGTTCGACCTGAACAGCGTGAACGAGCTGCCGGTGTACGTCGACGGCGCCGACGAGGTGACCGAGCACCTGCACATGGTGAAGGGCGGAGGCGGGGCGCTGACGCGGGAGAAGATCGTCGCGGCGGTCGCGGCAAAGTTCGTCTGCATCTGCGACGCCTCGAAGCTCGTTCCGGTGCTGGGGAAGTTCCCGTTGCCGCTCGAGGTCATCCCGATGGCCCGCGGCTACGTCGGGCGCGAGGTCGTGAAGCGCGGGGGCCTGCCCGAGCTGCGCGCGAACTTCACCACCGACAACGGCAACGTGGTCATCGATTGCCACGGGATGACGATCCTCAACCCGCCCGAGCTCGAGCGCGACCTGAACAACCTCGCCGGCCTGGTCACCAACGGACTTTTCGCACAGCGGCCGGCTGACGTGCTGCTCCTCGCTGAGCCAGCCGGGGTGAGAACCCTGATCGCCAGAAAGGCGTAACATTTCGGTCATCCCAGGCTGATAGGCTGGCCGGTCATGGCTGAACACACGTCCAAGCAGTTCGACGCCGAGCTCGAGCGCGTGCGCTCCCGCGTGCTGCAGATGGGCGGCATGGTGGAGGAGCAGATCACCCGCGCGATGGAAAGCCTCATCTCCGGCGACATGGAGCTCATCGACAAGGTGATCGGCGAGGACCATCGGGTCAACGCCATCGAGGTGGAGCTCGACGAAGCCTGCAGCCACATCATCGCGCGGCGCCAGCCCGCCGCGGGGGACCTGCGCCTGCTCGTGGCGGTGATCAAGACCATCACCGACCTCGAGCGCATCGGCGACGAGGCGCAGAAGATCGCGCGCATGGCGAAGCTCATCCATACCGCCGACCGCCAGCACATGCCGCGCCTGGATCTCTCGCACGTCGCCGACCGCGCCACGGCGATGCTGCGCCAGTCGCTCGACGCGTTCGCGCGCCTCGACGTCTCCGAGGCCATGCGCGTAGTGAAGCAGGATCAGGCCGTGGACGACGAGTTCCGCGCCATCATGCGCCAGCTCATCACCTTCATGATGGAAGACCCGCGCACCATCACCCGCTCGCTCGAGATCCTGTTCATCGCCAAGGCGGTCGAGCGCATCGGCGACCATGCCAAGAACATGGCCGAGTACGTGGTCTACATGGTGAAGGGCCGCGACGTGCGGCACACCCGCATCGAGGACGTCGAGCGCGAGCTGCTGGAATAAATAGGGTCTGTCCCTATTTTTCCGGCGGGACGTACCCCGAGGCGACGTCGGCGCCGGCGCCGAAGAAATGTTGCTCGGTCTGCTCCATCAGGTACTTGCGCGCCTTGGGGTCGGCGAGATTGAGCCGGTTCTCGTTCACCAGCATCGTCTGGTGCTTCAGCCACTGCTGCCAGGCTTCTTTCGAGACGTTCTCCCAGATGCGCTTGCCCAGCGCGCCGGGATAGGGCGGGTGTTCCAGCCCTTCGGCCTCGCGGCCGAGCTTGACGCATTTAACCGTTCTTGCCATAGCGAAATTATAGGCGCTTGAGGAACACCTTCGAGCCCCGCTTCCAGTTGTAGAGCGCCTGGCGACGCGAAGGCAGCTTGGCCACGTCGCTGGCCCGGAAGCCCTGCTCGAGGAACCAGTGCGCGGCGTGCGTCGTAAGCGCGAACAGGCGCCGGATGCGCAGGCTCCGGGCGCGCTCCTCGCAGGCTTTCAGCAGGTCCTCGCCGTAGCCCGCGTCGCGATAGCCTTCGGCGACCGCGAGACAGGCGAACTCGGCGCTCTTTTCCTCCTTGAACGGGTAGAGCGCCGCGCAGCCGACGATCACCCCGTCGTGCTCGACCACGAGGAAGTTGCCGATCTCGGCCTCGAGCAGCTCGCGGCTGCGCTTGACGAGCGTGCCCTCGGCCTCGAGCGGCTCGATCAAGGCGAGCATCCCCTGCACGTCCTCGATGCGCGCCGGGCGCAGCTTCTCCACCGTGACCGCGGTGATCATGGTGCCGACGCCGGTGTGCGTGAAGAGCTCGAGCAGCAGCGAGCCGCTGGCGCGGCGCGTCACGATGTGGCTGCGCGCGACCCCGGCCTTGACCGCGCGAACGGCGTGCTCCATGGCACGCTTCGTTGTCGGACTCAGATCGGTTTTTTTCGAAAGAAGCGACTCCGCTTCCTGGGCGGTCAGCTCCGCGATCACTTCCCCCTTGGCATCGGCCGGAAGCCGGTCGGTGTACATGAGCAGCTTGTCCGCCCTGAGCGCCACGGCGAGGCTCTCCGCGACGTCCTCCCACGCCAGGTTGAACACTTCCCCGGTGGGGGAATAGCCGAGCGGGGGCACGAGCGCCACCTCGCCGGCGTCGAGTCGGCGCGCGATGCCGGCGGCGTCGACCTTGCGGACCGCCCCGGTGAAGAGGAAATCGGTTCCTTTCACCACGCCGATGGGCCGCGCGGTGATGTAGTTTCCAGACGCGACGCGGATTTGCGCGCCGGCCATCGGCGAGTTCGGCAGCCCCTGCGACAGCAGGGCCTCGATCTCGACCCGCAGCACGCCGGCCGCTTCCTTCACGGCCTGCAGCGCGCGCTCGTCTGTGATCCGCAGCCCGTGCGCGTAGTGCGAGCGGATGCCGCGCGCCTTGAGCTCGGCTTCGATCTGCGGACGGGCGCCGTGCGCCAGCACGAGCCGGATGCCGAGCGCGGCCAGGATGCTCACGTCGTGGATAAAGCTCGCGAAGCGAGCCCGCTCGGCGAACATCTCGCCGCCGAAGGCCACCACGAAAGTGCGGCCGCGAAAGGCGTGCAGGTACGGTGCGACCTGGCGGAACCAGCGCACGAAGCTTTCGGGGTGTTGCAGCGTGGCCATTTTGTAGTTTCTACAAATTGTAAGGCGTAAACGCCGGCCGGTGGCCCGCGGTATCCTCCCGTCTTGGAGAGCCATCATGAACCTGAAAGCGACTGTCCTTAGCGCGGTGCTGCTGCCACTGCTCGCAGCGTGCGCCGCAACTACCGAAACGACCGCCCCCGCGCCCGGCACGACGGCGCCCGCGCCGAGCACGACGGCGCCCGCGCAGAGGCCCGCCGCGGCTCAGGACGACGAGGGCTGGAAGGCCTTCGGCCACGCATTGACCCTGACCCAGATTCTCATGCGCACCGCGCAATCCGACGATCCCGACAAGGCCCTCGACGATGTGCTCGCCGGGCGCAGCACCGAGGCGAACCGCGCGATCGCCGGGCTGCTAGATGAAGCGACGGCCGACATGCCGTCCGAGTACCGCTCGCGCGTCGCCTCGATCGGCCAGGATGTCGCTTCGATGGCACGCAAGCAGATCGGGAAGCCCGTGACGGCTTCACCTGAGCGTGCGCTCCAGGCGCGCAAGGACTTGACCGCGATGGGCCTGAAGTATCACGACCCGAGAGACTTCCTCGCCGCGGTCGAACGCGACGACGCGCTCGCCGTCGAACTTTTCGTCGAGGGGCGCGGCGTCAATCTCGGCGCGAAGGACGCGAAGGGCAGGACGGCGCTCGAGATCGCGCGCGCCAAGGGCAACGAGCCCATGGCGCAGCTTCTCGCTAGAAGTCTCCCCGCAGCGCGTTGAGGGCGGCGAGCGCGGCAAGCGCCGCGGTCTCGGTGCGCAGCACGCGCGGCCCGAGGCTCGCTTTCACGAACCCGGCGCGCTCGAGCGCCGCCCGCTCTTCGGGCGCGAAGCCCGCCTCGGGACCGGCGGCGATCGTCGCCGCGCCTTCCATATTCACTTCCCTGATGGACTCGCCCTGAGCGGACAAGAGCAGCCGCGTCCCGTTGCCGACCGGCCGATATTGCTGGAAATCGATCAGCGCCAGCACTTCGGGAACACGGTTGCGGCCACACTGCTCGCACGCCGCGATCGCAATTCTTTTCCAGTGGTCGATGCGGGCTGACGCACGGGTACCCTCCAACCGCACCACGCCTTTCTTCGTGAGCAAAGGCTGGATCGCCGCCACCCCAAGCTCGACCGCCTTTTGCACGGTGTAGTCCATCCGGTCACCGGACGACACGCCCTGGACCAGGGTGATGCGCAGCGGCGACTCGCGCTCGACGGCGTCGAAGGCCACGAGACGCACGCGCCGCTTGCCGATGAACTGCGCGTCCCATTCGCCGCCGCGGCCGTTGAATACGGTGAGCGCATCGCCCTCCCGCAGCCGCAGCACGCGTGCGAGATGGTGCGCAGGCGCGTCGTCGAGCGAGACCTCGCCCGGCCGCTCCAGCGGGGCGTCGAGGTACACCCGCGGCTTCATGCGAGCAGGCGCTGCAGCCCGCGCCAGATGAGACGCAGAAGCATTACCGCCACTATCGTGAACAGCCCCAGAAGGAGAAAAAACAAAATCGGGTGTGCGAAGGCGAGCCACAGCCCCACGGGCACCATGGCGTCCTCGGCGAGCGACGCAGTCCAGTTGCTGAATGGCTCGGGCGAGGTATTGATCGCGGCGCGCGCGCCGGCCTTGGCGAAGTGCACGCCGGCGCTGAGGGTTCCGCCGAGGATCGCGGCGGCGAGCGTCACGGCGGAGTCGGAGTCGCCGAACACCGCCGCGGCGAGCGCCGCGCCCGCGGGGATACGGATGAAGCTGTGCACCGCGTCCCACAGGCTGTCGAGCCAGGGCAGCTTGTCGGCGAAGAACTCGACCGCGGTCATGAGGCCGCTCGCACCGAGCACGATCGGATGCTGGAGCAGGCGCAGGTGCTGCGGAAGCTCCAGCCAGCCGGCGGCGCCCGCGAGGCCGAGGGCGAAGATCACCGCGTAGGCGCGAAGGCCGCTGCCCCACGCGAGCGCCGCAGCGATCGCGATGTCCGGCAGATGCCTTTGGAGCTGGTCCACTACATCGTGGCGCCGAGGGTCCACGGCGCGAATTCATCCTCGCCGTAGCCGAATTCTTCGCTCTTGGTCTTTTTCCCGGACGCCGTATCGAGGATGAGCTGGAAGAAGCGGGCACCGGCCTCCTGGATCGTCTCGGTACCGTCGATCACCGTGCCGCAATTGAAGTCCATGTCCTCTTCCTGGTGGACGAAGAGCGGCGTGTTGGTCGCGAGCTTGAGCGAAGGCGCGGGCTTGCAGCCGTACGCCGAGCCGCGCCCGGTGGTGAAGCAGATCATGTTGGCGCCGCCCGCGACCTGGCCGGTGGCCGAGACCGGATCGTAGCCGGGCGTATCCATGTAGATGAAGCCCTTCGCCGTCACGGGCTGGGCGTACTCGTAGACATCGACGAGGTTGGTGGTGCCGCCCTTCGCCACGGCGCCGAGCGATTTCTCGAGGATGGTGGTGAGCCCGCCCGCTTTGTTGCCCGGCGAGGGATTGTTGTTCATATCCATCTTGTTGCGCGCGGTGTAGTCCTCCCACCAGCGGATGCGCGCGATGAGCTTCTCGCCGACTTCCTTCGACACCGCCCTGCGGGTCAGCAGGTGCTCGGCGCCGTAGATCTCGGGCGTCTCCGAAAGCATGGCCGTTCCGCCATTGCGGACCAGCAGATCGACCGCCGCCCCGAGCGCAGGATTGGCGCTGATGCCCGAATACCCGTCGGACCCGCCGCACTGCAGGCCGAGCGTCAGATGGCTTGCGGGGAACGGCTCGCGTTTCACCCTGTTCGCCTCGGGCAGGATGGCCTGGATGCGCGCGACGCCCTCCCGCACCGCCTTCGATGTACCGCCTTTTTCCTGGATGGTGTAGGCGTGGAGCCGGTCGTGGCGCTTGAGGCCCTGCGTCGAAAGCAGGTTGTTGATCTGGTTCGCCTCGCAGCCCAGCCCGACGACCTGGATGGCGAAGAAATTCGGATGCCGCGCGTAGCCCGCCATGGTGCGCCGGAGAACGTCCATGCCTTCGCCTTCGGAAGCCATGCCGCACCCGCTCTTGTGGGTCAGCGCCACCACGCCGTCGACGTTGGGGTAGTCATCCAGGCGATTCCTGAAATGGTCTGCGATCATCCTGGCCACGGTCGCCGAGCAGTTCACGCTCGTGAGGATGCCGATGTAGTTACGGGTGGCGACTCGTCCGTCTTCTCTCTTGATTCCCATGAAAGTGGCCGGCTGGTCCACAAATTCGGTCGGTCTCTTCAGAGTGCAGAAGGCGTAGTCGCGCGCAAAATCGCCCATGGCGATGTTGTGCACGTGCACGTGATCGCCCGCTTTGATCGCGCGCGTGGCGAAGCCGATGATCTGGTTGTAGCGCCGCACCGGCTTGCCGTGCGCGATGTCGCGCACGGCGAGCTTGTGTCCCGCGGGGATCGTCACCACCGCAGTCAGCTTCTCGCCTTTGAGGAGCGTACCCCCCGGGATTTCCATGCGGGCGATGACGACGTCGTCATCGGGATGCAGGCGGATGGTCAGGTCGGCGGCTTGCAGCATGACGGCACCTCAGAAGAACCGCTTCGGGAGCCAGAGCACGATCTCGGGCACGTAGGTACACAGAAACAGAGTCAGGAGCAGCGGCACCAGCCAGGGCAGGATCGCTACCGTCGTGCGCTCGAACGACAGTTTAGCCACCCTCGAGAGCACGAACAACACCGTGCCCATCGGCGGGTGGAGCAGCCCGATCATCAGGTTCAGCACCATCACCAGGCCGAAATGCACCGGGTCGATGCCGAACTTCAGGCAGATCGGGATCAGGATCGGGACCAGCAGCGTGATCGCTGCCGTCGGCTCGAGGAAGCAGCCGACGAACAGCATCAGGATATTCGCCAGCAATAGAAACACATTGGGGTTGTGCGTGAAGGCGAGTACCCAATTCGCCACTGCGTCGGTGACGTGGGTCACCGTAAGCAGCCAGCCGAAGATCGAAGCGGCCGCGACGATGAACAGCACCGCGGCGGTGGTTTCGATGGTGTCCATCGTCAGCTTGACGAGGTGCCGCCAGTCCAGCGTGCGGTACCACACCAGGCCGAGGAAGAGAGCCCACAGCGAGGCGGCGATCGCACCTTCGGTGGGCGTGAAGACGCCCATTGTCATGCCGCCGATGAGCATCACCGGGGTGAGCAGCGCCATCACCGCCGAGAAGTCGAAGAGCTTGTCCAGCGCGAGCAGCAGGGCGAAAGCGATGATCACCGCCCATCCAGCCGGCACTCCTGCTTGAAACAGGAGCCACGCGCTGAACGGGACGCAGGCGACCAGCGCGACTTCGAGGGTCGCCTTGGCGAGCTTGCGCGTCGAGAACGGCACGTCGCGGCCGAAGTTGCGCGTGTGCGCGAAGTACGCCACGGTGAGCATCATCGTGATGCCCATGATGATCCCGGGAATGATGCCGGCGAGGAACAGCTGGCCGATCGAGACGCCCGCCATCATGCCGTAGATCACGAACGGCAGCGAAGGCGGGATGATGGGTCCCACGGTTGCCGACGCGGCGGTCACGCCGACGGAGAATTCCTTCGAGTAGCCGTGATCGGTCATCGCCTTGATCTCGATCGTGCCGAGGCCTGCCGCATCAGCGATGGCGGTGCCCGACATGCCGGCGAAGATCATCGAGCCCACCACGTTGACGTGCCCCAGGCCGCCTTTCAGCCAGCCCACCAGCGCGAGCGCGAAGTTGTAGATGCGGTTGGTGATCCCGGCGGAGTTCATCAGGTTGCCCGCCCAGATGAAGAACGGCACCGCCAGCAGCGGAAACGAATCCACGCCGCCGTACATGCGGTGGATGACGACGAAGTCGGGGATGCTTCCCGAGGCCATCACGTAGACGAGCGAGGCCACCGCCATCGCCATGGCAACCGGCAGGCCGCTCACCATCAGCGCGAGAAATCCGGTGAGCAGGCCGGAGCCCATCAGGAGGAACCCGCCCCGCCCTCCGCCGCGAACTCAGGGCGCTCGAGCACGCTGTGGCCCTGCTTCCAATGGCGCCACGCGACCTGGAGCGAGCGCAGGAACATCAGCAAGAAACCGAACAGCATGCAGCTGAAGACGATCCCCACCGGCAGCTCGACCACGGCCATCGGCTGGTTGCCGATGCGCTGGATGAGCAGCCAAGTGAGCCACGCCGCGTAGCCAAGAAACAGGCAGCGCACGACGTCCACAAGGGTCGAGAGGATGCGCGCCATGACTCGCGGCATCAGGCGGTAGAAGTAGTCGACCTGGATATGGTTGTTCTTGCGCACCGACATGGAGGCACCAATGAACACCAGGGCCACCAGGAAGTAGCGCGCGATCTCCTCGGTCCATCCTGCGGAGTCGGCGAGCACGTAGCGCGTGAAGACCTGGTAGAAGACCACCGCGGCCATCATCCAGAACAGCGCGAAGCTCACCCAGTCCTCCCAGCCGTAGGTGGACAGGTCCACGGCCTCGTCCTCGACATGGAACTGCCCGTCCGTGCCGAGGACGTGCTCCTGCTCCGCGCTCATCAGTGGTTGTCGCGGGGTACGAAGCTGCCGCTCTTGCCCACCAGGAAATCGAGGTCGGCGCCCTCGTGGGCCTGGAGCACGTGGTCGAAGTAAAGGCGCCAGTAGCCGCGCGGCAGCGGCGGCTTGGGCGCTTCCCAGTTCTTTCTGCGTTGCGCAAGGACCTGCCCGGAGACCTTGAGCTCGAGGCTGCGCTTGTCGACATCGAGCTCGATGCTGTCGCCGTTCTCGACCAGGGCGAGGGTGCCGCCCGCCGCCGCCTCGGGCGAAGCATGGAGCACCACGGTGCCGTACGCGGTGCCGCTCATGCGCGCATCCGAGATCCGGACCATGTCGGTGACGCCCTTCTTCAGCAGCTTGGGCGGGAGCGGCATGTTGCCCACCTCGGCCATGCCCGGATAGCCCTTCGGACCGCAGTTCTTCAGCACCATCACGCTCGACTCGTCGATGTCGAGCTTCGGGTCGTCGATGCGCCTGTGGAAATCCTCGATGTTCTCGAACACCACCGCGCGGCCGCGGTGCTGCATGAGCCTGGGCGTGGCCGCCGACGGCTTGATGATCGCGCCATCGGGGCACAGGTTGCCGCGCAGGACCGCGATGCCGGCGTGCGGCTTGAAGGGCGACTTGAAGGTATGGATGACGTCGCGGTTCCAGCAGGGCGCGTCCTTGTTGTTGTCCCAGATCGTCTTGCCGTTCACCGTCAAGGCGTCCTTGTTCAGCAGATCGTTCTCGCCCAGCTCGCGCAGCACCGTGGGCAGACCGCCTGCGTAGTAGAAGTCCTCCATCAGGTACTTGCCCGACGGCATGATGTTCACGAGGGTATGCACGCCCCGGCCGCTGCGGTCCCAATCGTCCAGGGTGAGCTCGACGCCGATGCGCCGCGCGAGGGCGATGAGATGGATCACTGCGTTGGTGGAGCCGCCGATTGCGGCGTTGGCGCGGATCGCATTTTCGAAAGCAGCCTTCGTCAGGATGCTCGACAACTTGGCATTGCTCTTGACCAGCTCGACGATGCGCCGCCCGGCCGAGCGGGCCAGCACGTTCCTGCGCGCATCCACCGCCGGAATGGCGGCGTTGCCGGGCATGCCGACGCCGAGCGCCTCCACCATCGAGGCCATGGTCGAGGCGGTACCCATCGTCATGCAGTGGCCGTGGGAGCGGTGCATGCAGGATTCGGCTTCGTGGAATTCCTCGAGGCTGATCTTCCCCGCGCGCAGCTCCTCCGACATCGACCAGGTGTTGGTTCCCGAGCCGATGTCGGTGCCGCGGTACTTGCCCGAGAGCATCGGTCCGCCCGAGACCAGGATGGTCGGGAGATCCACGCTCGCCGCGCCCATCAGCGTCGCCGGGGTGGTCTTGTCGCAGCCGGCGAGCAGCACCACGCCGTCGAGCGGATTGCCGCGGATCGATTCCTCGACGTCCATGCTGGCGAGGTTGCGGTACAGCATCGCGGTGGGCCGCAGCAGAGTCTCGCCGAGAGACATCACGGGAAACTCGAGCGGGAACCCGCCCGCCTCGAGGATGCCGTGGCGGACGTGATCAGCGAGGACGCGGAAATGCGTGTTGCAGGGCGTGAGCTCGGACCAGGTGTTGCAGATGCCGATTACCGGCCGGCCGTCGAACTGGTCCTGCGGCACGCCGCGGTTCTTCACCCAGCTGCGGTAGATGAA
The DNA here is from genome assembly GCA_044870335.1 of Burkholderiales bacterium. GTDB lineage: Bacteria > Pseudomonadota > Gammaproteobacteria > Burkholderiales > SG8-39 > SCGC-AG-212-J23. The sequence continues at coordinate 8,720 of JBIOYV010000131.1, read as the reverse complement.
GCCGTAGATGTCCTGGCGGCCGAACCACTGAACGCTGCGCCAGCCCGGTTTCTTTGCCATGAAGGCTACTTGATGGCCTGGACTTTGTCGTAGAGCGCCTTGTCCCAGGGCACGTCGCCGCCGACGTGGAACTTGCTGAAGACTTTCTTGAACGCGTCGCGGTCGGACTTCACCACCGTCTTGCCGTACTTGCTGGCGAAATCGGTCACCAGCTGCTGCTCGGATTGCGCGATCTCGGCGTTCGACTTCTCCGCGGCCTCGCGAAACACCGTCTCGAATACTTTCTTGTCGGCGTCCGAGAGCTTGCTCCACACGTGGCCGCCGACGATGGCGAGCAGCATCTCGGTGATGTGGCCGGTGAGGTTCACGTGCGTCTGGACCTCGTAGAACTTCTTGGCGAGGATGGTCGGCAGCGGATTTTCCTGCGAGTCGACGGTCTTGTTCTGCAGCGCGAGATAGACCTCGGCAAAGGCGATCGGCGTCGCGTTGGCCCCGAGCACCTTCGGGTACATGATGTAGAGCGGCGCGTCGGGCACGCGCAGCTTCAGGCCCTTCATGTCCTCGGGCTTGTTGATGGCCTTGTTAGCGGTGGTGTGGCGCACGCCGTAGTAGAACGCGGCGATCGGCCGGTTGCCGCCTTTCTTGAAGTAGGCATCGGTCAGATCGGTGAGCACCTTGCTCTGCGAGTACTTCTTCCAGTGGTCGAAGTCGCGGAACATGTAGGGCGCGCCGCCGATCGACAGCGGCGGGTAGGTGCGCGCCGCGAACGCCTGCCCGGTGTAGATCAGGTCCACGGTGCCCAGGGACAGCGACTGGTTGATCTGGGTCTCGTTGCCGAGCTGCGAGGCGGCGAAGACGTCCATCGTGTAGCGGTTGTTGGTGCGCTTGGCGATCTCCCCGGCTGCCCAGACTGCGTAGCTGTGGTAGGGCTCCGAGGTCTCGTACACGTGCGCGAACTTGAGCTTCTGCTGCGCCAGCCCCAAGGCGGGCACTACGGCAAGCAACGCGAGTGCAAGCAGACGGAACTTCATGAATCCCTCCTCCTCACCGATTGACGTCAATAAGTGGCCCGGCCGCCCGAGATATCGAACACCCCGCCGGTCGAGAACGAGCACTCCTCGCTCGCGAGCCAGCACACCAGCGCCGCTACCTCGTCGACGTTGACGAAGCGGTTCATCGGGATCTTCGAAAGCATGTACTGGATGTGGTTTTCGGTCATCTGCTCGAAGATCGCGGTCTTGGCCGCCGCCGGGGTCACGCAGTTGACCAGCACGCCGGTCTGCGCGAGCTCCTTGCCGAGCGACTTGGTGAGCGAGATCACGCCCGCCTTGGACGCCGAGTACGCCACCGCGTTCGGGTTGCCTTCCTTCCCGGCGACGGAGGCGATGTTCACGATCCGGCCGTAGCGCGCGTTGACCATGTGCGGCGCCACGGCGCGGCAGCACAGAAACTGGCTGGTGAGGTTGACGCGCAGCACCCGCTCCCATTCCTGGATCGGGTACTCGACGCTCGGCACGTTCTGGCCGGCGATGCCGGCGTTGTTCACCAGCACGTCGATCTTGCCGAGCTCCTTCAGCGCGTACTTCAGCGCTTCGGCCACCGAGGCCGGGTCGGACACGTCCACTCTCGGCGTGCCGTCGAGGTCCCAGATCTGCACCCGCGCGCCCGAGCTGCGCAGCCGTTCCACGATCGCGGCGCCGATGCCCTGCGCGCCACCGGTGACCACTGCGGTCCGGCCTGCGAAATCAAGCTGATTCACGGTTACGCGAAGTATAATCGCTGCCCTCATGGCAGGACGTCTGCAAGGCAAGGTAGCGTTTGTCACCGCCGCGGCGCAGGGGATGGGACGCGCCGCGGCGCTCGCCTTCGCTCGCGAAGGGGCGCAGGTCCGGGCCACCGACGTGAATGCCTCTGCGCTTTCCGACCTCGAGGGGAAACAAGGCATCCGAACCGGGGTACTGGACGTCACCGACGAGGCGGCCATCGCCAAGGTGGCGCGCGAAGCCGGCGACGTAGACGTGCTCTTCAACTGCGCCGGCATCGTCCACCACGGCAGCATCCTCGACGCCACCCCGAAGGACTGGGACCAGGGCTTCGCCGTCAACGTAAGATCGATGTTCCTGGTGTCGCGCGCGTTCATTCCGGGCATGCTGAAGAAGGGGCGCGGATCGATCATCAACATGGCTTCGGTGGCCTCGTCCATCCGCGGGCTGCCCAACCGCTTCGTCTATGGGGCGAGCAAGGCCGCGGTCATCGGGCTCACCAAGTCGATCGCCGCCGACTTCGTTAGTAAAGGCATCCGCTGCAACGCCATCTGCCCCGGCACGGTCGATACGCCGTCGCTGCAGGGAAGGATCAACGCCTTCGCCGACCCGGTGCAGGCGCGCAAGGATTTCGTCGCGCGCCAGCCCATGGGGCGGCTGGGCACGGTGGACGACATCACGGGGATCCTGGTGTTCCTCGCCTCGGACGAATCGCTGTTCGCCACCGGGAACGCCTATTCGATCGACGGGGGAATGACGATATGAAGCTGTGCCGATATGGCAAGCCCGGCTACGAGAAACCGGGCGTGATCGACGGCGAAGGCCGCCTGCGCGATCTCTCGAAGGTGATCGACAACATCGGCCCGGACGAGATTTCGCCGCGCCAGCTGAAGACGCTGTCGCGCCTCAAGGCGGACACGCTGCCGCTCGTGAACAGCAGCCCGCGCTTGGGCGTGCCGTACGTCGGCATCGGCAAGTTCGTCGCCATCGGCCTCAACTATTCCGACCATGCCAAGGAAGCCGGCATGCCGATCCCGTCGGAGCCCATCGTGTTCATGAAGGCCACCACGAGCATCAGCGGGCCGAGCGACGACGTGATCCAGCCCAGGGGGTCGACCAAGCTCGACTGGGAGGTCGAGCTCGGCGTGGTCATCGGCACCACCGCGAAGTACGTGAGCGAGGCCGAGGCGCTCAGCCACGTCGCCGGCTACTGCATCGTCAATGACGTTTCCGAGCGCTCGTTCCAGATGGCGACCAGCCAGTGGGACAAGGGCAAGGGCTTCGACACCGCCGGGCCGATCGGTCCCTGGCTCGTCACGACCGACGAGATCCCCGATCCGCAGAACCTCGACATGGCGCTCGACGTGAACGGTCAGCGCATGCAGACCGGCAATACGCGCACCATGATTTTCGGCGTGGCCAAGATCATCTCGCACGTCAGCCAGTACATGACGCTGCTTCCCGGAGACATCATCGCCACCGGCACCCCGCCCGGCGTGGGCCTGGGCATCAAGCCGACGCCGGTGTTCCTGAAGCCGGGCGACGTCATGACGCTCAGCATCCAGCGCCTGGGCGTGCAGAAGCAGAAGGTCGTCCCCTATCAGGGCTAGTAAGTCATGCTGGCGGCGTTGAGGATGCCCGCCGCCAGCGACACCACGCCGAGAAACACCCCGGCCCCGACCTTGCCTTCGGGGATGTGGCGCGTCACGTCGGGGACGATCAGGCGCACGACGAGGTAGATTGCGATCTGCACTACCAGCGCGATCGCGGCCCACAGCGCCATGTCCCACGGATTCAAACTGTTCACCACCGCGCTCGCCAGCGGCAGCACGAAGCCGATCAGGCTGCCCGACAGGCTCGCCGCCGCGGCGGGATTGCCCGCGCGGATCAGCGCGAACTCGCGGTAGGGCGTTACGCGCACGTAGATCGCCAGGTAGAGCAAGACGAAGCCGACCGACAGCCCGAAGTACAGCAGGAAGTCGTCGAAGCCGGAAAGCGAGAACTTGAGGAAGTCCATTCGGGTTCCCTAGGTGAAGTAGTGCGGCACGAAGCGGCTGCTGTTTCGCGTAATGGGGCTCTCGTCCTCGCGGATGCCGATTCCCGCGGGCTGGTCGCCGACGATCCATGAGCCGATCACCGGGTAGCGGCCGCCGAAGTCGGGCAGCTTGGCAACGCCCTGGTAGATGAAGCCTTCCGTTCCGTACCCGCCCCCCTCGGTGAGCTCGCCGTCCCTCGTCTTCAAGGTCACGTTCGCGCCCTCGCGCGCGAGGAGCGGCTTCTTGACGTACTCGCCCGAGAAAGCGTCGGCGTCGAAGTAGGCGGGCAGCAGGTTCGCGTGCCCGGGATAGAGGTGCCACAGCGCGACGAGCAGCGCCTTGTTGGAAAGCAGTAGCTTCCAAGCCGGCTCGAGGATCTTCATGCTCGTCGAGGTGAGGTGCGCGCCGAACTCCTCGCGCACCAGCCATTCCCACGGATAGAGCTTGAAGAGCGTCTGCACCGGCTCGTGTTCCAGGTCAACGAAGCGCTCCCCGTCCCAGCCGAGGTCCTCGACATGGAGCGGCCGCGCGTCCCAGCCCGCCTGCAGGGCGCAGTCGCGGAGGTATTCGACGTTGCCGAGGTCCTCTTCGCTGTCGCGCACGCAGGCGAGGTGCAGCCGGTTCGGTCCGGCGACGGTGGCGAGCGCCTTCCAGCGCTCGACCAGCTTCTCATGCAGCGAGTTGAACTGATCGGCTCGCGATCTTGCGTCCTCCAGCCATTGCCACTGCACGACCGAAGCTTCGAGCAGCGCAGTGGGCGTGTCGGCGTTGTACTCGAGCAGCTTGGGCTCGCCGCGGCCGTCCCAGCTCAGGTCGAAGCGCCCGTAGAGCGTAGGCTCGGCGCCGCGCCACGATCGGGCGACGAGTTCGTGGAAGGCTTCGGGAATCGCGAACTGCGCGAAGCTCCGCGCCGCCACCACTTCCGCCGCGGCGCGCAGGCACATCGCGTGCAGCTCGGAGGTGACGGACTCGAGGTGCTCGATCTGCGCTTCGTCGAAGGCATAGCAGGCCGACTCGTCCCAGTACACGCCGCCCATCGAATGCCACGAAAAGCCGATCTCGGCGCAGCGGCGGCGCCAGTCGGAACGCGGCTCGATCGTCTCGCGCCGCACTAGCTGCCGGAGAAAAAGGAGCGCGCAGTGCTGCCGAAGCCGCCGCGGCTGACCGGCTGGCTGCTTTTGACGGCGTCCATCGCATTGTCGCTCGGCTTGGGGCGGCCGTCGGTGTAGCTCGAGCCATATCGAGACGGTCCGTAGTAGTAGGAAGGCGCGTAGCGGCCGTCGCGCACCGGCTGACACTGCTGCGGATCGCCCCAGTCGCGCTGGCAGTCCGTTAGCGAGCGGTAAACGTCCTGCTGCGGCACGGGCTCGCCGCAGCCCGACATCGTTCCAGCCAGCAACAGCGTGATCGCGGCACTTCGTTTTCTGCGCTGCCGCATGCTTTTTTCTCCCCCGGACAGTGTAATGTCTCTGCATGAACAAGCGCGCCGAATTCGGTTCCGACCTCGAGCAGGCGGCCTTCTGGATGCCGTTCACGGCGAACCGCCAATTCAAGAAGGCGCCGCGCCTGCTCGCGCGCGCCGAAGGCATGTACTACTGGACGCCCGAAGGCCGCGAGGTGCTCGACGGCACTGCCGGGCTGTGGTGCGTGAACGCGGGGCATTGCCGCCCGAAGATCGTCGAGGCGGTCAAGCGCCAGGTCGCCACGATGGACTTCGCCCCCACCTTCCAGATGGGCCATCCGATCGCCTTCGAGTTCGCCGAGCGGCTCGCGCGCATCGCTCCCGAGGGCTTCTCGCGGGTGTTTTTCACCAACTCCGGCTCGGAATCGGTCGACACCGCGCTCAAGATCGCGCTCGCCTACCATCGGGCGCGCGGCGAAGCGCAGCGCTTCCGCCTCATCGGACGTGAGCGCGGCTATCACGGCGTCAACTTCGGCGGCATGGCGGTGGGCGGGTTGCAGGCGAACAAGAAGATGTTCGGACCGGGCGTAGCCGGCGTAGACCATATCCGCCATACGCACGACCTGGGACGAAATGCGTTCTCGCGCGGGCAGCCGGAAAAGGGCTTGGAATTCGCGGACGAGCTGGAGCGGCTCTGCGCGCTGCACGATCCGTCGACGATCGCGGCGGTGATCGTCGAGCCGGTGGCGGGTTCGGCCGGCGTGCTGGTGCCGCCGAAAGGCTATCTCGAGCGCCTGCGGGAGATCTGCACGCGGCATGGCATCCTCCTCATCTTCGACGAGGTGATCACCGGATTCGGCCGCCTGGGCCATCCCTTTGCTTCGCAGCGCTTCGGGGTCGTCCCGGACCTCTTCACCACGGCAAAGGGCCTCACCAACGGGACCGTGCCGATGGGCGCCGTGTTCCTGAAGAATTCCCTCTACGAGGCGTTCATGCAAGGGCCCGGATCTTCCTCATCGGGCATCGAACTCTTTCACGGCTACACCTATTCGGGCCACCCCCTTGCCTGTGCCGCGGGTATTGGCACGCTCGAGACCTACGAGGACGAGAGCCTCCTCACCCGCGCTCAGGCGCTCGAGAAGTACTGGGAAGACGCGGCGCATTCCCTGAAGGGCACGCGGCACGTGATCGACATCCGCAATTGCGGCCTGGTGGCGGCGATCGAGCTCGAGCCCCGTCCCGGGGCGCCCGGCCAGCGCGCCTACGAGGCGTTCGTGAAGGCCTTCGAAACCGGGGTGCTGATCCGTGTGACGGCGGACATCGTCGCGCTGTCCCCGCCGCTCATCGTCGAGAAGCCCCAGATCGATCGGCTGTACCAGACGCTTCGCGAGGTGCTGCAGCAAGTTGCCTGAGGGGCCGGGGCCGCAAGGCGTAAATAGTGCCTTGATTCTATTGGTACACCCGGAATAATCTGCGCTCGGAGGTCAAACAACAATGTCCGAGCCAACGGGTACGCAGTACGGCGGATTCTGGATCCGGTTCCTCGCTCTCCTGGCCGACTCCGCAATCGTTTTCGTCCTTTCGTCCGTGCTCCTCGTAGGCGCCACCATGGCGCTTGGACCGGACGACATCACACTCGCCGTGATCGCAGTGTGGGTGCTCGGCTTCCTCTACTGGCCGATCCTGCACGCGTCCCGGCTCAGGGCGACTTTCGGCAAGGCGATTCTCGGCCTCTATGTCACGCGCTTCGACGGCCGCCGCATCTCCATCCTGCGGGCGCTCTGGCGCGAGATCGCCAAGATTTTCTCCAGCGCGGTCTTCTTGCTGGGCTATGTCATCGCCGCGGTCACACCGCGCAAGCAGGCGCTGCACGACCTCATGGCGGCGACGTATGTGGCGCGGGAAGGCGTGTCGCGGGTGTTCCCTGCGCTGCTCATAGTGCTGGCCGGTTTTGCGACGCCCGTTTTCGTCGCGCCGATGGTGGTCGATTCCGCGGTCCAGTCAGCGATGGAGAAGATCGCCATGGACGCCATTGCGCAATACGACCCGCTCAGGCAGCCGACCCGCCCCGCGGCGCCGGCGATGAAGGTTGCGCCGAGGAAACCGGCGCCGCCACCCGCGCCGGCCGCCAAGGCGCCGGCCCCCGTGAACGTCGAGGCGCCGGCCCCCGCGAAAGTCGAGGCGCCAGCGCCGAAGCCGGCGCCGGTCGCCCTCGTCGAGCCTGCGCCGGTCGCGGAGCCCGCGAAAGCGCTGACGGAGCCGGTAAAAGCGGTGGCGGAGCCGGTAAAAGCGGTGGCGGAGCCGGTGAAGGCGGTGCCAGAGCCCGCAAAGACGTTGAAGGAACCGGCGAAGCCGAAAGCGGCGACGGCGAAGCAGAAGCAGGGGCCTGTGCCGACCGTCGTGCGGGCCGCGCACCCCTCGCCGGCCTCCTCCGGCTTCATGCTCAGTTCCGGACCGAAGTACAACGACCTCATGACCGCGGTGCTCGCCCGGGATGTCGCCGCAGTGAACGAGCTGCTGAAGCTCGGCAAATGGGTCGACAAGCCCGACAGCCGGGGCAGGACGCCGCTCATGGTCGCGACTGCCCAGGGCGACGCGCCGATCGTGGAAGCCTTGCTGCGCGCGGGAGCGAGCCCAGCTCCGGCGGTCCGGGTCGCCGAAGAGCACCGCAACGTCGAAATGGTCGCACTCCTCAAGCGCTTCGGCGGCCGCTGAGGCTCGGGCAGTGCCGCGGATTCCGGGCCTCGGCTGGTACGCGCTCGCCGGCGCTGTCTTCGTCGCCGGCCTGACGTTCGGCGGCATCCTGGTCTTGAGCTTCATCGCCGGATTCGAGCCTGCGGTTCGCTTCTTGGCGCCCGGCGCGGTCCAGGTGTCGATCGCCGCGCCTGGGGACCAGATCGTCTGGCATGAGCATCGCACGCTCTATCACGGGCGGGCATTCAACGTCGAGCCTGGCATGCCCGATGGCACGCGCTATCGTGTGCAGGCGCCCGACGGCAGCCCGATAGCGATCGAGCCGCACTCCGGGATGAGTTCGGAGGGCAGCGAGGGCCGCAGCGTCGCGGTGGCGCATTTCGCGGCGCCGTACGCCGGGGTGTACCGCGTCTTGGTCGAAGGACTCACCGAGCCGCGCGTCATGGCGGTGGGTCCGAACCGGGCCGGGCCGATGATGAAGCTCGTCGGCGAGGTTTCGCTCATCGTCGTCCTGGCGCTCGGCGCGGCGATCGCCGTCGGCCTCTATGGGTACCTGTCGTACAGCTGTCGCGCCTCCTCGTCGTCGAGCGCGTTCGCCCACCCGTACTTGAACTGATCGAGAGTGAGCGTGATCGCCTTGCCCCGGTTGAGAGGGTTGCGGAGGATCGGCGCCGAGACCTTCAGCGTCGAGTAGGGAAGCGGCAGCACTCCGCGGAACGGCCCGGGGTCGATCGCCACCGTCGCGGCCGAGAGGCCGCGGTCGGCGATGATCTGGCAGAGCAGGCCGCCGGTCGAGTGGCCGAGGACCGCCGGCTTCTTGTCGAG
>JBIOYV010000130.1:0-5132 GCA_044870335.1 Burkholderiales bacterium | reverse complement strand
GCTGCGCCGCCGGAGCCGCATGCGAAGTCCAGTGGGCACCATGGTGAACGACAGATGTTCGCGCGGCTCGCCACCATCGGCCGTGCGGACGCTTTCGATCTCGAATCCGCCGAGGAGCATCGCGATCACCATCTTGATCTCCTGCATGGCGAGATAGCGGCCGGGACACAGGCGCGGCCCGGCGCCGAAAGGCATCGCGACGCGCTTGGCCGAGCTTGCGGCCCGGTTCGGCGCCGCGTCCGCCAGCCAGCGCGCGGGGTCGAACGCCTGGGCATCCGGAAAGTGGCGCTCGTCGGTCGCCGCGGGGCGCATGAGCAGCATCACGAGCTGGCCCGCCGGAATCCTGATGTCTGCCACGACGCTGTCGCGCGCCGCCTGGATGATCAGGATCGGCGCCACCGGCTTCAATCGCATCGTCTCGTGCGCGCACGCCTCCACGAAGGGCAGGGCCGACAGCTGCTCGTACTGCGTGGGAAGCGCTTGCGCGCCGATGACGGCGTGCACCTCGTCGCGCGCCCGCTGCATCGCCTCGGGATGGCGGCTCAGCAGATGGATCATCCAGGCGAGCGTGTTGGCGGTCGTGTCCTCGCCGGCGAGCAGCATGGTCAGCACGTTGCCCGCGACGTCGGCATCGTGCAGCCCGCTGCCCTCGATATCGCGCGCAGCGATCATGGCTTCGATGAGATTCGCGGGGCGCGCGCGAAGCGACGGGTCGGCCTCCATGCGGCTCCGCGCCATCGCGATGAAATTCGCGACCGCGCGATGCAGCTCGCCGAGGTGCCCGGCGAGCGCCCGGTCGGCCGGCAGCCTGAGCCAGCGCCAATATGAAAATGGCGCCAGCAGCCGCCGGAACAGCGCCGGAAACACCTTGTCGAGGTGGGCCTGGATCACCTCCCGGTCCGATTCGAGCGTGTTGATGTCCACGCCGAAGGCGAGCCCGGCGGTGACATCCACCGTGTAGCGCATCAGGTCCGCCTGCAGGTCGATGGTCTCGCCGGCGGCGGCCGCGCGCTGCCACCTTCCGGCGAACCGCTGCGTGACCCTCACCAGCGCCGGGAAGTAGGTCTTGATGTGCGCCGGGTCCAGACCCGCCATCACCATGGGGCGCTGGCGGCGCCACTGCTCGCCGTTGACCGAAAAGAGACCGTCGAAGCCCATCTCCTTCGCGATGGCGCTCAGGCGCGTCGTGCGCTGGAAGCCCTCCGGGCGATCGCGCAGGACCGACGCGATCGCCTCGGGGTTCTTGATGACCAGCAATTCCCGGCGGCCGAGCCGGAAGCGAAAGTAGTCGCCGTACCTGCGGCCCCACTTTTCGGCGATGAGGTGCAGCTGCGAAGAATCGATCTGGAGCGTGTTGCCCAGGATCGGCAGCCCGCGCGGGCCGGGAAGGTCGCGGATGTTCACGCGGGGCTGCGCTCGCGCAGCATGACGTAGAAGCACCACACGCCGGCCGCCGCGGCGACGTGCTTGAGGGCGTGGCCGCTCATCAGGCCGCCGGTCCATTGCATGAGCTGCAGGTCTCCCAACTCGAGAAGCTTGGCCGCAGCGTAGCAGGCGAGCGCATAGGCGAGGTAGCGCCGGTGCGTGTAGCGGCCCGGAAGCAGCGCGAGGACCAGAACGACGGCGAGCATCGGCGCCGCCTGCACCCAGACCCAGAGGGAGAGATCGCCGCTCGCGTGCCACCACCCGATCGCCGCGGCGGAGAGGACGATGAGCGGCGCGAGGAGCCATTTCGCAACCTCGCGGGCCGCGCCGTCGAGGTGCTCGACCAGCAGCGCGGTGAAGAACCCCATGAATGCGATGCCGATCGGCAGGCGGTCCCAGATCAGCGTGGCGTCGTTCGGGCTGCTGTGGTACCAGGCCGAGCCGAAGGCCACGAGCACGTTGCCGCCGAAAAGCGCCGCCCAGCCTGCGGCCGCTTCCTCCTCCCTTCGCCGCAGGAGGTCGAGTCCCATCAGGCCCACGACGAGAAACGGCAGGTTCGACACCACGTTCCAGAAATGTCCGATCCCGAGAAGGGCCCGCTGGTCGGCGAGGTCGTGGTAGGCCGCGGGCTGCAGGATCGGGGCCGCGCCGAAGAAAAGCAGCGGCGCCAGAGCCGCGAGGACGAAGAGCACCAGGAATTCGCGGCGCATCGTCATTTCCACGCTCCGCGCAGGGCGAGCACGCTCGCGTGCAGGCCCTGCGGCGAGACTTGCTTCGGGGCGAGCGGCTCGCCGACGGCAAGGCGGATCTTCGGGAAGAGCCGCAACACGTGCCTGAGCTTGTCGCGATTGCGCGCGAAGAGGCTCTGCCACAGGCCCGAGAGCGCCATCGGCACGACCGGGACCGGCGCCTTCTCGAGGATCCGCATCACGCCACCGCGGAACTCGTTCATCTCGCCGTCCGAAGTAAGCCGGCCTTCCGGGAAGAGGCCGACGAGCTCGCCCGCGCTCAATTCGCCCGCGATGCGCTCGTAGGCGCGCTCGAGCAGCTCCGGATCCTCCTTCGCCGGCGCGATCGGGATCGCCCGGGCGGTGCGGAAGAAGAACGAGAGAACCGGCACCTTGAAGATGTGATGGTCCATCACCCAGCGGATCGGCCGCCGGCAGGCGGCCGAGATCACCAGCGCGTCCACGTACGAAACGTGGTTGCAGACGAGGATGGCCGGTCCTTCCTGCGGAATGCGCTCGAGCCCCGCCTTGCGCAGCCGGTACACCGAGTGGATCAGGATCCAAACCAGGAAGCGCATCAGGAACTCGGGGACCAGCGTGTAGATGTAGAGCGCGACGAGCGCGTTCAGAGCCGCGAGCACCAGGATGAGCTGCGGAATCGTCAGGCCGGCGGCGAACAGGCCGATCGCGACGCCCGCGGCGGCAACCATGAACGCCGCGTTGAGAATGTTGTTTCCCGCGATGATCCGCGAGCGGTGCCGCGCGTCGCTGCGGGTCTGGATGAGCGCGTAGAGCGGAACGATGTAGAAGCCGCCGAAGACGCCGATGAGCGCCAGGTCGAGGAGGATGCGCCGCGCGGCGGGATCGCCGAGCACCGCGCCCATGCCGGCGCCGCCGGCGAACGCGAAGGCGCGATCGGTCGCGAGCCACAGGTCGAGCGCGAACACGGTGAGGCCGATCGAGCCCAGCGGAACCAGCCCGATCTCGACCTTGTGCCCGGACAGGCGCTCGCAGGCGAGCGAGCCCAGCCCGATTCCGAGCGAGAAGGCGACCAGCAGCAGGGTGACCACCGCCTCGTCCGCGCCGAGGACGTTGCGGGAGAGGTTGGGGAACTGGGTCACGAGGAGCGCCCCGTAGAACCAGAACCACGAGATACCGAGCACCGAGAGGAACACCGTGCGGTTGCTCGCGGTGAAGCGCAGGTTGCGGGCCGTCTCCGTGAAGGGATTCCAGTTGATCCTAAGCTCCGGATCGGCGGGCGGCGCCTTGGGGATGAGGCGCGAAAGCGCGATGCCGCAGGCGGAGAGCGCGCAGGTCAGCACGCCCACGCCGGCGACGCCCCAGCCGGGCTGGATGACGAGCCAGCCGCCGAGCATCATGCCGCCGAGGATCGCGAGCGAGGTGCCCATCTCCACGAGGCCGTTGCCGCCGACGAGCTCGTTTTCTTTCAGATGCTGGGGAAGGATGGCGTACTTCACCGGCCCGAAGAGCGCCGACTGCACGCCGCCGAGGAAAAGCGCGCACAGAAGAAGCGCGAGGTTCGTCGACACGAGTCCCACCGCGCCGAGCGCCATGATGGCGAGCTCCAGCGCGACGGTGACGGTGATGAGCGTCGACTTCTCGTACTTGTCGGCGAGCTGCCCCGCCGTCGCGGAGAAGAGGAAGAAGGGCAGGACAAAGAGCGCCTGCGCGACGTTCTGCAGCGTGTCGGACGACATCGCGGTGAACGAGCTCGTCTGGTAGGCGAGCAGGATCACCAGCGCCTGCTTGAAGAGGTTGTCGTTCATCGCCCCGAGAAACTGGACGCCGAAGAACGGGCCGAAGCGGCGCTCGCCGAGCAGCCTGAATTGGCTCCGCTCAGAAGCATTGCGGAGCTCAGACATGAAAGATTTCGTGCCGGGTTCGCGCGAGCCGCATCCGCCTGCGCGCCATCCTCAACGTCCAGCGCGTCATGCGCTCGATTCCGTATCCCTTGAGCGTGCGGTAGATCGCCCTGCTGATGCAGATGTCGATGTTGATCGCGCTCCCCTAGCGAAGCGGGTATAGCACCCGGCCGCGCAGTATCCGGAGAGGCCTTGCGTGGTTCAATAAATCGATACGGAGTCGAACGTCTCCCTCACCAAAGTATCATTTTCTTAGACTTTCCATGATGATCACCCTCTTCTGACCCGGTGTCAGAAAACAGGGACGGACCCTATTTCTTGTGCAGCGTTCGCCTGCAGCTCGCGCAGCTCCGCCTGATCGGTCACCGAGACGATGCCGACGCCCCAAGGACCCTTCGGATCCATCACCGGCCCGAACGCGGGATCAAGCGGCAGAGAAAGTACATTGGTCAGCCTCCGAAAAAACCGACGCCGCGCGCCATCAGCGCCGCGCACAGGAGAATGATGACTACGCCGGCAAGCTCCCAGTGGATGATCCTCCGGATCGCGCGCAGCTTGCCGGCCGCCACGGCCGGCATCGAGCCCAGCTTCAGCGCCTTCCGCCAGGACGCGAACTGGACCGTGGGATAGATCGACGCCAGCGCGACGATCACGAACACGCTCAGCTTCACGATGAACGGCACGTTGTGGAAGTAGTACGAGGCGCCCTTCTCGAAATAGAACACCCTCAGCAGGCCGACGACGAGCACTGTCAGCGCCGACAGGCCGAGGACGGCATCGGCCGCCGAAAGCCGGCGGGCGTTCGCGGCGTCCAGGTCGCCCCGGATCAGGACGAACTGGACGGCCACCGCAGCTGCGAGGGAGAACGCCGCTAGGTGGTGGAGGAACGCGAAGAGGGCAGCCATCGATCTGCTTTCCAGTATCTCAATAGATTAGACGAAGGTCACGTAATGCGTCACGAGCAGCGCGGGCACCCAGAACGTCGGAATCCAGTAGGCCGCGCCCATGAACTTGTCCGCGCCGTGAAGCGTCCCTTGCACGATCGCCGTGGCGAGGTCGAGCGTCCCCCACAGGTTGAAGATCCACACCAGCGCCT
>JBIOYV010000129.1:0-4411 GCA_044870335.1 Burkholderiales bacterium | reverse complement strand
CGCGCAGCTCGAGGTGTTACAGGAAAATTGCTCTGACCCCTTTTCGGTCGTTTGTCATGCCCGATCAAGGGTGATACGGTCGGACCATGGCACGCCACGACACCCTCGCCGCGGTCGACCTGGGCTCGAACAGCTTCCACCTGGAGATCGGGCGCGTGGTCGAGCGCCAGATCTACCCGCTCGACGCCGTGCGCGAGGTGGTGCGCCTGGGCGGCGGGCTCACCGCCGACAAGCGCATCGACCGCGCCACCCAGGCGCGCGCGCTCGAGTCGCTGGCGAAAATGGCGGAGCGGCTGCGCGGCTTCCCGCGCCAGGCGGTGCGGGCCGTCGGCACGAACGCGCTGCGCGTGGCAAAGAACGCGCCGCAGTTCCTGCGCGAAGCCCGCCAGGTGCTCGGCTTCCCGATCGAGATCATCTCGGGACGCGAGGAGGCGCGCCTCATCTACCTCGGCGTGGCGCACGCCATGCCGGCCGCGGTCGGCTCGAAGATCGAGCGCCGCCTGGTCGTCGACGTCGGCGGCGGCTCGACCGAATTCATCGTCGGCACCGGCCTCGAGCCGCAGCTCACCGAGTCGCTCTACATGGGCTGCGTGAGCTACAGCCTCAAGTACTTTCCCGACGGCAAGGTCGACAAGGCGGCGATGCGCGCCGCCGAGCTCGCCGCCCGGCAGGAGCTCGCCGGCATCGTGCGCGCCTACCGCGCGGCGGGGTGGGACGAGGCGGTGGCGTCCTCGGGCACCGCGCGCTCCATCGAGAACATCCTGCGCGAGAACGGCTTCGCCGACGACGGCCTGACGCGCGCGGGCCTGGAAAAACTGAGATCGCTGCTGGTGAAAAGCGAGAAGGCGGATCCGGACCGCATCGCCGGGCTGCGCCCCAACCGCGCGCCGGTGCTGCCCGGCGGCGTCGCCATCCTGCACGCGGCATTCGAGGAGCTCGGCCTCGAGTCGATGAAGGTCTCCGCCGCGGCACTGCGCCACGGCGTGCTCTACGACCTCCTCGGCCGCGTCGAGCACCGCGACATGCGCGAGGCGACGGTGGCGCAATTCATGCGGCGCTACCACGTCGACGCGGCGCAGGCCGACCGGGTGAGGCAGCTTTCGGTCACGATCTACGACGCGCTCACGCCGGGGTCCGAGCGCGAGGACGACGCCGATCGGCTGATGCTCGAGTGGGCGGCGCGCCTCGCGGAGATCGGGCTGTCGATCGCGCATGCGCAGTACCACAAGCATTCCGCGTACGTGCTCTCCAACGCGGACATGCCCGGGTTCTCCCGCCCGGAGCAGGCGCGGCTCGCGCGCATCGTGCTCGCGCACCGCGGCAAGCTGCGCAAGATGCAGGACGCGGGGCTCGACGGCACGGACTGGAAGCTCGTGTTCGCGCTGCGCACCGCGTCGCTCATCCTGCGAAGCCGCAGCGATGCGAAGCTGCCGTTCCTGCGCGTCGCCGCCGACGCCGGCGGCTTCGCCATCGATCTGCCGCAGTCCTGGCTCGACGAGAGCCCGCTATCGGCGGCCGCGCTGGAGGCGGAGGCGGATCACTGGAAGGCCGTCGGGATGAAGCTGCAGGTGAGCGGCCTCTCCGACAGGAAGGTGTCCGTCCTACAGCAGGTCCGGTGACACCACCGACCGGAGGACGACCTTGGCGCCGTCCTCGCGCGCCCGGTCGCTGATCCACCACAGCCCGCCTTTCTTGATGCTGACTTCGGTCTGCGTCCCCGACACCAGAAACGCGGCCGCGCGCCCGAGGTCGGGCTGGTGTCCGACGAGCACCACCGTGCCCTTCTGGTCTGGCCAGCCCGCCGCCTTGATGAGCGCCGACACGGCAGCGCCGGGCGCGATGTCCTTGACCGTCTTCACCGGAACGCCGAGCGCCTCGGCGGTCTGCTGCGCGCGGGCGGCGGGACTGGAGATCAGGGTGAACTTTGCCGGCAACCGCTGCAGCAGCCACTCGGCCACGCGCGCCGCCTGCTTCTGGCCTTTCGGCGTCAGCTCGCGCGCGAGGTCGGGCTCGCCCTCTTCGGCTTCCGCGTGCCGCCAAAGGATCAGGTCCATCGAACCCGCCACTTTACGGTAAGATTGTGACCGTTCCTCGCATCCCAAAGTGAAGCCCTGCAGGAGGGCCCGCTTCTGGGGCCCGGTTCCAATAGGCGCGTAGCTCAGCTGGTTAGAGCACTACCTTGACATGGTAGGGGTCGTTGGTTCGAGTCCAATCGCGCCTACCAAAACCCCACCACTGGCGGCCGCCCGCTAGTCGACCTTCTCCCAGACGCTGCGCGAGGTGAGGGTCTTCCCGGGCTGCGTGCTCGACGGTTGCGGAGCGACGATCAGCGTCAGCCGCTTGCCGGCGACCTCGTAGGTGCGCACCTGCTGGTTGCCGCGCCAGACCTCGGTCCACGCGGTGTCGACGTCGATCAGGATCTTGTCGCCCTGGACGCGATAGGGCCCGGCCCATGCGGACAGCGAATCGAACAGCGCCACCTTGGCTTCCGGCGACGTTCCGGCCCTGCGCTCGTCGGCGGTGAAGAATTGGATCATCACCTTCGGCGTGATCACGAGATAGCCGTGCTGGGATTTGCCCATCGGTTGAATCGACACACCGTCGAGCCGAAGGTCGTTCGAGACGAGCTTGTAGGTGCCTGCCAAGGACGCCTGGCCGAAGCACGGCGCCGAAACGCAGACTGCGAACACGAGCAGCATGGACCGAAGCATGTTTTCCTCCCCTGCCGTTATTGATGGGAAACAACCCAGTCGGAAGGCACAGCGAGTGCCATGAAGGCGGGACCGATGGCCCGAAGCGAAACGGGCCGGCCAGGCGGCCGGTTATTGACTGCTGGGCGCATTCTAGTCGCGAAGGATCCTGTGAGCGAGCGCCTGGCGCCGACTGGCGCGATTTCCATTGCCGCCTGTCGCGGGAAACGTCACGGCGAGCGCTAGGGCGACGATCAGCCTTGACGATAGGCCTGCGGATTCCATGTGTGGACCTCTTCCTTTCCTTCTTTGCACCATCTGTAGAGCGCGTCGTACATCACCATGCCGTGCTTCAGCATCTCGTGGTCGTCCTGGTAATTCCGCGAGAGGCCGAGGGAGATCGCCGCGAGGCCCGCAGCCTGGGGCGCGAGATCGAGCCGCGCGGTATCCGCCCCGCGCACGACAAGCGCCAGGTCCCTCAGCGCCGGATCCTCGAGGCGGTAGTGCTTCAGGAACGCGTCGAAGCTGCAGAGCTCGCCGTCGTGGGTGAAATGGACGTCCGGGATGTCGTACGGAACCGCATCCTTCTCCCTCGCGGCGCTCAGCACTTCCTTCGACGGCACGTAGATGAACTCGGCATTGGGGTCTACGAAGCGCGCGACGAGCCACGGGCAGGCAATGCGGTCGATCTTCGGGCGCTCGCGCGTGACCCAGCGCGTTGCAGAGCCGCGAGGCTTGTGGTCCAGCTCCCCGTTGGCCTCCTTCCAGCCTTCCAGACCGCCCTCGAGATAGCGGGCTGAGATCCCGGCGTCGTTCAGAGCCGCGGCGCTCGTCTGGCTCACCTCGCGGCCGTGAACGCAGTACACGACCACCGCGCTCGCCTTCGGCAGCGATTTGGCCCAGCCGCGGACGTCCTCGGGTTCCCGCCGTAGCGCGCCGCAAACCATTGCGTCGGCCTCGAGGAATGCTGATCGCCTGCGTACGTCGATAAGGATCGGGGGCAGCCTGCCGGTAATCTCGGTTCTGAGGTTCGAAGGCGATATCGAGGGACTAGTCATGAAGGGACCCCGTCGGCTGTCATTTTGATCGGGTGGCCTATCGCCCTCCAGCCTGAATGACCGCTGTTCATGTACTTGGCGTCGAAGCCCGCCTCGCGCAGCTTGATGGCGGTCTTGCAGCCGACGTGAAAACCGTACGCGCAGTACACGACGACCGGCTCGGTTTTGGAAAGCTCGCCGATCCACTGCTGGAGCTGCTCGGGATCGCGCCACTGAACGCCCTCCGCGATATCCTGCCCGCGCGAGAGCGACGCGCGCGGGCGCACGTCGATGACCTGGAGGGGCTTGCCGGCGGCCATCATCTCTTTCACTTCCTCCACGCCGATGCCCTGGATGTCGCCGAACTCGGGCTGCTCGAGCGGCCGCGGCCCGGGAACTTTGGCCGCGTCTTTGTAGCGCAGCTCGAGCGCCGGCCAATCCATGTTGCGCAGGAACGTATCGACGTATGCCCTCGCGTTGGCGCCGAAGTCCATGTGGTACGCATGCTCGTACATGTCGAGCGCGAGTAGCGGCGTTCCGCCCGCCAGTGCCATGCTGTGGTCTGCCGCCCATTGATTGACCAGGCGGCGGTCCCGTTCGCTCCACGCCAACAGGACCCATCCCGATCCGCCACCCAGAGCTTTGCCCATACCGGCGAACTCGGCGGCCCAGCGGGCGTGGCTG
>JBIOYV010000128.1:0-18890 GCA_044870335.1 Burkholderiales bacterium | reverse complement strand
CGCATCTGGAGCTTCACGAGCTTCGGGCTGCCGTCCTTGCCGCTCTCGCTATGAAAGAGCGTGCGCGTGCCGGAGGTGGTCCAGAGGCCGCGGCCTTTCCAGCCGGCCTTCTCGTCGTCGATGCGGCCGTCGAGGCTCTTCGGGAAGACGCCCATCGGATACGGAAGGTGCAGGGTGACGAACTCGCCCTTCACGAGCGCGTAGACCGCATCGCCGCCGTCGCCCATGGCGATCGGGACGTTCTTGCCGAGGCCGAGGATGCCTTGCCAGTCGACCCAGGTCGAGGAGCTCACTTCGGCGCTGCCCTCCACCTTCACGTCGCGAAGCTGCGGCCCCGGAAGGGCATGGAAGGTCCAGCCCTCGGGGCAATGCCTGCCGGTCGCCGCGGGGCCGTTCAGCACCTTGCACTTGCTGCGGTCGAAGCGGCCGAGGTGTCCGCTCGCGAGCGAGACCCAGAAGGTGCCGTTGGTGTCGACGTCGCCGCCGCGCGGGCCGTAGCCCGGGAGCGGGACTTCGTAGTACTCGGTGAGCGCGGTGAAGGTCGGGTTGGCGCCGGGGACGACGCGCACGATGCCGCCCGGATAGCCCGCCGCCGCGCCCCACACCGTGCCGTCGAGCGGGCTCACCGCGACCGAGAGCATGTCGATCGCGATGCGCTTGTCCTTCTTCGGCTCGAGCGCCTCGTCGGGCTGCACGTAGGCGCCGCGCTTGCCGTCGCCGCTCGTGTCGAGCACGAACGGCGTCCAGCCCTGCGCCTTCGCCTCGTCGCCGGTGCGCTCGTAGACGTAGCGGTTCAGCCAGCCGAGCACGTGGGCGCCGCCAGCGCCCGAGCTCGTCCACAGCGTGTGATCGTCGTCGAAGCCGAAGGCGAGGTGGTCGGCCGGGAAGCAGGTGCGCACGAGCTTCCACTGGCCCTTCTTCGGCTCGTACACCGAGAGATGCCGCCGCGGCTCGCCGTCGAGCGGAACGGCCTTCGCCGAAGGATGGGCTTTCGACTTGCAGAAATCCGGATTCGGTCCCGAGGCGATGCGCGCGCTGAACCACACGCGACCCTTCTCGTCCATGGTCGGGCCGTGGTTCAGCGTGCGGCTATCCCAGATCGGCTCGGATCCCCAGTATGGCGACGGGCCGAACGGGTCGGAGCGCGTCGACGGCGTCTTCGGGTCGCGTACCGGGTGCACCACGGAGCTCGAGCTGTGCAGCTTCGGATCGAGGATCGGCACGAGGTCGGTGCTCATCTCGGCGGAGCCGTAGAGCCGCCCGTTCGCGTTCACGCGCGGGTCGCGGCGGTCGGTCGCGACGAGGTCCTGCAGGTAGTAGGTGGACTGGCTCCAGTCCCAGAGCGTCACGACGAGGTTGCGCGCCGCACCCTTGGGACGCTCGGGCCGCGCGAACGGCAGCGCGCCCTTCTCGATCGCGTCGGTCCACTGCGCGAAGGCCTTGAGGCCCGGCTCGCCGAGCCGCGCCATGTCGCGCGCCATCGCCGCGCGCGAGCTGCCCGCGGTGACGCGCTCCTTCCAGGCGTTGAACGAATCGACCTCGCCGCCCTTCCTGAACATGTCCGGAATCGCGCGCGTCCCGGGCGTGCCGAGCGCGTGGCACGACTGGCAGCCGCCCTGCTTCACGGTGTGCAGCCACTCGCTCTGGCTCGACATCTTGCCGAGCGGGAACTCGCTCTCGTCCGGAACGTGCATGAGCGAGAACCAGTACATGGCGGGGTAGTACTGCGCCGCTTCCTTCTCGGAGGGCGCCGGCACCGCGGCGAGGTCGAGCGTCATTCCCGTTCCCGCCTCCGCGGGAATGACCGCCTTCACCTTCGGCGAATCGATGAGGCCGTAGCCGCGCACCCACACGTCGTATTCAGCCCTGGGCAGGTCGGGCACCAGATAGCGGCCTTCGCCGTCGGTGACCACGATGCGCGCGAACCGCGTCGGGAGGTCGTTCGTTTCAGCGATGACCCACACGCCCGCTTCCGGGCCGTTGGGCCCGGCGACGCTGCCGCTGAGGTGATTCTGTGCCTGGACGCTACCGAGACCGACCGAAAGAAGCGCGAATGCAACCGCTCCGCAGCAGAGCTTGCCCATCTTCGCCTCCGACGCGAGTTCGAGCCGATGCTACTGCCGAGGTCAATACCGGCAATAAGGAACTTTTAGACGCTCGACCCCAGACTCCCGGCGCAAATGGACCGGTCAGCGCAGGGTCGGACCGGTCGGCGCATGACCGGTATCTCGCAGTAAAGCGACTTTGTGCGCGGATGCGGCCGCGCATTTTCCACTTTGCGGCGCTAAGTACGCCGGCGCACGGACGGCCGGGCGCGCGGAACCTATCCTCGTCGCATGGAAACCCTCGTCTGGATCCTGTCCGGAAGCGCGCTCGGCTGGATCAGCTGGACCTATCTCGGCTTCAACCAGGACCGCGGCGCCGTGGTGTCGACCCTCATCGGCGGGGTCGGCGCGCTCGTCGGCGGCAAGGCGATCGCGCCGATCTTCATGGCCACCGCGTCGCCGACCGACACCGGCATGCTCGCGCTCGTTTTCGCCGGCGTCGCCGCCGCGGCGTGCCTCCTGCTCGGCGACAAGCTGCAGCGCTGGGATATGTAGCCTAGCTCGCCACCACCCGCGCCACGAACGCGATCACCTCCTCCTCGATGAGCTGACGCGTCACCTTCTCGAGCGCGAACGCGCCCTTCGAGCCGGCGAGGCCGCCCGAGGCCGCCGACTCGCCGGAGTTGATCCACACCGTCTTGTTGTAGTGCCGCGTCGCGATCGCGAGCGAGCGCTGGTCCTCGTGCAGCGGCGCCTTGGTCCCCAGGGGCACGATGCGCAGCGTGATCCCGGCCTCGCTGGTCCGGCCCTCGGCCCCCGAGGCGAATTCCTGCTCGACGATGCTGTAGCGGTGTCCGCGCTCCTCCAGCAACGCGCCCGCGGCCTCGAACACCGGCCGGATCACCGTGCGGCGCAGCTCGGCGAAGTCCTTGAGGAAGCGCGCCTCCTCGTCCTTCGCTTTCTGCTCGCGCTCGAGGTCGCTGCGCCGGCGCGCGTCGTACACGTCGAGGAGCTTGCTGAGCGCTTCTTGCATGTGGTCGGCCATCGCTTGTGTCCCTGGGGTCGGAGCCCGAATTCGGTTTGGTAAGGTCAGAGCCCGAATTTGGTCCTACTTGAAAGGGCTGCTTTCCTTCTGCGCGCCCTGCCACGAGGCGAGCTGCTTCTCCGCGATTTCCTGCGATACGCCGTACACCTGGCGGATCTTTTCCGCGAGCCGCTCGCGGTTGCCGGCGATGACGTCGAGCTCTTCGTCGCTCAGCTTGACCCAGTGTCGCTTGGCATTGCCCTTGAAGTGCTTCCAGTTCACTTCGATGCGTTCCCAGTTCATGCGGGTTCCTTTGGCGGCAGGCGTCGAGTATGCGCCCAGATCGGGACCCGGCACTCCCGGAGCATGAAAAAGCCGCCCGAAGGCGGCTTTTCCGACCACTGCTGAAGAACGGCAGTCTAGTCGCGGCCCGAACGGCCCCGATCGTCGTCGTTGCCGCCTCGCCGGCCGCGCCGATCGTGATCATCGTCGCCGCGCGCGTGGCGCTCGTCGCCGCGACCGTTCTTGTACCAGCCCTTGTGCTTGCCGTTGTCGTGACGGTCCTCGTCGCGGTCGCGCGACTGGCCGCCGGAGGCGCCATGGCGGTCGTTGTTCTCGTAGCCGTCGTTGCTCGAGTAGCGCCCGCCCTGCGCCGACTGGTTGCCCTGTCCGTACTGCTGGTTCTGCTCGTACGCGCTCGTGCTGCCCGTCGTGTTCTGGGCCACGGCGATTTGAGCGAACGCAATAGTGACGGCGCCGGCAAGGGCGGTAGGGACAAACTTCATGGACTTCCTCCAGATTTTCAAAATGCCCGCATCGCGCGGACGGTCCGAAGAACACGCAAGGCGCATTCCACCCGCCGCCGGATTTCGCGATCCGAAACGCGCGTCAACCCCTGCAAATGGCGTGCGTTTCAGGCTAGCGCGCGCTTGGCGGGTACCATCGGGGAGTGGCGTCCACGCGGCCGACCCAGCCCCACCCGCGGCACAACAGGCTGCTGGCGGCCTTGCCGCCGGAGGAATACGACGAGGTTCTGCCGGCGCTCGAGCCGGTCGCGCTCGCGCCGGGGATGGTGCTCTACGAGTCCGGCGATCCCCAGCCGTACTTGTACTTTCCGGACAGCGGCATGGTCTCGCTTCTGTACCTCCTGGAGGACGGCGGCTCGACCGAGCTGGCCGTCACGGGCAGTGAAGGCGTCGTGGGCGTGTCGCTCTTCATGGGCGGCGGCACCACGCCGAGCCGCGCCGTGGTGCAGATTCGCGGCCACGCCTGGCGCATGCGCCCCGCGCGGATGAAGCGAAGCTTCGCGCTCGGCGGAGCGCTGCAGCCGCTGCTGCTGCGCTTCACGCAGGCGCTGATCACCCAGATGACGCAGGCGGCGGTGTGCAACCGCCACCACTCGGTCGACCAGCAGGTGTGCCGCTGGCTTCTCTTCGCGCTCGACCGCGCGGCCTCGAGCGAGATCCCGATGACGCAGGAGCGCATCGCGCACCTGCTGGGCGTACGCCGCGAGGGCGTCACCGAGGCGGCCGGAAGGCTCCAGGCGGCAGGGTTCATCGAGTACAGCCGCGGACGCATCCGCGTGCTCGAGCGCGCCCAGCTCGAGGCCCTCGTGTGCGAGTGCTATGCCGTCGTGAAGAGCGAGTACGAGCGGCTGCTGCCGGCGCTCAGGCCCGCGACGGGCGGTCCGCCACCCGCAGGCCGTTCCTGACGGCCGAGACTCCTGAAACCCGCTTCGCCACGGCGCCGGCCCGGGCGACGTCCTCGAGCGTGCGCACGAAGCCGGTCAGGTTCACCACCCCGTCCAGTGTCTCCACGTGGATCTCCATGCCGCGGAGCGCCGCGTCGCGTGCGAGGCCCTGCTCGATCTGGCGTGTGATCGACGCGTCCGAGCCCCCGTCCTTTTCCTGCGCGTGCAACGCGCCGGCGCCGAACGCGGCCGCGCCCGCGGCAAGGACGAGGATCGCCATCCAGGTCACCGCCGTGCTGCGCTGCGTACCGCGTGTCATCGGACGATTGTGGGCGTTTTCCCGGCCAAATTCTGTGCGTCCACCAACATAGCGGCGGCCAAAAGTGCGCTACCGCACAGAACCCCCGCCGGCATGCCGCGAGCATGCTTCCATGGAAATCTTGTTCTGGGTGGGAGCGGGCGCGCTGCTCGGCTGGATGAGCTACGCGTTTCTGGGCTTCAACGAAGCGCGCGGCCTCGCGGTTTCGATCGCGATCGGCGCCGTCGGCGCGCTGGTGGGGGCGAAGGGGCTCGCCCCGATGTTCATCACCACCGCGGCGCCGCTCGACGGCTTGAGCATACCCTTCCTCATGTTCGCAGTCGGGACCGCGGTCGCCTGCCTCGTGCTCGGCAACCTGCTGTACCGGCGCTGGGACATCTAGCGCGCTTTTCCGCCTAGCACCGCTTCCAGGTGCTGCAACGCAGCCGCCGCAAACGCGTGCATGTTCTCGAGGCGCTCGCTTCGATTCGTGCGCAGCGTCCTCGTTGAGCGCACCGCCCCGGCCACCGCGATGCAGGTGTGCCCGGCCGGGTCGCCGTAGCGGTTTCCGGCCGGTCCCGCGGCGCCGGTCTCGCCCAGGCCCCAGCTCGCCCCGAAGCGCTGCCGCGCAAGCTCCGCCCGCAGCCAGGCGTTCTCTTCGGTCGCCGAGCGCGCGCCTTTCAGGAGCGACTCGTCGAAGTCGCGCAGCGCGTGCCAGGCCTGCCGCGTGTACAGCACCACGCCGCCGAGGCAGTAGGCCGAAGCGCCCGGCACCGCGAGGAGCGAAGCCGTGACGAGGCCGCCGGTCGACGACTCCGACACCGCGATGGTTTCGTTCCGCTGCTTCAGGAGCGCGGCGACCCGCTCGGCGTGCTTCAGCAGGTCCTGCATCCCTGAATTCTAGATCCCCCGCCTTACTTCGCCATCAGAAGTCCGAGCCCCTCGGCGCATTCCCGCGAAACGGCGTCGTTCGCCTTTTCTTCTCCGGGCATCTTGTCCCAGCCGCCTTTTTCGATGAAGGTCGCCCTGTCCCAGGAGCTGACCGCCTTCAGCTCCTTGAGCCTCTGTTGCTGGTTCGGGCCCTGGCCGAATTGCGCGACGCAGATCGCCGTCCGGGCCGTCAGGAGCGCCGCGTCGGTCATCTGCTGGGAAGTGGCCCGGGTGGTCCAGCCTCCCCAATTGAACCCGACGATCGTCGCGACGCCTGCGCCGAGAATCAGGCCCCAGGCTCCATACTTCATCTTCACTTCAGTCTCTGGTTTCACGGACATTCCCTCCCAAGCAACGTTCAGAACATCGAAATCAGCGGTCGTAGCGCGCTGCGCGCCGCGCGATCCGGGTCTCGCTGTTGCCGCCTTCGGCATCCCAGCGCTCCTCGGCGCTCTGCGGCGCCGGCGGCACCACCAGGCTCTTCTTCCGCCACGCGCTCGCGCGGGGGAGTCGAGCGGCGAAATGCTTCGTCATGGCCAGACCGAAATCGAAAAATGCGCCCATGCCAAGGGGGCGCGGCGACCTCGGTTTGTAGCGCTCGTATTCCATGGCTCGCTCGAGGCTGCGCGCTCGCGGAACGCGCGTCTGTGCGCCGCCGCGCAGTGCGGCGCGTGTGTCGTGCAGCGCACAGACGCGCCGGCCCTCCGGGGGGACCATTGGCTTCCTCATGAAACCGCCCCCCAAGCCCCCACAGCCTCAGCCCTTACCCGATTGCGTGAGCGAACCGGCAGGGATGCCGAGGCTCGATCCGCGCCCGATGCCTCCGCTTCCGCGTCTGATGCCTATGCTGTTGCTCGCCTGTCCCGCGCCGCAAGACGGGACCACGCAACGCTATCGAAGGCCTCTCTGGCGAAGCTTCGAGCAGATCGAAAACGACTGAGGGGTCAGAGCCCGATTTTTCTCAGCTCGGCGCGTGATCGAAGGTGTACTCGCCGAGGAGCCGCTCGCCCGCGTCCTCCACCGCCAGCAGGCGCATGCGGGTGGTGAACGCGCCGCGGAGCTTGAGCTGCGCCGGGGACGGGCAGACGAGCACCTCGCCCGCCGCGGCGTCGAAGGGCACGTCCTCGAAGCGGCCGGCGTCGGTGACGAGGTCGACCCGCCGCACGCCGGCGAGCGGCGCCGACAGGCGGCTCACCACGAAGTCGTCGGACGCGGCGATGGTGCAGTTGACGCTGCCGCCCGGGACCATGGGGTATTCGCGCAGGCGCAGCCCTTCCTTCTTCATCGCTTCGAAGAGCGCATGCGAGATCACCGCGCGCACCGCGCCGATGCGCCAGGCGTTGCGCACCGCGGCGCCGAGCGCGGCGAGCTCCTCGAGCTTGCCGGTGCACTCGGCGCAGCCGAAAAGGTGCTCCTCGAACGCCCCCTCGCGCTCGGGCGGCAGGTCGCCGAACCAGTAATCCACCAGCGTGGCGAGCTCGGCGCTCATGCGCCCTCCATGCACGCGCGCAGCTTGCCGAGCGCACGGTGGCGGATCACCCTGACGTTGCCGGTCGAAAGACCTGCCACTGTTTTGGAATCTTCCTGAAAAAACGTCGTGATGACCACGGAGCGCTCGCGCTCGGAGAGCGCCTCCAGGCACGCCGCCAGCCTTTCTCGCTCGAACACGCGCGGCTCGGCCTCCTCCACCGCTTCCTCTTCGATGCCGTAGACCTCGAGCAGCGCGCCCCGCCGCGCCGTGCCGCGGCGCTGGTCCATGACCACCATGCGGCACGTGCCGAGCACGAACGACGCGAGCCGCTCGGGCTCGCGCAGCTTCCCGGCGCGCAGGCGCTCCAGCGTCATCATGAGCACCTGCTGCACCAGGTCCGCGGCCGCATGTCGATCGCGCAGATGACGCAGACCGTAGAGCCGCACCCGCGGGGCGAAGCGCCGGCAGAATTCCCCCTCTGCGGCGGCGGCGATGGCGGGTGCGGATCCGGCGATGGCCCTGGCAAGCTCGGCGTCCTCCACGGATTCATCTTAATTCGAAAGTCCATGACGAGGAGGTGTAACGCCCGGGCGTTTCGTTACACATCCTCCGCATCTACCCCCTGATTAACTTTCGGGAGACCCCCATGATCACTAACCAAACGTCGGGCACCAACGTCCACGAGATCGCCTCAGGCATTTACCGCATCAACACGCCGATCCAGATCCCCGGCGGGCCCGACTTCAACTTCAACCAGTACCTCATCGCCGACGACGCGTCGCTCCTCTTCCACACCGGGCCGCGCCGCATGTTCCCGCTGGTCGCCGAGGCGATCGGCACGGTGCTCCCGCTGGAAACGCTGCGCTACGTCGCCTTCGCGCACCTCGAGGCCGACGAATGCGGCGCGCTGAACGACTTCCTCGCCGCCGCACCGCAGGCCGCGCCGGTGTGCAGCCAGGTCGCCGCCATGGTGTCGGTGAACGACGTCGCCGACCGCCCCGCCCGCGCGCTCGCCGACGCCGAAGTGCTCGAGCTCGGCCGCCACCGCCTGCGCTGGCACGACGCGCCGCACGTGCCGCACGGCTGGGAAAACGGCTTCATGATGGAGCTCGAGACGCGCACGCTCCTCTGCGGCGACCTCTTCACCCAGGGCGGCTCCGGCAAGACGCCGGTCACCGACGCCGACATCCTCGAGCCGAGCGAAGCCTTCCGGAAGCAGATGGACTACTACGCCCACACGCCTGCCACCGCCGCCACCCTCGAGCGGCTGGCGAAAGAGCAGCCGCGCACCCTCGCCGCCATGCACGGCAGCGCCTGGCGCGGCGACGGCGCAGCGCTCCTGCGCGCGCTGTCGAAGTCGCTCGCGAGCTAGGGAACATCCAAGGCAGTCGCCCCCGCGCAGGCGAGGGCCCAGTTTCAACCCCGATTTTTCTACCTGAGCGTCCGCGTCCCGAGGCACTTCGGAAACGCCACGCATCCCCAGAACATGTGGCGATCACCGCCGGGGCGCGTCGTGCTTCTCGGCGTCATCGCTTTGGCGCACTTGGGGCAAACGGGGGCTGCGGCGGCGAACATTTCCGGATACGCCAGCGTCTCGCGCATTTTTCTTGTTGAGCTACCCATACCCACCACCTTCAATCTCTCTTTTGTATCGAGCGATTGTGCCAGCCGCCCGCGTACGGTGCGGTGACAAGGTTCCGCTTCGCCATGATCTAAGCGGGTGCGGCTGTGTCATTCCCGCGTAGGCGGGAACCCATTTTGATAGAGCGCGTGGGGAATCGCCTGTCGCGGCGCGCCCTCTCGACGTCGACATTCGGCTCGCTGCAAATCCGGAAATCTCGACGCAACGCGGCAGGACTCGGCGATAGCGGCACATTTGCGAACGCGCCAGAATGCGTTCCAGCGGCAATCGAACTGCGAGTACGAAAGAAGTTGTTCTTGTTTGGCCCTGAGCTGGCCGCTCGGGCATGAAAAAAGGAGGGCCCGTCCGCTAGACGGGCCCTCCCCGTGGTTCTCAAGCGACGATCAAAACGGCGACTACACCTTGTTTGGCCCTGCCGTGGACCGGGCTCTGCGGTCGACGGAGTTCTCGTCGTCCCGGAGGCAGCCGGTCTCTCGGTCCGGGGCTCTTAACAGCGTGCTGGCCGCTCGGTTGTCGTTTGTAGACTGCGCTCTACAACTGTCGACATGATGCGTCATCCGCCCGCTACACGTCCAGTGCGCGCCGTAGTCCGGTAGGGCTACGCCGCGTCTGCTGCGAAACGGCTTTCTTCCGAGCCAAAAAAGAGGCCGCCCGAAGGCGGCCGCTTAAGAGGAGCCAGAAACCCGAGGGAGGGCGGGTAAATGACTCTAGGGGGACACCAGTCTGCAAGATCCTCGCGGCGCTGTCTGTCAGCACAGGGAGGAACTTGCTGTAGGGAATTCCTGACGTTCTCGAAATCCGCTCGGCGCTCGTCGAGCCCCGATGGGGTCAGAGCCCCGAATCTGAAAAGCCGAAGGCGTCCCTACGATTTAGGGCTCTGACCCCGATTTTTTTTGAAAACGGTTTTCGGCTGAACAAAAAAAGAGGCCGCCCGAAGGCGGCCGCTTAAGGGGGAGCCAGAAACCCGAGGGAGGGACGGGTGAATGGCTCTAGGGGAAGCACATTGTGCAAGCCCTTCGGGGCGCTGTCTGTCAGCGCACGGAGGAATTTGCTGTAAGGAAATCTTGACTACTTGCCGCGCTTCAGCTCGCCGCTCCCGAGCAGGCGCTTGAGATCGCTCGCGCCCCCGACCAGGACGCCTTTGACGAACACCATCGGCAGCGTCGGCCAGCCGGTCCACATCTTGAGCGCGAGCCGCCTGCGCCAGCCGCCGAAGTAGCCGCCATACTCGAGATACCTGTACGCGAGCCCGGCGTCGTCGAGGAGCTTGCGCGCCTTCTTCGGAAACGGATTCTGCCGCATGCCGACCACCACGATCTCGTTCGCCGCCACCGCGTCCTGCACCTCCTTCACGATGTCGGCGCCGTGACCGGCCACCTTCCCGCGCACGGCGGGGTGGATTTGCGCTTCGCTCAGGAGGCTGCGGGGCACGAGAGGCATTCTAGTATTCTGCGGCGGCTCGGGGACCTGCAGCCGCTCGTAAAGTTACGCTTCCCGCACGGATCCCGGCACAAAACTCCCGCACCGGTCACCGCGCTTACAACGACTACCGCTTCATGTCCTTCTGCGTTTCCTTCTGCGCGTTCAGCCAGCTGGAAACCTGCTCCTCGGATTCCTCTTTCGTGATGCCGTAGGTTTCCTGGATCTTGCCGACGAGCTTGTCGCGTCTGCCGGCAGCCATGTCGAGCTGATCATCGGTCAGCTTGCCCCATTGCTCCTTGGCGCTACCCTTGAATTGCTTCCAGTTGCCTTCAATGCGGTCCCAGTTCATTTTGATTCCTTTCTGGTGTTTGGCAGCAGGTCGGCTGCCTCGATCATTCGAAGTTACTGCACAGCAACAGACTATGGGCGCACGACTCCGCCGGCTCTGTGCGCGCTCCCGCTTAGCGAAGGTTAATGTTTGCGTCCCGGCCCTTGACTTTCATCACCCGCGCGAGGAACCGGTCGAGCTGGTCCGCGAAGCGCTTGCGGTCCGTATTGTCCAGCGCCGCCGGACCTCCGGTCCGCGCCCCCGTCCCGCGCAGCTCGTCCAGATAGTTGCGCAGCGCGAGGCGCTCCTGGATGTTCTCCGGCGAATAGAACTCCCCGCGGGGATTGAGCGCATGCCCGCCCTTGGCGATCACGTCCGCCGCGAGCGGAATGTCCGCCGTGATGACGAGATCGCCGGGCTTGAGCTCGCGCACGATGTGGCTGTCCGCCACGTCGATCCCGCGCGGCACCTGCAGAGCGCGGATGTACGGCGACGGCGGCGTTCGCAAGAGCTTGTTCGCCACCAGCGTCATCCGGATCTTCGCGCGCTCCGCGGCGCGGTAGAGGATGTCCTTGATGACCGCCGGACACGCGTCGGCGTCGACCCAGATATGCATGGCAGGAAATCCGGAACATATCACCCCTCCCCGAGCCAGCTTGGGGTCAGAGCCCGGTTCTTCCTGGTTCTGTCTTGAGGGCTCTGACCCCGATTTTTGTTCTAATCGCGCATGCGACCGCAATCCGCGGCGAAAGGCTCGCCCGCGCACCCGCTTCTCGTGCCCGCGATCGCCGCATCGCAGTTCGCGCCGCCCTTCATGATCTCCGGCGTCGCGGTCGCGCTGCCGGCGCTCGGCGCCGATCTCGGCGCGGGCGCCACGGCGCTCTCGCTGGTGGAAACGCTTTTCCTCGCGGCCGCCGTTGCGCTGCTGCTTCCTGCCGGGCGCCTGGGCGACGCGGCCGACAAGGCGACGCTCTACAAGCTCGGCATGGCGGCGTTCGCGCTCTCGAGCGTCGCGATCGGGCTCGTCTCCTCGGTTTGGGCCGTCCTCGCGCTTCGCCTGCTGCAGGGCGCCTGCTCGGCCGCGGTGCAGGCAGCCGGGCCTGCGCTCATCGCCGACGCCGTGCCGCCCGAGCGCCGCGGGCGCGCCTACGGGATCACGATCGGCGCCGTCTACGCCGGGCTCACCCTGGGGCCGATCTTCGCCGGCTTCCTCGTCGAGCTCGCGGGCTGGCGCGCCGTGTTCATTGCCGGCGGGGCGGTGGTGCTGCTACTGCTCGCGCCGATCCACTTCATGCTGCCCGCCGCCTGGCGCCGCCCGGCGCCGCGCGCGGTTCACGTGCCGAGCACCGCGCTGGTCTCTGCCGCGATGCTCGCCTTGGTCGGCGGCGCGGCGACCGTGCGCGAGGGCGCGATCGGCTACGGCGCGATGGCGCTCGGCCTCGCGCTCCTCGCGGCTTTCCTTTTCCTGCAGCGGCGCGTGGCGCAGCCGCTCTTGAACGTCGAGGTCCTCGCCAGGAACCGGGTGCTCAGGAACGCGCTTCTCGTCCAGTGGCTCCTCTACTGCAACGCCTTCGGCACGACGTTCCTCCTGTCGCTCCACATGCAGAGCGTGCTCGGCCACAGCCCGAACACCGCGGGCCAGGTGATCGCCGTAGGCACGCTCCTCATGGCGGCCATCGCCCCGCTCGCCGGCGTTCTCACCGACCGCACCCGCCCGGCCGCGATCGCGAGCCTGGGCGTCGCCATCGCGCTCGCCGCCGCGCTCGGGGCAACCCAGCTCGGCGCCGGCTCGCCCCTTCTCTTCGTCGCCCTCGTGCTCGCCGTGCAGGGCGTGGGGTTCGCGTTCTTCTCCTCGCCGAACATGACCATGGTGATGAACGCCGTGCCGCCCGATCGCACCGGCATCGCGGCGGCGCTCAGCGCCACCGCGCGCTCGCTCGGCATGGTGAGCGGCATGCTGATCGTCGCCGCCCTCGTGTCGCTGAACCTCGGCCATGCCCCGGTAGACGCCGACCCCGCGCGCTTCGTCGCGACGATGCAGCTCTCGTTCTGGATCCTCGCCGCCCTGACCGCCGCCGCGCTCGTGCTCAGCCTCGCTGGGGTCAGAGCCCCGAATCTGAAAAGCCGGAGGCGATCCTAGGTTTAGGGCTCTGACCCCGATTTACGGTTTCGGGCGCTGACCCCAGACGTGTAGGATTCGGCTGCAAACCCTCAGACTTCCAGCGGAGACATCGATGATCAAGTTTTACTACAGCACCGCGCCCAACCCGATGAAGGTGGCCCTCTGCCTGGAGGAGATGGGGCTTGCCTACGAACCGATACCCGTGGACACGCGCAAGGGTGAGCAACACAAGCCGGGCTACCTGGCGATCAACCCCAACGCCAAGCTGCCCTCCATCGTGGATGGCGAGGTGACGATGTTCGACAGCAACGCCATCGTGCTTTATCTCGCCGAGAAGACCGGCAAGTTCCTGCCGAACAAGGCTGCAAGCCGCGGGGAAATGCTCTCGTGGTTGATGTTCGTCGCCTCGGGCATCGGGCCGTTCACCGGGCAGTACGTGCACTTCAAAAGTTACGCGCCGGAGAAGGTCGCATACGCTATCGCCCGCTACGAGTTCGAAGCCCGGCGCCACTGGGGAATCGTCGACGCGCGCCTGGCGAAGAACAAGTACATGGTTGGCGATACTTACACCGTTGTCGACATGGCGCTGTGGGGCTGGGCGCGACTGGTGCCGAACATCCTGGGCGAGCACGCTGCGAAGCTTGGCAATGTGAGGCGCCTGGTGGACGAGATCAGCGCCCGCCCGGCAGCGCAGAAGGCGATTGCCCTCAAGGACCGTCACGCCTTCAAGACCGAGATGGACGACGAGGCGAAGCGCGCCATGTTCCCCGGCAACTACCTGGCGCAAGCTGGGAGTTGACGGCTCAGGGCGCGAGCCCTCATGCGGACCATCGACATCCACGCTCACCTCGTGCCGTCAGGTGTCTGGCAGGCCGCCGACGCCAAACGTGAGTGGTACGGCTTCCGTCACGAAGCTGGCGACGGGCTCGGCACCATGACCGCCAACGGCAAGCGCATCCAGTTCAATTCGCCGAAGGTGAAGTTTTCGCCCGAAGAGCGCCTGAAAGACATGGACGCGCAGGGCGTGGACGTACACGTAGTGTCGATCCACACGCCGTTCTTCGCATGGCATCTCGACGCGGAGCAGGGGCGCAAGCACGCGCGCGAGGTCAACCAAGAGATCGCCGGCATGACAAAGCAGTGGCCAACGCGCTTCGCGGGGCTCGCGACCGTGCCGATGCAGGACGTGAAATCGGCGATCGACGAGCTCGAGCACGCGGTCACGCGTCTCGGCCTGAAAGGCGCGGAGCTCGACACGAGCGTCAACGGCGAGCAGTGGGACGAGCCGAAGTTCCTGCCGTTCTTCAAGGCCGCCGAGCAGATGGGCGCGGTGCTCTTCTACCATCCGCAGCCGCAGGACAACTTCCTCCTGGCGCGCACGAACCGCGACGGGCTGTTCAACAGCCTCGGCGTCATCCTCGACGACGCGATCGTCGGCGCCATCCTGATCACGAGCGGCGTGCTGGAGAAGTGCCCCGGGCTGCGCGTGTGCATCGCGCACGGCGCCGGACCGCTGTGCTACGCGATGGGCCGCATGGATCGCGCGTGGAACGGCATGCCGGCCGATCGGCGACGGATCCCGAAGCCGCCGAGCGCGTACCAGAAGCAGCTGTACTACGACACGGTCGTGGGCAGCGAAGAAGCGCTGCGCTTCACGATCGACCGAGTCGGCGTCGAGCGCGTCGTGCTCGGCAGCGACTGGCCCTTCGTGCCCTGGCACCCCTCGCCGGTGACGTGGGTGCAGGGCCTGAAGAGCCTCACGCCGGAGGAGAAGGAAAAGATCCTCTGGCGCAACCTCGAGACGCTGCTGCAACTGCCTGCCGCCGCGAGGTAAGCCCGCGCCGACACCAACTGGAGTGATTGAGGTCTACACTAGACGGAGGAGGTGGATACATGCGCACCCTGATCGCGGCCTGCCTTCTTGCAGCCAGCACCTGCGCGCTCGCGCAGGCTTTTCCCTCGCGTCCGGTCCGCTTCATCAGCCCGTTCCCGCCCGGTGGCGCGGTCGACGTCATCACGCGCATTACCGCGACGGGCTTGCAGGAAGCCCTCGGCCAGCCGGTGGTCGTGGAAAACCGCTCCGGCGCCGGCGGCACGGTCGGCGCGGACGCGGCTGCGCGGGCGCCCGCCGACGGGTACACATTGTTTTCCGGCGGTATCGCGACGCACGGCATCGCGCCGGCGCTCTACAGCAAGCTCGGCTACGACGCGGTACGCGACTTCTCGCCGCTATCGATGATCGGCACCACGCCGAACGTGCTGATCGTGAACCCGTCGGTGCAGGCGCGCAGCGTCGGCGAGTTCATCGCGCTCGCGAAGGCCGCGCAGCGCAAGCTCGACTACGGCTCGCCCGGCATCGGCACCTCGCCGCAGCTCAGCATGGAGCTCTTCAAGCTGATGAGCGGCATTGAGCTCGTGCACATCCCGTACAAGGGCAATGCGCCCGCGCTAGCCGACCTGCTCGGCGGCCAGCTGCCAGTGATGTTCGACAACCTGCCGGGCGCGATGGGGCAGATCAAGGCGGGGCGCGTGCGGGTGCTCGGCGTGAGCTCGGCGGTGCGCCATCCGGGCCTGCCCGACGTGCCGACCATCGCGGAGAGCGGCCTGCCGGGCTTCGAGGTGGTGGTGTGGTACGCCCTCTTCGCAGCGGGCACGCCGCCGCCCGACGTGCTCGCGCGCCTGACCGAGGCGGCCAACCGCGCGGTCAATTCGCCCGAGGTGCAGAAGAAGCTCTCCGACGCCGGCGTCGATCCCGGCGCGTCGAGCCCCGGCGATCTCGCCACGCGCGTGCGCACCGAGATGGCGAAGTGGGCGAAGGTCGTGAAGGACGCCGGCCTGCCGGTGCAGTGAAGCTCGCGCTCCCCGGCCCGGTTTGAATGACCGCTTAGTCAGCCTTGATGCCCGCGAACTTGATCACCCTTGCCCACTTTTCTGTGGCTTCGGAGATGATCGCCCCGAATTCCGCAGGCGAGCCCCCAAGCACTGTGCCGCCCAGCTCGACGATACGGGCTCGGACTTTGCTGTCGGCGAGGCCGGCATTGAGCTCCTTGTTCAGCATGGCGATGATTCCGGCCGGGGTGTTCCTGGGCGCGCCAATGCCCGCAAAACCACTGGCCTCATAGCCAGGCACGAAGTCTGCCGCCGTTGGAACGTCCGGCAACACGTCCAATCGGGACGCGGTCGTTACTGCCAGGGCGCGCAGCTTGCCGGCCTTGATCTGCTGGATCGATTCCGACACCGGAGCGAAAATCACCTGCACGTGGCCGGCGAGCAGATCGGCGACCGCGGGCGCGCCGCCCTTATACGGGACGTGGACCAGATTCAGCCCGGTCATCATCTTGAAGAGCTCGCAAGCAATGTTTTGCGGGGTGCCCTGGCCCGCCGACCCGTAGTTGATCTTGCCCGGGTTGGCCTTTGCGTAGGCGATGAATTCGGGAAGCGTCGTGGCGGGGACCGACGGATGCACCACGACGACGTATGCCAGCCGCGCGGCGCAGATGACAGGTGCGATGTCCCGGATGAAGTCGAAACCGAGATTGGCGTAGAGCGCGGCATTGATCGCATGCGGGGTCACGATTTGCAGCAGCGTGTAGCCATCTGCAGGTGCCTTGGCGACCACCTCGGTCCCTATGTTGCCGCTGGCGCCGGGGCGGTTCTCAACGATGAATGGCTGGCTGAGGCGATCCGACAGCCATTGACCCATCAAGCGCGCCTGGATGTCGGTGGCCCCTCCGGGGGGAAAGCCGACGATGATGCGCACCGGCCGTGACGGATAGGTTTGCGCCCGGGCAATGCGGGGCACGGCCGACAACGCAGCGGCACCCATGGCCAAGTGGAGGAATGTGCGGCGGGGACATCTCATGATGCTCCTCCACGTGTGTGCTGCGCCTTGCGTCGCGGAAGCGCTAATTGTGCGCCGTCACACCACGTCTTGCAGTGGCCGCGTAGGTTGGGCGCCTGGGTCAGAGCCCCGCCGGGGTCAGAGCCCCGAATTTGAAAAGCCGAAGGCGTCCCTACGATTTAGGGCTCTGACCCCGATTTTCGGATCCTGTTGCGCTCGACCCGACCGATCCCTATCCGGCGAGCAGGCGGCGCGCCAGCAGCGACTGCATGTCGCGCCGGCCATCGGCGATGAGCGAGATGAATACAAGATGGCCGTCGACGTGGTAGATGATCCGGTAGGGCTTGAAGAAGGTCTCGCGGTATTCGCGAATGCCGAGGGCCGCGAGCTCCGCCGGGTGCGGTCCCCGCTCCGGAAAGCGCTTCAAAGCGTCTACCGCCGCCCGGATGCGGTCGAGCACGTGTTGTGCCCGCTCGGGTCCGTCGTGGCCTGCGATCCAGTCGACGATGTCTTCGAGGTCGCGCACGGCGTCCGCCGTCATCCGCACCTCGAAGCGCCGCATCAGCCCCCGGCTCTTCGCTTGCGTAGCCGGCGGAATGCCGCATCGGCAGGAACGGTTCTGCCCTCCTCGACCTGACGCCTGCCGAGAGCGAGGATCTTGAGCAGCGCGAGCGTTTCCTGGGTGGCTTCGTAGCTCGCCACGTCCTGCATCACCGCCGTCGCTTCCCCGTTTTGCGTGATCACGAGCGGCTCGCCGTTCTCCTTCAGCTCGCGGATGAGGTCCGCGGCGTTCGCTTTCACGTAGCTGATTGGCTTGACGCGGGTAGGCTTCATAAGACCGAATTTAGTCCTTTATCGGTCCACGGGCAAGCCAGTCGAGGCCGAGCCTACGCAGTCCGCAGGGCCAAAGTCCTTCGGATTGCCAATCCTACGATCCGGCGAGAATGGCGCAGAATGCCCGCTTTCGACCCAAAGCGGACATCGACTACGGCCAGCCCTAACGGTGTCCTGAGAACAGAATGGCTACGGTCATCGGCGAGAGCGGGGCATGGCGTGAGATTGCCAGGCAATTCGGTCGGTGCGGCCTTCAGGTCCAGCAGCCCACCGACATCGAACTGCTCCTGACCCGTCTCCGCAACAGTTTTCAGCCCTCCGTTGAGCAGAAGAAGTCGGAGATTGCTCAATTTGTCGCGACCAACGAGCGCAGCATTGCCACGTTGCAGGCCGAGGGAGGAATCTGGCGTTCATTCGTGAACTGGTTCCGAATTCAAAGATGCAAGAAGGCCATTTCGCATCTACATAGCGAGGAACGCCAATACATCGCAACGCTGTCCGAGACTATCCGGAAAGTGGATGCGTTGCAGGGGTCCGGCGAACTGGCGGGAGCAAGAGCAGAACTCGATGTGATCGCGCGTCTGGCTCGCCTATCGGCTGGGCACACAATCTTCAACGACCTTTATCTAACAGCTAATCGCGACATTTACTTCAACGGCGCCCCCCTGCAGAGCGCACAGATTGACCATCTGGTCTTGTCCTCCGCAGGCGTGTTTGTGATCGAAACAAAATGGTGGAGCAGGCGCTTCGTCGAATCAGGCGAATATCACAACCCTTTTGACCAGATACAACGAGCGGCTTACCTTTGTTACGATCTACTTCGGGCTGAATTCGGAAAGATTCGCGTTCGAAGTGTGATTGCCTGTGCTGGTCAACTGCCCTCCGCACCGGAAGACTCGCACGTCAAGGTTCTGGCTATCCCCGAACTCGTCGGCTACATATCATGGTTTAGGCAAACAGAACTTGCCGCCGACCGGGTCTTGCAAGTTCGACGCTACTTGCAGGGATTCGGGGCAACCTGACAATCGGAGCGCAAAAAGTCGCTGACACATCGTCCGTAGGTCGTAGCGTCGAGCCGAACGCGACCCTCAGCGCGCCAGCGGATCCGGCCTCAACTGGATCTTGATCGCCTTCGGCCGGTTCTCCTTCCCGCCCTCGAGGTGGAAATTCACCCGCGAGCCCGAAGTCGTCCACAGCCCCCTTCCCTTCCACCCCGCCTTCTCGTCGTCGATCCTGCCGTCGA
>JBIOYV010000127.1:0-2212 GCA_044870335.1 Burkholderiales bacterium | reverse complement strand
CTGTTCTTGTCCAGGGAGAGTTGCAACAGCCGGCGGTCGGCAAGTTCGGCTTCGCGCACGATTGCCTGTTGTTCCGCCTGAACTTCAGCAAGCGTGGCGCGTTTGCCGGCGATATCGTCGTGCACCTGCGCGAGCTTCGTTTCCAGATCCGCAGCGGATGCAAGCGCGCCGAGCGAAGACTCAGCTTCGGTCTTTGCCGTTGCAGCCTCGTCACGGCTCATGGTCAGCCGTGCCCGCGCCTCCGCGAGCGCCGAAAGCCGCGCAGCCTGCCGATTGAGATCGCGCTCGCGCGCCCGCGTTTCGGTTTCAGCGCTGCTTGCTGCATCGAAGGCCGACTGCGCTGCTTCCAGCGAGCGGCGCTTGGCCTCGACGTCGCCTCGCGCGCTTTCGAGCTCGGAGTCGATCTCCGCGAACCGGTTTCGCTGGGCGAGGCGCCGCGCGGCGCCAGTCGGGGCATGGGCGGCTGCGACGAAACCATCCCAGCGCCACAGATCGCCATCTCGGGATACGAGCCGCTGACCGGTCTTGAGGCCCGCGGCAAGGCGAATACCGGCGTCGCGCTCGACTACGCCGACCTGAGCGAGCCGCCGCGCGAGCTGCTTTGGCGCTTTCACATAGCGCGCCAGCGGCTCCGCCCCATCCGGCAGTGCAGGGTCGCCGCCATCGCCTGCAACCTCGCTCCAGTGCATGGGAGACGAGGGATCAATCGGGGCATCGAGATCATCGCCGAGCGCGGCACCCAGCGCTTTCTCGTAGCCTTTCTCCACCGCAACGTGATCGATAACCGGCGGCCACAGGCTGCGGGTTTCAAGCGACAGCATCTTGGAAAGGGTCTTCGCCTCGGTTTCCAGGCGCTGAACGCGTTTTTCCGATTCCGACAGGGCCTCCCGCGCCGCTTCCAGGTCGCCACGCGCAACGTTATGCGCGGCTTCGGCGGCAACCGCCGCTGCTTCCGCTTCGGTTAGCGCGGCCTGCGCCCCTTCGACCGCGGCAGTGAGCGGGGCATTGTCGGCGCTGTGCAGCGTCGAAAGTTCTCGCTCGATTGCGGCGATCTCGGAAGAGATTTTTACGACGCGCTCGCTCTGCTCGCGTGCGGCATTCTCGAAACGATTGCGTTGTGCAACGAGATCGGCAAGCGCGGTTGTGACGTCGGTAAAAACTTTCTCGGCGCCACCGAGTGCGCCCTCGGCCTCGGCCACCTTGGCATCGATGCCGCTGCGGCGGCCGGCGCTCTCGCGTGCCTCCGCCCGGATAGTTTCCTCTTCGGCGGCGAGGCGCCCGATCGCTTGTTCGGCGTCCGCGGCAAGCCGCTGCTCTCGCTCGGTATCCGCGGCAAATTGCACGAGCCGCAAATCGAGCTCGGCGATGCGGTCCTTGGCGCGGGCCTCTTCCCGGTCGAGATCCTGCAGCGCGACATTGAGGCGGTGCAGCGCCGCGCCGGCGCGCGCCTCGGCCTCGCGCAGCTCGGGCAATGCGGCAGCCGCCAATGCCTGCCGCTTGGAGGCTTCCGCCTCGGCCCCGACACGATCGGCAACCGTGCGCACGCTGACATCTTTGGCGCGCTCGGCCTCCGCCACCTCGCTGTTGGCGGCAGTCCAGCGCAAATGATAGAGCGTCGCCTCCGCTTTGCGCACCTGCGACGACACCGTGCGGTAACGGATCGCCTGTCGCGCCTGCTTTTTCAGGCCGTCAATCTGCGCAGTGAGCTGCCCGATGACGTCCTCGACCCGCAACAAATTTGTTTCCGCGGCCTCGAGCCGCAACTCCGCTTCATGACGGCGTGCATGGAGGCCGGCGACACCGGCCGCTTCTTCCAGCACG
This sequence comes from Burkholderiales bacterium, assembly GCA_044870335.1. Lineage (GTDB taxonomy): Bacteria > Pseudomonadota > Gammaproteobacteria > Burkholderiales > SG8-39 > SCGC-AG-212-J23. Next base: position 391 of record JBIOYV010000127.1, on the reverse strand, counting down.
CGCCGGCGCTACTCGGGCTTGGCCTGGATGATCTCGCCAATGCGACCCTGGTGCACGAGCGCGGGCGAGCGTGCGCCGGTGGAGGCGTCGGCAAACAGAATCTGGACGTCGCGGGCGCGCACCTCACGTCCATTGATGCGGTAGTTCGAGCCGGAGTCCCGCTCAATACGGCGCGCGATTTCGAGCGTGTCCTGGTCGTTGAAGGCGGCCGGCGCCGACCGTGACGAGTTGTCAATGGCGATCGCCACTTCGGCGTTGTTACGCGCGGGCCGCGTGTTCGATCCCGAAAAAATCACATCGTCCATCGACGCAGCGCGCATGGATTTGTGCGACGACTCGCCCATGACCCAGCGCAACGCTTCGACCAGGTTCGATTTCCCGCATCCGTTTG
>JBIOYV010000126.1:0-36953 GCA_044870335.1 Burkholderiales bacterium | reverse complement strand
GTTGCTTTTGAATCCTTCAGCTCATTCATGTCAACTTTGCTAAGATCCCAACCACCTTCTTCCATGCTATGCTTGAAAGCATCACCATACTTCATGATACCTGCTTCAATCATCTCACGCATCAGGTCATTTCCTTCACGGGTTCTTTCGTCATCCGCAGCCTGCGACGTGTTCAGAATTCGCGACACCTCCTCCGTCGACTGGCAGATGCGGCCGTCGGCGTCCGCGATGAGCACGCCCACCGGCAGGCTTTCGAGCAGGGCGGATAGCTTGCGTCCTACGCTGATCAGCACTTCGGACTCCCGGACCCGCAGCTCGCGCTCGCGGAGCAGCTTGTCTTTGAGCTTGAATGACGAGTACACGGCGACCTTCAGCTTGAGGATCTCCGGATCGAAGGGCTTGCTGAAGTAGTCAATACCGCCTACCTCGTAGCCCTTCTTGATAAACGGGTCCTCGGTGTAGATGGCGGTGACGAAAATGATCGGGATCTCTCTTGCCGCGGGCATTTGCTTGATGCGTTGCGCCGTTTCGAATCCGTCCATGCCGGGCATCTGGACATCCATCAATATGAGATCGACGTCGCTGCGCGTTCCCAGAATATTGAGCGACTCCTCCCCTGAATTGGCGAAGATCACGTTGTATAGATCGCCGAGCACGGCTTCCAGCCCGAGAAGGTTCGCGCGCTTGTCGTCCACGACCAGCACGTTTGCTTTTCGCAAGGCCATGGGTGGCCGCAGCGAGGGCCGTGCCTCCACTACCCCTTTTCGGAGAACGGCGACATGTTCGCCTGCGGGCTCGAACAATGGCGGGCGACAGGATGTTGGCGTACTTGGCGATGCGCCGATCCAGATGCAGCTCGGGCAGATCAGCAAGCATGGGCGAGATCGAGTTAGCACCTGGTACCGTGCAATACTTGTGCCGTCCCTCGGCTTTAGTCTTGGCGCCCGAGGTGCTATGGCGAGCAAACCGCGCATCCTCGCAGCATTCACGAGACACGTCTTTCCCTACCTGGAAAAGACTGTGGGGCACTATGTTGAGGTGATCTTCGTGCGCACGGTTGAGGATGCGTTACAGCGCTTGCAGGAAGATCGCTCGATTACTCTTGTTCTGTGCGGTGTGTATTTCAACGGATCGCGGATGTTTGACCTGATGCGTCATGCGAGGCAAATCAATCCGCAATTGCCCTTCATTGCTTGTCGAATCCTGCCACTCGAAATGCCACGAGTCTCGATCGAAGCACTAACAATAGCCTTGCAGAGTCTCGACGCCTGCTACGTTGACGTGCCTCAACTTGAGGAAAAGTACGGCCATGAACAGGCCGAGGCCGAATTTCGCTCGGTAGTCTTATCCCAGCTCAGGACCAAGAGATAAAGCGCGAGACGCATCCTCGGTGCTAGAACATAACAATAAGGTACTGCGGGATCGCAGGCTTGCGGGCGATGAAGAGCAGTACGGAGCCGCCCTCTCCTGTAGGCAGTAGCAGCATCGCCGGGGGTTTCTAATCTGCCGACCCGGCGCTTTCATTGAGCGGCGCTGGCTTGGCGTGTAGCCGAAGCTCTGCACCGCTTGTCGGTCGGACCCGCCTCGGCGCGCATATTGCTTGCGAATCGCCCCGAAAGGCGGACCCAAGGTAGTGGATTCATATTTTCATAAATACATTCCGAATCCCGCACTCCGCGAAGACCCAGACGCCGTGCCCAGGCTTTCCATTCATGCGCGCACGCTACACAAGGCGGCCCAACTTCTCGGCGGAGAGCGAGCGCTGGCTCGATATCTCAGGGTCCCGATGCCGGACCTCTTCGCATGGATGCGTCCTGGCGCAATCCCTCCACCAGAAAATGTCTTTCTGAAGGCCGTGGATCTCGTGATGAACGATCTAAACGACCTCGATGCGGAGCGCGCTCAAAAAGTACGCGTAGCCGCCATCCACTCCGACTGGTCAGAAGACAAATCTTGAGGCCGTCATGGTGGCTGCGGCGCGTTCCGGCCGCGTACGCTCAGCGGTTCAATGACTTGGCGACGGGCGTGCGATAGCGGCGCGGACCGCCGACCGAGACATCGCCCGAGGTTCGCACCATGGCAGCGTGCGGGACGTTTCCGATAATGGTCTTGCGTTAGAGTAGCCGCCTTACGCTATCCCCGGTCATTGTCGAGGTGTCGAGGTGAATCCCATGACCCCCCCGTTCCGTGCCGACCATGTCGGCAGCCTGCTGCGCCCGCAGGATCTGCACGAGGCGCGCGCCAAGAATCGCAAGGGAGAGATCGACGCGGCGGCGCTGAAGGCGGTGCAGGACCGCTGCATCAAGGAAGTGATCGCGCTGCAGGAGTCGATCGGCATCCCGGCGGTGACCGACGGCGAGTTCAGGCGCGACTGGTGGCACATCGACTTCCTTCACGGCTTCGACGGCGTGGAGCTCGCGAAGGGCGACGCCTACGGCGATGCCAAGTTCAAAGGCACCGACGAGCAGCCGCCCTTCATGCTGGTCGAGAGCCGCATTTGCCGCACGCGGCCCAACATGCTCGAGCACTTCAAGTTCCTCAAGGCGAACGTGAAGAAGGGGACGCCGAAATTCACCATGCCCTCACCGGCGATGCTCCACGCACGCGCCGACCGCGCCTCCATCAAGAAGACCTATCCCAACCTCGACAATTTCTGGGCCGACCTCACGCAGTGCTACCGCGAGGAGATCGCGGAGCTCTACAAGGCGGGCTGCCGCTACCTGCAGATCGACGACACCACCATCGCGATGTTCGGCGATCCGAAGGTGCAGGAGCAGTTCCGCAAGCTCGGCGACGATCCGAAGAGGGACGTGGCGCTTTACGCGGAGGCGGTCAACGCCGCGATCCGGGACGTGCCCGACGACATGGCGGTGGCGATCCACACCTGCCGCGGCAACTTCAAGAGCGCCTGGCTCGCAAGCGGCAGCTACGACTACGTCGCCGAGACCGCGTTCTCGAAGCTCTCGGTAGATGGGTTTTTCCTCGAGTTCGACACCGAGCGCGCCGGCGGCTTCGAGCCGCTGCGCTACATCCCCAAGGGAAAGAAGGTGGTGCTCGGCCTGGTGAGCTCCAAGGTGCCGCAGCTCGAGGCCAAGGATCAACTCAAAAGGCGGATCGAGCAGGCGTCCAAGTTCGTTCCGCTCGAGAACCTCTGCATCAGCCCGCAGTGCGGCTTCTCCAGCACCCATCACGGCAACAACCTGACCGAGGCGCAGGAGAAGGCGAAGCTGCGCCTGTGCATCGACACCGCGCGCGAGGTCTGGGGCGGGTAGGGATCTGACCTGAAGAGGTCGTCCCGCCCTGAAGAAGTCGAAGTCGCCCCGCCCTGAAGAAGTCGTCCCCGCGAAGGCGGGGACCCAGTTCGGAAAATTTGCGAGGCCGGCGCGGAGCAGTAGCGCCCGGGCGCCCAATCGGGCATCCTGTCGCCGTTCTCGGCACAGGGAGGAGGACATGAAGAGGCTCATCGCAGCCGGCGCGGCCGGCATCGCGCTTGCGTTCCAGGTCGTCGGCACTCACGCGCAGGAGCTCAAGGGCGAATACCGGCTGGGCGTGCTCGAGCCACTCACGGGCAACCTCGCGGTGCAGGGCAAGCTCCACCTCGAGGGCTACGAGATCATGCGCGACCTCATCAACAGCCGCTTCGGCGGCGTGATGGGCCGCAAGCTCGTCCTCGTGGTGGGCGACGCGCCCGACCCGACCGCCGCGGCCTCCGAGGCCACGCGGCTCGCCACGCGCGAGCGGGTGAAGATCATCACCGGCACTTTTTCCTCGACCCTGTGCGGCGCGGCGAGCGAGGCGGCGGCGCGCCAGAACGTCATCTACTGGGAGACCTCGTGCGTCGACCCGCGCTTCACTCGCCGCGGATTGAAGAACGTGTTCCGCACCGAAATCGACGGCATCGGCTTCGGCTGGTACAACGTGGAGTTCATCGCCAAGTACCTCGCGCCGCGCCTGGGCAAGAAGCCGAACGAGCTGCGCATCGCGTACATTGCCGAGGATTCCTCGTACGGCCAGGGCGTCACCGAGGCCGCGCGCGAGCGCGCCAAGAAGGAATTCGGCATGCAGGAGGTGGCCCTCGAGTACTACACCTTCACGACTAACGACCTCACGCCGGTCATCCTCAAGCTCAAGAGCGCGAACCCGGACGTGGTGCACCACATCGCGCGCGACCAGGACGCGATCCTCTTCTGGCGCCAGGCGCGCGAGCAGAATTTCGACGTCAAGGCGGTGGTGCACGCCGGCGCGACCGGCTACGGCAATCCCGGCTTCGGCAAGGCGCTCGGCAACGACTCCAACGGCCCTTTTGCGCTGAGCGAGCCCGGCGTGGGATTCCTCGTGGACAAGATGCGGCCCGACGGCCAGAAGATCGAGCGCGCCTTCCGCGAGGCGGTGAAAGCGAAGACCGGGTCGGATGTCCCCACCGGCGGCCACCAGCTCGCCGCGGGCGGGCTGTGGCTCCTCAAGGTGGTGCTCGACGCGGCGAAAACCGACGATCTGGACAAGTTCCGCGCCGCGGTGATCAAGATGGACGTTCCGGTCGGCAGCCTGATCAACGGCTGGGGCGTGAAGTTCGACGACTCGGGCCAGAACTCGAACGAGCGCGTGCAGCACTACATGCTGCAATGGCAGAACGGCTCGCTCGTCACCGTATGGCCGGAGGCGCTCACGAGCAACCGCGCCAAATGGGTGCCGCTCGGGCCGTGGCATCAGCGTAAATAACACGCGTAAGTAGCCTGGTCTCCCAGCTCGTCGTCTCGACGGTCCTGCTCGGCGGGATCTACGCCCTCATCGCGGTCGGGCTGACGCTGATTTTCGGCGTCATGCGCGTGGTGAACTTCGCGCACGGCGAGTTTCTGATGCTCGGGATGTACGCGGCGTTCTGGGCCTTCACGCTGCTGCACGCGGACCCGTACCTGACGCTCGTCATTGCCGTGCCGCTCTTCCTCGCCGTCGGCTGGGGAAGCTACGCGCTCATCATGCGCCCGATCGTGCATACCTCGCACAACGTGCAGGTATTCACCACGGTCGGGCTCTCCATCGTGCTGCAGAACCTCGCGCTCGTGCTCTGGACCGGCGACGCACGCTTCGTGCGCACCAGCTACTACGCATCCGTGATCAACCTCGGAGGCGCGGTGCTGAACCTCGCGCAGGTGGTGGCCTTCGTGCTCGCCGTCGCCGTCACGGCGGCGCTCTTCGCCTTCATGCGCTTCTCCTACACCGGGAAGCTCATGCGCGCGACCGCGCAGGACCGCTCCGCCGCGATGCTGATGGGAATCGACACCGGCCGCATCTACGCCCTCACCTGGGCGGTCGGCATCGCCTGCGTCGGCGCTGCAGGCGTGCTGCTCGCGCCGATCTACCCGGTCTACCCGACGGTCGGCCTGCAATTCGTTCTGATCGCCTACATCGCCGTCGTGCTCGGCGGGCTCGGCGACATGGCCGGCGCGCTGATCGCGGCGCTCATCATCGCCGCCGTGGAGGTGATCGGCTCCTACACCATCGGCACGTCGTGGAAGGAGGTGCTCTATCTCCTTCTCTTCATCGCCATCCTCGTCGTGCGGCCGGCGGGCCTCTTCGGGCAGCGCGGCTCGGAGACGCTCGGCGTGTGAGGACCTACGCACCGGCGATCGTCTTCTTCGCCGCGGCCGGCCTCGCGCCGCTCGTCGTGGACGACGCGTTCCTTCTCGATACGCTGGTGCTCATCCTCGTCTGGGGATGCGCGGCGGGCGCGTGGAACATCGCCGGCGGCTACGCCGGACAGATCTCGCTCGGCCATTCCGCGTTCTTCGGCCTGGGGGCGTACGCCGCCGCGCTCTGCGGCGTGCGCTGGAACATTTCGCCGTGGTACGGCGTCGCGATCGGCGCCGCGGTCGCGACGGCGGCCGGCACGGTCATCGGCTTTCTCGCGAACCGCCTGCGCGGGCCGTACTTCGTCATCGCGACGATCGCGGTATCGCAGGTGCTCCTCCTCGGCGCGGCCCGCTGGCGCGGCTTCACCGCCGGCTCCGAGGGAATCCCGGTGCCGTTCCGCGCGGGGTTCTGGACGCTCGGCATCGCCGACAAGCGCGTCTGGGTTTGGATCGTCCTCGTCCTTGCCTTGGTTGTTTACTTGTTGCAGGTTTATTTGGAGCGCTCGCGACGCGGCTTTCAACTCGCCGCGGTGCGCGAGGACGAGGATGCTGCGCTCTCGCTGGGGATCCGCGCGCGCAGGCTCAAGGTCGCGGCGATCGCGGCGAGCGCCGCTTTCACCGCGGTATGCGGCGCGTTCTGGGCCCAGTACGTCGGCTTTGTCGATCCGCTCTACGTCTTCTCGGTCGACCTGTCGGTGCGCTTCTCGCTCGCCGCGATCATCGGCGGCCTGGGCACCGCGCTCGGGCCTTTCCTCGGCGCGGTGCTCGTCACGACCGTGGAGACGTGGCTGCGCGCCGAGTTCGGCGGCCTCGGCTCGCACCTCGTCGGGCTCTACCTGATTCTCTATGGCACCGCGCTCATTCTGATGGTGCGCTACGCTCCGCAGGGCCTCATGGGTTTTCTCAAGAAGTCATGAAGTTGCTTCGGGTGAGCCGGCTGACCAAGCGCTTCGGCGGTGTCATTGCCAACCGAGAGATCAGCTTCGAGGTCGCCGCCGGCGAGCTCGTGGGCGTCATCGGGCCGAACGGCGCCGGCAAGTCGACGCTCTTCGAGTGCATCAGCGGCTTCTACGCGCCCGACGAGGGCGAAGTCGAGCTCGACGGCGCGCGGCTCACCGGGCTTTCGCCGGACCTCGTCTGCCGCCGCGGCATCGCGCGCACCTTCCAGAAGCTGCGCCCGTTCCAGGGCATGACCGTCGCGGAAAACGTCATGGTCGGCGCGCTCACGCGCACCCGCGACGTGAAGCATGCGCGCGAGCAGGCGCACGAGTGGCTGCGCCGGGTCGGCCTCTCCGAGAAGGCCAACGCTTATGCGCGCACCCTCTCGACCGGGCAGCGCAAGCGCCTCGAGCTCGCCCGCGCGCTTGCGACCGGGCCGCGCCTGCTCCTCCTCGACGAAGTGACCGGCGGCGTGGACCAGCGCTCGATTCCGGCGCTCGTGGAGCTGGTGCGCGAGCTGCACGCGGGCGGCCTCACGCTCCTCGTGATCGAGCACAACATGCGGGTCGTTACCGCGGTCGCGCAGCGCATCATCGCGCTGCACCTGGGGGAGGTCATCGCCGATGGCGCACCCGCCGCGGTGGCCCGCAGCCCCCGTGTGGTCGAGGCTTACCTCGGCCAGGCGTACGTCGCGTGAACCCCGACGCTCAACTTTCCGTCGAAGCGCTCGACGTTGCGTACGGCGAGTTCCAGGTGCTCTGGGAGGCCGGCCTCCAAGTCGGCGCCGGCGAAATCGTGGCCCTCCTCGGCCCGAACGGCGCCGGCAAGTCGACGCTCGTGAACACGATCTCCGGGCTGCTGCGCCCGAGGGCGGGCAGCATCCGTTTCGAGGGCCGGCGCATCGACGGCATGCAGGCCCACCGGCGCGCGGGCATCGGCATCGCCCATGTCCTCGAGCGCAGGCGCCTCTTTCCCTTTCTCACCGTGCACGACAACGTGCTTCTCGGCGCCCACAATGCGCGTGCCCGCCCGCATCGCGAGGAAACGCTCGCGCGCCTCGAAGCCCTTCTCCCCTTGCTTACGACGCGCCGCTCGCAGCTCGCGCACACCCTCTCCGGCGGCGAGCAGCAGATGGTGGCGATCGCGCGGGGCCTGATGGCTCGGCCGAAGCTCCTGATGATCGACGAGCCTTTTTTGGGCCTCGCGCCGCGGATGGTGGAGGAAATCGGCGCACTGGTGCGCCGCATTCGCGACGAGCACGGCATCGCCATCCTCTTCATCGAGCAGAACGTGGAGCTTTCGCTCAAGCTCGCGGACCGCGGCGTGGTGCTCGAGTCGGGCCGCACCGTCTTGAGCGGGCCTTCGGCCGAGCTGCTGCGCTCCGCCGACGTGAAGCGGATCTTCCTCGGCGAATTCGCCGGGTAGTATCCTTTCGCCCGCGAACACCGCTCGATGGAACGCCGATTGGCTCGGTTCCAAGAGGTTGAGATGCTCTTCCAGACGCCGCCGCTTCTGCCGCGCGAACGCGAAGTAATCGCCGAGATCGACGCGATCCACCGGCAGTTCGCTGCGCCTTTGCCCCAGCTGCGCGAATGGCCGGGATTGCCTTGGCGCGAGACCCATGATCGGGTGATCGGCACCGGCGACGAGGATACGCCCGCCGCCGAGAGCTACCGTTCGGCGCTCGGCTTCGTGCTGCACCTGGCCGACGCGCCCGACTTCCGGTACGACGAAGGCATCCTGCGCGCCCTGCATTTCCTGATGCTGCGCCACGACCCGGGGAAGCACCCTGGACGTTGGCGCCGCGGCGCGATGCTCGTCGCGCGGCAGGAGCACTTCGCGGGCTATGTCGACTACCGCGCCCCCGACTTCAGGCAAGTGCCCGAGCTCATGGCCGAACTCGTGGCCGACCTAAATACACCGCTCGACGTTCCCGCGCATGTGCGCGCCGCCATGGCACACCTCAACCTCGCCACCATCCATCCGTTTCTGGACGGCAGCGGGCGCGTGGCACGCGCGCTGCACACGCTGGTGCTCGCCCGCGAGGGAATCTGGTTGCCGGCGTTCGCGAGCATCGACGAATACGTAGCCGTGAACCACGCCGCATATGTCGCTGCGCTGCAGGAAGCGCACGGCGGTGGTTGGCAGCCGGAACGCGACGCCCGGCCATGGGTGCGCTTCTGCCTCACGGCGCACTTGCGTCAGGCACGCACGCTCGCCCGGAGCTCGCGGGAATACGATCGTCTCTGGGAAGAGCTCGAGCACGAAGTGGCGCAGCGCGGCCTGCCTGGGCGGGTGGTCGGCGCGCTCGCAACGGCGGCGATCGCCGGCAGCCTGACCAGCCAGGAATACGAAACCGCTGCGGACGTCTCGGCTGGAGCGGCGGACGGCGACCTGCAGCGGCTCGTGGAGGCTGGATTGCTCGCACCGAAAGCGGACGCCTTCATGCCCGCCGCGGCACTGAAGCTCATCGCCGAGCGCACGCGCGAAGCGTGCGTGGGGGAACGCGATCCGTTTGCCGCGGGGACCTAGCGCTCCCGGGTCTTCAGGTACCGGATCACCTCGGCGACCTCGCTGGGCACGAGCCGCATGTTGGGCATGCGCACCGTCTTGTACTTCTCTGAGAGGCTCACCGCGACGGGATCGCGTGCCGCGAGCAACGCGTCCGGAGTCCTGATATAGCGGGCTAGCCAAGCGCTATCGCGCCTCGAAGTGATGCCGAGCAAGTCGGGCCCGATTTTGTCGCCGCCGCCGACGCTGTGGCACGCGCTGCACCTGTTCGCAAAGAGATACTCTCCGGCATCCATGTCGATAGGCTTCGCTTCGGCGTAGCTCTTTTGCGGGCCGGTTTCCTTCCAGCCGAGAAAAGTGCCGATAGTTGCAGCGAGAAAAGCCGGATTGTCGGCGGCGGAGTTGCGCATCCACTGGCCGGTCGGCTCGTTGCCGATCATCAGGATCGGAGAATGGCCGTCCCGCGTACCGCGGTCGCGGCCGCGCATCAAGCCCAGCTTGCGTGCGATGACCCCGATCTCCTCCGCTTTGCCGGTAAGGAAGAGCCAACCTGGTCCGGCCTCGAATTTCTCGGCGTAGGCCTTCAGCACAGGCGGCGTGTCGGTCTGCGGATCGATGCTGATCGAATAGAAGAAGATGTCCTTGCCGGCACGCTCGCCCAGCAGCCGCTGCACCTGCGCGAGCGTGGCGCTCTCGAGCGGGCACTCGTCCTTGCAGCTCGTGTAAAAGACGTTGAGCGCCACCGACTTGCCCTTGAGCAGATCGTCATAGAGACGAACCTTGACGCCGTCCTGGGTGATGAGCTCGAAGTTCGGAAAGTAACCCGCCCCCCAGCGGTTGCCTACGACCGGTGCCTCGCCCGTGGCAACCGCCGGATCGGGGTGCGCCGGGCCGTGCGCGAGGCTCGGCGCCGGCACTACGAAGCCGAACGCGCTGGCGCAGATCAACGACGCCGTCCTAGCCCGCATCTTTCCTCCCATGCAACAGAACCGGCCGGCGGCCGTTTCTCGGCGGCGCGCCGACCGGCTCCTCTGCGTTCACCGCTTCAAGGACCGGTCAGCGAGCCGCTCACCGACTTGAGCGCGCCCGTATTGACGTCGTATCCAAGCGAGAATCTCGCGAGGCCGGTTCGCGCTATGGGAAATCCGTCCGTGCCGCTCACATAGAACGGAAACTCGACCTCCACCAAGTCCGTGGCCGAGAGCCGGCGCAGCGCGATTTCCCGGGCGTTGGTGACGTACTTCGCCTTGGTAGACTTGCCGGTGCCGGAAATGCCGCTCAGATCGATACTCAGCGTAACGGCCGCCGGCTTGGTCGTATTGAGCTCGGACCACACCACCCGGCTTTCGATCGTGGCACTACCCGACAAGGCTACGCTTTCCGTTCCGCCGCTCACGGTGCCGCTGACCTTTACGACGGTACTGCTCAACGTCTGGACGGCGAGACCGGTCTGCGGATCGGTGACTGTCTGCGGGGCGGCCGTCTGCGCCCATGCCGGCGGCGGGGCCGCCCAGCAAAGCGCTCCCGCAACAACCAGGGCCGGCAGCGACAACGCGCGGTGCATTTTCATAGATTGCTCCTTTTTCGATTTAGGCGCCGGTCAGGACCGTCGGGTTGCGGAACGTCACGCCTTGCGGCTTCGCGATGGGCGTCGGCAACGGCCGCAGGAACGGCGCGCCGCCGTTGTTGATCTCCCAGCGCAAGAGCATCGCATTGTCCTCGTGCACCGTGTTGTGGCAGTGCTCCATGAACATCCCGCCCCAGTCGCGGAACTGCATGGTGATCCTGACCTCTCCGTTGGAACCGAGGCGATAGACGTCCTTGCGGCCGCGCTCCGCCAGCGGGACCGAGCTGAGGCCGCCGCCGTTGCGGCCGAGGATCTGCCCCTCCTCGAAGTGGATGTGCACCGGGTGGTCCCAGCCGCGCCCGCCTTTCAAGGTCCAGATCTCGCGCGTGCCGAAGCCCGGTTGCGACGAGACCCGGCCGAAATCCGCGGCGAGGATCGACCCGGCCTGGCTGGCGCCGAACCCGATGCCCCACGGGCCATCCTTGTCCGCGGTGTCCGGATCGGTCCCCGGCTGGCTGGCGCGGTCTGCGAACTCGAACACCCGCTCGCGCGCCACCTGCGGGGGCAGGATGGGGTTCGGAATAAGCTGCGCCGGAACCTGGCTGTTGTCGGCCTGCGCCGGCTCTCGCACGACCTTGAACTCGAGGAACCGTCCGACGCCCGGATCGGACGAGCTCCCTGATTGCGCCTCGGTGATCGAGAGGCTGCGCTCGGGCATGAGACCGCTCTCGTGCTCGGCGAGGTTGACGAGGAACACGCTCTGGTTGACGTTCCACTGCCTGAAATCGATCACCAGGTCATAGCGCTCGGCGATACCGAGGAAATCGGTCTGCGTCAGGGTGACCCGGTTCGGCAGCAGGTTGCCGTCGTTGGCGATCTGGAAGAAGGACTTGCCGTCGGACAGGGCGAGCTTGAAGAAGCGCGCCACCGCGCCGTTGAGGATGCGAAAGCGGTACTTGCGCCGCTCGACCTCGAACTTCGGCTTGTACGCCCCGTTCACGGTGATGATGTCGCCGAGGAAGCCGTCGGTGTCGAAGATGTCGAACACGAGCTGGTGGCTCGCGTCCCAGGCCTTGTCGGCGAGCATCAGGTTGACGTCGTAGTCCAGGTTCCCCCAGTCCTTCGCCGTGCCGCTCGGCAGTCGCAGGTTGACGCCGTCGTTGATCGCCTCGTTGCCGCGATCCACCGCGCTGTAGATGTTCAGCATCCCGGCGTTGCCCTTGTACACGTTCTGAGACGTGAAGCTGAACATGTGGTCGTGGAACCAGTGTGTGCTCATGGTCTCGCGCCAGTCGCCCGGGATCTGGGTCTTGCCGCCGCTGCCGTTGGGCGTCGCGGCGAAAGGATCGGTGGCCGCGGTGTTGACGGTGAAATGACCCGCGAGCACCCATGGCCAGTGATAGTCGTAGAACTGGCCCGGGAAGAAGAACGCGCCGGTGAAGCCGTCGTTCTCGGCGCCATGGTGGCCGTTGTGCTCGTGCGTGCTGATGGTATGGCGCCCGAATCCGTTGTTGTCGGCGACGGAGAACGGCAGGCGGTTGCGGTGGCGGAAGAGCACCGGCTCGCCGTAGCGCACTTGCACCAGCTTCGGCGGGAAGGTGCCATTGAACGTCCACACCGTATTCAGCGCCTGGTCGTTCAGGTTTGGGTGGAAGCGCGGCCGGATCGGCAGCGCCGGGTTGATGCCCGAATTGAGGGTCGACGGGACTTCGGGGCGGTAGGTGTTATTGACCTTCGCGCCCTCCTGCGTGACCTCGAATCCGATCTGAGGCAGGAAGTCATTGAAGCGCTGGTGCGCCCAGATGGGGCCGGGTGGGCGTCCCTCGACCGGTCCGGTCTGGCCGGCGATCACGCCGGGCAGCCGCGTATCGAGCGGCTGCTGCGTGGTGTTCGCTTCGGCTGTCGGCGTAGGCGTGAATGCCGTCATGGGGCTGGCGATGCGCGGCAGGACGTCGAAGCGCGGCATGGGCTGCGAGAACGGCGTGACGTTCGCAGGCAACACGCTGGGCGCAAACCCGGTCGGGATCGACGAGCTGCGGCTCTGAGCGAATGCGCTCGCGAAGGGGCTCAGCCCGCCCTTGTGGGCGAGAAATCCGGCACTGGTGAAGAGACCCCACTTCAGCAAGTCGCGGCGCGAAATCTGGCCTTGGGACAGCGCCTTCACGATCTCGAGGCGGTTCCTGCGCGCGTTCTCCGCAGCCCGCAACTGCGACTTCAACGGCTTTTTAGGCAGCCACATGCGATCGACCTCCTCGTCTGGGAAGCAGCGATGAAACAATGGGGGTGAACACGAAGGGAAATGCCGGGAGGAACCTTGCGGCACCGGCACTGAACGACGGCGCTCCGGCCATCATGCGGCTCCTCCGCTGTAATCGCTTCTTGGTGTAAGCGATCGTCTGTCGCTTGCGCGGGACGCAATCTATCGGCACCACCACGCTGCCGTCTATCCGAAGATCACCAATCGGTTGTCAGCCGTTTCACTACCGTGGACGGAACAGACCCATTACCAATGGCTTGTTCGTGCGCGATTAAATCGACCGTCCCCGCGCCCACTTCGTGCGGCGAAATGACGCACCCTGATCGCTTACTGGCGTTCGAGTTCGCGCCGCAACGATCCTTCGACGACGTGTTCGGCCACCAAAGCAGGTACTTCGAGAACGATCAGCCGAAGGCGATGTAGCCGCTCGCGGCGGCGGCGAGGAGCGAGGAGAAGAACAGCAGGCGCGGGCCGGCGTCGCGGCAGATCCGCCGCAGCAGGCCGACGTGCCTCGGCAGGCGCGCGAGCGCGGCGCGGTCGAGCATCCCGGGTGCGGCGAGGCGCTTGAGCGCCGCGCGCGAATCGAACTGGCGCGAAAGCGAAAGCCGCGTGCTCGGCGCGATCGCGCCCGCGACCGGGGCGGGCTGCTTGCTGTCGATCTTGCGCGCAAGCTTCACGGTTTTGGTCGTGTCGCGCTTCGTCTCCGTGACGGGCCGGCCGCGCAGCTCGGCCAGGCAGGTGCGCAGGTCCGCCGCGAGCTCGTAGGCGTCCTGGTAGCGCACCGACGGGTCCTTCTTCAGCGCGCGCGCCACCACGAAGTCGAGGAGCGAAGTCACTTCCTTGTTGCGCCGCGAGGGCGGCTCGTGCTCGACGTTGGTGACGTTGTGCGCGATCTGCGCCGAATCGGCGCCCGCGAAGAGCATCTGGCCGGTCAGCATCTCGTAGAGCACCACGCCAAGCGAGAACAGGTCGGAGCGCTGGTCGACCACCGCGCCGCCGATCTGCTCGGGCGACATGAAGCGCGGCGTGCCCAGGACCATCCCGGTGCTGGTCTTGAAGTCGTCCGAGCGCATGCGCGCGATGCCGAAATCCATGATCTTCGCGCCGCCGCGCTCGAGCAGCATGATGTTGCCCGGCTTGATGTCGCGGTGCACGACGCCGCGCTCGTGCGCGAAGCCGAGGCCGTCTGCGACCTGCACCGCGATCTCGACCGCTTCGTCGGTGGCGAGCCCCTTGTCCTTCAGCCGCGTGCGCAGGTCCGTGCCTTCGAGCAGCTCCATCGCCAGGAACGCGAGGTCGCCCTCCTCGCCGAAATCGAAGGTGGTGACGATGCTGGGGTGGTTGAGCTTGCCCGCGGCCCTCGCCTCCAGGGCGAAACGCTTCTCGTATTCCTTGCGGTTCTCGACGTCGTCGGAGAGCAGGATCGTCTTCAGCGCGACCACGCGGTCGAGCGCCGGATCCTCGGCGCGGTACACCACGCCCATCGCGCCGCGGCCGAGCTCGCCGACGATCTTGTAGCGCCCGATCTGGGCCTGCTTCTTCTTGCTCACTGGAATTTCGCCTTCTCGACCAACCCGCGCACGTAGCGCTCGCCCTGCGCCGTGGTGGCGCGGTACTTCGCCGCGAGGTCGTCGAAGAAGGCGTCCTTGCCCTGGTGCGAGATGCGCCAGCCGACGCCGCTCGCGAGCAGCACCACGACGGCCGCGGTGCTGAGCGCCGCGTAGGTCCGCCCGCGGCGTTGCAGCTCGGTTCGATCGCGGGTGAAGAGCTCGTGGCTGCGCAGGCTCGCGTCGGTCGCGGCGCCCTTCGGCACGAGCGACGCCTCCTGCCCGGGCGCGGCATCGGCGAGCGCATCGCGAAAGGCGCGCGTCACGCGCACTTCCGAAGCCGGTGCGAATTGCGCGACGCTTGCCGCCACGGCGATGCCGTCGCCCACCATGGCTTCGCCCACGCCGCTGCCGAGAACGCGCACCGCGCCATGGTTGATCCCGGCGCAGAGCGGCAGGCCAGCCACCGACGCCTTGAGCGCGCGCTCGGCGAGGCGCAGCGCGCCCACCGGGTTCGCCAGCACGACGATCGCCGCGCCATCGGAAGCGTCGAGCACGACCCGGCTCGCGGGCGCGAGGTCCGCCGTGGTGACGGCGATCACGGCCTCGAGCTGCGCGCGCTGGCGCGCCTGCTCGCTCGCCGGGCGGGAGGCAAAGTCCTGGATCTTCAGGAAAACAACGCTGGCTACGTACGAGCTGTTCACGGGCCGCCAGCATGCAGGCTCGGCCGACCTTTGAACAGGAACAATATCCGGGTAGAATTCACGCCGCTGAGGAGCGTTGCGTCCCCGCCAATCGGAAGGCTCGAGCGAGGGTCAGGCTCAGCGAGGTGTACAGGCTACAGGCCACTTCAACGGCGCTCGCACTGGAAACGGTGCGGGCGCTTTTTGCTTTCAGGAGCTCTTGAATGAAGATCGATTCCAAGTTCACGGATTTCAAGGTCGCCGACCTGGCGCTCGCCGACTGGGGCCGCAAGGAGATCGCGATCGCCGAATCGGAGATGCCGGCGCTGATGGCGATCCGGCAGGAATACGCATCGCGCCAGCCGCTGAAGGGCGCGCGCATCGCCGGATCGCTGCACATGACCATCCAGACGGCGGTGCTGATCGAGACCCTGAAGGCGCTGGGGGCCGAGGTGCGCTGGGCTTCCTGCAACATCTTCTCAACCCAGGACCACGCCGCGGCCGCCATCGCCGCCGGCGGCACGCCGGTGTTCGCCTACAAGGGCGAGTCGCTCGACGAATACTGGGAATACACCCACCGGATCTTCGAGTTCGGCAGCAAGGAAAATCAGCAGGGGCCGAACATGATCCTGGACGACGGCGGCGACGCCACGCTGCTCGCCCACCTCGGCAAGAAGGCCGAACAGAATCGAGCGCTCCTCGACGATCCGCAAAGCGAGGAAGAAGTCTCGCTTTTCAAAGCGATCCAGGCGCGCCTGCAGGCCCAGCCGGGGTGGTACTCGAAGATCGGCAAGGACATCTTGGGCGTGACCGAGGAGACCACCACCGGAGTGCACCGCCTCTACCAGATGGCCAAGGAGAAGCGGCTGCTGTTCCCGGCCATCAACGTGAACGACTCGGTGACCAAGTCGAAGTTCGACAACATCTACGGCTGCCGCGAGTCGCTCGTCGACGGGATCAAGCGGGCGACCGACGTCATGGTCGCGGGCAAGGTCGCGGTGGTCGCGGGCTACGGCGAGGTCGGCAAGGGCTCGGCGCAGGCGCTGCGCGGGCTCCAGGCGCAGGTGTGGGTCACCGAGATCGACCCGATCTGCGCGCTCCAGGCGGCGATGGAGGGCTACAAGGTGGTGACGATGGACTACGCCGCGGACAAGGCGGACATCTTCGTCACTGCGACCGGCAACTTCAAGGTCATCACCCACGAGCACATGAAGCGCATGAAGAACAACGCGATCGTGTGCAACATCGGCCACTTCGACAACGAGATCGACATCGCCGGGCTGCGCCAGTACAAGTGGGACAACATCAAGCCGCAGGTCGACCACGTGATCTTTCCCGACGGCAAGCGCATCATCATGCTGGCCGAGGGACGCCTGGTGAACCTCGGCTGCGGCACCGGCCATCCCTCGTACGTGATGAGCTCCTCGTTCGCCAACCAGGTGCTCGCGCAGATCGAGCTTTTCACCAACACCGCGAAGTACCCGGTCGGCGTCTACATCCTGCCCAAACAGCTCGACGAGAAGGTGGCGCGCCTGCAGCTCTCGAAGCTCGGCGCGATGCTCACCGACCTCAGCGACGAGCAGGCCAAATACATCGGCGTACCGAAGACCGGGCCGTACAAGAGCGACCATTATCGTTACTGATCGCTGATCCGGTTCAGGAGTTTCTGTATGCGCATCGCGGCGATGGGAGCGGGAGGCGTCGGCGGCTACTTCGGCGCCCGGTTGCAGCAGGCCGGCCACGACGTCACTTTCTTCGCCCGCGGACGCCATCTGGAAGCGATCCGTTCGAGCGGGCTCAGGATCGAGAGCCCGCACGGCGACGCGCTGCTCAAGGTGCGGGCGCTCGAGGACCCGCGCGAAGCGGGCATGGTCGAGGTGGTGCTGTTCGCGGTCAAGCTCTGGGATACCGAGGCGGCCGCCGAGAAGCTGCGGCCGGTCGTGGGCCCCGAGACCGCGATCATCCCGTTCCAGAACGGCGTTGAATCGATTGCGCGCCTCAGGAAGGTGTTCCCGGAGAAAGCCGTCTTGGGCGGATCGGCCTACATCGCCACCCGGGTCAAATCGCCGGGCGTGATCGAGCACACCGGCGAGATGTCGCGCCTGCAGTTCGGGCCGGTTGTGCCTTCGCAAAAGGAAAAGGCAGAGGCGTTCCTGGCGGCCTGCCGGGAAGCGAAGATCAACGCCGAGATCCCCGACGACATCGTAAGAGCGAACTGGGAGAAGTTCGTGTTCCTGGTCGCGGTCTCGAGCGCCACCGCGGTCGCGCGCGCGGCGCTGGGCGTCGTGAGAAGCGACCCCGACCTGCGCTGGCTCTTCGAGCAGGCCATGCGCGAGACCTGGCGCCTGGGCCGCGCCCGCGGGGTCGCGCTCGCCGACGACTTCGTCGAGGCGCGCATGAAGTTCGCCGACGGGCTGCACGCCGGCATGAAGGCTTCGCTCGCGCACGACCTCGAGAACCGCGGCCGGCTGGAGGCGCCCTGGCTGTGCGGCGCCGTGGCGAGGATGAGCCAAGAGGCGGGCCTGGACGCGCCCGTCAACCGCGCGGTGTACGCGGCGCTCAAGCCCTACATCGATGGACAATAGCTTCGAGTTCTTTCCGCCGAAGACGCCGGAAGGGAAGGCGAAGCTGCGCGCGGCCTGGCAGGAGCTGGCGGCGCTCAAGCCGCGGTTTTTCTCCTGCACCTTCGGCGCCGGCGGCTCGACCCGCGAGGGCACGCTCGAGACGGTGCTCGAGATCCGCGCCGCCGGGCACGAGGCGGCACCGCATCTCTCCTGCATCGCCTCGACGCGCAAGGACCTCGCCGAGCAGCTCGAGCGCTACCGCTCGAACGGCATCCGCCACCTCGTCGCGCTGCGCGGCGACCTGCCGTCCGGCATCGCCGCGGCGGGGGAGCTGCGCCATGCGAGCGAGCTCGTCAGCTTCGTCCGCGAGACGACCGGCGACTGGTTCCGCATCGAGGTCGCCTGCTACCCGGAATACCATCCGCAGACGCGCAACGCCGCCGACGAGGTGCGCAACTTCAAGCGCAAGGTGGACGCCGGGGCGAATTCGGCGATCACGCAGTATTTTTACAACGCGGACGCCTATTTCCGCTTCGTCGACGAGGCCCGCCGCGCCGGCATCGGCATTCCCATCGTTCCCGGCATCATGCCGATCTCGAACTTCGCCCAGCTCGCGCGCTTCTCGGACGCCTGCGGCGCCGAGATCCCGCGCTGGATGCGCATCAAGCTCGAGGGCTACCGCGACGACGCCAAGTCGATCCGGGCTTTCGGCGTCGAGGTGGTCAGCGACCTCTGCCGCAAGCTCATCGACGCCGGCGTTCCGGGGCTGCACTTCTACACGCTGAACCAGGCCGCGCTCTCGGTCGAGATCTGGCGCCGGCTCGGCCTGTAGTCTCCCTATGGGCTCGCCCGCCCTCTCGTCGGCGGGTCAGCCGGTCAGCGCGTGCGCAGCCAGTCCTTCGCCTCGTCGAGGTTGCGGAAGTTGCGGACCATGAGCATCCGCCTCTCGGCGAGCATGTCGATGTACTGATTCGCCATTTGCGCCACCGGCGTGCGGTGCACCAGCGCGATGCTGTGCCCGGGCGTGAAGCCGATCCTCGGCAGCTCGTCGATCAGCCGCTGCTGGCTGGCGAGCGAGAGCGGAAACTCCTGGTCGAGCTCGATCAGGATGCGCGGGCGCTCGAGCCGCTCGCTCTCGGCTAGCACCGCGGCGCACAGCGCGGAGGGCGGGATGTCGCTGTCGCGCCCGATCGTGTACTGCATCCCTAGGCCGCCCGTTTCTTCCGCTGCGCGTCCTTGACGTGCATCTGGGCGTAGGCGCCGTGCGCGGCCGCCTCGGCATCGCCGACGTGCACCGGCATGCCCATGTCCGAGAGCACCGAGCCGAGCGCCGACAGGCACAGCATGACGTTGTCGGGACGGCAGGAATAGCCCATCAGGCCGATGCGCCAGATCTTCCCCGCGAGCGGACCGAGGCCGGCGCCGATCTCGATGCCGAACTCGTTCAGCAGGCGCTTGCGCACCTCGGCTTCGTTCACGCCCTCGGGACAGCGCACGGCGTTCATCTGCGGCAGCTGGTACTTCTCCGCCACCAGGAACTTCATGCCCATGGCCTCGAGGCCGGCCTTCAGCGCGAGGTGGTGGCGCGTGGCGCGTGCCCAGGCATTCTCGAGACCTTCCTCGCGGATGAGGAGCAGCGCCTCGTGCAGCGCGAAGAGCGAGTTCGTCGGCGCGGTGTGGTGGTAGGTGCGCGTGCCGGCGGTCCAGTAGTTGAAGAGCAGGTTCATGTCCATGAACCAGCTGTGGATCTTGTCCTTCCTCTTCTTCACGTGCTCCACCACCCGGTCGCTGAACGAGACGGGAGAAAGACCCGGGGTGCACGATAGGCACTTCTGGCTCGCGGAGTAGATGGCGTCGATTTCCCACTCGTCCACTTTCACCGGCGTGCCGGCGAGCGAGGTGACGGCGTCGACGATCACCATCGCGCCGTGCTTGTGCGCGACCTGGGTCAGCGTCTTCGCGTCCGACTGGCAGCCGGTGGAAGTCTCGGCGTGCACGAAGGCGACGACGCTCGCATCCTTGTTCTTCTTCAGCGCATCCTCGACCTTGTTCGGGTCGACCGGCTCGCCCCACTTGTCTTCGACCACCACCGGCGTGCCGCCGCAGCGCACCGCGTTTTCCAGCATGCGGCCGCCGAACACGCCGTTCTGGCACACGATCACCTTGTCGCCCGGCGCGACCATGTTGACGAAGCAGTACTCCATGCCGACCGAGCCGGGACCCGACAGCGGGAAGGTCAGCGCGTTCTTCGTCTGGTAGACGTAGCGCAGCAGCGACTTCAGCTCCTCCATCATCTCGACGAACACCGGGTCGAGGTAGCCGATCGCGGGCTGGCTCATGGTGGTGAGCACGCGCGGATGGATCTCCGTGGGCCCGGGTCCCATCAGGGTGCGCTGCGGCGGGTGGAAGGAATGGATTCGCTTCGAGGGGGCGTACTGGTTCATGGGATCGCTTTCCGAAAGGATGCCGAACGGTGCGTCGCCGGGGCGGGACTTCACCCGCACCGGGTTCTTCGCGCTCGCTTCGTTGATGACTTCCAGCGCGCTGATGCGGCCCTGGGTGAGGCGCTCGACCTCGCCCGCCCAGCGCGCCGGGACGTAGCCGACCTTCACCCAGTTGTGCACGACCGCCCGGTCGAGCTGGAAGGCGCGCGCCACGTCGGCCTGGCTGCCGAACATCTCGACCAACCGCTCTGCGCAGTTCACCGGGAAAGTCTAAAGCGTCAAACTGGATTTGACAAGATGCCGAGCGAACCAAGCCCGAGCGTAATATCGGGCGCATGAAGCCCGAATCCCCGGTGACCTTCACCCCCGAGACGGCCGCCGATGCCTGGATGGGGCTCCTCGCCATGCGCGGCGTGGATTACCTCTTCGCCAACGGCGGCACCGACTTCGCCCCGATCGTCGAGGCCTACGCCAAGGGCGAGAAGCTGGGCTGGCGTCTGCCCGAAATCGTGATCGTGCCGCACGAGAACATGGGCATCGCGATGGCACACGGGTACGCCATGGTGACCGGTAGGCCGCAGGCGATGATGGTGCACGTGGGCGTGGGCACGGCCAATACGCTGAACGGCCTCATCAATGCCTCGCGCACCAACATCCCCCTCCTCCTCACCGCGGGGCGCACGCCCCTCACGGAGTCGGGAGCGGTCCCGGCGGCGCGCAACAACTACATCCATTGGGCGCAGGAGCACTTCGACCAGGGCGGCATGCTGCGCGAGTTCGTCAAGTGGGACTACGAGCTGCGCCATCCCGAGCAGGTCGAGACGGTGCTCGACCGCGCGCTCGCGATCTGCAAAAGCGAGCCTCAAGGCCCCGTGTACGTCACGCTGCCGCGCGAGGTGCTCGCGCAGGGCTTCACCCAGAAGTTCTCGCAGGACACGACGATCCAGGCGGCATCCGTCCCGGCCGCCGATGCCGATGCGCTCGAGGAAGCCGCCAAGCTCCTGGGCGCCGCAAAAAGACCGCTGCTCATCACCGCGAACGGCGGCCGTACGCTCGAAAGCTCGCGCGCCATCGAGCAACTGGCGCAGGCGCTCGCCGTGCCGGTGGTCCATTACCGGCCGCGTTACCTCGCGCTCTCCACCGAGCACCCGATGCAGTGCGGCTGGGATCCGCAGCCGTTCCTCAAGGAAGCCGACGTCGTGCTGGTGGTGGACTGCGACGTGCCTTGGATCCCGCGAGAAGGCAATCCGAAAACCGAGGCGAGGATCATCCACGTCGGCCCCGACCCCCTTTTCGCGCGCTACCCGCTGCGCGGCTTCCGCACCGACCTCGCGCTCACCGGCGGCGTCGCGGCGACGCTGCAGGCGCTCTGGCGCAGCGCGCAGAAGCACGCCGTTTCGCCGCGGATAATCGAAGAGCGGCGCCAGACCGTATCAAGACAATCTGAGGAGATAAGAAGGAAAGGACGCGCCGGCTTCGATCCTATGCCGTCGACCATCACCGGGAAGTGGCTCTCGGCCTGCGTGAACCGCCTGCTCGACAACAACACGCTCCTCGTGAACGAGTACCCGACGGTGCTCGAGGAAATGCTGATCCGCGAGCCCGGCCGTTATTTCGGCAATCCATCTGCGGGCGGCCTGGGCTGGGGCATGGGCGCGGCGCTCGGCGCCAAGCTCGCCTCCCCCGACAAAACCGTGATCTGCGCGCTCGGCGACGGCGCCTACATGTTCGGCAACCCGACGGCTACGCACTACGTTTCGGAGGCGATGAAGCTGCCCATCCTCTTCGTCATCGCGAACAACGCCCGCTGGGCGGCGGTCCACCGCTCCACTCTTTCGACTTACCCGAGGGGCTACGCCGCGGAGAGAGAAAGACCTCCCTTCGCCACCCTCGAGCCCTCGCCGCGCTTCGAGCACGTCGTCAAGGCGAGCGGCGGACACGGCGAGCGCGTCACCGAGCCGAAGGATCTCATGCCGGCGCTCGAGCGCGCGATGAAGGTCGTGCGCGAGGAAGAACGCCAGGCGCTCGTCAACGTCTGCCTGGAAGTGAGCTACGTGAAGACGAGCTAGTCGGCGCTCGCTGCAGGAGCGACTTGCGCCGCGGGAGCGGGTCGCACCGCGGGAGCGGGTCGCACCGCGGGCTCGGCCTTGGCGGTCGGAACAAGGGCGGGCCCGATGCGGCCGATCAGCGGGAGCTTGAGCCCGCTCGGCCCGAGGCCGATATTCAGTCCGAGGATGTTGAGCTCGAGGCCTTCGACGCCGCTCGCGGCGACCCCGAGAACCCCTCCCAGGGAGAACTGGTAGCCGCGGCCGCTCGGGGCCGAGGCGAAGACCGACCGCCCGAGGTAATCCTTGCCGATGGCAGTCGCCGGAAGATCGACGCCCAGCTCCGGCACCGCGCGCGCGATCCAGGCGGTAAAGGTGTTCGAGTTCGGCCCCGGCCAGATGGTGTATTCGTTCGCGTACGGGTACTCGCGCGCGGCTTTGTCGATGCGCTTGATGAGCTCTTCCACCCCTGCGCCGCGCTGGTCGGCGTAGAGCTCGGGCTGGGCGCCGAACCAGCGCCCGTCGGGCTCGCGGGTGCGCACGACCACGACCGACTCGGCCCAGCGCAGGCGCCAGCCGATGACCTCGTAAACAGTCCAGCTCTTCGCGTTGGTGGGCTTGACCGCGAACCAGGTGTGCACGCCAAACACGCCCTTGGCGCCGACGGCGCGCGCGCCGTAGACCTGGATCACCGCCTCCTTCACGAGCGCCGGGTCAGGGGCGAGGCCGACCGGATCCCGGCTGGCATTCCTCCAATCTTGGGCGATCACCGTGGCTCCCGCGGTCGCGAACAGCAGCGCCATCAGCGAATAGAAGGCGTAGCGGAAGCCGCGGCGCATCGTTCGTTTGAAATCGGTTCTCAAGCGTCCCACCGGATCAACGCACGTTTCACATCCTACGTTGACCGGGGCATTCTAGCCCTCGCTCCATGACACGAATTAACCGGTGAAGTGCCGCATGGGTAGGCGCCGCGAGGCGGTGCCTGCGGGCGAGGCGCAGGAGCGCGCCCGTGAGGTGATCGTTCTCGGTGCGACGCCCCGCCAGCAGGTCCTGCAGCATGCTCGAGCGGTTGCGCGCGGTGGTCCGCGCCACGTCCATCACGCCGCGCACCGCCTCCCTCGGCGTGATCGCGAGCCCTTCGGCCCTCATTACCGGCGCAGCTTCCCCCGCCAGCGCTTCGGCAAGGATGGCGTACGGCGGCTCGCGCAGCGCGCCGTTCCGCACGCGAAAAAGCGCGGTCACCGGGTTGAGGCACACATTGGCGAGGAGCTTGCGCAGGCGGGCTTGGCGGATGTCGCGCGCCACGCGCGCTTCGAACCCTGCCTTGCGCAGGTATTTTCCCAGGATCTCAAACCCTGGAGGAAGAAGGGTTGATCCCGTGGCCACGGGAACGATGCGGCTGCCCTCCCGATAGGCCGCCGCGGTCGTCACCCCTTGGGGAACGGATTCGATGAGACCGTTCTGCAGCGACACGATGCCGAGAGGTTTCATGCGCCGCGCAGTGCGCAGCGCGGCGGGCGTGTCGTAGGCCTTCACCAGCACGATCACCCAGTCCGCCTCCGGCAGAACACCGTATTCGCGACCGACGAGGGCAACTGGAACGACCTTCGACAGCCGAGCGGCGAAGAGCGAGCCCAGTGCGCCGGGACCGATGACCGCGACGGGATAGCGCCCGGGGCCCTCCCTAGGCACCGCTACGTACCGTACAAGCGCTTGAGCACCTCTTCCTTCATGCCGAAGCTCTTGCCCTCGCCCGGGAAGCTGCCGTCTCGCACTTCGGCGGCATAGCGTGCAACCGCGTCCTTGATCGCCACGCCGGCTTCGGCATAGCGCTTGACGAAGGTCGGCGTGAAGCCTGAGAACATCCCCACCATGTCGTGGAATACCAGCACCTGGCCGTCGCAATGCGGGCCGGCGCCGATGCCGATCGTGGGGATGCCGATGCGCTCGGTCACGAGCTTCGCGAGCGGGGCCGGGACGAGCTCGAGCACCACGCCCCAGCAGCCTGCCCGCTCGAGCGCCACCGCTCCGTCCATGATGCGCTTGGCGGCCGCCTCGTCCTTTCCCTGAAGCTTGTAGCCCCCGAGCGCGGAGGCGGTCTGCGGCGTGAGGCCGACGTGGCCGAGCACCGGTACCCCCGCGCGCACCAGAGCCTCCACGATGGGAACAACCTCTTCGCCGCCTTCGAGCTTCACCGAGTCGGCGAGCGCCTCCTTCATGAGGCGCGCTGAGCTGTCGAGCGCCTGCGCCGGCGTGCCGTAGGAGAGGAACGGCAGGTCGGCGATGACGAAGGCCTCGGGCGCGCCGCGGCGCGCCGCGCGCGTGTGGTGGACCATGTCCGCCACCGTGACCGGGAGCGTCGAGTCGTAGCCGAGCACCACCATCCCGAGCGAGTCGCCCACCAGGATGAGATCGACGCCCGCTTCCGCGACGAGGCGCGCGGTCGGAAAGTCGTAAGCAGTGAGCATGGCGAGGCGGCCGCCTTTCTTGCGCCTCAGATCGAGTACCGTGGGCTTCATGTTTTACCTAAGAGAAGCGAAATCGAACAGCTTGCGGTCGAGGAGATGCGAGGGCCGGACCTCGGTCATCGCACGCAGGATCGATTCGATGCGGCCGGGATGGTGCCTTTCCCAGTCGCGCAGCATCTCGCCGATGCGCTTTCGTTCCAGGTTCTCCTGCGAGCCGCACAGCGTGCAGGGAATGATCGGGAAGCGCCGCGCCTCGGCGTACGCCGCGAGGTCGGCCTCCGCCACGTAGGCGAGCGGCCGGATCACGACGTGCCTGCCGTCGTCGGAGGCGAGCTTCGCGGGCATCGCCTTCAGCTGCCCGCCGTGAAAGAGATTGAGGAAGAACGTGCCGAGCACGTCGTCGCGGTGATGCCCGAGCGCGATCTTGGTCGCGCCGAGCTCGCCCGCGACGCGGTAGAGCGCGCCGCGCCGCAGCCGCGAGCAGAGCGAGCACAACGTCTTCCCCTCGGGGATCACGCGCTTCACCACCGAGTACGTGTCCTGCTCCACGATGCGGAAGGGCACGCCTCGAGCTTCCAGGTACTCGGGCAGCACGTGCGCCGGGAACCCCGGCTGCTTCTGGTCGAGGTTTACCGCCACGAGCTCGAAGCGCACCGGCGCCTTTTCCTGCAGCGAAAGCAGCGCGTCGAGCATGCCGTGCGAGTCCTTGCCCCCGGAGAGGCACACCATCACGCGGTCGCCCTCGGCGATCATCGCGAAGTCGCTGATCGCCTCGCCGACCTGGCGGCGGATGCGCTTGGCGAGCTTCGCCTCCTCGTAGGCGTCCTTGCGCGCGTCGCGCAGGCGGATAGGCTGGGGCTTCATGGGAGGAGCAAAGTGTAGCGCCTCTTAATGGTCATGACAGACTGTGCGCCGAAGCGGGTGGCCGCTAAATCGGGCGGCGTACGTGAGTGACAAAGAGCTCTATCAGCCGGCGGGCCGCTGACGGCACGTACGCGTTCTTGCGTGTAAGCACTGCGATGGGACGTGGCCACGTTAGCTCCGGTATTCGAAGCGGCGTGACGGGGAAGTAGCGGCTCGCCCGAGCTACCGTCTGGCGGGAGGTAATCCCGACGAGGTCCGTCGTCGCCAATATCTGGAGCCGGGTCCGTATCGAACTTGTTTCCACCGCGATGCGCGGTGCAGAGAACCCTTCGTCGGCGAATCGACGGATAAGCTTTTGAACCAGATTGGAGGACCGGCCGGGTACGACCCAGCGTTCGCTGGCGAGTCGTGACAAGGAGATTTGGCGTTTCCCTTTAGCCAGCGGATGACTGGTCGAGGCAAAAACAACGTGCTCATCGTCCATGACAATCTGCTGCGTTATCTCATCGACTGACGACCCGGCGAATGTGAAGACCACATCCAAGTCGCCCTTGGCTAATGCCGAAATCATCGAGTCATTTTCGGCTGCGGTGAGTTGTAGGGTTACGTCTGGCGCTTCCTTCAGAAGGGCGCTGTACGCGGCAGCGACATAGTCACTTTCGATAGGGGTGGTTCCGATTCGCAGGTGGCCACGGCGGCCGCCGGCCAGATCTGCGGCTTCCTTGGCGACGTCCTCAAAACTCGAGCGCAGTTGTTGAACTCGGGCAAGCATTGCAGCGCCGACGCTTGTCAGCTCCACGCCCTTGGGCGTCCGATCGAACAACTTTGTGCTCAACTCCTTCTCGAGACGATGGAGACTCTTGCTAAGGGCGCCAGGCGTCAGGTCCAAAGCCTCGGAAGCGCGACGCACATTGCCGTGGCGAGCAAGTACAGCGAAGTATTGGACGTCGCGCAACTCCATGTCGTTTCCTTAAATTCAACTTCCGCTGAAACCTAGATAGTTGCGCTATACGCATTGCGCAGTCAATATCGGCTAACAGGGAGGTTTGGACGCCCAAGATAGCCGTGGTCTTTTTCATGCTGCTGGCCTGCGTCACCGCAAAGGCGCAAGACTATCCAGCTAGACCCGTGAAGATCATCACCGGCACGCCAGGCAACTTCGGTGATCTTGTGGCGCGTCACGTAGCGCAGGCGCTCACGGCGCGGTGGGACAGACCGGTTGTAGTCGAAAACAGGCCGGGAGCGGGCGGCACTATTGGAGCTGCGGTTGTCGCCCAGTCGCTGGCGGACGGGTACACCCTTCTAGTAGGCGATCGGACGGCGCTTGCTGCCGCGCCGAGCTTGAATCCACGTCTTCCCTACGACCCGATACGGGACTTGGCGCCAATAACTCTCTTGGCAACCTCACCTATGCTTCTGCTGGCCGATCCGAGCGTACCCGCCAAAGACTTAAGAGAATTCGTGGATTACTTGCGCCGGCAGCCACAGCCAACGGAGTTTGCTTCCTCCGGCAACGCCACCGTAACGCATCTGGCGGCCGAGGTGTTTCGACAAGTGACGCACACGCAAATTGTGCCCGTGCATTACAAGTCAAGCCCGCCGGCCATGCTGGGGCTGCTCGCCGGGGAAACCAAAGCGTGTTTCATGCTCATGTCGGTGGCCCTGCCTCATGTAAAGGCCGGGAAGGTCAAGGCGTATGCCATTACGAGCAAGACTAGATTCGAGGGGACACCGGAAGTCCCGACCGTAGCCGAGGCTGGCTACCCAGAAATGGAAGCCCAATACTGGCTTGCGCTTCTCGCGCCGGCGGGCACACCCAAGACAATCATCGCCAAAGTCAACCGCGATGTCGTGGAATTCCTCAGCTCGTCCGAGATGAAGCATGCGATGCTGGCCAATGGGTCGCAAGTGGCGCCGAACAGCCCCGAGGAATTGGCAGCACTGATAAAGAGCGAAACCGCTCGCCTGCGAAAAGTCATTGAAATGGCAGGCATCAAATCGGATTGAAAAGGCCACTGCGGCAACGCAAGAGCTAGGTCGATACGAGCTTAAGGCCGGCGATTCCGGCCACGATGAGCAGGATAGACCCGATCCGAAGGAGGTCCCGGGATTCGTTGAACAGGATGATCCCCAGTATAGCCACGCCGACCGCCCCGATCCCGGTCCAGACGGCGTAGCCGGTGCCGATCGGGATGGTGCGCACCGC
This sequence comes from Burkholderiales bacterium, assembly GCA_044870335.1. Taxonomy (GTDB): domain Bacteria; phylum Pseudomonadota; class Gammaproteobacteria; order Burkholderiales; family SG8-39; genus SCGC-AG-212-J23. The sequence continues at coordinate 9,228 of JBIOYV010000126.1, read as the reverse complement.
GAGGGCGAGGAAGTAGACGCTGGCGAGCATCGCCGCGCCGGTGATCACCGAGGGCCACAGGCGCGAAAAACCGTCGGTGTACTTGAGTCCGATCGCCCAGACGACCTCGAGAAAACCCGCGAGGGTGAGCCAGATCCAGGCCATGCGCTTTTCCCTAAATGTAGACCGAGCGGCCGCCGTCGACCGCGATGATCTGCCCCGTGATGTAAGGCGCGGCGGCGAGGAAGTGCACCGCCTGGGCGATGTCCTGCGGCGAGCCCATGCGCGCGAGCGGCGTGGTGGCGATGATGCGGCTGCGCTCGGCCGGATCGAACTGGTTGTCCTCGGGCCAGGCGATGGCGCCGGGCGCCACGCCGTTCACGCGCACGCGCGGCGCCAGCTCGACCGCGAGCGACCTGGTCATCGCGGCGAGACCCGCCTTGGCGATGCTGTAGAGCGGGTAGCCCTTGAGCGGGCGCTCGGCGTGAATGTCGACGATGTTGACGATCGCGCCCTCGTGCTTCGCGAGCTCGGGCGCGGCTTCCTGGCAGATGAAGAGCGGCGCCCGCAGGTTGGAGCCCACCAGCTCCTCCCAATGCGAAGACTCGATCGCGCCGAGATCGACCGGGAAGAAGCTCGAGGCGTTGTTCACCACGAGATCGAGCCGGCCGAAGCTCTGCACCGCGGCCGAAACCAGCGCGCGCGGCGCGATCGGCGCGAGGAGCTCCGCTTTTACCCGCGCCGCGCTCTTTTTGCGCGCGGCATTGAGCTCGGCCTCGAGCTTCGCCGCGTCGCTTTCCGAGTCGCGGTAGTGCAGCAGCACGTTCGCGCCCGCCGCGTGCAGCCGGCGCGCGATCGCCGCGCCGACGCGCCGCGCGCCGCCAGTGACGAGGGCCGCCTTGCCGGAGAGCGACTCGTTCATGAGCGCCTTGAATTCTAGGTTAAATTCGCCGGGTGCTCGCCCGCCTGAAAGAAGAGATCGCCGCGAACCGCGGCTGGATTGCATTCGCCCGCTACATGGAGCTCGCGCTCTACGAGCCGGGCCTGGGCTACTACGCCGGCGGTGCGCAGAAGTTCGGGCGCGTGGGGGACTTCGTCACCGCACCCGAGCTCGGCTCGCTCTTCGGCCGCGCGCTCGCCCGGCAGCTGAAGGAGCTCGGCTCCCCGATCCTCGAGTTCGGCGCCGGCAGCGGCGCGCTCGCCGCCACGCTCCTCTCGCAGCATGCCTTCGACTATCGCATCGTCGAAATCAGCCCGTACCTGCAGGCGCGCCAGCAGGCGCGGCTGGGGGGGCGCGCACAGTGGCTTGAGCGCCTCCCCGAGCGCATCCGCGGCGTCGTGATCGCCAACGAAGTCGTCGACGCCATGCCGGTGCACGCCGTCGCCTGGCGCGAGAACGGCATCATGGAGCGCGGCGTCGCGCTAGCAAACAACCATTTGGCTTGGGAAGACCGACCCGCGACCGGCGAGCTGCTTGAAGAAGCGAGCAAGATCCAAGTCGATGCCCCCTATGAGAGCGAGATCGGCCTCGTCGCGCGCGCCTGGATGCGCGAGCTCGCCGCGCGCCTGGACGAAGGCGTGATCTTCATCTTCGACTACGGCTTTCCGCGCCGCGAGTATTACCACCCGCAGCGCGCGACCGGCACGCTCATGTGCCATCACCGCCATCGCGCGCACGCCGACGTGTTCGCGCGCCCGGGCGAAGAAGACATCACCACGCATGTCGATTTCACGGCGCTCGCCGGCGCCGCCTTGGACGCCGGGCTCGAACTCCTCGGCTACGCCACGCAGGCGCAGTTTCTGATCAACTGCGGCATCACCGACGTGCTCGGCGAGGCGAACGTCGAGAATGCGCTGCACTACGCGCCGCTCGCCGCGGAAGCGCAGAAGCTCCTGTCGCCCGCCGAGATGGGCGAGCTCCTCAAGGTGCTCGCGGTGGGGCGCGGGGTGAAACGACCGCTGCGCGGCTTTTCGAACGGTGATCGTTCACATACTCTTTAGCGATAATTCGCCGATGCGCTGGATCCTGCTCGCCTCAGGGATAGTCCTACACAGCCTCGCCTTGGCCGACGAAGCGGCCGAAGCGAGGAAGCGCTGGGAGTCGAGCCCGCACGGGCCGATGCTCGAGCGCATCCTGCCGCCGACCTTCGCGCCCGCGGAGCTCCCCGAGCCGGGCTCGGAGGGCGCACGGCTGACACTGCGCTACTGCGTGCAGTGCCATAACCTCGCCAATCCCGCCATGCACCACGCCGCGAAGTGGCCGGCGGTCGTCGACCGCATGGTCGTGCGCATGGAGGGCCGCGGCAACATGGGGGCGCTCATGTCCGAGATGATGGCGGGCGTGAAGGCGCCGCGCGAGGACGAGACCCGCAGCATCGTCGCCTATCTGCAGAAGCACGCGCAGACTCCCCTCGATACGCAGCGCTATCCCGAGGTCAACCGGTCCTCCGGCGAGGCCTTCCGCCTGGCATGCAACCAGTGCCACGTGCTGCCCGATCCGAAGCGCCATACCGCCGACGAGTGGCCCAAGGTGGTGGCGCGCATGCAGGAAAACATGGAGTGGATGAACCGCGTCGTGGGCTCGCAACCTGTTCCCGGCGAGCCGCAGCTGCGCATCGAGGAGATCAACGCCTTTCTTCGCAAGTACGCCCGGCGCTGATGGAGCCGCTGCGGCGAAGGTTGTTCCTGCTGGCGGCCGCCGGCATCGTGCCGCTCGCGGCGGCCGCGGGCATCGCGCTCCTCGCGCTCGCCGCGGAGCAGAAGGCCCAGGCCGAGCGCAGCGGAATCGAGATCACCCGGGCGCTCGCGACGGCGATCGATGCCGAGCTGCATCGCTCGGTCGCCGCGCTGGAGGCTCTGGCGCAAGGCCCGGCGCTCGACGCCGGGGACCTGAAGCGCTTCCACGAGGTGATGCGCCGCCTGCACGCCGGCCGCCCCGACTGGATCACCGTCACGCTGGCCGATCCGGCGGGCCAGCAGCTTGCCAACGCGAACCAGCCCTACGGCACGGCGCTCCCGAGCGTGGTCGATCCGCAAAGCCTGGAGCGGGTGGTGCTCACGCGGCGCCCGGCCATCGGCGGCCTCACCGAGGGTCGCACCCCGATTCTCGCCGTCCCGGTGCGCGTCCCGGTCCTGCGCGAGCGCCAGGTGCGCTACGTGCTTACGGCGGCGCTGCGACCGGAAGCCTTCCTCGAGGTTCTCAACCGCCAGCGCATCCCTCCGGACTGGGTCGTGTCGGTATTCGATGCGCACAACATGCGGGTGGCGCGTTCCCGTCAGCACGCCGAGTTCCTCAACAAGCCGCCCGCGCCCGGCCTCGAAAGGCTCATGCAGCGCGGCGACGAAGGGTCCGGCATGACCTTCGTGCTGGAAGGCGAGGAGGTCCACACCGCCTTCAGCCGCTCGCGCGAGACCGGCTGGACGGTGGCGATCGGCATTCCGCCCGCGGCGGTCGAAGCCGGCGCTACGCGCTCGCTGGTGCTCTACGGCGGCGGGATTCTCCTCTCGATCGCGCTCGGCGTGCTCGCGGCCCTCGTGATCGCTCGCGGCATCACCGCCCCTATGGCGTGGCTGAGCGCCGCCGCGCAGGCGCTCGGCCGGCGCGAGGCCGTAGTGCCGCCCTCGACGCCGATTTTCGAGATTCGCGAGGTGGGTAGCGCGCTCGCCGCGGCGGCCGCGGAGCGCTCGCACCACGAAGCGGAGCGCGAAGAGCTCCTGCGGCGCGAGCGCGAGGCGCGCACCGCGGCCGAGGCAGCGAGCCGCGCCAAGGACGAGTTCCTCGCGATGCTGGGCCACGAGCTGCGCAACCCGCTCGGCGCCATCGCGAACGCGAGCCACCTCCTCGACCATCCACGGATCGATGCGGAAGCGTCGCGGCAGGCGCGCGCCGTCATCGCGCGACAAGTCGAGCATCTCGCGCGGCTCACCGACGATCTGCTCGACGCAGGGCGTGCGGTCATGGGCAAGATCGTGCTCGAGCGCCGCCCGATCGACCTCGCCGCCGTGGTGGCGCGCGCGCTCGCCGTTTTCCAGTCCGCGGGGCGTTTCGGCGCCCATCGCCTGGAGCGCAGCCTCGATTCGGTCTGGGTCGACGCCGACGAGACGCGGATCGAGCAGATCGTCGCGAACCTGGTCGGAAACGCTCTCAAGTTCACTCCCGCCGGCGGGACGGTCCGCGTACGCGTCGGCCACGCCGGCGACGACGCCCTCCTCGAGGTCAGCGACACCGGAGCGGGGATGTCCGAGGAGCTGCGGGCACGCGTCTTCGAGCTCTTCGTCCAAGGCGACGCGGCGCTCGACCGGGGGAAGGGCGGCCTCGGCATCGGCCTCACCCTGGTGCGCCGGCTCGCCGAGCTGCACGGCGGCACGGCGAGCGCGGCGAGCGGCGGGCCGGGTCTGGGCGCCTCGTTCACCGTGCGCCTGCCCGCCGTTGCGGCGCGTGCGCAGTCGACCGCGCAGGCGGTGGCCGCGACGCCCGCTGCCGGGCGCGAGGTCCTGATCGTGGAAGACAACGCCGACGCCGCCGAAACGCTGCGCCGGCTGCTCGAGCTCGCGGGGCACCGGGTACGCGTCGCGCGCGACGGCGTCGCCGGGCTCGAAGCGCTGCTCTTGGGATCAGCGCAGATCGCGCTCATCGACATCGGCTTGCCGCGCATGGACGGCTACGAGCTGGCGCGGCGCATGCGCGCCACCCTGGCTGGCCGCTCGCGGCCGTTCATGGTCGCCGTGACCGGCTACGGGCTGCCGGAAGACCGCAGCCGCGCCCTGGATGCGGGATTCGACGAGCACCTCACCAAGCCGATCGACGCCGCGGCGCTAGCCCGGGTGCTCGCGCACAGCCCTCCCTAGGAATTCAAGTTTGGGGGACCGACATCCCCTTCACCACGGCCGGGCGCCGGCCGAGCGCGTCGTACCAGCGCTTGACGCTCGGAAACTGGCCCAGGTCGACCCGGTGCCACTCGTGGCGCGCCACCCACGGATAGGTGGCGATGTCCGCGATGGTGTACTCCGCGCCCGAGAGGTACTCGTTCGCCTGGAGCTGCCGGTCCATCACGCCGTAGAGGCGCTTCGCCTCGTTGCCGTAGCGCTCGCTGCCGTACGGGATCTCGTCCTTCTTGGCGCGCATGAAGTGATGCGCCTGCCCGAACATCGGCCCTACGCCGCCCATCTGGAACATGAGCCACTGCAGGACCTGATATTTGTTCTTCTGAGGAAAGAACTTCCCTGTCTTGTCCGCGAGGTACACAAGGATCGCGCCCGACTCCATCATCGAAATGGGCTTGCCGCCGGGCCCGTCCGGGTCGACGATCGAGGGGATCTTGCCGTTCGGGTTGATCTTCAGGTATTCGGGGGTGAACTGCTCGCGGTTGGTCCCGATGTTGATCTTGTGGACGTTGTACGGCAGAGCGCACTCCTCCAGCATGATGGACACCTTGCGACCGTTGGGCGTGCTCCACGTATAGAGTTCGATCATGTTGAAATGGCTTTTGACGGTTTTGATTGGGCTGGTGATTCTAGCGGTAGTCGGCCAGCGGCTGAGGCTGCCGGGGGATTTCCGCATTCCCGTGCGCGGACGCGTCTACTATGTGCCGCTCGCGAGCACGGTGCTCCTCACGCTCATCGTCTGGGCACTGAGCCGGATCCTCTAGCGCCCGCCCAGCAACTCGGCGATGGCGCGCCCGACCGAGATCTGCGGAGCCGACGCCGGCAGGCGTTCGGCCGCCTCGCGCTGGGTGACGATCTGGCGCGCGATCTCGAAGGCCTCGGTGAAGGACGCGGTTTTCGCCAGCGCGTCGCGGAAGAAAGCCTCGCCGAAGTAGGTAAAGTCGCGGCCCGCCTCGCAGCCGAAGGAGGTGCGGTCGGGCGCCGCGGCCGTGATGACGATGGTGTTGTCGTCCCGCAGGGGCTCGACGAATCCGCCCGAGTAGCACGCCGACACCACCACCACGCGCCACTTGATCCCGGAGTCGTGCAGCATCCGGGCGAGCGCGGTCGGGGTGAGCGGTGCGAGCTCGAGGGGCGGCTGCCAGGCGGAAAGGCGATGCTCGCGGTCGCCGTGCGCGGTGATGTAGAGCACCAGCACGTCCTCGTCGGAATTCATGGCGCGCCCGACCCGCTCGAGCGTGCGCCCGAGGTTGGTGACGCTCGCGATCGGCAGCTCCTCCAGGGCGTTGTTGCTGCTCGCGAGGGCGATCGAGCGCCCGGCGGTTCCCAAGCGCTCGTCGAACAGGCGCTTCACGTAGCGCAGCTCGCGCACGAACACCTCCTCGCTCGCGTCGGGGGCGAACCCCACGAAGTACTGCTCGCGCACGCCCGCGCGGCCCGGCTGGATGGAAGCGAGCGAGCGCTCGATGAGCTCGCCCTGCAGGTGGAACAGGCGCTCCTCGGCGAGCGGCGCGGCCTCGTCTTCCTCCCGGGGCGTCTGCCAGACCTCGGTCTGCGGATAGAGAAAGAACGCGATCGCCATCATCGCGGAGACCACGAATGCCCCCTGGTAGAGCTGCGGCCGCTGCTTGCCGGCGGTCACTGCCACGGCACGCACTGCCACCGCCCAGATCCAGCCGAGTAGGAGGAAAGTCGCGAGCACGCCGAATCCGCCCAGCGGCGCGGCGAGGTACGGGAGCACAAGGCCCGCGAGCTCGAACACCGGGTCCGAGGCGGTGAGCGCGATCGCGATCGCGAGCAGGCGCTGCTGCGCGCCGTAAGCGAGCGCCACCAGCAGCGCGGCGGCGAGCACCAGCGGCACCGTCGCGAGATAGACGAGCAGCGCCGCATAGTCGATCTCGCCCGCGAACCCGACGCGCAGGCCCGCTGCAAGTACCCACAGCACGCAGTTGAAGGCCACGAGCGCACCGTAGTCGGCCGCGGAGACGCGGAAGTCGAACGCGCGCAGCGGCAGGAAAAACGCGAGCCGGATTCCGGCGAGCAGGTTGCGCGCAAGCGATGCGCCGATCATGCGCGCTCGATGGCGCGCAGGCGCGCCTCGTCCACGAGGCGCGCAATCTCCGCCGGCGAGGCAGCCTGCGCCGCGATGGCGCCCGCGTCCACGGCCGCGGCCGCCAGAAATGCTTTTCTTACCCGTTGGGTATCTATGTTCGGGTTGGCGAGCCGAGCGACTTCCAGGAGCTCCCGGAAGCGCTCCGGCCGGCGCAGCGCATCGGTGCGCTTGAAGAGCTCGAGCAGCGCCGCCGCGGTGGCCTGGGGCGCGGCGCGCAGCGCCACGCGGTTGCGGCAGGCGAGGAGCGCCAGCTCGCGCACTTCGTTCGGCGCCTTCAGGCGAGCGCACACGGCCTCGACCTCGGCCTCCTGGTGCGGCCAGGCGATGACCGCGAATCGAACCGGGACCGACGAATTCGCCTTGGCGCTCACGGCAAGCAGAGGCAATACGGGTTTCACTCCATCCAGGAGCTTGTCGGCCAGGCCGCAGGCTTCGAGCACCTCGAACATCTTCTCGGGGTGCGGCTCGGCGAGGCCGCGTGCGAATTCCTGCCAGACCCGCTCGGCCACCAGGTAATCCGCTTCGCCAGATTGCACCATCTTCTTCATGAGCGCCGTCGTCTCGCCGGCGACGCGGAAACCGAAGCGCGCGGCGAAGCGCGCGACGCGCAGGATCCGCACCGGGTCCTCGGCGAACGCTTCGCTCACGTGCCTGAGGATCTTCTTTTCCAGGTCTTGCTTGCCGTGAAAGGGATCGATCAGCACGCCGCTGTCGAGGTCCTTGGCCATGGCGTTGATCGTGAGATCGCGCCGCCGCAGGTCGTCCTCGAGCGTGACGTCGGGCGCCGCGTGGACGGTGAATCCCTTGTAGCCGCGGCCGCTCTTGCGCTCGGTGCGCGCGAGCGCGTATTCCTCTTTCGTCTGCGGGTGCAGGAACACCGGGAAGTCCTTGCCGACGGGCTTGAATCCGTGCCGGACCATTTCGTCCGGCGTGGCGCCCACCACCACGTAGTCCCTGTCCTTCAGCGACAGCCCGAGCAGCTCATCGCGCACCGCGCCGCCGACTACGTAGGCTTTCACCCGTACATGTCGAGCTGCGGGATCGACTCGGTCTCGCGCTCCGCGGCGGCGATCCATTCCTGCATCGACGGCAGCTCGAGCACCGCGTCGTAATAGCTTCGCGCCGCGCGCGGCAGCTCGACCTCGTAGGTGCGCAAGCGCAGCACGACCGGCGCGTACATCGCGTCGGCGGCGGTGAAGGCGCCGAAGAGAAAGGGCTTCTGCGCCTCGTTCCAGATGGCCTTGATGCGCTCGATCTCGGCGAGCACTTCCGGCGTGCGCCCCTTGCCCGCGTAGCGCTTGCGCACGTTCATGCTCATGTGGTTGCGCAGGCTCGGGAATCCCGAGTGCATCTCGGCCGCGAGCGAGCGCGCCCGGGCGCGCTCGGCCGGATCCGCAGGCCAGAGCTTGCGGTTCCTTTCCGCCAGGTACTCCAGTATGGAGAGCGAATCCCATACCGTGGTCTTGCCGTCGACCAGGATCGGCACCTTGCCGGCCGGCGAATGCCCGAGGATCGCGTCCTTGGTGCCCTTCTCGTCCAGCGGGATCATCTTCTCGTCGAAGTCGAAGCCGAACACCTTCAGCGCGATCCAGGGCCGCAGCGACCAGGACGAGTAGTTCTTGTTGCCGATGACGAGCAGCATGGCGCTGTGGACCCTTATGGACCTTATGGACCTGCGATGGCGCGCCCGCCGTCCTTGATCGGCGTGGCGAAGCTGTATTCGATGTCCCAGGGGAAGTGGATCCACTTCGTCTGCTTGAACTCCTTGACGAAGGTGTCGACGATCGGCCGGCCCGCGGGCTTGGCGTAGAGCGTGGCGAAGTAGGCCTTCGGCAGGAGCTGGCGCACGGCCTGGGCGGTGCGCCCGGTGTCGACGAGGTCGTCGATCAGCAGATAGCCTTCGCCGTCGCCGGCGACGCCCTTGAGAACGCGCACGTCGCCCTGCACCTGCGCCGCGCTCCCCGCGGCGCCGCTGTCGTAGCTCGTGACGCAGATCGTGTCGACGAGGCGGATATCGAGCTCCCGCGCCACCAGCGCCGCAGGCACCAGTCCGCCGCGGGCGACGGCGACGATCCCGTTCCAGGGGCCGAGCCTGTGCAGCTGCTCGGAGAGGAACCGGGCGTCGCGGTGCAGCTCCACCCAGGAGATGATGATCTCGTCCTCGTACGCCACGCGCGCCATGCCCGATTCTAACGAAAGAAGAAAATCGGGGTCAGAGCCCCATTTCCGGGCCGCGAAGCTTTAGGAAATAG
>JBIOYV010000125.1:0-8571 GCA_044870335.1 Burkholderiales bacterium | reverse complement strand
CTGCGCGACCGCCGAGAACGAGATGAGGCCGATCGATACCAGGGCATAGGCTTCGCCGGCGAGGTAGAAGTACAGATAGCCGAGCACCAGGATGCCGATGATCGCCAGGCGGCGAATACCGAGCAGCAGCCCCGACAGGTCGCGCCGCTCGGTGAGGCGCAGCGCCTTGAGCCGCAGCAGCACCGGCATCAGCAGGTCGTTGCAGACCATGGTCGAGAGCGCGATGGTCTCGACGATCACCATGCCGGTGGCTGCCGAAAGGCCGCCGATGAAGGCGAAAAGTGCGAGCCACGGCCGCTGTTCCGCCATGGGGAGCGTGAGCACGAAGGTATCGGCATCGATGCCGCCCGCCGAAAAATGCATGAGCCCGCCCAGGGCGATGGGCAGCACGAAGACGTTGATGGCGAGCAGGTACAGCGGAAACAGCCAGATCGCCTTGTTGAGGTGGCGCTCGTCCAGATTCTCGATCACGGTGACCTGGAACTGCCGCGGCAGGAACATGATCGCCAACATGGAAAGGATGGTGAGCCAGACCCAGCTCGCGTAGCTGCCGGCGACGTCGCCGAGCGGCGCCATCATCGCGGCAAGCTTGGGCTCCGCGGCGGCGCGCGCGAAGAGATCGCCGAACCCGTTGTACATGCCGAAGGTGACGAACACCCCGACGGCGAGAAACGCGAGCAGCTTGACCAGCGACTCGAAGGCGATCGCCGCCACCATGCCCTGGTGGTGCTCGGCGGCGTCGAGGTGGCGCGTGCCGAAGGCGATGGTGAACGCGGCGAGGATCAGCGCGATCCAGAACGCGGTGTCGTTGGAAACGCCGGGGCCCGTGGCCGCCGCCGGCATCGTGATCTGGGGATACTGAACCAGGATCGAGTAGCTGCTCGCGATCGCCTTGAGCTGCAGCGAGATGTACGGCAGGATGCCGATCACCGCGATCACCGTGACCAGCCCGCCGATCAGCGCGCTCTTGCCGTAGCGCGAGGCGATGAAGTCGGCGAGCGAGGTGATGCGGTTGCGCTTCGAGATGCGCAGGATCTTGCGCATTACCACCCACCACAGCGCGATCATCAACGTCGGGCCGATGTAGATCGGCAGGAACCCCACGCCGTCGCTCGCCGCGCGCCCCACGCTGCCGTAGAAGGTCCACGCGGTGGCGTAGACAGCGAGCGACAGGCTGTAGACGTATGCGTTGGCGATGACCGGCCGGCCGGTGTCGGCGCGTTTGTCGGCGTAGAAGGCGATGGCGAAGAGCAGCCCCAGGTAGGCAAAGGCGGTGAGGATGATGACCGGGCCGTGGAGCATGCTGCGCCTAGCGTTCGGCCACCAGCGCCATCAGCGCGATGAGCGCCGCCCAGGCCGCGAAGATGTACGCGTACAGCACCGGGACGCCGAACAACGTCCCGCTGACGTTGAAAAGCGCGAGGATGGGGAAGTTGAACAGCACCATCCCCAGCATGCACAGCGCGACGAAGCGCTGGCTTTTCGTTTCTTCGCTCATACGGCGTACCCTACAGCAATACAGGATCGTCGCAAATCGGGCGAGCTGCCCTTCACTCGCCGGCGTAGATGTCGCGATCCTTGGTTTCGCGCACGAAAAGCAGCGCGATCAGCGCGCCTGCCGAGGCCACCACCACCGGGTACCACAGGCCGTCGAGCATGCGGCCGGTGTGGGCGCCGATCGCGATGCTGGTCGCCGGCAACAGCCCGCCGAACCAGCCATTGCCGATGTGATAGGGCAGGCTGACCGAGGAGCAGCGTATGCGAGTCGGGAACATCTCCACCAGCGCCGCCGCGATCGGGCCGTAGACCATGGCCGCGAACAGCACCAGCAGGACGAGGATGCCGAGGACCTTGGGCCGGTTGATGCGCGCGGGGTCGGCGTGCCGCGGGTAGCCGGCGCCATCGAGCGCATCGTGCAGCGCGCGGCGCGGTGCTTCGTCGGCGCCGGCGGCGAACTCCACGCTGCGCGCTCCGACCGTAACCCGCGCCGGGCCGGCGCCGTCGCGCTGCACATAGCGCGCGGAGCGCGCCACCAGCACCCGGCGCGCCGCGTCGCATCCGCTGGCGGTAGCCTCCTCGCCGAGCGGATTCAATTGAAACGTGCAGTCGCCGGCGGTCAGGGTGACCGGCACGCGCGCCTGCGCCTCGGCGAGCGCCGGGTTCGCGGCCCGCGTCAGGCCGTCGAACAGCGCGAAGTAACTTACCGCCGCCGCCACGCAGCCGGCGATGATGATCGGCTTGCGCCCCACCCGGTCGGAGAGCGCGCCAAAGACGACGAAGGCCGGCGCGCCGAGCGCGAGCGCGGCCGCCATCAGCAGGCTCGCAGTCGTGTCGTCGACCTTGAGCTGCAACGTGAGGAAGAAGAGCGCCTGGTACTGCCCGGTGTACCAGACCACCGCCTGCCCTGCGACCAGGCCGAACAGCGCGACCAGCACCCACTTCAGGTTGGCCCAGTTGCCGAACGCCTCGGTCAGGGGTGCGCGCGAGGAGCGCCCGGCCTGCTTGATGCGGCGAAACGCCGGCGATTCCTGGAGCCGCAGCCTGATCCACACGCTGATGGCGAGCAGCACCACGGACAGCAGGAACGGGATGCGCCAGCCCCAGTCGGCAAAGCGCGCCTCGCCGAGCGCCCAGCGCGTGCCGACGATGACGAGCAGCGCGAGCAGCAGTCCCGCGGTCGCCGTGCCCTGGATCCAGCCGGTGTAGAGGCCGCGCCGTCCGTGCGGCGCATGCTCGGCGACGTAGGTCGCCACCCCGCCGTATTCCCCGCCGATCGCGAGGCCCTGCGCGAGGCGCAGGCCGATGAGCGCCACCGGGGCGAAAGCGCCGAGGATCGCGTGGCCCGGCAAGAGGCCGATCAGGAACGTCGCGCCCCCCATGAGCAGCAGCGTGACGAGGAAGGTGTACTTGCGGCCGATCAGGTCGCCGAGCCTGCCGAACACGAGCGCCCCGAGCGGCCGCACCACGAACCCGACGGCGAAGCCGAGCAGCGTGGCCACCAGCGCCGAGGCCGCATCGAGCGGTGCGAAGAACTGCTGCGCCAGCACCGGGGCGAGCGCGCCATAGAGGTAGAAGTCGTACCACTCGAAAAGCGTCCCCATGCCGGATGCGGCGATCAGCTGGCGGTGCTCGGCGGGCATCCTCACGGCGGCGCTGGCTGCGGACAATCCATGCTCCTCCCGGGCCGATTATGATGGGCCGTGCCCAACGCGTTCAACTTCGCCGCCTCGCCCTTCGACTGCCTCGGCGCCGCGGAAAAGCAGCTGGTGCGCGACCACGTCGATATCGCGTACTTCCGCGAGGGCGAGACGCTCCTCGAGCGCGGCCACGAGGCGACGCACCTCTTCATCGTGGTCAAGGGCCACGTCTCGCAGCTCGACGGCGACGAAGTGGTCGCGACGTACGGGCGCGACGACTGCTTCGACGGCCGCTCGCTCGTCGCCGGGCGCGCGAGCCATCGCTTCGTCGCCGCCGAAGAAGTCATCGCATATCAGCTCGCCCGCCAGGCGGTCAACTCGCTGATCGCCGGCAATGCCACCTTCAGCGCGCTGCTGTTCGCCGACCTTTCGAAAAAGCTCGCCGCGCTGGCGGAGCGCCCCAGCCAGCGCGAGATGCACTCGCTCGCGACGGCCAAGGTCGAGGAGGCGTTCCTGCGGCCGGCGCACGTCGTCCCGGGCGACACCGATATCGTCGCCGTGGCCCGGATGTTCCAGCAGCTTCGCACCACCAGTGTGCTGGTGCGCGGCGACGGCGTCGAGCCCCGCATGGGCATCTTCACGACCAGCGGGCTGCAGCGCGCGATCCTCGACGGGCGGCCGCTCGCCGAGCTGCGGGTGCGCGAGCTCGCGACCTTCCCGCTGATCACGATCGCGCCCGGCGCGCCGCTCTTCGATGCGCTGGCGCTGCTGATCAAACACCAGGTGCACCGCCTGGTGGTGGCCGACGGCGAGCGCATCGTCGGCCTGCTCGAGCAGCTCGACGCGCTCTCGTTCCTCTCGAACCATTCGTACCTCATCACGGTGCAGATCGTCCAGGCCGCGGACCTGGAGGCGCTCAAGGCCGCGGCGCAGCAGATCACGCGCCTGATCGCGCTCCTCGACCGCGGCGGAACCAAGGTGAGCCAGATCGCCAAGCTGGTGCAGGAGCTCAACGCCAAGCTCTTCGAGCGCGCCTGGCAGATGATCGCGCCGGCGCCCCTCGCCGCGGCGAGCTGCCTTTTCGTCATGGGCAGCGAGGGCCGCGGCGAGCAGCTTCTCAAGACCGACCAGGACAACGGCCTCGTCCTCCGGGACGGCTTCGCGATCGACCAAGCCGAGCTCGCCGCCGTCTGCGCGCGCTTCTCGGCGACGCTCGGCGACTTCGGCTACCCCGTATGCCCGGGCGGCATCATGCTCAGCAACCCGGTGTGGCGACGAGCCGCAAGTGACTTCGCCGCTGCCGTGCGTCACTGGCTGCTGCGGCCGGAGCCCGAGAGCCTGATGGCGCTCGCCATCTTTCTCGACGCGCACGCGGTCGCCGGCGACGCATCGCTGCTCGCCGCGGTGCGGGGCGAGGTCGACCGCCTGGTCTCGGCCAACGACGCTCTGCTCGGGCGTTTCGCGAGCGCGATCGATCTCTTTCCGGAAGCGGGCGCCGGCGCGTGGTGGAATCGCCTGCTCTCGATCGGCGAGCAGGACCGGGAGACGCTCGATCTCAAGAAGGCCGCCATCTTTCCCCTGGTGCACGGCGTGCGCAGCCTGTCGCTCGAGCAGCATATCGCCGCCACCAGCAGCCTCGAGCGGCTCGACGCGCTGGTCGGCGCGGGTGTGCTGCCGCGGGACATGGCCACGGATCTCGCCGACGCGCTGCAGTTCCTGATGGCGCTCAAGCTGAGGGCCGGGCTCGCCGAGCTCGACACCGGGCGGCCGGTTTCGGGCGGCGTGCACCTCGCGCGGCTGTCCAGCCTCGAGCGCGACCTCCTGAAGGACGCGCTCGCGGTGGTCAAGCGCTTCAGGACGCTGGTGCGGCACCGCTATCACCTGGACGTCTAGATGCGCGATGCTTAGGCCGCGCTGGTACGAAAAGCTGCGCCGCGGCTGGCTGCTCTACCACCTGGCCGAGCCCGACTTCGCCTTCATGTTCGACCCCGAGCCGCGCGACGAATGGGTCGCAATCGATTGCGAGACCACGGGGCTCGATGTCAGCCGCGACCAGGTGGTCGCCATCGGCGCCGTGCGCATCGCGGGCAACCGCGTGCTGACCAGCGAGCGGCTGGAGCTGCTGGTTCGACCTGAACGCAAGGTCTCGCGGGAAAGCGTCCGGGTGCACATGCTGCGCGAGAGCGACGTTGCGCAGGGTATCGACCAGGTGCAGGCGATGCGTCGCCTCCTCCAGTTCATCGGCAGCCGGCCGCTGGTGGGCTATTACCTCGAGTTCGACGTGGCGATGCTCAACCGCGAGATCTGGCCGCTGCTCGGCGTGCGCCTGCCCCAGCGCAAGCTCGAGGTCTCGGCGATGTACTACGACTTCAAGAACCGGCTGCTGCCTGCCCACGAGCGCGGCGGCATGATCGACCTGCGCTTCGCGACCATGATGAGCGAGCTCGGACTGCCGCTGCGCGAGGCGCACGACGCGCTGAACGACGCGGTCATGGCCGCGCTCGCGTTCATCAAGCTGCGGCGCCTGCTCGAGGCGGCCTAGTCCTAGTGCCCGCTCGCGCCGGACGCGCCAATTCCGGTCTCCGAGCGCACCTGCTGCGACAGGAACCCCGCCCGATCCTGCGCCGCGCGCGCGCTGCGGTCGAGGATCGAGACGAGCCAGATGCCGAGGAAGCCGATCGCCATCGAAAAGAGCGCCGGCGAGGCGTATGGGAACAACGCCGAGCCTTTGGGGTTGCCGAGCGTCGCTTCCCACACCGACGGCGAGACGATGGTGAGCGCCACCGAGGAGATCAGGCCGAGGAACCCTCCGACCACCGCACCCTTCGTGGTGCAGTCCTTCCACAGCACCGACATCAGCAGCACCGGGAAATTGGCCGAAGCCGCGATCGCGAAAGCAAGGCTCACCATGAAGGCGATGTTCTGCTTCTCGAAGGCGATGCCGAGCACCACCGCGATGATGCCGAGCGCCACGGTGGTCATCCGCGACACCCGCAGCTCGGCCGCGCTGTCGGCCTTGCCGCGCTTCACCACGACCGCATACAGGTCGTGCGACACCGCCGACGCCCCTGAAAGCGTGAGCCCCGCGACCACCGCGAGGATCGTGGCGAACGCCACCGCCGAGATGAAGCCGAGAAACACGTTGCCGCCCACCGCGTTGGCGAGGTGGACCGCCGCCATATTGCCGCCGCCGAGCAGCCCGCCCTTCGCGTCGAGGAACTGCGGGTTGGTGAGCACGTAAGTGATGGCGCCGAAGCCGATGATGAAGGTGAGCACGTAGAAGTAGCCGATCCAGGTCGTGGCCCACATCACCGACTTGCGCGCCTGCATGGCGTTCGGCACGGTGAAAAAGCGCATCAGGATGTGCGGCAGGCCGGCGGTGCCGAACATCAGCGCCATGCCGAAGCTGATCGCCGAGATCGGGTCCTTGATGAAGCCGCCGGGACCCATGATCGAGAAGCCCTCGGCGGCGGCTTGGGCCGGCGGCTTGCCGGCGGCCGCGGCGATGCCGGTCTTGACCTCGACCGCCTTGGCGAACATCGCCTCCGGGCTGAAGCCGAAGTTCCACAGCACCATCAACGCCATGAAAGTCGCGCCGCCGAGGAGCAGGCACGCCTTGATGATCTGCACCCAGGTGGTCGCGGTCATGCCGCCGAAGAGAACGTAGACCATCATCAGCGCGCCGACAATGGCGACGGCGATCCAGTAGTCCAGGCCGAAGAGCAGCTTGATCAGCTGCCCGGCGCCGACCATCTGTGCGATGAGATAAAAGGCGACCACCACGAGCGTCCCCGAAGCCGCGAATACCCGCACCGGGGTCTGTTCGAAGCGGAACGCGGCAACGTCGGCGAAGGTGAATTTGCCCAGGTTGCGCAGGCGCTCGGCGAGGAGGAAGGTCACGATCGGCCAGCCCACGAGGAAGCCGATCGAGTAGATCAGCCCGTCGAAGCCGCCGACCATCACCGCCGCCGAGATGCCGAGAAAGGACGCCGCCGACATGTAGTCGCCGGCGATCGCAAGCCCGTTCTGGAACCCCGTGATGCCGCCGCCGGCGGTGTAGAAATCGGCCGCCGACTTGGTGCGCGCCGCCGCCCACTTGGTGATGTACAGCGTGAAGGCGACGAAGATCGCGAACATCGCGATGGCGGTCCAGTTGATCGGCTGGCGCTGCGCCTGGCCGACGTCGGGGCCGGCGGCCCAGGCGCCCGCGGCGAGCGCCGCGAGCACCGCGGCCGCGAGAACACGTGCCGAGCACGGGCTCATTTGAGCACCTTCTTCGCGATCTGGTCGCTCAGCACGTCGAACTCGCTGTTGGCGCGCCGCACGTAGATACCGGTGATCACTATCGTGAACACGATCACCGCCAGCCCGATGGGCATGCCGATGGTCGTCACGCCGCTGCCGATGCGCGTGGCGAGGAACGGCTTGGCGAAGGCCACCAGCAGGATGAAGCCGTAGTACACCACCAGCATCGCTATCGTGAGGATCCAGCCCAGGCGCGTGCGTTTCGCCTTGAGCGCGCGATAGCTCGGATCCGCCGCGATGCGGCGGCTCAGGTCGTCTTCCATCTCTCCCTCCCTCGGGGGCTTCGCTTCGGTTGTTCAGGTGCTTCGCTTGAGTTGTTCGAGGATGGCGGGGTTCTCGAGCGTCGACACGTCCTGCGTGATCTCCTCGCCCTTCGCGATCGAGCGCAGCAGCCGGCGCATGATCTTGCCCGAGCGCGTCTTCGGCAGGTTTTCGCCGAAGCGGATGTCTTTGGGCTTCGCGATGGGCCCGATTTCCTTTGCCACCCAGTCGCGCAGCTCCTGCGCCATCTTCTTTGCGTCGTCGCCGCTGGGCCGCGCGCCCTTCAGCACCACGAATGCGACCACCGCCTCTCCGGTCAGTTCGTCTGGCCTGCCGACGACCGCCGCTTCGGCGACCAGCTTTGTGTTGGCAACCAGAGCAGACTCGATTTCCATGGTACCGAGGCGATGACCCGAGACGTTGAGCACGTCGTCGATGCGTCCCATGATGCGGTAGTAGCCGTCTTCGTCGGTGCTCGCGCCGTCGCCCGCGAGGTAGTACTTGCCTTTGAAATCCTCGGGGAAATAACTCTTCTTGAAGCGCTCGGGATCGCCCCAGATCGTACGAATGATTCCCGGCCACGGTCGTTTGATGACCAGGATCCCGCCCTTGCCCTTGCCTACCGAATGTCCAGTCTCGTCCACGATGTCGGCCATGATGCCGGGCAGCGGCATCGTGCATGACCCGGGTTTGAGCGCATGCACACCCGGAAGCGGCGTGATCAGGTGGCTGCTCGTTTCGGTTTGCCACCAGGTGTCCACGATCGGGCAGCGCTGCTTGCCCACCGTGTTGTAGTACCACATCCACGCTTCGGGATTGATCGGCTCGCCGACGCTCCCGAGCAGCCGCAGCTTCGAGAGATCGAAGC
>JBIOYV010000124.1:0-5490 GCA_044870335.1 Burkholderiales bacterium | reverse complement strand
GCCTGCCGTCGGCGATGATCTCGCCGTAGTCGATCACGATCACGCGCTCGACGATCGACATCAGCTCCTTCAGCTTGTGCTCGATCATCAGCACCGCCGGGCCCTCGGAGTGCAGGCGGCCGAAGCGGCCGCCCTGGTGCAGCCGGCGGATCGACTTCGCCAGCAGCTCCGACTCGGCGGGATTCAGGCCGCCGAGGGGCTCGTCGAGCAGCAGGAGCTCGGGCTCGGTGGCGATGGCGCGCGCGACTTCCAGGCGCTTGAGGTCGCCCTGCGACAGCGCGGACGCCGGCTCGAGCGCCATGTCGGAGATGCCGACGAACTCGAGCGCGTCCATCGCTTTGGCCTCGATGCGCTTCACCCATTCGCCGCGGCGGCGCGCGCGCGGCGCCACCAGCGGCACCATCACGTTCGCGACGATCGGCAGGTGGCGGAACGGCCGCGTGTTCTGGAACGTGCCCGCGATGCCGCGCTCGACCACGTCCCACGGCCGCAGCCGCGTGATGTCCTCGCCGTTGAACACGATGCGCCCGGCGTCGGGCCGCAGGATCTTGGTGATCAGGCGCAGGAGCGTGGTCTTGCCGGCGCCGTTCGGGCCGATCAGCCCGACGATTTCCTCGCGCCGCATCGCGAAGCTCACATTGTTAACCGCTGTCAGGCCGCCAAAGCGTTTGTTGAGCTTCTCGACCGAGAGGAAGGCGCCCGACATGGGCCTAGAATAACCCGTGGAACAAAAGGCGACCGAGCGTACCAGCGCCGTCGAGCGCACGAGCACCGAGCTCGCCGGCTGGCCGGAGCCGCTGCTGCGCCTGCGCGAGGCGCTCGAAAAGAACGAGTTCGCGCTCTACTGCCAGCCGATCCTGGCGCTCTCCGAGAAGCACGAGTTCCCGATGGCCGAAGTGCTCGTGCGCATGCGCGAGGAAGAGCGCTCGCTGCTGCCGCCCGGCGACTTCCTGCCCGTGTTCGAGCATTACCTGATGATGCCGCAGCTCGATCGCTGGGTGCTGCGCCACGCCGTGCGGGCGCTCGCACACGGCGCGCGCATTCCGCGCTTCACCATCAATGTCTCCGGGCAGACGCTGCGCGACGGCGGCTATCCGGCGTTCGCCGCCGCGGAGCTGCGCGCCGCCAGGCTGGCCATGAACGCGGTGCTGTTCGAAATCGACGAGGCCGACGTCCTGGCGCGGCCCGAGGCTGCGGCGGCGTTCGCCGCCGCGGTGCGTGCGTACGGCGGCAGCGTGGTGATCGACGGCTTCTGCCGGCGCGCGGTGTCGTTCGCGCCGTTCAATTCGCTGCGTCCCGAGCACGTCAAGGTCGACGGCAGCGTGATCCGCAAGCTCCTTTCCAGCGAGGCGGCGCAGACCAAGCTCCGGGCGGTGGTGCGCGTCGCGCAGACCCTCGGCATGGGCGTGGTGGCGGAATGCGTCGAGGACGCGGAGGTGCGCGCACGCCTGAAAGACTTCGAAGTCGGTTTCGCGCAGGGCTTCGGCGTGGTCCAGCCGCAGCCGATCGAGAAGTTCTCGCTCAAGCCTTAGTTTCGTCGCGCAGCTCGCGCCGCGAGACCTTGCCGACGTCGGTCTTCGGCAGCTCGCCGCGGAATTCCACGATGTGCGGCACCTTGTACTCGGCGAGGGCCTGGCGGCAGTAGGCCTTGATCTCGTCCTCCGAGAGCTTGCCGCGCGCGTCGCCCTGCAGCACCACGATGGCCTTGATGCGCTGGCCGACCGCGGGGTCGGGCACGCCGATCACGCCGGCAGCCTTCACCTGCGGGTGCGCGTACAGCACGTCCTCCACGTCCTTGGCGAAGATCGAGTAGCCCTTGAACTTGATCAGGTCCTTGGAGCGATCGTAGAAGTGGAAGTAGCCTTCCTCGTCCATGCGCACCAGGTCGCCGGTGCGCATCCAGCGCACGCCGCCCTTGTCGACGAAGGCGCGCGCGCTCTCGTCGGCGCGCTTCCAGTAGCCCTGCATCACGTTGGCGCCGCAGAGGACGAGCTCGCCGGTCTCCCCGGGCGGGACGAATTCGAGCGTGTCGGGGTTGATGACCGCGGCCTGCATGCCGGGAATCGGACAGCCGAACGAGCCGGCCTTCGGCCGGTGCAGCGGATTGACGTGGCTCGTGGCGCAGGTCTCCGACAGGCCGTAGCCCTCGATGATCCGCGAGCCGGTGCGCTTCGCCCAGCCTTGCATGGTCGACTCGTGCAGGGTGTCCGCGCCCGAGAGGACGAGCTTGAGGCGCTTCCAGTCGGTCTTGTTGGTGTCCTTGTGATCCTTCAGGTACTCGTAGAGCGTCGGCACGCCGTAGAACACCGTGGCGCGATAGCGCTCCATCGCCTCGAGGATCGCCTCGGTATCGGGGGTGGTGAAAAGCACCAGCAGGTTTCCCTGGCACAGGCCGTTCAGCATGATCACCACCTGGCCATAGATGTGGAAGAAGGGCAGGAACGCGAGGATCACTTCCTTCCCCGGCTCGAACACCGCGAACGCCGCCTGGCCCATCGTCTGCGCGGCGACCAGGTTGTAGTGCGTGAGCATCACGCCCTTGGGGTTGCCGGTCGTGCCGCCGGTATAGGGCAGCGCGGCGAGATCGGTTTTCGGCTCGATCGTGACCGCGGGCGGCTGCGGCGGGTATTTCTTGAGCAGGTCCTGCAGCCAATGCGCGCCGGCCGCGATCTCGGCCTTCTTCGAGAACAGGCGCTTCAACGCCGGCAAGTATTCATTCACGTTGGTCACGATGACGAGCGCCGGCGCGGCGCCCGACTTCGCCACCTTCTCGTAGAGGATGTCCTGGCACACGATCGCGCGCGCGCCGCTGTCCTCGAGCTGGTAGCGCACTTCGTGGCTCGTGTAGACCGGGCTGATCGGCGTGACCGTCGCCCCGCATTTCAGCGCCGCGAAGTAGGCGATGATGAACTGCGGGCTGTTCAGCAGGTAGAGCGCGACGCGCTCGCCCTTCTTCACCCCCAGGTCGGCGAGCGCGCAGGCGAGCCGGTCGGTCGCTTCGCGCAGCTCGCGGTAGCTGATGGTGCGGCCGTAGAACACGACCGCCGCCCGGTCCGGCGCGCGCACGGTGGCTTCGTCGAAGGCCTGGCAAACCGACTTGAGCGGCACTTCGACCGTCGCGGGCACGCCGGGCTGGTAATGCGCGAGCCACGGCTTCGCCAGGTACGTTTCGATTGCCGACATCGGATAGACGCCTCGCCCCCTCCTGGCTGATGATTCTATCGCCCGATGGATGAGATCGTCGCCCGCAGCCTCGCCAAGTGGCCGAACGTTCCCGCGGTGTACGGCTGGCTGGAGCTCGACCGGCGCGGCAACTGGCTCATCAAGGGCAGCCGCATCGGCAACGCCGCGCTGCGCGATTTCATCGGCCGCAACTACGAGTGCGACGAGCACGGGCGCTGGTTCTTCCAGAACGGGCCGCAGCGGGTGTACGTGCGCCTCGCCTACACGCCCTTCGTCGTGCACTACGAGGGCGAGCGCCTCTTCGACCACTGCGGCCGTCCTTTCGCCCCGAAGAACGTGTTCCAGGACGACGAGGGCTCCGTCCTCGTGGAGGGCGAGCGCGGCATCGCGCTCCTGGACGACCGGGACCTGGAGCGCTTCGCCGATCAGGCCGACCGGTTACCCACGGTGCCCCGCGCCGAGCTCGAGGACCGCTTCGGGTTCGTCTCCGACCCCCGAAACTGACGCTCGGCGTCGTTGCGCTGGGGTGGTTTCCTCTTTATAATCCGGCCTCTTTTTTGGGTCGGGGCGGCCTGCGGGGAGCTCACACGAGGCCGCCTATTTCGTTTCTGGACACGCAAAAACATGCCCACGGTCAACCAGTTAGTGCGTGACGGGCGCGTCGCCAAGCGCGCCAAGTCGAAGGTCCCGGCGCTCGCCGGCTCGCCGCAAAAGCGGGGAGTCTGCACCCGCGTCTACACGACCACGCCCAAGAAGCCGAATTCGGCGCTGCGCAAGGTCGCGAAAGTGCGCCTCACCAACGGCTTCGAAGTCATCGGCTACATCGGCGGCGAAGGCCACAACCTGCAGGAGCACTCGGTGGTCCTGATCCGCGGCGGCCGCGTCAAGGACCTGCCCGGGGTGCGCTACCACATCGTGCGCGGCTCGCTCGATACGCAGGGCGTGAAAGACCGCAAGCAGGCCCGCTCGAAATACGGCGCCAAGGCGCCCAAGTCGGCCTAACGGAGCGGCTTAGAGGAACAAGATGCCACGGCGCAGAGAAGTTCCGAAGCGAGAGATTCTCCCCGACCCGAAGTTCAACAACGTCGAGGTCGCGAAGTTCGTCAACGTGCTGATGACGCGCGGCAAGAAGTCGGTCGCCGAGCGCATCATTTACGGCGCGCTGGAGACGATCAAGTCGAAGTCGGGCAAGGATCCGATCGAGGTGTTCAGCCAGGCGGTGCAGAACGTGAAGCCGGTGGTGGAAGTGAAGAGCCGGCGCGTCGGCGGCGCGAACTACCAGGTCCCGGTGGAAGTGCGTCCGGTGCGGCGCGTGGCGCTCGCGATGCGCTGGATCCGCGAGGCGGCGCAGAAGCGCGGCGAGAAATCCATGACGGTTCGCCTGGCCGGCGAGCTGCAAGAGGCGGCCGAAGGCCGCGGCGGTGCGATGAAGAAGCGCGAAGAGGTCCATCGTATGGCTGAAGCAAACAAGGCCTTCTCCCACTACAGGTTCTAACTGAATGGCCGTGGCGCGCAAAACTCCCATCGAACGCTATCGGAACATCGGCATCTCGGCGCATATCGACGCCGGGAAGACGACCACGACCGAGCGCATCCTTTTCTACACCGGCGTGAACCACAAGATCGGCGAGGTTCACGACGGCGCCGCCACCATGGACTGGATGGAGCAGGAGCAGGAGCGCGGCATCACCATCACCTCGGCGGCGACCACCTGCTTCTGGAAGGGGATGGATCTCTCCTATCCCGAGCACCGCATCAACATCATCGATACGCCCGGGCACGTCGACTTCACCATCGAGGTCGAGCGCAGCCTGCGCGTGCTCGACGGCGCGTGCATGGTGTACGACGCCGTGGCGGGGGTGCAGCCGCAGTCCGAGACGGTGTGGCGCCAGGCGAACAAGTACCGCGTGCCGCGCCTGGCGTTCATCAACAAGATGGACCGCGTCGGCGCCACGTTCTTCAAGTCCTACGAGCACATCCGCAGCCGCCTGAAGGGCAACCCGGTGCCGATCCAGCTGCCGATCGGCGCGGAGGAGAAGTTCGCCGGCGTGATCGACTTGGTCGCGATGCAGGCGATCTACTGGGACGACGCGTCGCAGGGCATGAAGTTCGAGAGGAAGCCGATCCCGGCCGAGCTCGCCGACGAAGCCAAGCAGTGGCGCGAGAAGATGGTGGAGGCCGCCGCCGAGGCCAACGAAGAGCTCATGAACAAGTACCTCGAGTCGGGCGAGCTCTCGCTCGAGGAAGTCAAGAAAGGCATCCGCATCCGCACGATCAACAACGAGATCGTGCCCATGCTGTGCGGCT